>NZ_AP026978.1:4334846-4954110 GCF_027924405.1 Nocardia sputorum | reverse complement strand
AGGCGAAGGCACTGCTGGACCAGGAAGGTCGCGACGACCTGGCGCTGCGGATCGCGGTGCAGCCGGGTGGTTGTGCGGGCCTGCGCTACCAGCTGTTCTTCGACGACCGCTCGCTCGACGGCGACCTGACCGTCGACTTCGGTGGCGTCACGCTGGCCGTCGACCGGATGAGCGCGCCGTACGTGCAGGGCGCCTCGATCGACTTCGTCGACACCATCGAGAAGCAGGGTTTCACCATCGACAACCCGAACGCCACCGGCTCCTGCGCCTGCGGCGACTCCTTCAACTGAGGTAGTACCCTCCCGGCGCGATCACGGCGATCGGCCGGGATGAGATCGGAACGACTGATCTTGTCGGGACATGGGTAACTCGTCGGGAACGACCAGGACCCGAGCGGCGCGCACGCAAGACCTGAACGCAAATCCGGTGTCGCTCAACTAGTACGGCCTGAAGACCCGGAGAGGCGGCATCAGCTACGGTGAGATCGGGACTCGCGTCCCGGTCTGCACCGCCTGCCGCCTACCGTTGAAGGGGCTCAGCCACGTGTCCATCGCCGTTTCCGCGTCCATTGCGACCGATCACCTCATGCGTTTCCCCGGACGGTTCGCCGACGTACTGCTGGCCGATCAGCTCGACCATGTGTCGCTGAGCTTTCTCGTCGACGATCTGCAGATCCGTCGCGGCGGCGTCGGCGGCAACATCGCCTACGCCATGGGCCTGCTCAATCGCACGCCCCTGCTCGTCGGCGCCGTCGGCGCGGACTTCGGCGAGTACCGCGCCTGGTTGGAGAAGCACGGGGTGGACTGCTCCACCGTGCTGGTATCCGACCGCGCGCACACCGCGCGTTTCGTCTGCACCACCGACGACGACATGGCCCAGATCGCGTCGTTCTACCCGGGCGCGATGAGCGAGGCCCGCGACATCTCCATCGCCGAGCTGGCCGAGAGCAGGCAACTCGACCTCGTGCTGGTCGGCGCCAACGATCCGGAGGCGATGCTGCGGCACACCGCCGAATGCCGTGAGCTCGGCATTCCGTTCGCCGCCGACCCCTCCCAGCAGCTGGCCCGTCTCGACGGCGATCAGTCGGTGCAGCTCATCGATGGCGCCGCGTATCTGTTCACGAACAAGTACGAGTGGGCGCTGCTGTTGCAGAAGACCGGTCTGAGCGAGGAAGAGGTCGCGCAGAAGGTCGGCATCCGGGTCACCACGCTGGGCGCGGAGGGCGTGCGGATCGTGGACCGTGACGGCGCCGAGGTGACCGTCGGCGTCGTGCCCGAGGCGGAGAAGGTCGAGCCGACCGGCGTCGGGGACGCCTTCCGCGCCGGCTTCCTCACCGCGCACACCGCCGGGCTGAGCCTGGAGCGTTCCGCGCAGCTGGGCTCGCTGATCGCCGTGCTCGTGCTGGAGACCATGGGCACCCAGGAGTGGACGCTGAACAAGGAGTCCGCGCTGGAGCGCCTCACCCAGGCCTATGGCCCCGAGGCCGCGGCGGACATCAAGACTTTGCTCTGATCCTGAAGACGAAAGGCGCGCACCCGACCGGGTGCGCGCCTTTCGTGCATCTCAGAGCGAGACCGGGTAGACCGGCTCCTGGATCTCCGGCTTGATCCGGTCCTCGACGAAGATTCCGTGCCACACCATGAACACCAGCAACGTCCACAGCCTGCGGCTGTGATCGGCGGTCCCGGCGCGGTGCGCGACCAGCATCTCGCTGATCGCGGCCTTGTTCAGCAGGTGGTCGGTCTGCGACTCGGCGATCTGCTGCTGTGCCCAGTCGTAGAGTTCGGTGCCGCGCAGCCAGTGCCGCAGCGGGACCGGGAAGCCGAGCTTGGCGCGGTGCAGCACGTGCGGCGGCACGATGCCCTCCAGCGCCTGACGCAGCGCGTACTTGGTGGTCTCCTTGGTGATCTTCTGGTCGAACGGGAGCCCCTCGGCCGCCTTCAGCACCTCGGCGTCCAGGAACGGCACGCGCAGTTCCAGCGAGTTTGCCATGGTCATCTTGTCGGCCTTGACCAGGATGTCGCCGCGCAGCCAGGTGAACAGGTCCAGGTGCTGCATCCGGGCCACCGGGTCCCAGCCGCGCGACTGCGCGTACAGCGGCGCGGTCACGTCTTGGTGGGTCCACTCCGGCCGGAACTCGCGCAGCACGGCGCGCAGCTGGGCGTCGTTGAAGCTGCGCGCGTTGCCGTAGTAGCGCTCCTCGAGGGTGAGCGAGCCGCGGTGCAGCAGGCTCTTGCCCCTGGTGCCGTCCGGGATCCGGTCCGACAGCTTGCCCGCCAGCTTGCGCAAGCCACGGGGTAGCTTCTCGAACGGTTTCAGCGACAGCGGCTCGCGGTAGATGGTGTATCCGCCGAACAGCTCGTCGGCGCCCTCGCCCGAGAGCACCACCTTGACGTGCTTGCGCGCCTCCTTGGCCACGAAGTACAGCGGGACCAGGGCCGGATCGGCCACCGGGTCGTCGAGGTACCAGACGATCTCCGGGATCGCCTCGGCGAACTCGGCGGGAGAGACGACCTTCACCACATGGCGCGCGCCGATCGCCTCGGCGCTCTCGGCGGCCACGTCCACCTCCGAGTAGCCCTCGCGCTCGAACCCGGTGGTGAACGTGATCAGCTTCGGGTTGTGCCGCATGGCCAGCGCGGCGACCGCGGTGGAGTCGATGCCGCCGGACAGGAACGAGCCGACCGTCACGTCCGCGCGCATGTGCTTGGCGACGGAGTCCTCGAGCGCCGCGGCGATCTCCCGGTAGCGCGCGTTCGCCGATCCGGGGGTGAACGCGCGCACCGGGAACTTCGGAGTGAAGTACCGGGTGACGGCTGGGGCCGCCCCGGGCCGCACGGTGGCGTAGCTGCCCGATTCCAGCCTGCGCACGTCCTTGTGCAGCGTCTCCGGTTCCGGCACGTATTGCAGCACCGTGTAGTGCTCCAGCGCCCGCGGATCGAGCGCGTCGCTCAGCTCCAGCGCGGGCAGCAGTTCCAGCAGGCTCTTCTTCTCGCTGCCGAACGCGGTGCCGCCGGGCCCGGTGGCCAGGAACAGCGGCTTGATGCCGAACGGGTCGCGGGCGAGGAACAGCTCCTGGGTCTCGGTGTCCCAGATCGCGAAGGCGAACATGCCGCGCAGCCGCCGCACCGCCTCCGGACCCCAGTAGTGGAACGCCGCGACGATGGCCTCGCTGTCGCCTTCGGTCCGGAAGATCTTGCCGTCCGGGAACTCGGCGGCGTGTGCCTCGGCGAGCTCCGCGCGCAGCTCCAGGTAGTTGTAGATCTCGCCGTTGAAGGTGAGCGCGTAGCGCTCGGGCTGCCCCGGCGGGCCCCAGCGCAGCGGCTGGTGCGAGTGCTCGATGTCGATGATCGACAGGCGGTTGAAGCCGAAGATCACATGGTCGTCGTGCCAGGTGCCGCGCTCGTCCGGGCCGCGGTGACGCACGCAGTGCAAGGCCTCGTAGACCTGCTCCACCGTGCCAGGTGCCGCCTCGTCAGATGCCAGGAATCCGAGCAGTCCACACACGGCGTCGGCAACCTCATTTCTCGCAGTCGGGATACGCGCGCACCGGATGGGGCGCAGGGGGACGAAATCTAGTGTCCGAGTATGCCGCACCACCGGCGTCCGCGCGTCGTGCGCATCACGTCCCGGCCGGAATCGCTGGTGACGGTGATCCCCGCGGGCTCGGCGAGGTGTCGAACCCGACCCGACGACGAACGGGGGGTGCGTTTGGTCTACGCTGCGTAGTACTCAGGTCTCTCTCAGGCGACCGGCGCGTCACGCGCTGGTCGAGAGGGTGTCCTGAAACGAGCTTAGGACGTATCGCCGGGGTAGATCGCAGCCCCGACGATGCACTGTCGGAATGTGTGGCGACCAGGAAGGCGTGAGCGTGGCGCACAAGGCGAGCGAAGAGATCGGGGCACGACCCGCCCGGGGTGGGCGGGGCCGCATCCTTCGGCGGGCCGGGCTGGCGGTGTCCTTGGGGATCACCGCGCTGCTCGTCTCGGGCTGCTCGATCGACAATGTTTGGCTGCGGTTCGGCTGGCCGTCGGGCATCACGCCGCAGGCCACTCGGATGCGGGAACTGTGGACCTGGTCGGTCGTCGCCGCGCTGGCGATGGGTGTGCTGGTCTGGGGCCTGACCTTCTGGACCGTCGCGTTCCACCGCAAGAAGGCCGACTCCCCGGAGTTCCCGCGCCAGACCGGCTACAACGTGCCGCTGGAGCTGACCTACACGGCGATCCCGTTCGTCATCATCGCCGTGCTGTTCTACTTCACCGTGGTCGTGCAGAACTACGTGCACGAGAAGGTGGACAACCCCGACGTCACCGTCGACGTGACCGCCTTCCAGTGGAACTGGAAGTTCGGCTACCGCAACGTGGACTTCAAGGACGGGTACAAGTTCGACGGCATCGACGCCTCGCGTGAGGCGCTGAGCCAGGAGCAGCTCGAGGGGTACGAGGAGCGGACCAAGGACGGTCACCCGCAGCCGGGCCCCGTGCACGGCAAGCCGGAGAACGACATCCTGTCCTACCTGCACTACGACAAGGTCGAGACGATCGGCTCGAGCAACGAGATCCCGGTCCTGGTGCTGCCGACCGGCAAGGTCATCGAGTTCCAGCTCGCCGCCGCCGACGTGATCCACGCCTTCTGGGTGCCGGAGTTCCTGTTCAAGCGCGACGTGATGCCGAACCCGAAGGAAAACCACTCCGACAACGTCTTCCAGATCACCAAGATCGAGAAGGAAGGCGCGTTCGTCGGCCGCTGCGCCGAGATGTGCGGCACCTTCCACTCGATGATGAACTTCGAGGTCCGCGCGGTCACGCCGGAGAAGTTCACCAAGTACCTGGACGCGCGCCAGGCGGGCAAGACCAACGCCGAGGCGCTGGAGTCCATCGGTGAGTCCCCCGTGGCCACGTCCACCACGCCGTTCAACACCAGGCGCGACGTCAAGAGCGCGGCCTCGGCCGAGAGCAAGTGAGGATTTGATCTGACATGAAGATCGAAGCGCGGATTTTCGAACTGCTCACGGTGTTCTTCATCATCGTGGCGGTGGTCTACGGCTTCTTCACCGGCCAGTCGCGCACCGGCGTCGAATGGGCGGGCACCACGGCCACGGTGCTGACCGCCGGCCTGTCGCTGATCATCGGCACCTACTTCCGGTTCGTCGCTCGTCGTCTCGACCTGCGCCCGGAGGACTACGAGGACGCCGAGATCGTGGACGGCGCCGGCGACCTGGGCTTCTTCTCGCCCGGCAGCTTCTGGCCGATCACCCTGGCCGCCGCCGGTTCGGTGACCGCCCTGGGCCTGGCGTTCTTCCAGTTCTGGTTGATCGGCATCGGCGTCGTCTGCATCCTCGCCGCGGCCGCCGGTCTGGTGTTCGAGTACTACCTCGGGCCGGAAAAGCACTGAGCCGAAGACTGCCGAAACGGCCCCATCGGAGATCCGGTGGGGCCGTTTCGCGTGTGTGGTGGCCGACCCGGTGGGGAGTGAGGCCGCGCCTGATATGAAGGTGCGGGTGGGACGTAAGAAGTTGCTGGAGCCGACTCTGCCGGCCTTACCGCACGGGCCGCACGGTCTCGCTCGCGACCTCGTGACGGGGTCGCAGCGTGAGCGGCTGCTGTTCGGCGTGACGGTTGTCGTCGCCGACCGCGGCTATCTCGACGCGACGGTCGCGGACATCGCCGCGTCGGCCAAGGTTTCGCGTCGTACGTTCTACCAGCACTTTCCGGACAAGGAAGCGTGCTTCCTCGCGGCGGCCGACGCCGGCCGCGATCTGATGATCGACCATCTCCGGCAGGTCATGCGGCAGATCAGGTCGGAATCGGTGGAGCCACGGGAAGCGCTCCGCCGCGGCATTCGCGAGTACCTCACCTTGCTGCGTGACGAGCCGTCGTTCGCCCGTGCGTTCTATCTGGAGACCGCCGTGGCCGGGCCGCGCGCGCTCGAGTCGTTCGAACGATGCCAGCGCTGGTTCGCCGGGTTCCTCCGTTCGTGGCGTGCGGAGGCGGGCCCCGAGGATCCCGCCGTCCCCGACTACGCGTACCTGGCGGTGACCGACGCGACCAACGAGGCCGTCCGCCGCACCCTCCGTGCCGGAGGCGACTTGCTCGACCTCGAGGACGCCGTCGTGCACATCCACCTCGCGTTGCTCGGGCCGACAGCGCCCGCCGGCTAGGACACCACCCGGTCGCCGGCCCCGGTGAGGTTGCAGGAAGCATCGTCGCTGGTATTTCCGCCTTCCGACACGATCGTCGCGAAGACCTCGACGCAGTTGACCACCGCGGCGCCGGACCTGTTGCCCAGCACCGTGGAGTCGCGCAAGACGACTCGGCCCACCGGGAACTCGACCAGATCGGTCACCTGGCGCGGCAGGGTGTCGAGGTAGGCAGGCGCCACGTTGATGCCGCTGCCGCCGTCCGAGGCGGTGTTCCCGGTGATCGTGACGCGGTCGAAGGTCACCACGCCCCGGCCCCGGACATCGACGCCGCCGCCGCGTCCGGCGAAACCGCCTGGGCGGTACCAGACTCCGGGATCGACCACGCGGTTGTCGGAGATCGTGGAGTCGGTGAAGGTGCAGGTGTCGTCGCATCGCACACCGCCCGCCTCGCCGGAGGAGTTGCCCGTGACCACCGTATTCCGCGTGTGCAGGTCCGAGCCCGGCACGTTGAAGATGCCGCCGCCGTACCCGGCGCTGTTGTCCTGGACCACGACGTCGTCGAGTACGAGTGACGACGAATTCGCTATGCCGCCTCCGCCGGTGTCGTAGAAGGGGATCTCGTGCTGGGCGGTGCGTCCGCCGGTCACCGTCAATCCCGTCAACGCCGCGGGCGCGGCGATACTGAGCACCCGGTCGATTCCGTTGGCGTCCAGTATGGTTCGCTCGCGGCCTGCGCCGCGCACCGTCGTCGGCGCCGTGAGGTTCAGGTCTCCCGTGGTGGCGTCCGGGTTGCGGCCCTGCACTTTCCGCTGGTCGGGCCCGATCGTCAGGACATATCGCCCGGCGGGGACCACGATCGTGCTCCCGGGATGGGCGTTGGCCGTCTGCACCGCGGCACGCAGTGTGCAGGCGCCGGAAGGCGTGCGGCAATGCCCGTTTCGGGGCTCGGCGGCCGCCTCGTCGGCTGTGCTGTCCACCGTGATCACACTCGGTGGATCTCCCTCTTGCGCGGTGTCGGCATAGGCCGCTCCGGGAAATCCGGCCGCGGTTCCCGCGACCAGGGCTGTGACAGCGAATGCGCCGACCGCCGCGGATGTGCTCGTCCTCATGAAGTCTGATCCGATCACGAACAATGGAGTGGGGTACGCTCGCGTATAAGTAGGGAACGCGAGTGTTTACCACTATGTCGGAAACGGCGCTGCGCCGGTGGCGTTTCCGGAAACCGGTCCTCAGGTGCAGGTCAGGAGCGTGCAGGCGGAAGGGGAACGGCCGCGGGCTGCAGCGCCTGCGCACCATCGGGGGCGCTGGTCGAGGGTGCGGCGGTTCTCTCTTCCTCCGGAAGGACGGTCTCTGTCTCGTCATCGACTTCGAGTTCCGCGGGGAGCACGCGCATTCCGATCACCGGGGAGAACGCGAAAACGATCAGAGTCGACGCCGGGAAGGCCGCGGCGATCAACAGCGTCGTCGCTGCCGAGAGGTGGCTCGCGACCAGGCCGCCGGCGAGCGCGCCGATCGGAACGATGCCCAGGGTCGCGAACCGTCGGGAAGCGCTGACCCGGCCGAGTAGTCGCTGCGGTGTCAGGCGAGCGTGCATCCCGGAAGTGTTCACACTGATGACGACCAGGAGGAACGACAGCAGGAAGACCGCGGCGGCGTAGGAGATCCACGCCGGGACCGGAAGGTGGGAAGCGAGCGCAGGCGCGGCCAGCGCGGCGGCCATCGCGAAATAACAAACCACCTGAGTGCGGATCTCGCCCAGTGCCCGTCCGATGTGCTGGCCGACCAGCGATCCGGCGAATCCTCCTGTCGAACCGAGCGCGAGGGCGTACCCGTACTCGCCGGCGGAGAGTCCGCAGTCACGCAACACGTAGACCGCGATCACCGCGTTGTACATACCAGCGCCGAAGTTCAGCAGCACTCCGGCTGTGACCGTCGCGCGCAGGATGCGGTGTCCCGCGACGTACCGGATGCCTTCGCGCACAGCCGTGCCGAATCCGGCCGGTTCGCTCGCGCTGGTCTTGTCCGAGCGGCCTTCGGTGATCCGCCAGACGAACAGCGTGGAGACGAGGCTGACGGCCCCCGCGACCAGGAACGCCGCCGCCGCGGAGGTGGAAGCGATCAACTTTCCGGCGGCGGCCGGAATCGTCGCGCTCGTGACGGTGTCGACGGACTGCAGGCGAGCCGACGCATCCGAAACCCGTTTGCGTCCTACCAGACTCGGCAGGATCGCCGTGTGGGCCACGTCGAAGAAGACGTTGGCTGTGCTGACCACCGCTCCCACCAGCATCAGCTGCCAGATCGCGAGCACGCCGAGGAAGTAGGCGAGTGGGATCCACATGACAGCGGCCAACCGGACGAGATCCGAGACCAGCAGGACGCGTTTGCGGCTCCACCGGTCGACCCACACGCCGACAGGCAGCGCCACCACCAGATAAGCAGCGCGGGAAAGGGCGGCGATCACGCCGACTTGGAACGGGCTCGCATGCAGAACAACGACCGATGTGACGCTCAGAGCCACCACCGTGGTGTTGGAAGCGATGTCCCCGAACGCATTCGCCACCCACAACGCCCTGAAATCCGGCTCCGCGAGTACCCCCCGCAAGCGCATTCGATGTATGCTCCACACGGGCGGGAAACTTACCGAAGTACCGTCCCTATATCCAGCGGGGAGGGGAGTAACGGGGTGGACAGGGAAATCGGTGCGACTGTCGTGTTGCCGACGGTGCTGCGGTCACATGCGGCAGGTAATGCAAAAGTGTTGTGCAGTGGCTCGACTGTCGGGGAGGTTCTGGACTCGCTGATTCGTCAGCATCCCGCCTTGAAGGCGCGTATCACCACGGGGGAAAACGACATCCGGCGATTCGTCAACGTGTATGTGGAAGACGAAGACGCGCGTGCGCTCGGTGGTGTGGCCGCTCCGATACGCCCCGGAGCGACGGTAACCATCTTGTGTGCGGTAGCGGGTGGTTGACATCCGGTCGGCCGAAAATGCGCGAATATTTTGCGATCCTGTTGCTGATCGGAATTATCGGGCACATCGCCTATTACGTCGTTCGTGACGGACCGGGTCATCTACGTTCGACATTCGCACCGGCGTTGGGGGTGCGGATACCTTACCCCGTGAACAGCGTGTGCCACGTCGTAGCTCCCGTGGTGCTCTTCGGGGCGGCGTGGGTGGGAACGGTTCCGGCTTATATCGTGGCCGTGCTGGTATTCACCGCGTGGCTGATGTGCCAGCCGCACCGGCTGTCGAACCACTTGGCATTGTCCTGGATGGCATTGACCTCGCTGGTCTTCGCCGCGTCCGAGCCCGCGACGGCAATGCGGTGGCTGCTGGCGATCCTGTATCTCTCGGCGGCGGCGATCAAAGCCAACCGGGAGTTCTTGTCGGCGGAGGTGAGTGCGGCGAAATTCATGCTTCGCAGGTATGCCGCCCGGATGAGCTTCGCGGCCCCCGAGCCGGTCGTGCGGGTTGCTCCGTGGGCAGCCGTGCTGAGCGAGACCGGGATCGGTGTTCTCCTTCTCGCACCGGGCGGGCTCTGGCCGGCCTTCGTGCTGGCGGCTGCCGTGCATCTGGCCTTCGGCATGCTGGGGAACTTCCACTTCTCGCTGTTGGTGCTGGCCCCGTGGGCGCTGGCGCTTTCGGCGGACGGTCGCCTGGACGGGGTGGTGATCGCCGGAACGGTCGCGGCCGTGATCGCCGGTGGGCTCTGTGGCCGGTTCCTCACCTCGGCCGAGGTGTTCTCGCACCGCCGTGCCGGGCGATGGGTCAACGCGACTCTAGGAGCTGCCTACGGCGCCGTGTGCGTGGGAATAGCCGGAACGGCACATCCCTCCGCCCCGGTCGTGCATGTGGCCGCACTGGCCCCGATCGTGCTCGGGGGACTGAATTTCGGGCTGCTCCTCGTCGGTGTCAAGTCCGAATGGGCGTTCTCGATGTTTTCGAACACGCGTCCCTTCTGGACCGGTCGGATAGCGGGAGTTCCGGTTCTCTGGCGCGAGACTTACTTTCACGTGATCCTGCCCTCCGACGTGATCGCCTCCATCGAAACTCCTGCGCATCTTCGGAGCAAGATCTCGGACCGAACTTCGGTCTTCAGCGCTCCGATGGCGGCAGAGTTGCGGAGGCTGGCTCCCGAGCGCATTGTCCTGCGACGTGCGCGGCTCGACAAGGATCGAATGGTGTTCGTTCCGGATGAGCCGGGTGTTGCCAATCTTCCGAAACGGGGGATCTTTCGGCACCCCCCGATCCTTCCTCGTGATCTGAGTCTTCCTTACTATGGTTGACAGGCACGCCACCGGCGCTCTGCCAGTTCATAATTAGACCAGTAGTCCACCTCTCCGATACGTTCGTGACCCATCTCGTTGTGGATCATTCGCACGGTGATATTGGCGTTTGTATCGGCGTGCGCGAGCAGGGGCCTCACATGTTCCAGAAGGTGATACGTATCTTTGTTGTTCACCATGACATGTATTCGGGAGTGGCCGGGCACGGGATACTGTTCCAGTAATCGGTCCAATCGCTCCGGTGGCGCTGTATGCGCCAATCGAGAGTACGGCGAAAACTCCGGCCAGTAATAGAACGTCGTGGGGTCGTTCTGTGGTGCGACGGCGATGGTGAGTGAGGGGCCGGTCCACCGCAAGGCGTTGCGAATTGCCGCGTAGGCGCCGGCGGAGGAGCCGTGCCACACCACCCCTCGCAGGTCGTCGTCCCGGATCAGCGAATCGAGCAAGTCTGTGACCACGGGCCAGAATTGGTCGTCGCCGAGCAGATGCCAGCCGATCGAGCAGTCGGTCGAGTACAACAGAATCGGGTCGCAGAGGAAAACGCACACCGCACCGAGCCTGCGTGAGCTGCCTTGGCGGTAGAAGACCGGTGGGGTGTACTTCTCCCGCTTGGCCTGACCGTGGACGAAAATATGCAAGTAGGGGTCGCGGATCTCGGCGGGCCTGCGGATCAGCAAGCGCAACTCGTACCCTTCCGATGTCCGCGCCGCTACCTCGTGCAGGTGCGAGTTACCGGTGACGTGCTGTTCGGTTGATTCGCGCACCACCTCGACATCGATTCCGGGTCGGGTGGGCAGGACGCGGCTCATCGCGGGACATGTCCCCGGGCGCTGTAGACCAGGCCCGGGGCGAAGGCTCGCACCACGGAGAAGACATCCGGATGTGTGGACAGATCGATCCAGATCGGTTCACGACCAGTATGCGCGGAGATGCGCTCCGCTACGGCGGCGCGCTCGTCCGCGAAGGAATCCTCGTGCAGACCTTCCTCGCCCACGGCCTCGGCCCAGGGTATTCCGCTCGCGTCGAGTGCGGGCACCGGAGGACGCGCGTCGAGTGCGGGAGCGCCGTCCGAGGGTATGTCGTCCCTGGTGCCGACGATCTCGGTCAGCCGGGACTGCACTGCTTCCGTGACGGCACGTGACAGTGCTACCGCAGGATCGGAATGCGCGCCCGAGCCGGCGCAGGTGAGCGCGAAATCCTCCGACCATATGAAGGCCACTGCGGTGGGTATCCGGAAAGGATTGGGCACCATCGCTGTTTCGAACTGGACGCCGGCGCGGCGCAATTTCTCGAACAGCTCTTGACAGTGGTCACTGTCGACAGTGGACACGTCGATCATCCGGCGTGCGTCGGCCGTCACCGATGACAGCGACGATACGGTGTCTCGTTCGATCAACTCGTACAGCGCATGCAGCAAGGCCTCGTCCCGAGTGTTGCCGGACGCCAGACCTGTACTGCTGGTACGGAAGACTCCCGGACGCCAGTCGTAACCGTTGCCGAACGTCAGATCGACGAGCCCACGCGGAACCATGCTCGGTGTGGCGCTGACCAGCGTTGTCGCGGGGTACCACTCGATATCGAGCTGCCGGACGACGTGCGCGTCCACGCGGAGCTGCAGGTCGGCGATGTCGTAGGTCAACGCCAGCTCATCGGCACGAGCCGAGACCGCCGTCGCCGCAGGGCGTTCGGCGTGGTCCAGCTCGATACATTCCATCACTGCCGAGAGGCGCGCGAGCAACGGAGTCAAGCCCTTGCCCTGCGAGACGACCAGGGTCTCCGACCTCGGTCTGGTCGCCATGACGACCGGTATTCCGATGCAATCGAAGTGTGTCACGTCGGCCACGCGGGTGATACCGAACTCCGACAGCAACGGGGCGATCAACTCCCACGTCTGCTCGGGGTCCCGTGCCCGGTAGGTGCCGTGTAGATCCACGCGGGTATCAGGCACGGAGACCTGCCTTGTTGCGTTCGGCGGCGACATCCTGCAGATAGCCGACGATGAACAGAGCGAGTGCCTCCACTGCGTCCTGCTCGGAACGAAGACCGCGGCGTGCGTATTCGGTGGTCAGGCCCTCCGTCGGAACATTCCACAGCGTGCTCAGCACCGATCGCCCGACCGACCGATGCAGCGCTCGCGGGTCGACCGCGGCATGCTCCGCGGTGAACGAAGTATGCGCCGCGCGGTACGCGGCCGCCGTCGCCCGATCGTGTTCGGTCTCCTCGGCCAGAAGCACCGCGCGATGCGCCGGGTTCGCCACGTCGAACCTGGGGGAGAAGATGACAGCGGGGTCGAGCGCGCTCGCGCCGAGCCGTTGGAGGCGTTCTCCGAGCGGGACGCCTACCGTCCCGTCCGCCGGTTCGAGCGAACTGTAGGCGAGGAATTTTCGCCACACCCGGGGGAAATCTGGATGGAAGATCTGCTGATATCGCACCCGATCCAGATAGCGGATGCCCGAGCCGGCCGGATCAACGATGAAGAAATTGCGCCAGTCACGATAGAACGATGTGATCCAGTCGCGCGGCACAGACCGGACGGCCGCAGGCGCACCTTCGCAGGCGAGTAGCGCCGCCACTGCATCCCGTTTCTTGACGTCGCCGAACTCGGGGTCGTCGTCGAGCCGACGGCCGAGCCAGCGGGCGAGCTCGTCGAATCCCGCGGCGGTCAGCACCTGCAACATCTGACCCACACTGCGTTCGGCGTAGTAGATATCGCGGATCGCGGCCAACGCGGGTCCCACGTCCTCGGGCGGCGAGACGCGCTCGGCTACCGCTGCTGCGAGCATGGCCCTGGCATTGACCAGCGGAACCGTCCGCGCTCGCTGGTCGCCATCGGGCGCGTGCACGACCGCTACCTCGGCATCGTCCCAGATCGTCCCGTCTCGATAGGCTGCGAAAACCTCGCCGTATCCGATCATCCCCAACGGTTCCAGATCTGCCGCCCGTAAAGCCCCGATACTCGCGGTGCCGGCTACGACGACGCCTCTGTCCAGTGCGCCGATGATTTCCTTGTGCCGAATGGTCGCCGAGTGATGAAAGAGCCCGTCGACGATCAGAACGATATCCCCGGAACGAATCGACGAATCGAATAGATCACCGTGTGCGATCGGGCCATTGATTCGCGCGCGCGGTGCTATTTCGAGAACTTCCGCGGGACTGATCGTCGGTCCTGTGAATACATGCAGCGTCCGCATGTGAATCGGAATCCGTCAACGGGGGCAGGGTCCTGCCCCCGTTGACGCGGTTTCCCTAGTCCGCGGTGTCCGCGTCGGACACCGCAACCGGCCGACGGAGCTCGAGAGCGAACAGCTTCTCGAACTGATCCGAAGTCAATTCCGTGGCCAGGCTGACGATATCGCCGTTCTCCGAGCCGCGAACAGGCGAAATATCGGTTGGTGCGGTCATTGCAATTCCCTCCCTGAGAACGGAGCGAACTCCCCGCCCCGTATAGGAGAAGTTACTGTGGAGCGATGTAGCGGTCAACCCCCGTTTTCGGAGCGAGCATCGAAACGCGCTGTGATATGCGCGTTTTCATGCATCCTCTACTCCGCCTCGTAGCGCAGCGCGTTCTCCGAGCGACAGATCTCTTCGATGCCGGAGACGATGTCGCGCAGCAGTTCCGAGGGCAGGGCGGCGGGGCGGAGGCGGCAGGTGAAGGTGATCAGGCCGTGGTCCTCGGGCGGCAGGCCGCGGGCGGCGGATTCCGCGCGCAGGTAGCGCGAGCGCACGCCGTAGGTCATCGCGGAGATGACGGTGAAGCAGCCGGTGCGTTCCCGGTGGCCCGAGAACAGATCGTGCAGGCGGTAGAACACCGATGTATAGCTCGACAGCGGCGCGAAAACGCCCACCCGGTAGGCGGGGCCACGCTCGGACGAGCTGAGCGCTGTATCGGCCAGATACTCGGCATCGCGGAGGGTCTGCACCTTCGGCGCGAACAGCACCGCGCCCGCCGCCGCGTTGCGCACCGGCATGCCCGCCTTGCCCGGCGCGGCCGAGGCGATGGCGCCCAGCGATTTCCGCGCCCGCGACCCGACCTCGCGCCGGGCGCGCAGTCCTCGGGTGGGCGCGGTGGGGTAGAGGCTCGACCACTGGCCGAAGCGCACGGTGCCCAGCTGCACGTGGCCGGTGCCGACCGGACGCGCCACCTTCAGCGGCGCCGTGTCGACCCAGCGGCCGACCTGCAGTTCGGCGTTGCCGGGGCGCGCGATCTCCGCGTGGGCGTGCTCGACGAAGGAGTCGAAGTCGAGGAACCGGTCGGCGTGGGTGGTCAGCCAGGTGTGGTCCTTGTCGACCTCGATCGCATCGAGGGTGAGCGCGGTGATGATGCCGGCCCGGCCACCCGCGCCCAGGATGCGCTGGAACCGCTCGGTGTGATGCGTGCGCCCGCAGGTGCCGATGCGCCCATCGGTGTCCACGTACTCCAGATCGACGATCTGGTCGATGAACAGGCCGTGCTTGTGCGAGGCCGCGCTGACGCCGCCGACCGAGGCGAAGCCGCCCGCGGTGATGTCGCGGTGGTCGCCGACGACGGGCAGGCCGAGACCGTGCGCGCCGAGCCTGCGGTCGACATCGGAGAGCTTCGCGCCCGCCTGCACCCGGACGGTGCGCCGGCCCAGGTTGATGTCCAGCACCTGATTCATCCGGCGCAGCGATACCACGGTCGGCTGCGCGGGCAGCGTGAGCCCCTCGTCGAGCAGCTCGCCGCCACGCACCATCAGCCGTTCCGATCGCCCTCGGGAATCCCGCACCGTGCGAACGACATCGGCGGTATCGCGCGGGAGGTATTCCTCGGCGTTGGAGACAGTTTGCGGCGTGCTCATGGCAGAAAAGCTAACCACAGCGCGGCCCGCGCCGCTCCCCCGAAGTCGGGTGTCACCGCGACGCGGGCGCAAGGCTCTTGCTGAACAGGACGGATCCGGCGGCATCGCACAGATCGACGGTCAGTTCCCTGGATTTTCCGTCGATGCGCACCTCGCCGAAATGCTGGAAGGCGTCCAGGGGTGAGCTGTTCTGCACCGGCGGCGCGTGCACGAAGACCGCCTCCGGGCCGAACGTACCGTCGAGCTGGTTCGGGCCGAACGCCCCCGCGTTCAGCGGACCCGAGACGAACTCCCAGAACTCGTCGAAGTCGGTGAAGGCCGCGCGCTCCGGCGAATAGCGGTGCGCCGCCGTGTAGTGCACGTCGGCGGTGAGCCAGACGACGTCGGTCACTTTGTGCGCCCGGATCGACGACAGCACCTGGGCGATCTCACGTTCCCGTCCCGACGGCGCGCCGGGATCGCCGTTCGCGGGGCCCTCGTAGGCGGTGGCGTTCTTCTGCTCGCCGTCCGGGACGATCAGGCCCAGCGGCAGGTCGTTGGCGATGATCTTCCACGTCGCGGTGGATTCGCGCAGGCTGTCGATGAGCCACTTCGTCTGAGCCGGACCGAGAATGCGACCGTCGGGCCCGTTGTTGGCGTTGTTGGTGTCCTTGTTCGCGCGCATGTCGAGCACGAAGACGTCGAGCAGCGGACCGTAGGCGATCTTGCGATACAGCCTGCCGTCCACCGCTTCCCTCGGCTCCAGCGGCATCCATTCGTGGAAGGCCTGCCAGGAGCGGGTGGCCAGGGTGTCCATGCGGCGTTCGGTGTAGCCCTTGGATTCGGCGACCAGTCCGCCCGGGTACCAGTTGTTCACCGTCTCGTGGTCGTCCCACTGCACCACTTGGGCGACCGAGCGGTTGAAGCGGCGGTAGTTCTCGTCGGTCAGGTTGTAGGCGTAGTTGCCGCGGAACTGATCCAGGGTTTGCGCGACGGCGCTCTTCGCCTCGCTCACGACGTTGCGCCAGATCCGGCCGTCGGGCAGGGTGACCGACTGCTGCAACGGTCCGTCGGCGTAGATGGAGTCGCCGGAGTGCAGGAACAGGTGTGGGTCGCGGGCGGCCATCGCGGCGAAGATCTTCATGCCGCCCACTTCGGGGTTGATGCCGTAGCCCTGACCCGCGACGTCGCCGGACCACTGGAGCCGGATGTCCGCCGCGGCGGTGGGGGCGGTGCGGAAGACACCGGTGACCGGTTCGGAGGTGGCGCCGTCCTCGCCGCGCAGGGTCACCCGATAGTGCACCTGCTGTCCCGCGGGCAAGCCGTCGACCCGTACGCGGCCGGTGCCGTCGGAGTCCGGGGTGAGCAGCGGACCGGTGAAACGCTTGGCATCGCTGAACGATTCCGTGGCAGCGGTTTCCACGATCAAGGTAGCGGGGCGATCGGCGCGGGCCCAGATCAGCGCGCCGTCGGGGCGTGGATCACCCACCGCCACACCGTGGGTGAGCACCGGCCGCGGCCGGACCAGCGCCGGGCCGCTGTCCGGCGAGCACGCCGCCAGCGCCGGGGCCGCCACGAGTCCGAGCGCGGAAGCTCGCAAGACGGTGCGCCGGGATGGTCCTGAGGCCGAGCCGCTCATGAGGCAACCCTGCCGCAACTACCTCAACGCCACGTGAACGGGCCGGGTCCGGGTGGCCAACAAACTCAGTGCGCCAAGCGCTCCAGCCGGTGGTGCAGTTCGCCCGCCCAGTCCACGCCGCCCAGATGCTGGTAGTCCACCCAGAGCGCGTCGAAGACGTCGCGGCCTTCGGAGATCCAACCGCCGCGCTTGTCCGCCTCCAAGACCACGCTCATGCCGGTATCGGTGGGGACGAACGTCACCTCGAGCTGGTTCAGGCGCGGGTAGCGCGGTGCACCGGCGAATTCGATCTCCTGGTAGAACGGCAGCGTCTGCGGGGTGTTGTGCACCCGGCCCGATTCCACGTCCGCGCTGCGCAGGTGAAATCCCAAGCGCTCGACGGCTTCCAGCAAGACGTGCTGGGCGGGCAGTGCGCCGACGCCGATCGGGTCGGTGTCGGCGGCGTCCACCGCGCCGTGGATCTCCACGATCGTGCGCAGCGAGACCACCGTGCCGGGCAGGTGCCTGCCGTTGTAGAACGTGATCGGCGTTTCCATCGGCGCGCGGGCCGCGAAGCGGAATTCCGGCACCGCACCCGCGGGCAGATGCAACGGTCCGTGCACCCCGGTACGGCCGAACGGGATGTCCCGCACGCCTTCGTGATCCTCGTACTCCTGCTCGGCCCTGGTGACGAACTCGACGGCCACGTAGGCGATGTCCTGAGCCACCGCCCCGCCGCGCAACCGGATCACGCCCTCCACCGTGCCCCCGGGCTGCACGCCCGGCGTGAACAACTCGGTTTCCACTTCGGCCCCACCGACCCCGGCCGCCGCCAGCAACTTCTTGAACATGCTCGTACTTTCGCCGCGTCGTCTTACCGAAGACTTGTTCATTACCTTGTGGCCCCCGGACGACTCGGCCGAGTCTATGGCACCGGCGGACGCGGCAGCGCCGGCGCGGTTCGTCATGACGTCGATCGAGTCGCGGTGACGAAGGCGGGGCAAGCAGCGGAATCTGTATCGCCCCAGGGGTTTCGACGCCGTTGTCGGCACCGACGGCGTACGGGCGGACCTGCCGGACGGCTGCGGAGACCATAGCGGACGTTACGCCACCGGCGAGCACCACGGGAGGATCGAACTCGGCCCATCGCGCTGACTGCGGACCACTCGTGCGGCGTTCGGATCACGGTGCGCCGCCGATCGAGCGCGTCCCCACCGACATGCGCGATGCCCGAGCGGGATCCGATCGCGTCCGCGCCTGCGCGCAGGTCGGCCTCGGATCGGGATGCCTCAGATCTTCGTCCGAACGGTCAACGAATTGCGCCCGGCCCGGCGTGTAGGCGCGAGGGTGCTCAGCCCGCGGCGGTGTCCGGGATGCGGACGGACACGCTGTCGGTGCGGCTGCCGCTGGGGACGCCCTTCTTCAGGCTGTGGGCGTAGACGTCGACGTATTCCTGGCCGGTGAGCCGCATGAGCTCGTACATGACCTCGTCGGTGACAGCGCGCTCGACGAAGCGGTTGCCGCCCATGCCCTCGTAGCGGGAGAAGTCGATGGGCTCGCCGAACTTGACGGTCACCTTCCTGCGGCGCCAGCGGAACGGTCCGGGCGGGCTCACCGCATCGGTGCCGATGACGGCGACCGGGATGACGGGGACGCCGGTCTCCAGCGCCAAGCGGGCCAGGCCGGTCTTGCCCTTGTACAGGCGGCCGTCGGGGGAGCGGGTGCCCTCCGGGTAGAGGCCGACCAGGCGGCCCTGGTCGAGCAGCTTGCGGGCGGCGTTCAGCGCGTCCTCGGCGGCGTCGGCGCCGCTGCGATCGATCGGGTACTGACCCGTGGCGCTGAAGAAGAACTTCTGGAACCGGCCCTTGATGCCCGGGGTGGTGAAGTACTCGGCCTTGGCGAGGTAGTTGATCCGCCGCGGGCTCAGCAACGGAGCGAACAGCCAGTCGGCGAAGGAGAGGTGGTTACCCGCCATGATGGCCGGCCCGTCCGCCGGAATGTTCTCCACACCCTCGACCGTAGGCCGATTGTAGAGATGAATGAACGGTCCCAGCAGCACGAACTTCAGCAGCCAGTAGAACATGACGTCCTTCCCCCGGGACCGGGATAGTTGCGGGCACCTGCTTCAATTGCCGACTTTACCGCTGGTGCAAGATCACATCCAACCGCAGCGGCGAATCTCACCACACTTCGGCCCCCACGTCGACCGATGGCGGCGCTCGGCGTGTCGCGGCAGGCCACGAGGGTCGTGGCCGGTGCCGTCACCGGCTGGTCCGCGCCACGCGCGCGGACTTGCGCGCGCCGGAGGACAGTGCCGCCCTGGCGAGATCGGCGGCGCCGATCATGCCCGCGGCCTCGCCGAGCTGGGTGGTCCGGATGCGGGCCAGCGGCCGGTGTCCCGCACCCGTGATCGCGCGCGCGTACTCCTCGCGCGCCTCGTCCAGGAACAGCGGCGCCGAACTGCTGACGCCGCCCGCGATGACCACCAGGTCCGGATCGAAGATGTCGCTGACGAACGCCAGTCCGAGCCCGAGCCAGCGCGCGAAGTCGGCCATCACCCGCGACGCGAGCGGGTCGCCGTCCTGCGCCGCGCCCGCGACCCGCCGCCCGGTCAGCGAGCCGGGGTCGCGTGCCACGTCCCTGGCCAGCACGGAGTGCACCGTGTCGCTGGCCAGCATCTCGATCGCGGTCTCGGCCAGCGCGGTTCCGCTGCAGTAGCGCTCCCAGCATCCGTGTTTGCCGCACGGGCACGGCCGCCCCTGCGGAACGACTTGCAGATGACCCAGTTCCGGCGCGACGCCGTGCGTGCCCCGGTAGAGCTGGCCGTCGATGAGCAGGGCGGCGCCGATGCCGGTGCCGATCGCGACCAGCACCACGTTGTGCCCGCCCGCGGCGGCACCGAACCGGTATTCGGCCCACATCGCGGCGTTGGCGTCGTGTTCCAGGATCACCGGCAGTTCCAGCCGCTCGGTGAGCCGCTGCGCGACCGGCGCGTCCTGCCACGGCAGGTGCGGGGCGAACCGGACGGTGGAGCGATCGCCGTTGATGAACCCGGCGACCGCGAGGCCGACCGCGCCGATGGGATGCCGGCCGGACAGGTCGCGCACAGCCCGGTCCAGCGCGTCCTCCAAGGCCCGGGCCGAATGCGGCGTCGGCGCCTGGACCGTGTCGAGCACCTCGCCGCTGTCATCGATCACCGAGGCCCGAATGTTGGTGCCGCCGACGTCTATTCCGACGGTCAGCGGTCGTGTGCCGGCCATCTGATGCGTCATACCTTGATCGTCACGGGAATGTCGACGTAACGCGGGCCGTCGCCGTCCTCGGGTGGATCGTGACGATGCGGCGCACCGGTTTCCGGGTCGGCGTCGGTGGGCATGACGGGGTCGACCGGCACCCCAGCCAGCGCCTCGCGCAGCACGGTGACGATCGCGGTGCCGTGATCGGCGATCGCGGCCAGCACCTCGTGGTGCTCCCCGCGCACCAGCGCCGCGGCCGCGCACACCGGGCACCAGCTGCAGCTCGCCCACTCGACCTGCCCGTCGGCGGCGCGCCGCAGCACCGGTTCCACCCGCTCCAGCACCGCCTCGGCGAGCAATTTCAACTCCTCGGCGAACTCGCCGAGACCGTCCGGCGCGGTGTGGCCGCCGGTCCCGTCGCCGTGCGGCGCGTGCGGATCACCGGTCATGATCGTGACTTTCGGACGTGCGCGCCCAGACCCGCGGATCGGGCCGGAACCGGACCACCAAGTACTCGTCCGCGAGCTCGGCGCCGTCGACCGTGCACCGCCGCAATACCGGCGCCAGGCGCACCCGGCGCCGGACCCCGTCCGCTCCCACGATCAAATCGTCCTCCACTCGGCCAAGGCGCAACGTGGCGGCGTCGACCACCGGCAAGTGCATGCGCAGCGCGTACACCGACTGCAATCCGGTGCCGGATTCCCGGAGAACCAGCGGTTCGCCGGAACTCGCGTCGACCTCCGTCTGATTGTCGCTCAGCATAAGCGCAGCGTCGCCGGTGTCGCCCGCCGACTCCATCGCCTGCGACAGCGCGGCCAGCGAGTTCAGCCCGATCGGCTCGGGCCCGGCATGCTGCGCGATCACCACCGGGATACCCCGCATCTTGCTCCGCAATTCGGCGATGACATCCGATTGCTCGCCGCGCCGGTTCGAATACCACTGCACCGCTGGATGTTCGGCTCCGCCGGATCCGGAGGGTGCCGGGAGGTCGGGCAGCACCTTGTTCACCACCACGGCATCCAGCCGCAGGCCCAGCAGCGTCGCGGCCGAACGCACCCGCTCCGACTCGGCCACCGCGACCCGCTCGGCCACGGTGATCAGCCGTGCCCCGGTGCGCCGGTGGTCGGCGAGCAGATCCCGAACCTCCGTCACCGCCTTGACGATCCGTTCGACCGTCGCCGCCAGCACGGCGCGGTGCAGGTCGGTGCCGACGGCGCTCATCGCGCGCTCGTGCGGCGGCCAGATCCGTTCCAGGTAACCGAGCAAGGTGCCGGGCGCGGTGACGATGCGCAGCATGTCCGCCGAGGGCGGGCAGTCCACGACGATGAGATCCCAGTCGTCCTCGGCGGCGAACTGAGTGATCTCCACCAGCATCAGCAGTTCCTGCACGCCCGGCAAACCGGTCAGCTCCGCCGGATCCAGCGCCCCGAGATCGACGCCGTGCTGGTGCCCGCGTCCGGTCGAGATCAACCGCGCCACGTCGCGGAACCGGTCCTCGAGCAGCGCGAGCGAATCGATCTCGATCACGTCCAAGCCGGGCATTACGGTGGCGACACCGGTGACGGTGCCCGGATCGTGCTGGAAACGGAAGCCGAGCGCGTCACCCAGCGAATGCGCCTGATCGAGCGAGGCGACCAGCACGCGACGGCCCGACCTGGCCTCGGCCACGGCGGTGGCGCAGGCGAGCGTGGTCTTGCCCACCCCGCCCTTGCCGATGAACAGTTCGACCCTGGTCTTGTGCGCGGTCAGCCTTCGACCCGTTTCTTCAGTTCCTTCAGCGCGGTGTCGGTGATCACTTTCTCGGCCTTGCGCTTGAACATGCCGATCATCGGGATGTTCAGATCGACCGTCAGCGTGTAGACCACCTCGGTGCCCCCGTCGGGCCGATCGATCAGCTCGTAGGTGCCGTTCTGCGCCTTCTGCAACTCGCCGCTGAGCAGCCGCCAGCTGACCGCCTTACGGTCGGCACGCCAGTCGTAGGACAACACGTAGGTGTCCTTGACCACCCCCGCGTCCAGCACGAATCGCGCGGTCTTGGCCATACCGTCCGGCCCCGCCTCCAGCACCTCCACCGACTGCGCCGCCGACACCCACTCCGGGTAGGACTCCAGATCGGCGATGACGGACATCACCTGCTGCGACGGGGCCGCGATGACGATCGATCTCTGGGTCCTGTCGGCCATGCGGACAGCGATTCCTTTCAGCGTCGGTGCCGGTAGATCAAGACTGGGGCGCGGGTGCGACACCCGCCGGGCGACCCGCCTCCAGCCGGGACTTCAGCTCGAACGACATGTTCTTGCCCGCGACCCGGCGGGCCCGGTTGGCAGCGGCCAGCTTGCTCACCGGCAGCGCGGGCTGCGGTTCGGCGTGCAGGAAATAGTGCAGGATCACTCCGTCGAGCGAGGGCTCCAGCCACACTTCCATGGTTCCGGTCAGCGCCCCGGCCACCGACCAGCGGATTCCCTTCGCACCCCGATCCTCCCGGACCTCCAGGTCCAGGTCCGGCCACCACCGGCGCCACTGGTTCGGCCCGGACAGCAGGTCGGCCACGGCGGCCCCCGATGCGGCGACGAAGGTCTGATCTGCGACCTGGATACTGCTCACTCCGCTGAGCGTAGTAGATGCGACGCGGATCACCGCAGCAGCTGTCGCAGGCGCGCGCCCAGGCTGTCCCAGCGCCACTGCTGCTCCACGAACGCGCGCCCCGCCGCGCCCATCCGCGCGGCCGCCTCCCGATCCGACAGGATCTCCACCAGCGTGTCGGCGATCTGCTGCACGGAACGGCCGTCCACGACCCGCCCGGTCTTGCCCTCGAGCACGGTCTCCGGGGCGCCGCCGGAATTGCCCGCCACCACCGGGACACCGGACGCGGACGCCTCCAGGTAGACGATGCCCAGACCCTCCACGTCCAGGCCCGCGCCCCTGGTCCGGCATGGCATCGCGAAGACGTCCGCCAGCGTGTGATGCGCGGCCAGCTCGCCGGACGGCACGCGGCCGGTGAACACCACGTCGTCGGTGACGCCCATGGCGACCGCGAGGGCGCGCAACTTCTCCTCGGAGGGGCCGCCACCCGCGATCACCAGGACCGCGCCCGGCACCCGCTCCCGGATATCGCGCATCGCCAGGATCAGCGCGTCCTGCCCTTTACGTGGCACCAGCCGCGACAGGCACAGGATGGTCGGACGATCGCCCAGACCGTAACGCTCGCGCAGCTCGGCCCGCGCCGCCGGATCCGGACGGAACACCTCGGTGTCCACGCCCGGCGGCAGGTACTCCAGCGCCGCGTCCGCTCCGAACGCGGACGCGAAACGGCGGCGGGTGTAGCGGCTGACATAGGTGACCACGTCGGTGTGCTCGCCGATGACCCGCAGCGCCTGCCTGGCGCCGGGCAGCATCGACCAGCCCACCTCGTGGCCGTGGGTGCTGGCCAGAATGCGTTCGGCGCCCGCGCGCCGCAGAGCGGGCGACATCAGCGCCAGCGGCGCCGCCGCCCCGAACCACACCGTGTCGCACTTCTCGCTCCGCAGCAGCCGCGCGGCGCGGCGCAGCACCAGCGGCGTCGGCAGCATCAGCGTCGTGGGATGGCGAATCACCTGGAACTTCTGCTCGGCGTCGAACTTCAGATGGCTGTCCCCACGCCAGCGCGGAGCGTAGACCACCAGGTCATCCGGCGGCAGCTCACCGGCCAAAGCCTGCAGATAGGACTGGATACCGCCCGGCCGCGGCGGGAAATCATTGGTAACCAGCAAAGTTCGGGCCATGCGCAACAAAATACTGTGTTGGATTTGCCGCGACTTCGTCGCGGCGTGTTCGCGGCCCCCTTATGGCTCGCGTTTGCGCGGCCGCCGCTTGCTCCTTCGTCGCGGACGCGGCGGCCGCGCAAACGCGAGCCGGGCCGCGAACGGCGGATGCTCGGTCTCGCTTCGCTCGAAACCTGGGGTTGCGGTGCGCTGGGCGCGGGAGAGAGGTTGGCTCAGGACAAGGTGGGTGGGGTGGCCTGGGTGGTGCTCGGGGTGATCGTTGACGCGTCGCTGAGAAGGGAGCCGGGTCGCGAACGCTGGAGGTCGGTCTTGTTTCGCTCGCAACCGGATGTTGGGGGCGTTGGACCCGGTCTCCTCGGTGGGCCCTTTGCCGGGGCTTTCGCTGATCATCTGCTCGCCCTGGGGCGGGGCGGGGCGGGGTCGGTTCGGGATGCGATTTGTGGGCGGTATTCGGGGTGATCGTCGACGCAGCGGTCGCTCGGACGCGAACTGGCGCCGTCAGGACCGGAGACGCCGATGTTGTCGCTGCCGTGGGTGAGGGTGACCGTGGTGACGGGCGTTGCCGAGGACGGGTCGCCGGGATCGTCGTCGTTGTCGTGTTTGCGCCACGCGTCTCGGCCGGCGGCGCAGACCGAGACGCAGCGGCGGCGATGTCGCGATGTTGCGGCGGTAGCGGGGTCAGGCGGTTCGGGCTCGTAGCCAGTCGCGCCAGTCGTCGACGAAATCGGCGCGGGTGGTGCCGAGGACTTCGCGCAGGATGCTGTCTTCGGTGGCCGGGTCCTGCTTGCCCGCCGCGATGCGGCGGTAGAGCTGGACGAGGCGGGGCGGGTCGTATTTCTCGGCGACGAAGGCGCAGATCGACCAGGCCTGCTCGTAGGTGAATGCGGCGTCGGGGCCGGAGAATCGGGCGTCGGTGGGCAGGTCGTCGGGGATCCGCCCGGCGTGGCCGTGCGCGGTGAGGGTAGGAGCGATGTCGGCAAAGCGCTGGCCCTCGCGATGGTGGGCGGTGTAGTCGGCGAAGCCTTCCAGCATCCACAGCGGGGCACCGTCGACGGTCTCGGCGCGCGCGGCGATGTGGGTGAGTTCGTGCCGCAGCAGGGTGGCCATGCCCTCGGGGTCGAGGCGGCGCCCGGTGTCGGGACCGAAGACGACACGCTGGCCGGTGGGCCTGCCGCCCGGCGGCAACGGATCGGCGACGGAGGCGGCGGCGACTTCGGCGGGCAGGAGGCCGGGCGAGCGCAGCAGAGCCGCGAATTCGGAGGGCGACGAGGCGACGACGACGAGCGCGGACTGCGCCCAGCCGGGACCCCACACGTCGGTCACCGCGGCGGTGGCGTCGGCGAGCGCGCGCTCCAGCACATCGATTTCGATCCGCTGGTCGGGATGGCCGACGACCAGGGACTGCCGTCCGTCACCGGTCGGCACCTGGCGGGCGATGATCGATCCGAACGGTTCGATGATGCGGCGTACCTCGGCCAGCCTCGGATCGGCGGCCGCCGCCTGACCCACCGCCTCGGCCGCACCCGGTTCCGCCGCTCGCAGTCTCGGCAGCACCGTGTTCGGCACCATGAGCAGCGCGACGCACACGCCGGTGAGCGCCACCACCATCGCGACGGTGAGGCAGAACTCGAATCGCCGCCGCGCCGACCACCACGCGCGCAGTCTCCTCGAGCCGCTCATCGGCGCACCCCGGACGGGGCTACGGCGCCGACGGGCCGTGCGGTGCCGGATGTGCCGCCGGGCTCGCGCGGGTCGCTCACGATCGACCGTCGCCGGTCGGTGCTGTCGTGGGTCGTGCGGTGCCGCTGGTTGGCTCGCTCACGGCCTCTAGTATCGCCGGGCCGAATGGAACGGTGTCGAGCTCATGGGGGCGACCGCGACGGGGACGCCGAAGGTGGAGGCGTGCAGCATGAGCCCGTTGCCCGCGTAGATGCCGACGTGCGAGATGTCGGAGTAGAAGAAGACGACGTCGCCGGGCTGCAGATCGTCCTTGGCCACGGGGGTGCCGTAGGTGGCCTGCTGCGAACTTGTCCGGGGCACGTTCTTGCCGACTTGTTTGAACGCCCACTGGACCAGGCCGGAGCAGTCGAACTGGTTGGGACCGGTGGCGCCCCAGACGTAGGGGTCGCCGACTCGCGTGAGCCCGGCCGCCAGCGCGCTGGTGCCGCTGCCGGGAACGAGGCCCTGCAAGAGGGTGTCGCGGTCGAATCCGGGCGGGAACGGTGATCCGGCGAGAGCGGACTTGTCCTTGGCCGACAGCGCGCTCCACGCCTGCACCACCTCGGCGATGGCGCCGCCGAGATCGCTGCGCTTGTGTTCCAGATCGATGCGCACCGCGTCGGCCTTCTGCGCCGCGGCGCGTGCGGCGTCGGCGGCGGTGCGGGCCGCCGACTCGGCCGCGGTCGCGGCGGCGGTGGCCTTGTCGTAGTGGTCGAGCTGTTCGGAGGTCTGCGCGGACACCACGTCCAGCGTGGACATCTGGTCCAGCAGTTGCTGCGGCGAATCGCTGACCAGCACGGCGAACAGGCGGTTGGTGCGGGCGCCCTGGTAGGCGGCGATCGCGGTGCGGTCGATGACCGGCTGGTAGCGGCGCACCTCGTCCCGGGCACGGTCGACCATGGCGGTGCTGGCGGCCAGCCGGGCGTCGGCGTCACGCTGGACGGCGAGCTTGGCCTCCAGTTCGGCTTCCGCTCCCAGGGCCTGCTGGTTGAGCTGCTCGGACTGATGAGACAGATCGATCATCCGCTGCACGGCCTCGGTGGCGTTCGTGGGAAGCGCTACGGGATCCGCTCCGGCCGGACCGCCGCTGTAGAGGCCCGCGGCCAGGATTCCGGCTGCCAGCGTCCCGCCCATCAGGCGTTTGGTCTGCTGTCTGCGGTGATGTTCGGCCACAGCCGGCGGTGCCCCGTTCTCTCGTGAAGCGATCTTTCGCGAAACCGACGCGGAGGTCTTCGTCGAACCCGGGGTTTGCGGTGGGCGAACCGCGGGTAATCAATCGAAGGTCTCGGTTAGGTTACGGAACGGCCCGGGTCGATGTCCAGCAGAGCACGAAACGATCACGGAGCCGTCCTGCGGTCGGGCCGCGGCCTCGCGGCCCGACCAGCTGCTTCTCAGAAGCGGCGAGCGCCCGCGACCGGCATCGAGGAGATGGGCGCCACCTTCACGGGCTGGCCGGAAGTGGACGCGTGCACGACGTTGCCGTCACCGGCGTAGAGGCCGGAGTGGCCGCCGCCGTAGAAGGAGACGAGGTCGCCCGGCCGCAGATCGTCCAGGGACACCGGGCTGCCCGCGGCGAGCTGCGCGCCGCTGGTGCGGGGGAGCTCGACGCCCGCCTGGCGGTAGGACCACTGGACGAGGCCGGAGCAGTCGAAGGCGTTGGGGCCCGCGGCGCCGTAGACGTACGGCGAGCCGACCTTGCTCAGCGCGGCGTCCAGGGCGATGTCGCCGGAGCTCTTGGGGGCGACGAAGGGGAGGGGAGCCGGACCGGGCAGTTCGAGGCCCGGCAGACCCGGCGGCACCGGGACTTCGTTCGGAACCTCGAAGGTTCCCACGCCGGGAATGGTCACCGGCTGGGCTGACGCGGGGGCTGCGGGCAGCAGGAACGCGCCGATGGTGGCAGCGCCGACGGCCCCGGCGGCAACAGCGCGCTGTGCGTGACGCTTGACGGCGTTGGTCGTCATGATGCGGTACTCCCAATCTGCCTCACGACGCCGCACCCGGTGGTGCCGCGGACTGCGTCGGGGCCGCACCGGTCGGCGCGGCGGACTCCGTGAGGTCTCGAAAAGGTTACGAAGACATCACGGTGATTTGTAAAGCGCCGGCAAAGCGAAATGCGGTCGCTCAACAATTTCACCGGCGAATCGGTGTGAGATATGTCCCATCGAATCACGAACAGATAACGGCGGCGTATTCCCAAGACGGCACAGGCTGCGGCGGCTGGGAGAACTGGCCAGTACCGACCGGCGGCCCGAGACCGACTCCGGGATTGTCTTCGCAGGTAGGCCTGCAAAATGTGCCGTAGTGATCAATATGGTCACCCGTTCGTACACCGTAGAGTCAAGGCTTGTCGAATCGCTCGGCGCGGGGCCGGCGCATTTCGTCCGACTCGCGGCAATGTTTGATACAGTTTTCGACCTTTTGTGATCTGGGTCTCTTTATCGCATTTCTAGATCATTTCCCGGGTATCGCCCCGGAATCCCCACGGTGTCATTCGGACATTTCGTGTGGTGTTCGCGCGCCCGGTTCCTGTCGGACCGTGGCCATACGCTGCACGCCGTGCCCGACCCCGCGCCGCGCCCGCCCGCCCAGCAGCTGGCTTTCGACGAGCTCGACACCCCCTTGTACGACACGACATTCGTGGTCGTGGACCTGGAGACCACCGGGACCAGCCCCGGGGCCGACGCCATCACCGAGATCGGCGCGGTGAAGGTGCGCGGCGGGGAGGTGCTCGGAGAGTTCGCGACGCTGGTCAACCCCGGACGGACGATCCCGCCCGCGGTCGTGCACGTCACCGGCATCACCACCGCGATGGTGTACGCCGCGCCGCGCATCGAGGCGGTGCTGCCAGGCTTCCTGGAATTCGCGGCGGGCGCGGTGCTGGTCGCGCACAACGCCCGGTTCGACATGGCGTTCCTGCGCGCCGCCGCCGCGCAGTGCGACACCCCGTGGCCGCCTGCGCAGGTGTTGTGCACCGTGAAGCTGGCGCGGCGGGTGCTCGGGCGCGACGAGGCCCCCTCCGTCCGGCTGAGTTCGCTGGCCCGGCTGCTCGGCGCCTCCACTCAGCCGACGCACCGCGCACTGGAAGACGCCCGCGCGACCGTCGACGTATTGCACGCGCTGATCGGCCGAGTGGGCAACCAGGGCGTCCACAGTCTGACCGAGCTGCTCGACTACCTCCCGGATGTCACGCCCCGGCAGCGCTCGAAACGTGTCCTCGCGGCCGACCTCCCCGCTGCTCCGGGGGTGTATCTGTTCCGCGGTCCTTCCGATGAAGCCCTATATATAGGGACGGCCGTGAACCTGCGCCGCCGTGTCCGCAACTACTTCACCGGCTCGGAGACCCGTGGCCGGATGAAGGAGATGGTGTCGCTGGCGACGCGGGTCGACCATGTGGTGTGCGCGCACGCGCTCGAGGCCGGGGTCCGCGAACTGCGGCTGCTGGTGGCGCACACGCCGCCCTACAATCGCCGGTCGAAATTCCCGAAGCGGGCCTGGTGGCTCACCCTCACCGACGAGCCGTTCCCGCGGTTCTCGGTGGTGCGCGAGGCCGGTAGGGACGCGCTGGGGCCGTTCCACTCCCGCAACGACGCCGCCGACCTGGGTGTGATCATCGCCGAATTCACCGGCCTGCGAACCTGTGCGACGCGATTGTCCCGGCGGGCGGCGCACGAGTGCCCGCCCGCGCTCGTCGGCGGGTGTCCGGCGGGCGCCGGTGACAGGCCGTCGACCATGACGGAGTACGCCCCCGCGCCCGCGCTCGTGCGCGCGTTGTTCGCCGGGCGCAGCGACGCGCCGATCAGGTACATGCTCGATCACATCGAAACGCATTGCCGGGCCGAACATTTCGAGGCGGCCGCGCGGCTGCGCGACCGGGCGGCGCGGGTGGTGCGCGCCCTGCACCGAACGCAACGACTGGCCGCCGTGGCTCGCATCGCCGAACTGATCGCCGCGCATCCGGACGGCAACGGCGGGTGGGAGTTCGCCGTCATCCGGTACGGCCGCCTGGCCGGTTCGGGCACCGCACCGCGCGGCACGCCGCCGATGCCCATCGTCGACCAGATCGTCGCCTCCGCCGAAACGGTGGTTCCGACAGGGACTTTCACGCGCGCCGAGGCTCCGCTTCCAGAGCGAGAGGCGTCGATCGGGGAATCCGGGGAGAACGCCGGGGGCGAGGACGCCCCGCCGCTGCGGGGCGCGGCACCGGAAGAGGTGGCATTGATCGCCCGCTGGCTGGCACGGCCCGGCGTGCGGATCGTGCGCACCACGGACGGGTATCACGAGCCGGTGTTCGGCGCGGCGCGCTGGCTGGGCTGGGCGGACCTGGCCGACGCGGCGGTCCGCGCGCAACCGACCGAGCAGGGCTATCTCGACCGCTTAGGCTGAGCGTCATGATTACCGCGATCGTCTTGATTCACGCCGACAACGGCCGCATCCCCGAGACCGCGCAGGCGGTCGCGGACACCGAGGGCGTCGCCGAGGTCTACTCCTGCGCCGGTGACGTGGATTTGATCGCGATCGTGCGGGTGCGCGACCACGAGCAGATCGCCGAGGTGGTGACCGGCCGGATCGACAAGACACCGGGCGTCGAGCGCACCACGACGCACATCGCGTTCAAGTCGTACTCGCGCGCCGAAGTGGAGGCCGGGTTCTCGCTGGGTGAGTAGTCCCGCTCAGTCCCCGACCCGGACACTGCGCACCGCGAAATAGGCGGCGTCGTTGGGCGCCAGCGCCACGACGTCGCCCGAGCATCCCGGCGCGTCGTGCAGGTGGACGACGACGTCGGTGCGGTTGCGGATCTCCACGTCGGACCCGTCGCCGACCTCGAGGCAGCCGACCGGGTTCTCGTAGACGACGCCGTCGGCGAACAGGGCGCCGTCGGCCGCATTCGCCGCCGGGGCGGCGATGATGCCCGCGGCGGCGGGGACGGCGAGTAGCGCCGGGACAGTGGGTCGCATGGCTGTGCTCCTCGTCGGTCGAACCGGTCGGCGCGGTGCCCGACGAACTCGGCATGCGCCGGATTGCCCGTCCGACGTTACCGCCCCGGCCCGGCCGGGACCTTCGTTCAGCTCAGCGTGTCGGCCGCGGCGGCAGGCGTCAGCTGTCGCCGAGGGTCTGCGTCAGCTTCGCCCAGCGCTCCAGCAGCGCGGTCGCCGCACCCGTGTCGATCGCCGCGGCGGCGCGCTCGATGCCCGCGGCGAGCGCGGCGTGCAGGTCGGCGTCCGGATCGCCCGCGCCGCGCGACCAGTCGTAGGCCACGATCGCGGCGGCCGAATTCAGCAGCACCGCGTCGCGGACCGCGCCACCGTTACCGGCGAACACGTCGCGGGCCACGCCCGCGTTCACCTCGGCGTCGCCGCCGCGCAGCGCGTCCAGCTCGACCCGGGGGATCCCGATGCGAGTGGGGTCGATGGTGGTCCGGCGGGTCCTTCCACCCGCGACGATCCAGGCCTCGGTGGTGTCGGAGGTGGTGATCTCGTCGAGGCCGTCGTTGCCGCGCACCACCAGCGCGCTCGCGCCGCGTTCGGCGAACACGCCCGCGATCACGGGCAGCAGATCGGCGAACGCGCAGCCGACCAGCCCGGCGCGCGGCTGCGCGGGGTTGGTCAGCGGCCCCAGCACGTTGAAGACGGTCGGAATGCCGATCTGGCTGCGTGCCGCGCCCGCGTACCGCAGGGCGGGATGGAACACGGCGGCGAAGCAGAAACCGATGCCGGCCTCCCGCACGCAACGCGCCACACTCTCGGGGCCGAGCGCCAGCTTGACGCCCAGCGCTTCCAGCACGTCGGCGCCGCCGCTCTTGGACGACGCGGCGCGGTTGCCGTGCTTGACCACGGGAACCCCGGCCGCGGCCACCACGATCGAGGACATGGTGGAGATGTTCACCGAGCCGGAGCGGTCACCGCCGGTGCCGACGATGTCGACCGCGTCGCCGTCGATCCGCACCAGCCGGGCGTGCTCGAGCATGCCCGTGGCCAGGCCGGTCAGCTCGGCGGGAGTGGGGCCCTTGATCTTCATGGCGACGCCGAACGCGGCGATCTGGGCGGGGGTGGCGTTGTCGGACATGATCTCGTTCATCGCCCACGCCGTGTCGTCCGCGGCCAGGTCGCCACCGTCGGCGAGGGTTCCGAGCACCTGGGGCCAGCTGCGCACGCTCATTCCACACTTCTCCCGTCGACACCGGTTCCCGCACCGGTTTGGTTGCCTGCAGCCTAGCTGTGTTGGTCTTTCCAGCGCCTGCGGCGCTGGGTGTTCGCGGCCCTCTTGTGGCTCGCGTCCGAGCGACCGCCGCTTGCTCCTTCGTCGCCTACGCGTCGGCCGCTCGGACGCGAGCCGGGCCGCGAACGCGCATGCTCGGTCTCGCTTCGCTCGAAACTCGTGGCCGGGGTGAGCTGAGCGCGTCGGCAGTCGAGTCCGCGCATTGGAGAGCTGCGGCCGTCTTCGTGCGTGGTGGACGAAGAGCGCCGGTTTCGCTTCGCTCGGAATCCGCCAGCTGGGGTCGCGACGTCCGCGGAAGCCAGGTCGGTGCGTTATTACAGCTGCTGCCCCGGTTGCAGGGCGTCCCAGCCGTCGGCGATGCCGTCGTGACGCTGGGCCAGGCCGGCCATGCGGGAGCGCTCCTGGGAGCAGTGCAGGGCGTCGAGCAGCTGGACGCGCTGAAGGATGACCGTTTCGAGCGCGTCGGTGCCCGCGCCGCCGACCTGGGGTGCGGGGGAATAGCCGTCCTGCGCGGCGATCGCGCAGACGGTCTGCACGTGCCGGGGCGGGATGCGCAGATGGTGGCGCAGCACCGCGGGCGCGTCCGGTGTCAGTGCGGTCGCGCGCGCCAGCGCGGCCGAACACGCCTCGGCGTCGTCGAAGCCGGACGCGACCACGACCAGATCGGCTCGGTCCGGGTCCAGGGCGGTGTCCCGGTCCCGCCGCCACAGCCGCCGCCACAGTGGCACCCGAACCTTCATCTCAGCTTCTCCTTACCCTCGGCTGTCATGCTGGGCGCGCGTTCGTCCGCGTGCGACCCGTTCCAGCGTCGCGCACGCCACTCGCCCGAGGCCGCCCGCCTGGTCCAGAGCCTGTCGTTTCCTGGGTTTTCCGACACGGAGGAACCAGTTTCGTACCCGGGTACGGCCGTCGTACTACGACGAGTCATACTTACCCCCGTGACGACCGCAGTAGGGACCCCAGGATCGGCCATTACCCAGCGTGTGCATTCGCTGAACCGGCCCAACATGGTCAGCGTCGGTACCATCATCTGGCTGTCGAGCGAGCTGATGTTCTTCGCCGGCCTGTTCGCGATGTACTTCGTCGCCCGCGCCCAGGCGCACGGTAACTGGCCGCCGGAGCCGACCGAACTGAACCTGAAGCTCGCCGTGCCGGTCACGGCCGTGCTGGTCGCGTCGTCGTTCACCTGCCAGATGGGCGTGTTCGCCGCGGAGAAGGGCGACGTGTTCGGCCTGCGCCGCTGGTATGTCGTCACGCTGCTGATGGGCGCGTTCTTCGTCGGCGGCCAGGGCTACGAGTACATGAACCTGGTGCACGAGGGCACGTCGATCGCCAGCAGCTCCTACGGTTCGGTGTTCTACATCACCACCGGTTTCCACGGTCTGCACGTCATCGGCGGTCTGATCGCGTTCGTGTTCCTGCTGGTGCGCACCAAGGTCAGCAAGTTCACCCCGGCGCAGGCCACCGCGGCGATCGTCGTCTCCTACTACTGGCACTTCGTCGACATCGTGTGGATCGGGCTGTTCGCCACGATCTACTTCGTCCGCTGATCGTGGACGCCGCGCTGCCCAGCGCGCGCGGTGCGACCCAGGATCTTTCGCAGAAGTCGGTTCCGTCTACTCCAAAGGGACACAGATGAGTTCATCTCCCCCGTCAGCGCCAGAGCCCGCCAGCCCCGGGAACGGCCAGGCCAGCAAGACGCGCAGGCAGCGGCGCGTTCGCCGTCGCATCGCGGGCGGGCTTGCGCTGCTGGTGGGCCTCGTCGGAGCAGGCTTCCTGGCATCGGCCCTCACGCCGGACCCGCAGCGCGCCACCGCGCACGAGGACCAGTCCGCGCTCATCCGCGAGGGGCAGCAGCTCTACGACACGTCCTGCATCACCTGCCACGGCGCGAACCTGCAGGGTGTCGCCGACCGCGGTCCCAGCCTGATCGGCGTCGGCGAGGCCGCGGTCTACTTCCAGGTCTCCTCCGGCCGCATGCCGATGGCCCGCAACGAGGCCCAGGCGGAGCGCAAGCCGCCGAAGTTCGACGCCCATCAGACCGACGCGCTCAGCGCGTACGTGGCGGCCAACGGCGGCGGCCCGACCGTGATCCGCGACGCCGACGGCGAGATCGCCCAGGAGTCGCTGCGCGGTGGCGACATCGCCCGCGGTTCGGAGCTGTTCCGGATGAACTGCGCGTCCTGCCACAACTTCACCGGACGTGGCGGCGCGCTGTCCTCCGGTAAGTTCGCGCCGCCGCTGGAACCGGCCAGCGAACAGCAGATCTACGCCGCGATGCTCACCGGCCCGCAGAACATGCCGAAGTTCTCCGACCGCCAGCTGAGCCCGGAGGAAAAGCGCGACATCATCGCCTACGTGAAGAACGCGACCGAGGAGCACGCCCCCGGCGGCTGGGATCTCGGCGGGTTCGGTCCCGCGACCGAGGCCCTGGCCATCTGGGTGGTCGGCATCACGCTCGTGGTCGGCGCGGCGATGTGGATCGGATCCCGGTCATGAGCAATAGCGAGAAGGAGCGAGACGACATGGGTCGGCCGGATGAAGGCCACGACGCGCATCTGTCGAAGGAGCAGTCGGTGAACGCCAACCCGGCCGAGCCGACCGAGGCGGACCTCGACAAGATGTCACGCGACGAGCTGGTCAAACTCGGTACCGAGCGCGACGGCGTCGACGTCGCCTACCGCCGCGAGCGGTTCCCGATCCCGGGCACCCGGGCGGAGAAGCGCGCCGAGCGCGCGGTGACCTTCTGGTTCGCCGTGTCCGGCATCGCGGCCGCGGCGCTGGTCGGCGTGTTCCTGTTCTGGCCGTGGGAGTTCAAGGGCAAGGACGAGGAGGGGCACGGGCTCTACTCGCTGTTCACCCCGCTGGTCGGCCTCACCTTCGGCATCTCGGTGCTGGTCATCGGCGTCGCGGTGGTGCTGATCCGCAAGCTGTTCATCCCCGCCGAGCTGTCCATCCAGGAGCGGCACGACGGTCCGTCGCCGGAAGTCGAGCGACGCACCCTGGTCGCCGAACTGCAGGACGCGCTGGATACCTCCACGCTGGGGCGTCGCAAAATGATCACCCGCACCGCGGGCGCCGGCGTCGGCGTGCTGGGCGTCGGTGCGCTGCTGGTGTTCGTCGGCGGCCTGATCAAGAACCCGTGGGCCAAGGGCGACAAGTCGCCGCTGTGGGTCTCCGGCTGGACGCCGGACTTCCCGGGCGAGACCATCTACATCCGCCGCGACACCGGTCGCCCGGAGGACGTGGTGCTGGTGCGCCCGGAGGACCTGGACGCGGGCGCCATGGAGACGGTGTTCCCGTGGAAGGAGAAGTGGCGCGGTGACGAGCACGCGACCCTGCAGTCGCTGCGCGGCATCCGCAACGCGGTCATGCTGATCCGCCTGCGCACCGAAGACGCGCAGAAGGCGATCAAGCGCAAGGGCCAGGAGAGCTTCAACTACGGCGACTACTTCGCCTACTCGAAGATCTGCACCCACCTCGGCTGCCCGACCTCGCTGTTCGAGCAGCAGACCAACCGGATCCTGTGCCCCTGCCACCAGTCGCAGTTCTCCGCGACCGAGTGGGGCAAGCCGATCTTCGGTCCCGCCGCTCGCGCGCTGCCGCAGCTGCCGATCACCGTCAACGCTGAGGGCTTCTTGGTCGCCAACGGCGACTTCATCGAGCCGCTCGGCCCGGCCTACTGGGAGCGCCGTTCATGAGTCCTTCAGTCGCAGCCCAAGCCAGCGAGGCGGACGAGCGGTACCGCGCCGCCGCCTTCATGAAGCGGTCGATCAACAAGGTCTTCCCGACGCACTGGTCGTTCCTGCTCGGCGAGATCGCGCTCTACAGCTTCATCATCCTGCTGCTGTCGGGCGTCTACCTGACCTTGTTCTTCGATCCGTCGATGAGCGAGGTCGTCTACAACGGCGCCTACCAGCCGCTGCGCGGCGTGACCATGTCCCGGGCGTACGAGACGGCGCTGAACATCACCTTCGAGGTGCGCGGCGGCCTGTTCGTCCGGCAGGTGCACCACTGGGCGGCCTTGCTGTTCGCGGCGTCGATCATCATCCACTTGTTCCGGATCTTCTTCACCGGCGCGTTCCGCAAGCCGCGGGAGGCGAACTGGGTGATCGGTTCGCTGCTGCTGATCCTGGCGATGTTCGAAGGGTTCTTCGGGTACTCGCTGCCCGACGACCTGCTCTCCGGCACCGGCCTGCGGGCCGCGTTCGGCGGTATCACGATGAGCATCCCGATCATCGGCACCTGGATGCACTGGCTGATCTTCGGCGGCGACTTCCCCGGCGACATCATCATCCCGCGGCTCTACATCGCGCACGTGCTGTTGTTCCCCGGCATCATCCTGGCGTTGATCGCCGCGCACGTGGCGCTGGTGTGGTACCAGAAGCACACTCAGTTCCCCGGTCCGGGTCGTACCGAGAACAACGTGGTGGGCGCGCGGATCGTGCCGGTGTTCGCCGCCGATCAGGGCGCGTTCTTCGCCTTCACCCTCGGCATCGTGGGCATCATGGGCGGCGTGTTCCAGATCAACCCGATCTGGAACCTGGGTCCGTACAACCCGTCGCAGGTGTCGGCGGGTTCGCAGCCGGACTTCTACATGATGTGGACCGACGGCATGGCCCGGCTGATGCCGCCGTGGGAGCTGTACCTGGGCAACTACACGGTCCCGGCGGTGTTCTGGGTCGCGTTGATCATGGGTCTGGTGTTCACCGTGCTGATCGCCTACCCCTGGATCGAGAAGCGGCTGACCGGCGACACCAGCGCGCACCACAACCTGTTGCAGCGTCCGCGCGACGTCCCGGTCCGGACCGCGATCGGCGCGATGGCCATCGCGTTCTACCTGGTCCTGACGCTGTCGTGTGTCAACGACATCATCGCGCTGAAGTTCGACATCTCGCTGAACGCGACCACGTGGATCGGACGCATCGGCCTGCTGATCGCGCCGCCGGTGGCGTACTACCTCACCTACCGGTTCTGCCTCGGCCTGCAGCGCAGCGACCGCGCGGTGCTCGAGCACGGCATCGAGACCGGCGTGATCAAGCGTCTGCCGCACGGTGAGTACATCGAGGTGCACCAGCCGCTCGGTCCGGTCGACGACCACGGTCACCCGATCCCGCTGGAGTACCAGGGTGCTCCGGTCCCGAAGAAGATGAACCAGCTCGGTTCGGCCGGTAGCCCCGGCACCGGCAGCTTCCTGCGTCCCGACCCGCAGGAGGAGAGCGACCGGCACTTCGAGATCGATCACGCGGAAGAGCACAAGCAGCTGAAGGTGCTGCAGCGCGTACAAGAGGCGGCGAACGGCAAGAACGGCCACTGACGCTCGTCACGCGAACGGCCCCGAGTCGATTCGACTCGGGGCCGTCGTGCGTCATATCGCGGGTGTCACAGGCGGGGAGTGGCCCGTCGTGCGGCCTCGATGGCTTCGAACTTGGCCAGATTGTGCCGGGCGTCGGCCAGCGCGTCGTGCGCGTCCGGCGGGACGGGCGGGAGTTCCGGGCGGCCGTGCGCCTCCCAGTGCTGACGCAACTCGTTGGTGTAGCGCGGCAGCGCGTTGGGCAGGTCGACCATGGAACCCCACAGCTGACACAGGGCGACGTGGTCGTAGGCGGAGACCCAAGCCCACAGTTCCGGTTGCACCGTCGGCCGCGGCACCAGGAACGCGTACAGCTCGTCCCGGATCCGGTCGCGGCTGCGCCACAGCGGCGAGGAAGGCGAAGGCAGCTGGGGCAGCACGAATTTGCGCACCCAGGGCCCCGCGCGTCGGGCATCGAATTCGGTGGACACCGCGTAGTACTCCCGGCCGTCCTCGCAGACGACGCCGATGGAGACCAGATCGATGGTCACACCGTCCTCGATGAATTCGCAGTCATAAAAATATCGCAGCGAGATCGGTCTCTCCTCGGCTTCCGGTGCCGTCGCGGCAGGTGAAGGGTTCCCCGGCAACCCTATGGTGACGTGTGCCGAGCGTCGCGCAAGGGTCCATACGGTGGAGATTTTCGACACCTTGGTGCCGGACTCGACCACTGCCACCGGGTATCCCCACGGGGCGGGCGGTCCGTATTCTGAAGTCGTGAACTGGACCGTCGACGTACCCATCGATCGCCTGCCGGAACTGCCGCCGCTGCCCGCCGAGCTGCGCAGGCGGCTGGACGACGCGCTCGCGCGACCTGCGCTGCAGCAGCCGTCCTGGGATCCGGAGCAGGCGGCCAAAATGCGCACGGTGTTGGAGAGCGTGCCGCCGATCTGCGTGCCCGCCGAGGTGGAGGAGCTGCGCTCCCAGCTGGCCGAGGTCGCGCGCGGTGAGGCGTTCCTCATGCAGGGCGGCGACTGCGCGGAGACCTTCGCCGACAACACCGAGCCGCACATTCGCGGCAACATTCGCACGCTGCTGCAGATGGCGGTCGTGCTCACCTATGGTGCGAGCCTGCCGGTGGTGAAGGTCGCGCGGATCGCGGGCCAGTACGCCAAGCCGCGCTCCTCCGACACGGATTCGCTCGGCCTCAAGTCCTACCGCGGCGACATGGTGAACTCGCTGGCCGCCGACGCGGCGCTGCGCGAGCACGACCCGTCGCGCCTGGTCCGGGCCTACGCCAACGCGAGCGCCGCGATGAACCTGGTGCGCGCGCTCACCGGCGCGGGCATGGCCGACCTGCACAAAGTGCACGACTGGAACCGCGACTTCGTGGCCAAGTCGCCCGCCGGTGCCCGCTACGAGGCGCTGGCCGAGGAGATCGACCGCGGCCTGGCGTTCATGACCGCGTGCCGGGTCAACGATCCGAGCCTGAAAGCGGCGCGGATCTACGCCAGCCACGAGGCGCTCGTGCTGGACTACGAGCGCGCCATGCTGCGGTTGAGCGAGAACGCGATCGGCGAGCCGGTGCTCTACGACCTGTCGGCGCACTTCCTCTGGATCGGCGAGCGCACCCGCCAGCTCGACGGCGCGCACATCGCGTTCGCGGAATTGGTCGCCAACCCGATCGGCTTGAAGATCGGCCCGTCCACCACGCCCGAGCAAGCCGTGGAATACGTGGAGCGGCTCGACCCGAACAACGAGCCGGGCCGGCTGACCATCGTGTCCCGCATGGGGCACAGCAAGGTCCGCGACGTGCTGCCGCCCATCATCGAGAAGGTGCAGGCCACGGGCCACCAGGTGATCTGGCAGTGCGACCCGATGCACGGCAACACCCACGAGGCGTCCACCGGCTTCAAGACCCGCCACTTCGATCGGATCGTCGACGAGGTGCAGGGCTTCTTCGAGGTGCACCACGCGCTCGGCACGCACCCCGGCGGCATGCACATCGAGCTCACCGGCGAGGACGTCACCGAATGCCTCGGCGGCGCCCAGGACATCTCCGACCTGGACCTGTCCGGCCGCTACGAGACGGCCTGCGATCCCCGGCTGAACACCCAGCAGTCCCTGGAGCTGGCGTTCCTCGTCGCCGAGATGCTGCGCTGAGTTCCCGCGTCCGGGCCGCGTGGTCGTCGCCGATCCGCGGGCCGGACCGCTAGGGGAGGGCCACGATGGTGACGGTGTCGCCCGCCTCGAGGTTGACCCCGATGGCCGGGGTCTGCGAGACCACCAGCGAGCTGTCCGCCCGGGCCAGCTGCTTCACCTCGACCTGCAGGCCGAGGCTCTCCAGTTTGGCGCGGGCGTTGGCCACGGTCCACCCGCGCACGTCCGGCATCTTCAACGCGTTGGAGATCAGCAGGACGACGCCGTCGCCGGATTGGATGGTGGCGCCCGCGCCCGGCTGGGTGCCGATGGCTTTGTCCGCCTCGATCGTGCGGTCGAACTGGGGTTTGGTCTCGCGTATCGCGATGCCGGCGTCGCTCAGGATCTTGGTGGCTTCGTCGGTCGTCTTACCGCGGACGTCGGGAACCTTCACCGGCTGGGATCCCTTGCTGCGGTAGACCTTCACCTGCGCGCCGAGCGGCAGCACGGTGCCTGGCCTCGGCTCCACCCGGGCGACCGTTCCCTTCGGCGCGGTGCTGCCCTCTTCACCGGCGTCCACCGGTTGCAGGCCGTTGTCCCGGACCAACTGGTTGACCTTCGACACCTGGTCACCGGGTTTGACGTCCGGCACCTTGGGCTTGCCGTTGGAGACCAGGACGGCGACCGTGGACCCTTTGGTGATCTTGGAACCGGCGGACGGGTCGCTGCCGACCACGCCGCCGACCGGGATCGTGTCCGACGCCTTCTGCCGGATCTCGGTCTCGAACCCGGCGTTCTGCAACGTGGCGACCGCCTTGTCGGTGTCCAGACCGGCGATCGGCGGCACCGGCGAGTAACGGCCGACACCCAGCCACCAGCCGCCGATGCCCACCAGCAACGTGAGAACCGCGACGATGGCCACCCACACCCACACGGTGCGCCGGGAACGGGTGAGGTCGTCCGCGTAGGGCGGGTACGGCGGCGCGGGGTGGGCCTGCCGCACCGGTTGCGGCGGGTCGTAAGCCTCCGGGCCGTGATCGAGGCGGGGCCGCTGGGCAGTGACCACCCTGGTGTGCTGCACCGGCTGCGGCGCATGCGGCTCATGGGCCGCGGCCCCGGCGAAGCCCGGCCGGTCGTCGGGAGCCGGCGCGACGGCCCGGTAACTCGCGCTCAGATGCTCCGCGGACTCCTGCGGCGCAGGCACCCGATACGGGGGCAGGCGCAGCGCGGCGCCGATCTGCCGCAGCGCGGCGGCCATCTCGTTCGCGTCAGCGAACCGGTGCGCGGGTTCGCGCGCGGTGGCCTTGGCGACCAGTTCGTCGAATTCCGGTGGCACCCCGGAGATGAAACCGCTCGGGCTGGGCACATCGTTCTCGATGCGTTGATACGCCACCGAGATCGACGTGTCGCCGGTGAACGGCACCCGGCCGGTGAGCAGTTCGAAGATCAGCAGGCCGAAGGAGTAGACGTCGCTGCGAGAGTCGGCGGAGCCGCTGGTGACCTGCTCCGGAGAGAGGTAGGCGGCGGTGCCGAGAATGACGCTCGCCGACGTGGTGTTCGCCGCCGCCACCGCGCGCACCAAGCCGAAGTCGGCGATCTTGACCTCGCCCGCATCCGAGATCAGCACGTTCTCCGGTTTGATGTCCCGATGCACCAGTCCCGCGGAATGGGCGACGCCAATCGCCGCGAGGACCGGCTCGGCTACAGCGCGTACCGCGTGCGGGGGCATCGGGCCGCGTTCGCGCAGCAGCTCACGCAGGGTCCCGCCCTCGACCAGTTCCATGATCAGGAAGGGGTGATCGCCGTCGACGCCCTGGTCGTACACCGCGACCAGCGAAGGATGCTTGAGTTTGGCGACCGCGCGCGCCTCGAACTCGAACCGCGAGAGGAACTGCGGATCGCCGGCGAACTTCGGATCCATCACCTTGATGGCGACCGGCCGGTCCAGGCGGGTGTCGACCCCGCGGAAGACCATCGACATTCCGCCGCGGGCGATCGGCGCATCGATCCGATAGCGCCCTTCCAGCATCTGGCCGATCAAGAGAAGTCCTCCGGCTTTCACATAGTCAGCCGCTCCGTGCGGCCCCCACGATGGTATCGACTCCCACCATCCCGGGTGTCTCACGACGTGCGGCGCCCGACCGTCTACCGTTGTCCGGGTGAGTGCATTTCCCTGCAGTGACGACGTCCTTCCGCAGTCGGTGGCCCTGGTGCCGCTGCCGGAGGTGGCCGAGCGGCTCGGGCTGGTGGTAACCCGGGTGCACCAGATGCTGCGCGATCACCAGCTGATCGCCGTCCGCCGAGGCGGCGTGGCGGGCGTCCCCGAGCGGTTCTTCGATGACACGGGCGCGGTTGTGAAGCCGCTGCCGGGCCTGATCACCGTGATGCGCGATGCCAAGTACACCGACGAGGAGATCCTGGAGTGGATCTTCACCGAAGACGAGACCCTGCCCGGCAAGCCGATCGACGCCCTGCACGGGCCGCTGGCCCGGGAAGTCCTGCGCCGGGCAGCCGCGGACCCGTTCTGAGTTTTTGGCCGCGCGGGCGCGGCGTGTTCGCGGCCCTCTTATGGCTCACGTCCGAGTGACCGCCGCTTGCTCCTTCGTCGCTTGCGCGGCGGCCACTCGGACGTGAGCCGGGCCGCGAACGGCGGATGCTCGGTCTCGCTTCGCTCGAAAGTCGTGGTGGCGGTGCGCTGGGCGCGTCGGAGATGAACCTTGCGGCCCGTAGCGTGCCGTTTCGGAGGCTCCTTCGCGGTGGCGGTCGCCTTGTTTCTTCGTCGCTTGCGCGGCGGCCACTCGGACGTGAGCCGGGCCGCGAATGGCGGATGCTCGGTCTCGCTTCGCTCGAAAGACGTGGTTGCGGTGCGCTGAGCGCGGGTCCGGATTCGGGGCGCGGTTCGTCAGCTTTTCTCGGGCGGCCGCAGCTTCGCGCTGCTAACGGGATGGTCGATTTCGCTCGTTCCCAACCGGTGTAACCGGGAGCTGGGGCGGCTGTGAACGCGTGATGGCCGCTTGGAGGTGTCGTCCGGCTGACGGGTTGACTGTTCTGGCTGCGGGCCGGTCACAGAGCGTTCCAGGTGTCGGCTGCGCCGATAGGGTTCGCAGATTCGGCCCGCTGGAGGGCTGGTGGTGACGCGAGTTCCGCCGGTCGGATGGGGGACCGAGCCAGTCACACCCGTCAGCGGGGGAGGCGGCTGCGGAGGGTGGCGGTGGTGAATTCGGTGGCGGCGACGCGGAGGCGCTGGTGGCGGGGGACGACGGCGCGGTGACCGAAGACGGCGTAGTCGCTGCGTTCGATATGCCGGAGGATGTCGGCGTACAGGGTGGCCGCGGTGCGGATGGCGGGGCGGACCCGGGGGTCGAGCAGGTCGATGCCAGGTTCGGCGCGGCGGTAGAGGTCCCGGTTGACCGCGATGAGGTGGGCGAGGGCGCGGCGCACGCGCGGATCGGTCCGGCCGGTGCGGCGGCACTCGAACAGCAGGTCGTCGTCGACGCCGAACGCGGCGAGGGCGTCGGCGGGCAGGTAGACCCGGTCGCGGTCGAGATCCTCGGCGACGTCGCGTAGGAAATTGGTCAGTTGGAACGCCTCGCCCAACGCGGCGGCGGCGGGCTCGGCCTCACGCACCGGGACGGTCGTGCCGAGCACGGGTAGCAGCTGCAATCCGATCGCGGCCGCCGAGCCGCGCATGTATGCGCGCAGCTCAGCCATGGTGGCGTAGCGGTTGCGGAAGGCGGGGGTGCCGGGCGCGTCCATGCGCATGGAATCCAGGAACGTCCAGAAGTGCTGTGCCGCAATACCGTAGCGGTGGATGGTGTGGGTGACGGCGGCCAGCACCAGGGCACGAGGCTGTGGGCTCGCGGTCCGGCCGACGGGTGATTCGAGTGCGGCCCGCAGGTCCCGCTCGATCAGGTCGAGCTCCGCGGCGGGGTCCTGATCGGGCGCTGCGGCGGGACGGTCCGCCCGGTCGACTACGTCGTCCACCATGCGCGCGAACGCGTACAGCGCGTGCACGGCGGGCCGTCGCTCGGCCGACAGCAGCCGGGTGGCCAGGAAATAGGTGCGGCCGTGCGTGGCGGCGATCTGCCTGCACTCGCGGTAGGCGAGCGGAAGCAGGACGGAATCGGGCAGCCGATCTCCGGTCATGGGGCGGCGGGCGAAGCGGTGGCCTCGCCGGGCGTGGCCGCGACAGTGCTCGGCGGCGTGGTGCGCAGGCGCAGCGGGTCCACCGTGCGCAGCGACAGCGCCGCCACGCCCGCGGCGAAGGTGGCGGCGACGACGTGCCAGAAGTTGTACAGGCCGATCGAGCCGTCCGGCTGGAAGACCAGCATCAGCCAGGTGCACACGCCGACCAGCGCCATCAGCGTGGTGGTGGACAGCGCGAACCCGGCGGCCAGCGCCAGCGGCCAGGAGTAGTACCAGGGCAGTGCGGCGGGCGAGAGGATGACGATCGCGACGAACGCGATGAGGATGCCGAGCACCGCCTCCCGCTCGCTGTGCCGGAACCGCCACCAGGTCCACGCCAGCACCGCGACCAGAGCCAGCGCGCACAGGGCGCGGGTCACCTCGAGCACCGATTCGAGGCGCAGCGGGGTGATCCAGGTGACGGCGTGCGCCATCACGGTGGGCAGCGACAGCCAATTGATGATCTTCTTGGACCCGGACAGCGCGGTGAGCCAGCCGATGCCGACGCCCGCGATGGCGGAGGCGGCGACGAAGACGACGGCGAACACGCTCAGACCGAGCCCGGCGATCTTGCCGAACACGAGAGCGGGATGCGGCATGTCCTCGGTGGGCTCCGCGGCGTCGCCGGGTCGCTCGCCCGCGGGCAGGTGCGCCGGATCGCGTCCGACCCGCTGCGCCGCGCGGCGCTCGCGTTCGTGCAGCATCCAGATCCAGACCAGGAACGGCAGCGCCACGCCCGCGGTCGCTTTGATGGCCACGCCGATCGCGACGACCACGATGCCCGCCACGTGGTGGCGCTCCAGCACCAGCGCGATGCCCGCGCACATCAGGCCGACCATCAGCATCTCGTTGTGCACGCCGCCGATCAGATGGATCAGCACCAGCGGGTTGAGCACCGCCAGCCACAGCGCGACGGTCGGCTTGCCGCCGAGGTGCTTGGTCAGGTACGGCACCGCCCACATCATCAGCGCCAGGCCGGGCAGCATGACCAGGCGCATCGCGATGGTGCCCGCCACCACGTTGTCTCCGGTGACGGCGGTGATCGCGCGTCCGAGCAGCAGGAAGACCGGCCCGTAGGGGGCGGTGGTGGTGGTCCACACGGGGCTGACGTTGTCCAGCAGCACACCGGGATTGGCGACCGGTCCGACCTGATAGGGGTCGAAGCCGTCGCGCAGCAGCGCTCCCTGGGCGAGATAGGAGTAGGCGTCGCGGCTGAACATCGGCACCGCGAACAGCAGCGGCGCGATCCAGATGCCGACGATGGCGCGCAGCTCGTTGAGCGTCACCTCGGCGCCGATCCGGTCACCCGTGCCGATCGTGGCGCGCCCGAGCCGGACCCAGGCGGTGATCATGAGCAGCACGCCGATCCAGATGCAGATGGTCGACAGCGCGTAACCGTGCCCGAACCGGAGCCAGGACAGGTGCATGGCCTCGAGCAGCGGATCGCGCTTGCGGACGCTGCCCGCGCCGAAGCCGCCGAACATGATCATGATCGCGCCGAAGAAGCCGAGCAGGGCGGCATGGCCCTCCGGGCTCCTGGCGAAGTCGGCGCAGGTGCGCATCCACCACAGGAAACCACGGGGCGCGGCCGATTCGCGACGTGCGGAGGCGAGTGACGAGGTGCGGGTGTTACCGGCGGAGGCGGCCTCTGCGGTGCGCGTTTCGGGGGATGCCATCTGGTGTCGGTCCCCCCGAATGGTCGGCGGTCGCAACCGCGAGCGAATAGGTCGGCGCTTAGTTTACGGCGTCGCCTCGAACACTATCCGGCTGGTGCGCGGGGTCGCACGCGGAGCGCGCCCGAGCTCGCCCGCGATACGGTTTGCCGCCAGTTTCCCGGAAAGCAGGGCGGTCGGCACGCCCACACCTGGCGTGGTGCCGCAACCGGCGATAACCACATTGTCGCTGGAGCGGGGGAAGTTGCTCGGCCGGAAGGGGCCGGTCTGGCGGAAGAGATGGGCCGCGGAGAACGGTGTGCCCGCCAGCATGCCGCGGTCATGCCAGGTCCGCGGCGTGTCGAGCCGGTCGACGGCGAAGTGCTCGGCGATGCCGCGGTAGCCGCGCGCTTCCAGCACGCTGAGCAGCTCCCGGAGATAGGCCGGTCCCAGCCGCGGCCAGTCCAGCGGAGCCGCCGCGAGATTCGGGCACGGCGCCAGCAACGAGAACGGCTCATGGCGTCCGTCGGGACGTTCGATGAACTGGCTCGGATCGGTCAGGGCGGGCCGGGTCAGTAGCAGCGAAGGGTCGCTCATCAGCCTGCCGCGGCCCCGGCGGGCGGTGATCTCGGTGAATGTCCGATCCCACGCCTGCCCGAATTCGATGGTGTGGTGCGCCCGCACCGGCCAGTCCGCCGCGACGACGGCGGGGATGGTGCCGTGCGCCACGACCGCCGATGGCGAAGCGCGCAGTCCGCGCCGGGTGCGCACCCCGAAGCGGTCGAGCGAGCCGAGGTCGGCGGTGAGCACGAGCGCGTCGCAGTCGAACGAGCGCCCGTCGGCGGTGCGCGCGCGCCGGGCGCGGCGACCCGCGTAGTCGATCCCGACCACTTCGGTGCTCAGTTCCAGCGTGCCGCCCGCTTCGGTGAACGCCTGCGCCAGCGCCGCGGCGATCGCGCGCATACCGCCCTCGGGGAAGTAGACGCCCAGCGAGGTGTCCATGTGCGGAATCGCGCCGTAGACGGCGAGCGCCTGAGCGGGCGGCATGCCCGCGTACAGCGCCTGGAAGGTGAACAGCCGCGCCAGGCGCGGATCGCGCAGGAACTCGCGCACCCGGGGCCCGAGCCTGCCGAAGCCGCCGAGGCGCGCCAATTCGGCCAGCGCGCGGCGCTTTTCGGGGCTGCGCACCATATCCAGCGGCGAGTCGAAGTTGGCGTCCATGAACTCGGTGAACTCGGCCGCGTAGATGCGCGCCAGCCAGTCGCGCAGGCGCCGGTATCCCTGTGCCTCGGCCGGGCCGCAGGTCCGCTCGACCTCCGCGGCCATCGCGTCCGGATCGGCGAAGACCCTGATCTCGGCGCCGTCGGCGAAGCGGGCGTGATAGCCCGGCGCCATCCGGTGGATGCGCAGCGGAGGCACGCAGGTCTCCGGGGCGCGGCCGACGGCGGCGAGCGCGTCGGTGATCAGCTCGGGCAGCGTGAGGACGGTGGCGCCGGAATCGATCTCGTAGTCCGCGCCCCGATAGCGCCCCACCCGGCCGCCGGGATGATCGGCGCGCTCGAGCAGCGTCACCGTGTGACCCGCCCCGGTCAGGTACAGGGCGGCCGAGAGGCCGGCCAATCCCGCGCCGACCACCACGACCCGATCGGTCGGTCCCGCGACAGTTCGCACCCGATTCACCTCCTCGCCGTCCGGCGCACGGCGCGCGACGCCGCGTTCACGCCGCGCGTTCGGTCGCGGCCAGCGCCATGGCGCGCAGCCGTTCCTTGGCGACCGCGGTCGCCGAGCTGGTCTCGATGGCGGCCAAGCCGCTGTCGGTGAGCTCGGCGATCCGGCGTTCCACCTCGTCGACCGCGCCGAGTTCGACGAGCAGTGCGCGCAGCCGCTGTACCTGCTGCGCGTCCAGGTCGGTGCCGATGCTGGAGCGCAGCAGCGCGGCCGCGGCGGCATCCGTCTCGTCGGCGCGGCGCAGCGCCTCGGCCAGCAGCACGGTGCGCTTGCCTTCGCGCAAGTCGTCGCCGGAAGGTTTGCCGGTCACCGCCGGATCACCGAACACGCCCAGCAGGTCGTCACGCAGCTGGAAGGCGATCCCGATGGCGGTGCCGAACCGGCGGTACGCCTCGATCAGCCCCTGGTCGGCGGCGGCGATGGCGGCGCCGAGGTGCAGCGGGCGTTCGACGGTGTAGGCGGCGGTCTTGTAGCGGTTGATGCGCAGCGCGGCCTCGACCGATTCGTCGCCGCCCGCCTCGCCGCTGACGTCGAGCAGCTGGCCGCCGAGCACCTCGGTGCGCATGTCGGCCCACACCGGCGCGAATCGGGCGATGGCCGCGGGCGCCAAGCCGGACCCGTGCACCATGTCGTCGGCCCAGGACAGCGCCAGATCGCCGATCAGGATGGCCACGCTGGTGCCGAAGTGCGTCGCGTCCCCTGACCACCCGCGGTCGCGATGCCGCTGCTCGAAGTCGACGTGCACAGTCGGGAAGCGGCGGCGGGTGCGCGAGGAATCGATGATGTCGTCGTGGATCAGCGCGCAGGCCTGCACGAGCTCGAGCGCGGAGCACGCGGTGAGCACCGCTGCGGCCTCGGGCGCGTGCGGATCGCCGCCGGCTCCGAGCCACCCGGTCCACGCGAACGCGGGCCTGGTGCGCTTCCCGCCGCGCAGCACGAACTGCTCGAGCGCGTCGGTGGCCTCGACGAAGACCGGGCCGAGGCGCTCGGTCGTCGGACGGCGGGTGGCGAAGAAACTGGTCAGGGCGTCTTCCACGGCGGTGACGAAGGCGGGGGTGCCCGGCTGCGGCACCGCGGGGCGCGGCGTCTGAGTCCCGGTTGCGGCGGACAGAGGAGCCTCCAAGGTCGTGCGGATGGTGGACGCACGGGGTCGCGACGGTGCCCGGGCGCTGCGGGTGATTCGGGGCCGAGCGGGGGCTGTCGCGCGTGTCGCTCGGCGTGGCGACCATGTCGCCCGATGCGAAGAATACGCGGGGCGTCCGAGCGACCCGACGGGGCCGCCACCGGCCACCTCTACACTGAACCGGTGACTTTCGACAACGTGCGGGGAAGCTCGACCCCTGGCCGGCCGTCCCGGACGCACCCGAACGTCTCTGGCACACCTTCGGTCGTACAGAGTCTGCGGGCTCACACGGGGCACGCGGTGCCCTTCTCCGTGGAGTTCAATCCGCCCCGCGACGCAGCCGCCGAGGCGCGGCTGTGGCGCGCCGTGCGGCAATTCGAGTGCATGCATCCCGCGTTCGTGTCGATGACCTACGGCGCGGGCGGTTCCACGCGCGACCGCACCGTCCGGGTCACGGGGGAACTGGCGCAGGAGACCACGCTGCTGCCGGTCGCCCACCTGACCGCGGTGGGGCACAGCGTCGCCGAACTGCGCTCGCTGGTCGGCGCGTACGCCGACTCCGGGATCCGCAACATCCTGGTGCTGCGCGGCGACCCGCCCGGTGATCCCCTGGGCGAGTGGACGAAGCATCCCGAGGGCGTGTCCTACGCCGAGGAACTGGTGCGCATCGTGCGCGATCTCGGCGATTTCCACGTCGGCGTGGCGTCGTTCCCCCAGGGGCATCACCGCTCGCCGGACCTGGCCACCGACACCGCGTTCCTCGCCGCGAAACTGCGTGCGGGAGCGGAGTATTCGATCACCCAGATGTTCTTCGACGTGGAGCACTACCTGCGCCTGCGGGATCGGCTCGTGGCGCTGGACCCGATCGAAGGCGCCAAGCCGATCATCCCGGAGCTGATGCCCATCACGTCGCTGCGCACGGTGCAGCGCGCCGAGGAGCTGTGCGGCAGGCCGCTGCCCGCCGCCGTCCTGGAGCGGCTGCGCAAGGCGGCGGGCGACGGCGGCGAGGAGAACACCGCGTCGGTGCGCGCGGCGGGTATCGAGATCGCCACCGAGATCGCCCAGCGGCTGATCGACGAGGGCGCGCCGTGCCTGCACTTCATCACGCTGAACTTCGCCAAGGCGACCAGCGAGGTGCTGACCAACCTCGGTTACGGCGTCACGGCCACACCGGTCGGCGTCTGAACTCTCCGGTCACGCGCGGCGCGGGGTGCTGCTCCGACGACGTGACCGGTGGCAGTTTCGTTCCTTCGTCGGGAGTGGTACCTCCGGCGAGACCACGACGAGCACGCCGCCGATCGGTGGCAGGGCTTGCCGACGAGCACGTCGGTGCCCGTCGGCCGGTGCGAGGGTGCACCGGCCGGACTCGGGTCAGGCCGCGCGGGCGGCGCGCAACCCCCACGCCTCGGCGAGCAGTCGGTGCGATTCCAGGCGGTCGGCGTGCCGATGGGTGATCGTGGTGACCAGCAGTTCGTCCGCCCCGCTGACGCGTTGCAGTGCGGCCAGGCGGTCCACGACGGTGCCGGGCGATCCCACGAACTGGGTGGCCAGGCGATCGTCGACGAGTCGCCGCTGTTCCGCGGTGAGTGGAGCGATGGCGGCCGGATCGGGGTACTCGACCGCGCCCGCGCCGCTGCGGATGCTGTAGACCCAGTGACCGTAGCCCGCGGCCAGCCGCCGCGCGGTCGCGTCGTCCGCGCCGACGACCACGTCGGCGGAGATCACCACGTACGGTTCGGCCAGCTCGGCAGAGGGGCGGAACGCCGCGCGATACGCCTCGATCGCGTCCAGCGCGGTGCCGGGCGAGACGTGGTAGGCCGCGGCGAACGGCAGCCCCAGCCGTCCGGCCAGCTCCGCGCTCTCGCCCGCGGTGCTGCCGAACAGCCACAACCGCACCTGCGCGTCCTCACCCGGGACCGCATGCAGCGCAACGCCTTCCGGGCTGACGAAGGTGCCCGCGAGCAGGTCGCGCACCTCGTCGACCTGTTCGGCGAAGTCCAGTGGCTGCGCGCCGCGCTGCTGCAACGCGCTCACCGAGGCGATGAACCGCGACTTGTCCGTGATGCGGCCGGGGTCGAACGGCGGCGGAACCACCACGCCGTCCCGGATCTCGGTGCGCCCGGTCACCACGTCGGCCACCGGCTTGCCGCTCTCCGGCCGCGCGGCTTCCGCCCCGAACTGGCCGCGCCGATGGCCCGACCGGCCGAGACCGAGATCGAGCCGGCCCGGGTACAGCGCATCGATGGTGCCGAACGCTTCCACGATCGAGGCGGAGGTGTGATGGCCCACCTGCACGGCCGCCGAACCCACCCGGATGCGCTTGGTGGCCGCGGCGACCAAGCCGATCAGGGTGATCGAGGAGGAGCTGGCCACCGACACGAAGTGGTGTTCGGCCAGCCAGTAGCGGTGGTAGCCCCACTGTTCGGCGTGCTGGGCCAGGTCGACGGTGTTGCGCAGGGCCTGCTGCGCCGTCGAGCCGGCGCTGATCGGCGACAGATCCAGAATCGAGAGGGGAACCGACCGGCCGCTCATGCCACCCGCCCCTGCCGCGGATCCTGCTCGCCCGCTTCGATCGCGACGCGCAGCCGGTTCTGCGCGGGCGCCACCGGGCAGGTCGCGAAATCGGTGAAGGCGCAGGGCAGATTCGCGGCGCGGTTGAAGTCGAGCAGCACCGTGCCGTCCGCGTCCGGTGCGCCGACGGCGAGTGAACGCGCCGCCGGGTAGGTCGTCACGCCGCTGGTCGCGTCGGTGAACAGCACCCGCAGGTCGTCCCGCTCGCCGAAGGCGACGACGCGCTCGGTCACCTCCCCGATACGGAATTCGATGGTGCCCGCGGCAGTGTGGTGGTGTTCGAGGCCCGCCAGCACGGCCCCGGTGACCACGGTCTGCTGTTGCTCGAACGGCGTGAACCGCCCGGGGACCACCCAGCGCGGGTCCGGCCGGTAAGCCGGGATGCCGTCGAAGGTCAGCAGGGCGGGGGCGGCCGGGTCGTGCACGCGGACGGCGTAGCGGCCGGTGCGGCGGATCACCTCGAGCACCCGCCGCTCCTGCCGGACGTGCAGCCCGGGCGCGCCTTCGGCCGGCGTGACGATCTGCACGCCCGCGATGCCGATCCCGTCGAATTCCAGCCGGTCGGCGGGCTGGGCGGTGATGAACACCTTCTCGTCGGTGACCCACCAGGTGCCGGGCACGTCCGGCAGCCGCTCGGGGCGGTCGGTGAGCCAGTGCAGCCCGGTCAGGCTGAGAAAGCCGAGGGGATCGCGCATCTGGTCTTCTCGCGCGTGGTGCCAGTGCGCCCACTCGGTCTCGAAAACGCTGGTGATGCTCGTGGTCATGACGCTCGGGCTCCTTCGTGGGCGGTGGTGCGACGGTGGGGACGGCGCAGGCCGGGGTGGTCGTGCGAGCGGGCGGAGGGCGGCATCAGGCGGTTCCCTCAGCATCGATGTGCGCCCGCAGCGCTGGGTGCGTTCCCGCTGTGGCGACGTCGGGCGCCAAGAGCAGCGCCTGTCGCCACAGCTCGGCGTGCGCGCCGGGCGAGGATCGGATGACGCGGCGGTCGCGCTCGCCGCGGCCTGGGGCGACGGCGTGCACCCGTGTGTTACCGGAGGTATCGGCGGCGCGCGGGGCGCGCAGTCGGGTGCGCCACCATCGGGCCGGGTCCGGTCCGAAGGCGACGGGGGCGGCGGGAACCTCCGGCGCCGAGGACGGTTCGGCGTCAGCGGCCGGTTTCCGGTTGAAGGCGGAGTACACCATCAGGACGATCCTTTTCGGTCGGTGCCACCACGTGGTCGGCTTGTGGCCGGTGGTGGGCTCCGGTGAGCGGAGAGGGGTGATCGCGGAGGACGGGACGGGTTCGGGGTGGCTACGGCACGGGGACCGGCGCTGCCGCCGGTTCAGCACCCGGCTGTGCCGGTAGGTCGGATTCGGCATCAGGACACGCCTTTCGCGACGGCGGGGGCCGGGATGGCCGACAACAGCTCGCGGGTGTACTCGTGCCGCGGGTCGCCGAAGATCGCGGCGGTGCGGCCGTATTCGACGATGCGGCCGTGCCGCAGCACCGCGACGTGGTCGCTGATGCGGCGCACCACCGCCAGGTCGTGCGAGATGAACAGATAGCTCAGCGACAGCTCGTCCTGCAGGCGATCCAGGAGTTCGAGGATCTGCGCTTGCACCGAGGCGTCCAGCGCGGAGACCGGTTCGTCGAGCACCAGCAGCTCGGGGTGCAGCGCCAGCGCGCGGGCGATGGCGACGCGCTGACGTTGTCCGCCGGACAACTCCGCCGGCCTGCGCTGAGCGAACCCCGCCGGAAGCGCGACCTGCGCGAGCAGCTCCGCCACCCGGTCGCGCCGTTGGGCGCGATTTCCGACGCCGAACGCGCGCAGCGGTTCTTCGACGATCGCGCCCACCCGCCAGCGCGGATCCAAAGAGGCGTAAGGGTTCTGGTACACCACCTGGAAGCGTTTGCGCAGCGCGCGTAGTCGCGACCCCCGGGCCTGCGACAGCGGCTGCCCGTCGAAGACGACCTCGCCGCGGTCGGGTTCGGTGAGCCGCAACGCGATCCGCGCGGTGGTGGACTTCCCGGATCCGGATTCGCCGACCAGCGAGAGGGTTTCGCCACGGCCGAGTTCGAAGCCGACTCCGGCCACCGCGGTCACGCTGTCGCCTCCATGCGCCCGGAATGTCTTGTGCACCTCGCGCAGAACCAGTAGCGGTTCGCCGTCCCGGGGCTTGGGCGCACGGTAACCGCCCGCCGGGGCGAGGCTCGGCGAGGCGGCGAGCAGCCGCTTGGTGTACGGGTGCCGCGGCGCGGCCAGCAGTTCGGCGGTCGGGCCGGTCTCCACCAGCTCGCCGCCGTTGAGTACGACGAGCCGGTCCGCGCGTTCGGCGGCGACGGCCAGATCGTGGGTGATCAACAGCACCGCCGTGCCGCGTGCCGCGATCTGCTCGGCGAGCCGGTCCAGCACCCGGCGCGCGACGGTCGCGTCCAGGGCGCTGGTCGGCTCGTCGGCGATGATCAGGTCCGGTGCGCAGGCCAGGGCCGCGGCGATGAGCACCCGCTGGCGCTGCCCGCCGGACAGTTCGTGCGGATACTGGGCGGCGCGCAGTTCCGGCCGGTCCAGCCCCGCGTCGGCCAGCAGTTCGATCGCCCGCGCCCGCGCCGTCTTGCGGTCGGCCAGCCCGTGCACCAGCAGCGCTTCGGCCACCTGGTCGCCGACGCGCCGGACGGGGTTCAGCGACAGACCGGGGTCCTGCGGGACGAATCCGATGCGGGCGCCGCGCAGCCGCCGCAGCGCGCGTTCGGAGCCGGTGTCGACCACGGCGCCGTCGAAGGTCACGGTTCCGCCGGTGATCTCGGCATGCGCGCCGAGCAGGCCGATCACGGCGTGGGCGAGCGTGGACTTGCCGGAGCCGGACTCGCCGACCAGCGCCACCACCTCGCCGCGGGCCACGGTGAGCGACACACCGTCGAGCGCGGTGACCGCGCCGGCGTCGGACCGGTATCGCACCCGCAGATCCTCGACGCGCAGCAGCGGTGCCGCCGGGGCGCTCATGCGGGCGTTCCGTTCCCGATGGCGCGGCCGAGGCGCTGGGCGGCGAGCACGACGGCGATGATGACGAAGCCCGGCAGGGTGGTCATCCACCACGCGGTCGCGAGGTAGTTGCGGCCCTCGGAGATCAGCGTGCCCCACTCGGGCGTGGGCGGTTTCGCGCCGTAACCGAGGAAGCTCAGCGCCGACACGGCCAGCACCGCCATGCCGAACTCGACCGCGGCCAGGGCGAGGACGGGCTGGACGGAATTGGGCAGCACATGCCTGGCGAGCACCGTGTACCAGCGCACGCCCGCGGCGTGGGCCGCCTCCACGTACACCGCCTGACGGACTCGCAGCACTTCCGAGCGCATCACGCGCGCGAAATTGGCCACCAGCGAAACGCCCACCGCGACCGCCACGTTGCCGGTACCGAAGCCGAGCGCGGTGACCAGCGCGAGCGACAGCAACAGCGCGGGTACCGACAGCAGCACGTCGACCAGCCGCATGACGACGGCGTCCACCACGCCGCCCACCGCGCCGGCCAGCAGCCCGAGCAGCGACCCGGCGACGAGCGCGATGCCGACGGCGGCCAGGGTGGCGGTCAGCGAGAGACCGGCTCCGTGCACCATCCGGGTGTACAGATCGCGTCCGAGATTGTCGGTGCCGAACCAGTGTGCGGCGCTGGGACCCTGCAACTTCTGCGCGGGCACGCCGGTCAGCGGGTCGCCGCCGGCGAAGACCGACGGGGCGAGCGCCCACCCCAGGGCCAGCAGTGCGACGGCGGCCGCGACCAGCACGCCCGCGTTGCCGCGCACCCGCTTCCAGCTCACGGTGGGCCGCCGCAGGCCGGGCAGCACGGCTCGGCGCTGTTCCTCGGTCACGTCAACCACGGGTCCGCACCTCCTCGGCGAACGGCGCGCCGGGCAAGGATCCGGCGGTGATCGCCTCCTCGGCGGCGTCGGCGACGGCCTGCTCCGACTCGCCGCTCACGGCCGCGGAGCGGGCGGCGATGCTCGGGTCGAGCAGCGGATACAGCAGGTCGACCGCCAGATTCACGCTGACGAACACCACCGAGGTGAGCAGCACGATGCCCTGCACCACCGGGATGTCCTGCGCGAGCACCGCGGTCTGGGTCAGCCGGCCGACGCCTTGGCGCGCGAAGACGGTTTCCACCACCACCGATCCGGCGAGCATGTTGCCGACCAGGACTCCCGCGATGGTGAACGCGGGCACGCTGGCCGGCCGTAGCACGTGCCTGCGTTGCACCCACCAGCGCGATCCGCCCTTGGCCAGCGCCACGTCCACGAACGGCTGCCGCCAGGTGGCTTCGAGCCCGGCGGTGAGCACCTGCGCGATGACCGCGCCGATCGGCAGGGCCAGGGTGAGGGCGGGCAGCACCGTGCCCGCGAACCCGTGCCCGCCGAACGCGGGCGCCAGCCGCAACTGGAACGAGAACACTTGCAGCAGTAGCAGTCCGGTCCAGAAGGTCGGCACCGAGACGCCCAGCGACGGCAGCGCGGCCACGGCGTTGCGCAGCCACGGCCGCCGGGTCTGGGTGGCCGCGAACGCCAGCGCCACGCCTCCGGCGACCGCGAAGAGCAGCGCCGCGCCGGTCAACGCGAGTGTGGCGGGCAGCGCGTCGCCGATCGCGCCGGTGACCGGCTGCCCGGTGGCGATGGAATGCCCGAGATCGCCGCGCACGGCGTGCCCGAGCGCGGTCCAATACTGGTCCCACAGCGGCCGATCCAGCCCGTAGCGAGCCTGCAACTCGGCGATGGCGGCCTTGTCCACCGGTGTGCCGGCGCCGCCGCCGTCGGCCGCGATCGAGACCGGGTCGGCGGGCAGCAGGTACAGCACCACGAACGACAGCGTGAACGCCGCCCACAGCACCCAGACCGCCTGCAGGGCCCGCAGGGCCAGATAGCGCGCCATGACTAGCGTCCGCTCAGCCAGGTGTCGAAGAACTGCAATCGCGCCGAGGCTTCGAACTTCAGATCCCGCGTGTTCGCGCCCGCCCCGATCGCCTGGGACAGCTCGACGGTCGGGATCTGCAGTCCGGCGTCGAGCACCTGTTCCTGCGCGGTACGGATGAGCCCGTTGCGTGTCACGGTGTCGATGGTGCTGACCTGGCCGTTCAGCGCGTCGTCCAGCGCGGGGACGGGGCCGCGCGCGTTGAGATTGCGTCCGTCGAGACCGAAGGAGGTGCGCAGGATGTCACCGTCGGCGCGGGTGGTGTTGCCGTAGGAGGTGTCGAAGTCCTTGCTGTTCTGCCGCGCCGTGGTCTCGGCCACCGACACCAGGTCCAGCTTCAGCTCGACGCCGACCTGCCGCAGCTGCTGCTGCACCAGTTCGAGGATCGCCTGGTTGCCCGCGAACACCTGGCTGAACAGCACCGAGAACGACAACCGCTCGCCGTTCTTCGCCCGGATGCCATCCGCGCCTGGGACCCACCCGGCCTGGTCGAGGATGGTGCGCGCCTTCGCCGGGTCGTAGGCCAGGCGCGCCGAGAGGTCGGTGTAGCCGGGGGTGGTGCTGGCCAGCGTGCTGGTGGCGGGCTTGAACTGCGGGCCGAGGACGGTGTCCACCAGCTGCTTGCGATCGATCGCGGGCAGCAGCGCCTGGCGCACCGCGGGATCGCGCAGCGGCCCGCGGGTGACGTTCACCTGCAAGCCGAACGGCACGCCCGGGTTTGCGGTGCTGAGCACCCGGCCGCCCGCCGCCTCGATCTGCGGGGCGTCCTGCGGCAGCGCGTCACTGATCGCGTCCAGCTGCCCGGAGGCGAGACTGCCGGTGCGCACTCCGGATTCGGGCACGACGGTGAACTCGATCTTGTCCAGGTAGGCCTCGCCGCGGTGGGCGAACACCGCCGAACCCCAGTGGTAGCCGGTGCGCTTGACCAGCGTCGCCGAGGCGTCTTGGCGGTAGGCCGCGTAGGTGAACGGTCCGCTGCCCACGTTGTCGCCGAGGCAGCGCTGCTCGGCCGGCTTGGCGGTGGTCACGTCGGCCTGGATACCGAGCGCGGCGGTCGAGGACGCCTGCAGGAACGGTGCGTTGGGCTTGCTGAACTCGACCCGGGCGGTGAGCCGGTCCACGGCCGTGGTGCCGACGTAGCCGGTGAGATAACTGCTGCCCAGCGGAGCCTTGCCCGAGCCCAGTTTCACGACCGAGTCGAAGGTGTTGCGCACCGATTCGGCGGTGAGCGGCGTGCCGTCGCTGAAGGTGACGCCGTCGACGAGATGGAAGGTGAAGACCTTCGCGTCGGGGCTCGCCTCCCAGCTCTGGGCCAGCCACGGCTTCAGCTCGCCGGTGGCCGGGTCCTGGTCGGTCAGCGAATCCACGATCTGCCGGGCGACGTACAGCGTCTGGTTGGTGCCCGCCTGGGCGGGATCCGAGCAGGTCGGCGCCTGGGAAAGGCCGTACCGCAGGGTGCCGCCGGGCTGGGGCGGGCCCGCGTCGCCGCCGGGCGCGGCCGAATCACTGCCGCAGGCGGCCACAGTGGTGGCCGCGGCGAGCGCGCCGGCCAGCGCGACGATTCGGTGGCGGGTTCGGGTCACGGGGCAACTCCAGATACTTCGGGGCGGGCGAACTGCTCGCCCTGGGCGGGGTGTCATCGGCTCACCGTTTCTTCGGCAGGCCGGGCGGGTTGATCCGCGATTCGGTGACCGTCTCGCTCTGCAGGCCCCAGCGGTCGATCACCTGCTGATAGGTGCCGTGCTCGATGGCGTAGGCCAGCGCGTGCTGCACGGCGGTGATCAGCCCGTTGTCCTTCTTGGTGAGCACCGCGATCTCGCCTTGCAACGCCTCGCCCGCGCCGGAGAAGGTGCCCACGATCCTGGTCTGCTTCGCGGTGGCCGCGTGGTAGATCGCGGTCGGGTTGGGGCCGAGGTAGCCGTCCAGCCGCTGCGAGGCCAGCGCCAGGTAGTAGTCGGTGACCTGCTGGAAGTAGGCGATGTCGATCGGCGGCAGGCCCTCGGCCCGGTTCTGCTCGTTCCACTTCACCAGCAGCTGCTCCTGGTTGGTGCCGCTGCCGACGCCGATCCGCTTGCCCGCCAGGCTCCTCCGGTCCTTGTACTCCAGCTTGCTCTGGATCGGCACCTCCAGCGCGACGTTGTCCCTGCGGTAGGTCGCGAAGTCGTACTTCTCCTTGCGTTCCTCGGTGACGGTGACGTTGGAGATGAACGCGTCCACCTCGCCGGAGTCCACCCGCACGAAGTTCTGCGACCAATCGGCCACCCGCGCATCCAGTTTCAGGCCGAGGATGTCGGCGATCAGCGAGGCGAAGTCGACCTCGGAACCGACCACGGTCTTGTCGTCGGTGGCGTAGAACCGCAGCGGCGGCGCGGCGCCGGACGCGCCGGTCACGATCAGCGTGCCGCGGTCGCGGATCGCCTGCGGCACTTCGGCGGCGATGGCGTCGACCTCGGCGGCCCGGACGCGACCGGACTGGGCGGGGGAGAGGTCGAAGGTGATCGAACCGGCGGGCTGCGCGGCGTTGTCCGCCTCGGGTTCGGTGCAGCCGGTGGCCAGCAGCGCGACCGCCGTCGCGGCGGCGGTGACCAGGGCGGAGAACTTCATCGGGAACCTGTTCATCAGCGGACTCGGGAAAGGAAAGCGCGGGTGCGCGGGTGTTCGGGGTGATCGAGGACGGCCGAGGGCGGCCCCTGCTCGACGATGACGCCCTCGTCCAGGAACACCACGGTGTCGGCGACCTCACGGGCGAAACCGATCTCGTGGGTGACGATCACCAGGGCGGTGCCGCCGTGCGCGAGATCGCGGATCACGTCGAGCACCTCGCCGACCAGTTCCGGGTCCAGGGCGGAGGTGGGCTCGTCGAACAGGATCACGCGCGGCCGCAGCGCCAGCGCGCGGGCGATCGCCACCCGCTGCTGCTGTCCGCCCGACAGCGTGCGCGGATACGCGCCGGCCAGCTGTCCGATGCCGACCCGCTCCAGCAGGCGGTGCGCCTCGCGCTCCACCTCGGCCCGGTCCCGCCGTTGCGCGGAAAGCGGGGCCAGCGTGACGTTTTCCAGGACGGTCAGGTGTGGGAACAGATTGAACTGCTGGAAGACGAAGCCGATCCGCGAACGCTGCTTGCGCACCTCGCGATCGGGCAGCGCGTGCAGGCGGTCGCGGCGCAGCCGGTAGCCGATCAGTTCCCCGTCGATGTGCACGGTGCCCGCGTCGAGGGTCTCCAGGTGGTTCACCACGCGCAGCAGCGTCGACTTACCGGAGCCCGACGGGCCGATGACGGCGACCACCTCGCCGGAGCGCACGGTGAGATCGATGCCGCGCAGCACCGGATGCGCGCCGTAGGATTTGCGCACGCCGCGGACCTCGACGGCGGGTGTGGCGCTCATCGGGTGGCTCCGCGCGGTGCGGCGGGACCGGCCTCGGCGACCTCGCGCAGCTTCCGCCAGGCGCGTTGCAGCGGAGTCGGCGGCGGCGTGCGGTGCGCCCCCTTGGCGTAGTGGCGCTCGATGTAGTGCTGCGCCACCGACAGCACGGTGGTGAGCACGATGTACCAGACCGTCGCGACCATCAGCAGCGGCACGACTCGCCCATTGCGTCCGTAGATCACCTGGACCTGGTAGAACAGTTCGGCGATCGCCATCACCGACACGATCGAGGTGCCCTTGAACAGGCTGATCACCTCGTTGGTCGCGTTCGGCAGGATCGAGCGCATGGCCTGCGGCGCCACCACCGTGCGGAACTGCCGCAGCCGGGTAATCCCCAGCGCGGCGGCGGCTTCCAGCTGGCCGGCGTCCACCGCGATGAATCCGGCCCGGATGATCTCGGCCGAATAGGCCGCCTGGTGCAGGGCCAAGCCGATCACGGCGGCGGTGAAACCGCTGATCACCCCGTTCACCTCGAAAGTGAACAGCGTGGGCCCGAACGGCACGCCGATCGAGAGGGTCTGATACAGGTAGGCGATGTTGAACCAGAACAGCAGCTGCACGATCAGCGGGATCGAACGGAACGCCCAGATGTAGACCCACGAGATCACGCGCAGCACGGGATTGTTCGACAACCGGGCGATCGCCAGGGCGGTGCCCAGCAGAAAGCCGAGCGCGGTGCCCCAGACGGTCAGCTCCAAGGTGACCCGCAACGCCGACAGCACCGACCTCGCCGTGATGTACTGCGCGAAGGTCGGCCAGTCCCAGCCGGGATTGGTAGCCAGACCGTGCGCGAACTGGGCGAGCAGGATCAGCGCGACGGCGCTGACCACCCAGCGCCACGGGTGCCGGGTCTTGGCCACGGTGGGCGTCGCGCCGGAATCGGCGGGCACGGGCACGGGGACGGGGGCGCCGATCGGGTCCGCTTCGGTGTGCGTGACGGTTTCGGGGGCGGCGTCAGGTGCCGTGGACGCACTCACGACGGGTCCTCGATGATCACTTCGGTTCCTCCATCGGTCCCGGCGGAAGCACCCGCACCCGATGACCGGGGGGTTGCTGCGACGTCGACGAGCCAGGTCTCTCGGTCGCTCTGGATGGTTGGCGCCGACCCCCGGCGACGGATGTCGGAGGCGAGCCGAATCATGATGCCCAGCAAGGGAAGCCTGGAACAAGAGAAGTAATCAGCGTGAGCGTAGACCTTGTCGACGCCGATGCCTCGGATCCTTGTAGTAACCAGGGATGCGCTGCTCGCTCGTGGGCGGCGTGGGCCCGGGCGCCTCGCGGAGGGCGAGTGCGCGGCGGCGGGAATCCGGCGGCCCGATGCAGCATACGGCTATCGCCGGGGCTGGGGAACGCCGGTCGGCCGAGCGGAAGTCCGTTCCGGGCAAACAGGACTCGCCAAGAAATTGCTATGCCCAATCCAGGCTGTTGGAGGCGTTTGCCGGAGTACTGTGCCCCTCGATCGTTCCGCCGATGAGGAGGTTTCGTGACCATATTGCGCCGTCTGACCCAGTTGTCCGCTGTCGCGACCAGTTCCATCGCCTTCGCGCTCGCCGGCCCGGCCACCGCGTTCGCGGCTCCGGATGCCACGATTCCCGCGTTCTCCGAGCACTCCGTGCCGGTCGCCGCCCCAGGTGACCTGTTCGGCGCCTACCAAGCCGCGATCGACGCGCTGCGCGCGCTCGGTATCCAGCCCTTCGCCTATCCGAGCGCGTCGGCGTTCTGTCTCGACAACACCACGGCCGGTCTGGCGCCTGCCGTGGCGGGCGCCATTCCGGGGCCCTGGCCGAAGAACAGCGTGCAGATTCCCGGCCAGGATCTCAGCGCCGTCAAAGCGGGGCAGGCCATGTTCACCTTCGTGCCCTACGGTCTCGGGCCGGACGGCTCGAACACCGGAGGCATGCAGGTGGCCTGGCTCAACCTGAGCACCGGCCGCGGCGGCACGGCCGCCATGGGGCCGCTGCCGGAGGTCGCCCGCTCGATGATTCCCGCGGCTGTTCCCGCGGACCTGCGGCCCACGGCCGAGCAGGCCATCCGGGACTTCCTCGTCGCGTCCCTCCCGATGGGTGGGGTGCGCGCGGTCCCGGTGGACACCGGCAAGGGCACCGTTCTCGCCGCGGTCTTCGGCACGGTGCAGAACGGCGCGAAGTCGTGCATGTTCTTGCCGACGGTCGGAATCACCGCGGTGCCGTGAGTTCCGCCGGCCGCGGCGCGGTCGCTCAGGTGAGCGAACGACCTTTCCAGCGCGCCGTGCCGCGGCGGCGGGCCCGATGCGAACGCGCCCACAGCAGCAGATAGGCCGCCACCGACACCGGATGCGCCACGGCGGCCGCGACATCCGCGCGGCTCAAGGGGCCGCCGGTTTCGGTCGAGCGGGCCAGCAGCCGCCCGGCGACGGCGGCGAGCCAGCCGATCAGGCCGATCCGGCGGACCGCGCCCCGGCCGACTACCGTCGCCACGGGCGGCACCCAATAGGCAATGGCCGCAACGAGTCCCACCGCCGCTCCACCCGCAATCGTGCCGTCGTAGGCCGACCACAGCCAACGGGTGTAGCCCGCGTCCACTTCGGCCGCACCGCGATACATCCTGGTGCGCGCCAGCCCTCCCGCGGCCGCCAGCACGGTGGAATGACCGGCTCGCCGCAGCGTACGGGCGATGTCGAGGTCTTCGGTGACGCTCCCGGCCACCGTCGTGTGACCGCCCACCGCGCGGTAGGCGGCGTTGTCGAACACGAGAAACTGGCCGCAGGCCACCGCCGTCGCGGGCCGCAGGCTCCGGTCGGCCACGGCCATCGGCAACGTCGAGGCCCACGACCAGCACAGCAGGGGCTGCACGACGGCCTCCGCCACGGATGCGGCCACTTGCAGAGGCCACGGGGAGACCAGCGCGGCTCGTCCTGCGCGCAGCGCGCCGACCGCCGCCGCGAGCGCGTGCGGCGCCAGCCGCACGTCGGCGTCCAAGAAGATCAGCACCGGCGTGAACACGTCCTCGGCCAGACGGACGCAGGCCGCGGCCTTCCCGGTCCAGCCGGGGACGGGGTCGGACTCGGTGCGCAGCAGGGTGAAGCGCGGGTCGTCGTCGATCGCCGCGCGGGCGGCGGCGCCGGTGCCGTCGGAGGAGGCGTCGTCGAGGATGCGCACCGCCAGGCGGGGTACGCCCACCTGAGCGCGCAGATCGGCGATCAGATCGGGCAGCCGGTCGGCTTCGTTCCGCGCGGGAACGCAGACGGTGACCGGCTCGATCACTGTCGTCGGGGTATCCGGCAACCGCCGCACGGTGATTCGGTTGTATAGCGCGAGGCCCGCGCCGAGCACCGCCACCGCGGTGGCGGTGCTGGGCAGAATCGAGTTCGCACGCAACGTCTTCGGCAGGTCGGCATGCACCATGGGGGTCACGCTATCCCGGCACACCGCCCCGCCGCTCAGCGATTCTGCGTCACCGAGCGCCACCAGCGGCTCAGCGAGAAGCCGACTTCCGGCGCGCCGGGCGCCGCGGGATTGCGGTCCATGTACGCCATCGCGGCGACGATGGCGGCCACCGCCAGCGTGATGCCGCCCGCGATGCCCGCCCAGCCCGCGAACGAGCGGGTGTTCGGGTCGGCGTAGCTGACCTCGGCGTGCAGCTTGGAGACCTCACCGGACGGCAGCTTCCAGGAGACGACGTTGTCGCCCTCGCGGTTGCCGTTGGTCTTGGCGACGCGCGCCGGGAACGCGACGGTGAACTGCACGTCCGAGCCGTGCGGCGGCACGGACTTCAGATCGACCCGCCCGCTCAGGCTGACCAGGTCGCCGGTGCGCTGGAACTGCAACTGGAACATGCCCTGGGTCTGCTCGGACAACTGCCCGAGCTGCTGCACGTCACCGAAGGACAGGTCTTCGAAGAAGACCTGGCTGCCGGCGTATCCGTCCTGGGCGTACGGCTCCACCCGCACCTTGGCCGCCAGCGTCTCGGGCGCCTTCAACTGCGGGCCCTTGTCCCCGGGGTCGGTGGGCACCACGGCGGCGACGATGCGTCCGGACACCCGGTCGTTGGACGAGACCCCCATCGAGACCTGCACCCGCAGGCAGCCGGCGAGCATCGGGACCAGCATCGCCGCGAGCAGGAGGACCGAAGCGACGCGCGCGCCGCGGCGTCGGGCCCGCCGCGGCGCGAGGGCCGTGGCATCGGATTTCGTGGTGACGGGACTCGGCTGCACGGGTGACATCGTGCCAGGCCAACCGCCGGTAATGAAACGCGCCAGTCGCAGCGCGCGTCGGCGTGCCACGCGCGGGAAGGCGGGCTCGGTCAGCGGCGCGCGCGAGCCAGGGCGACCAGCAGCGGGACGCCCAGCAGGCCCAGGCCGGCGAAGCCGTACCCGGCGGACGACGGAAGATCCAGGAACACCGCGTGGGCCAGCGCCGATCCGAGCCAGGTCCACAAGAACAAGGCCACCGGCACGGTGAGCGCGATCGCGCGGCTGCGCGCAGGCACGGGATCCGGCGCCGCGCGCTCCCAGATCGCGAGCAATCCGCCCATCAGGAGCGCGACGGCGAACCAGCCCAGGTAGTTCGTCACCGGAATCCACTCCAGCCCGGGTAGCCCGGAGCTGGTGTCGCACCAGGTCCACTGCCCGTCGGCCACCATCTGCGGATCGAGGAACAGGTCCCAGCCCACCGCGCCCGCCGCCGTCGCCAGGACCCGGGCGGCCGTGCGGCGCGACACCATCCCGGCCACCACCCACACCGGATACATCCCGCCGGTCCAGGCCAGCGGGACGAGCAGCGGCACCTCGAGCAACGCGGGCCCGAGCCGGTCGGTGGCGTACTGGTAACAGCCGAACGGAATGCCGGTCGCGGTGCCGATCACCTCCGCCGTGAGCCCGACGCCGGAGACGATGACCAGGAAGCCGGCGGCGTAGCGGAAGCCCCTGGTCGCGGTCGCGTGCGCCAGCGCGGCGGCGGCGGAGAGCAGCACGACGGCCACGGTGACGCGGTCCCGCGCGCCGCCCGTGGCCAGCGGATATCCGATCTGCGCGGCGACCGTCAGGACGACGAGGGCCAGCGGTAGGAGGAAGGTCGCCGAGCGATACGGGGACCCGGGGCCCGCGGGGCGGCCGGGTGCCGTCCGATTCGTGGCGGCCGGCGGCGGGTCACCCGCATCCGTCATCGGCGCAGCCACCGCGACAGGCCGCGCCGGTTCAGGTCGCGCAGCGCGAGCGCGGCGGCCGTGCGGCCGCTCGCGCCGGAGACGCCGCCACCGGGGTGGGTGGACGCGCCGGTCAGATACAGCCCCCGCGCGCCGGGCACCCGCTGGCCCGCCAGCTCGGGCAGCGGGCGCCACAGCATCATCTGGTCCAGCGACATCTCCACGTGCATGACGTTGCCGCCGATGAGCCCGAGCTCGCGCTCCAACTCCACCGGCGTCTGCACGTGCGTGTGCGTCACCGTGCCGGCGAAACCAGGCGCGTACGAGTCGACTTCGGCGATGATCCGCTCGCCTTCGCGCTGCGCGAGATCGGCCCAATCGGCACCGGAGGACAGGCGGTAGGGATGCCACTGCGCCCACAGCGACAACTGATGCGCGCCGGGCGGCGCGATGGTCGGGTCGAGCGCGCTGAAGCTCATGGCCAGGACGACCGGTCGCGGCGGCAGGTCCCCGGCCAGCGCCGCGCCGTGCGCTCGCCGCAACTGCGCGCGGTCGGACACCAGGAATTGCAGGCCGCGGGCGGACTGGTCGGCCGGGCTGCCGGGATAACGAGGCAGTGCCGTGGTGGCGGCCCGCACCACCATTCCGATTCCGGGCCCCACGCGGATGCGCCTGCGCCAGCCGTCGAGCAGCGCGCCGTCGAAGCCGCCGTCGCGCAGCAGCTCCAGCGTGGTCAGCACATGGCAGCCCGCGATCACGATGTCGGCGCGCAGCTCTCGGCCCGACGCGGTGCGCACCCGCCAGCGCTCGCCGTCGCGGCGCAGCGCGGACACCGCGTCGCCCGCGGTCACCACCCCGCCGTCGGCGCGCAGCCGCGCCACCAGCGCCGTGGTCAGCGCCCCGCTGCCGCCGACCGCGCGCCCCGGCGGCAGCGTGTGCATGAGCGCGGCGAACCCCACCATCGGCGCCGTGCCGGGCTCCGACATCGGCGGGCCGGACTGCGCGCCGAACCAGGCCAGTGACGCCTTCAACCGTTCGTCCTCGAAGCAGGCGTCCAGCAGCGCGTCACCGGATTGCAGGAACTCCCGGGACAGGGCGCTGCCGCCGTCCTTCGCCTCCAGACCCCAGAACGACCGCACCAGCCGGCCCGGCGTCGGCCCGCCGCCGAAGGCCCGCATCACCCGGGCGCTGCGCGGGCCCCACACCCGCACGAAGCGACGGTAGGCGTCCGCGTCGCGTGGTCCGCAGGCCGCCGCGATCGACGCGCAGGTCGCTTCCAGGTCGCGCTGGAACACCAGGGCGGGACGGCCGCCGTGCGCGGGGGTGAAACCCCATGGGTCGCAATCGATGTACCGCAGGCCGAAGCGGGCGAGTTCCAGCTCCTCGACGATGCCGGTGTGGCGGATCATGATGTGCGCCGACGAGCCGCGATCGACGCGATGGCCGGGGAACCGTTCGACCGTCGAGACCGCCCCGCCGAGGACCACGTCGCGTTCGAGCACTTCGACCTGGTGACCGGCGCGGGCGAGATAGCACGCTGCGACCAAGGCGTTGTGACCCGAGCCGACGACGACCGCCGTCACGTGACCCTCACAGCGGCAGCCGCCTGCCGAGGATCGCGAAGGGCCGGTTGTCGCCCGCGAAGACGAAATTGCGGACCACGTCGGTGAATCCCTGCCTGCGGTACAGCCGCCAGGCGCGATTGTCCTCACCGGCGACCTCGGGCGTCGACAGCAGCACGGCGCGCTCGGTGCGATCGCGCAGCAGCCGTTCCAGCAGCGTGCCGCCGATGCCGCGGCCCTGTGCGGCGGGATGCACGTGCAGTTCGGTGAGCTCGAAGTAGTCCGAGAGCAGCTCCCGCGCGGAGTGTTCCGGCCAGCCCGAACGCCGCATCCCGCTGTGCACCTGCTGGTGCCACCACTGGTGCGCGGCGCCGCGATAGCCGTAGGCGATCGCCACGATCGGCGCGGTGCGCAGATCGATCCGGCCGGAGTCGTCGGGCAGCACCGCGGCCACCGCCTGCCAGCCGGGCCGGGTGGTGTGCTCGGTCCACATCGGCGCGCGATGGTTCTCGGTCCCGCGCGGATAGTCCATCGCGGCCACGTAGACCGCCAGCGCGTCGTGCAGCCGGGAGCGCAGAGCCGCCACCGAGAGATCGATGACGGCGGGTGCGGGAGTGTGATTGGGCTTGACGGCGGTCATGGCTCTCGTCGGTCGCGCGGACGCGGAAGTTTGTCGGTGGGCGTCTTTATATTGAAGCTCAATTCAAACGTTCGAATACCTGTTCGGTCCGGGCGGTGCTGGAAAGCGGTGGGGCACGCCGCGTCCAGCACGGATACGGGCCAAGGTACGCGATGGTGGAGGGACGGCGATGTCTGGTCGAGTGGAACATCCGGGCCGGCCCGGCCGGGCCGGCAAACTGCTGGAGCGCGCGGACGGGTTGCTCATGCAGGCGGCGGGGGAACGGGATCCACGGGAGCGGTTCCGCACCGCCTACTTGGCGGCGTTGCGTGGCGCGGGCGCGGTGATCGCGCTCACGGGCGCCGATGCCGCACCCCGGGCGCGCTCGCGCAACGCGTGGGTGCTGATGCAGCGCGCCGCGCCGGAATTCGTGATGTGGGCGGATTACTTCAGCGCGCGCTCGGAGCTCAGGGCGGCGCTGGAGGCGGGACTGGACCGGAACGTCGACGAACACGAGGCGGACGAGTTCTCTTCCCGGGTCGCGGCATTCCTGCACGACGTGGAAGATCTCCTCGCGGCATCGGCTCGGTTGCGGCCCGCCCCCGGATTGTCCGGCGGGATGACCGATTGGTTAACGGGCTGAAGACGGACTACGTCCTACTGCGCACATTAGGTGGTCTGGCCCTGATCGAACTCGTATCATTGGTGTCAGATGGCCGCCAAGGTCGGCTATCTGTCGTCTACCCGGAGGCGACAGCCACGTCCTAGTGCCGGGGGAGGTACCGTGCCACTCTCCGAGCACGAGCAGCGCATGCTCGAACAGATCGAGAGCGCTCTCTATGCTGAGGATCCCAAGTTCGCCTCGTCCGTCCGCGGCGGACGGCTACGTTCGACCTCGAGTCGTCGCAGACTCCAGGCCGCGGCGTTGTTCGTCCTCGGCCTCTTTCTCCTCGTCGCAGGCATCGCCGCACCAGTGAAGCCCGGCGGCTTCCCGATCATCAGCCTGATCGGGTTCATCGTGATGTTCGGCGCCGGCGTGCTGCTGCTGCTCGGCACCTCCAAGAGCATCGCCAAGAATGATCGGTCCGGCGGCCAGGCGGCGTCCGGCGGCTCGGGCGGCCGGGGTCGCCAGCGGAAATCGGGCGGTTTCTCCGAGCGCATGGAGGATCGCTTCCGCCGGCGGTTCGAGCAGGAGTAGCTCGCCCGTAGCCGGACAACTTCAGCACGACCGGCGACGCCGCACCGCGATGGTGCGGCGTCGCCGGTTCGCGTATGCGGCCTCCCGCGCCGTGGATGATCATCGGGCCGCGCTTCCGCCTTCCCCCACACCTCCCCACGAAGTTCCCCCACCGCGCCCCCGCGCAACCGGCACCAAGGAGTTTGCTGGGTGTTTTCGGGCGTTTGTCCGCAGGGGTGGCGCGTGTCGGCAGAACTCGCGAAAGTTCTCCACGCCGGTGATAGCTGGCATGACCTGCGGAATCGTCTGGGTCGGGAGCCAGATCACCGCTTGTTTCGATTGAAAGTGGGGGAAAGTGGGGTAATGTGGAGCGCGCAGTACTGAAGGGCCGACCATCGAGGTGATCGTTAGGGAGGTATCGAGATGTTTCTCGGTACCTACACACCTCGCTTGGACGACAAGGGGCGACTCACGTTGCCTGCGAAGTTTCGAGACGATCTGGCGGGAGGGTTGATGGTCACGAAGGGGCAGGACCACAGCCTTGCCGTGTACCCGAAAGAGGAGTTCACCGCGCTCGCCCGGCGGGCCGCGGCCGCGTCTCGAAGCAATCCGCAGGCCCGTGCGTTCGTCCGGGCCCTCGCGGCCGGAACGGACGAGCAGCGTCCGGACGCGCAGGGCCGGATCGTGTTGTCCGCCGACCATCGTCGCTACGCCAACCTGCAAAGGGATTGCGTGGTGATCGGTTCGGTCGACTTCCTGGAGATTTGGGACAAGCAGGCGTGGGAGTCCTACCTCGCCGAGCACGAGGAGGACTTCTCGCAAGCCAGAGACGAGTCGCTGGGCGGAATCTTCTAGCCGCGGGCGCGCGAGTGCCACGCGGTCTCTGCCCGGACGCGGACCCTGACGTACTTCCCCGACGCCAGGTGCCGAAGTTCGGTCAGAGACCACGGGGCATTCGCACTTCTATCGAAAGCACTGTGTATCAAGGCGACCCGTGTGCGGTGCGCGACGACGCGAGGCAGACTCCGGGAGGTCGAGGTGAACCGTGAACAGCGCGGTCCCCGCCATGTTCCGGTTCTGCTCGAGCGAGCCGACGCGCTGCTCGGCCCGGCCTTGTCCGAGCCCGGCGCGGTCTACGTCGACGCGACGCTCGGCCTCGGCGGGCACGCCGAGCACTTCCTGAGCAGCTACCCCGGCCTCCATCTGGTCGGGCTGGACCGTGACACCACCGCGCTGCGGTTGGCCGGCGAGCGGCTCGCACCCTTCGCGGACCGAATCACGCTGGTGCACACCCGCTATGACGGCATCGCCGACGCGCTGCGGGAGGCGGGGCTGCCCGCCACCGGTTCGGTCTCGGCGATCCTGATGGACCTCGGCGTGTCGTCGATGCAGCTGGACGAGGCCGATCGCGGCTTCGCCTATTCCGTCGACGCCCCCCTGGACATGCGGATGGACCCGACCAGCGGGCTCACCGCCGCCGACGTACTCAACACCTACAGCCACGGCGACCTCGCCCGGGTGCTGAAGACCTACGGAGAGGAACGTTTCGCCGGCCGGATCGCCGCGGAGGTGATCCGCCGTCGCCAGGTCAAACCGTTTCGTACCAGCGCCGAACTGGTGGAACTGCTGTACGCCACGATCCCCGCGGCGACGCGCCGCACCGGCGGGCATCCGGCCAAGCGCACCTTCCAAGCGCTGCGGGTGGAGGTCAACGGGGAGCTCGACTCCCTGCGAGCCGCACTGCCCGCCGCGCTGGCCGCGCTGCGCGTGGGCGGCCGCATCGTCGTCATGTCCTACCAATCACTGGAGGACAAGGTGGTCAAGCAGGAGTTGGCCGCACGCACCGCGTCCCGAACCCCGGTGGACCTGCCGGTCGAACTCCCCGGCATGGGACCGGAGTTCCGGATGCTGACCCGGGGCGCGGAAAAGGCGACCGAGCAGGAGATCGAGGACAACCCGCGGGCGGCCCCGGTACGCATGCGTGCCGCCGAGCGGATCGAGGAGGCGCGGTGAGCGAGCAGTACCCGGCGCTTCGCCGCGCCGGCCGCGCGCGGATGTCCCGCGCAGCCGGCGGAGGCCGGATGAGACAGCGGCGCGCTGTGCCGCTCCGGCGTCCCGGGAGGACAGAGGAGGGGAATCGATGAGCGTGCGGACGCGGACCGTCGAAGCGCCGGGCCGGGTCGCCCGGCGGGTCCAGGATGCCGAGCGGGTGAAATCGGGCGCGGCGCAGCGCGCCTACGCGCGGCGGCGGATGCGCGCCGAGACCGGGTCGGACAGCACCTTCCTGCCTACCGTGCGGCGCTCGGCGATGGCCACGCGCATCCCGTTCGTCACGGCCATCATCGCCTTGCTCGGATGCGGCCTCGCGCTCACCTTGCTGCTGACCACCCGCGCCGCCGAGGACAGCTACCAACTCGGCGACGCGCGGGCGACGAACCGGCGGCTGGCCGACGAGCGCGCGGCCCTGCAGCGCGAGGTCGAGGTCGCCGATTCGGCGCCGGAACTGGCCCTGCGGGCGCGCGAGCTGGGGATGATCCCCGCCAAGGACCCGGCCCGTCTGCTGATCGGACCGGACGGCTCGGTCACCGTGATCGGCAAGCCCACCCCGGCTCAGGGCACTCCCGTGCCGCCGCTGAACGCCGGGCCCTCGGCGCGTTCGCCGCAAGGCGAGCGGGTGGTTCCGGTCACCACCACGCCCGGAGCTCCCGTACCGGGCCGGCCGAACACCGGGCCGCCGGCCGACGCCCAGGTGAACGCGTCGCCCCCGCCGGGTAGCCAGGTCCCGGCAGCGCCCGCGCCGGTCGTTCCGCCCCAGGCGGGACTGCCCGCGCCCACACCGCCCGCCGCCGCGCCGCAGACACCGGCGGACGCGACCTCGACCGATCCGGAAGCCGCGCCGGCGCCCCAGGGAGTGCCGCAGTGACCCATCCCGGGCCCGCGCCGCGCCGGCGACGCGGGCCCGCGGCCCCCCGTGCCACGGGCAGGCCGCGGCCATCGGCGGCGGCTGTCCCGGACGGTCCGCTCCGGTTGCGCCTCGGCGTCGGCCGGGTGGTCATGCTCGTCGCGCTCGCGGTGGTCGCGCTGCAATTGCTGTGGGTGCAGAGCGTCGCGGCGCCGGGGCTGTCCGCGCAGGCGGCCAGCCAGCGCACCACCCATCAGCCCGATCCGGCCACCCGCGGCCCGATCACCGACCGCAACGGCAAGGCGCTGGCGTTCACCGTGTCGGCCAAGGCGCTGCACTTCCGGCCGGTCGCCGTCCGGAAGGAATTGGCGGACGCCAGGGCCAAGAGCGACAAGGCGCCGGATCCGGACCAGCGGCTGCGCGACATCGCGCGCACCGTCCACGAGAAGCTCGGCAAAGACGCGCCCGCGGAATCGGACCTGCTCGCGAAGCTGAACAGCGACGAGCAATTCGTGTTCCTCGCCCAGAACGTCGACCCGCGCATCGCCGACGAGATCACCGAGAAATTCCCACAAGTCGGCGCCGATCAGCAGAGTCCGCGGGTGTATCCCGGCGGGTCGCTGGCGGCGAATGTCGTCGGTGCGGTCGGCTGGGACGGCCACGGGCAGATCGGGCTCGAGTCGTCGCTGGACTCGGTGCTGGCGGGTACCGACGGATCGCACACCTACGATCGCGGTTCCGACGGCGCGGTCATCCCTGGCAGCTGGCGCGACGAGCAGCCCGCGGTCAACGGAGCCTCCGTCGAACTCACCCTGGACTCGGACCTGCAGTACTACGTGCAACAGCAGGTGCAGCAAGCCAAGGACGTGTCGGGTGCGGGCAGCGCCTCGGCCGTCGTCCTGGACGCCAAGACCGGGCAGGTGCTGGCGATGGCCAACGACAACACCTTCAACCCCAGCCTGGGTCCGCAGAAGTGGGCCAATGCCCAATTGAGCAACCCGTCGGTCACGGACGTGTTCGAGCCGGGCTCGGTGAACAAGATCGTCACGGCGGCCGCGGCCATCGACTACGGCCTGACCGATCCGGACGAGGTGCATCAGGTGCCCGGCGCGATCCAGATGGCGGGCGTCACGGTGCACGACGCGTGGTCGCACGGCGTCGAGCCCTACACGACCACGGGCATTTTCGGCCGGTCCTCCAATGTGGGCACGCTGATGCTCGCGCAGCGCGTGGGCGAGGACCGCTTCGCCGACATGGCGCACCGGTTCGGGCTCGGGCAGCGCACGGGCATCGGCCTGCCGGGCGAGAGCGCGGGCCTGATGCCGGACCGGGAGCAGTGGTCCGGCGGCACCTTCGCGAATCTCCCGATCGGGCAGGGTCTTTCGATGACGACGCTGCAGATGGCGAGCATGTACCAGGCGATCGCCAACGACGGCGTGCGGATTCCGCCCCGGATCGTGCGGGCGAAGATCGCGCCCGACGGCACGCGCGCCGAGGAGACCCAACCGGACGGCGTGCGCGTGGTGAGCAAGCAGACCGCCGCCACGTTGCGAACCATGTTCCAGGCCGTGGTGCAGCGTGACCCGATGAACGCCAACCAGAACGGCACCGGATGGCCCGCGGCCATCACCGGCTATCAGGTGGCGGGCAAGACCGGTACCGCGCAGAAGGTCGATCGCGCGTGCCGGTGCTACTCCACGTCGTCGTTCTGGATCACCTTCGCGGGCATGGTTCCCGCGGACAATCCGCGGTACGTGATCGGGCTCATGCTCGACGCGCCCGTCCGCAGTTCCGACGGCTCCGGCGGCGGTTCGGTCGCGCCGCTGTTCCACAACATCGCCTCGTGGGCCTTGCAGCGCGACCGCATTCCGCCGTCCGCGCAGCCGTCCCGGCAATTCGTCCTGCAGGCGGGCTGAGCGAGCTGTCCCGCCCGGCGTGCCGGGGCTGCGATCGGTAGCGAACATCGGATCTGTGCGGAGGAAATTGCAGGTGAGTGCGGTATTCGGGGGGCGAAGACGCGTGGCGGCCCGCCGTGCGCCTCGCGTCCTCGAGCGGTGGCGTGCGGATGCCGCGTGGCGCGGTCCGGAGCGGGCGGGCGAACCCGTAGGGTGCGGTGGGCGACCTCCCCGGCCTTGCGATGGGGCGCATGGTCCCGCCGTGACCGGTCGCCGGTAACCTGACACGTCGATCGCCGCCCCCGAAAGGAGCCTGGTTTCTGTGCAGTCCGGTCAACCGCGCGCATTGCGGCCAGAGCATTCGCCGTCAACGCCGCTGGCGTCGCTGGCCGCCGTCATCGGCGCCGCGACGAGTCCCGAATCGGCTGTGCGCGGCGTGTCGGTCACCGGCATCGAGCAGCGCTCGAACGCCGTGCTGCCCGGTGACCTGTTCGCCGCGCTGCCCGGCGCCCGCGCGCACGGTGCGCGCTTCGCGCGGGACGCGGTGGCCCAGGGCGCGGTCGCGGTGCTGACCGACGCGGCGGGCGCGGAGCTGGCCGGTCCGCTGGACGTGCCGGTGCTGGTGCGGGAGAACCCGAGAGCGGTGCTGGGCGAGCTGTCGGCGACGATCTACGGCAATCCGTCGGAGCGGCTGCGCATCGTGGGAATCACCGGCACCTCGGGGAAGACCACGACCTCCTATCTGGTGGAGGCGGGCCTGGCCGCGGCGGGGCTGTCCACCGCGCTGATCGGCACCATCGAGACCAGGATCGGCGGCAGGCGGGTGCCGAGCGCGCTGACCACGCCCGAGGCGCCGCAGTTGCACGCGATGTTCGCGCTGATGGTCGAGCAGGGCGTGGACGCGGTGGTGATGGAGGTGTCCAGCCACGCGCTGACGCTGGGCCGGGTGGACGGGGTGCGGTTCGCGGTGGGCGCGTTCACCAACCTCTCCCAGGACCACCTCGACTTCCACGCCGACTTCGAGGACTACTTCGCCGCCAAACGCAAGCTGTTCGAACCTGATTCGCCGGTCGCGGCGCGCACCGCCGTGGTCTGCGTGGACGACGAGTGGGGGCAGCGGCTGGCCGCCGGTCTGCCGAACCCCGTCACGGTGGCGACCACCCGGACCGCCGCCTGGAGCGTCACCGGCCCGGTGGCGGCGCACGGCGGCGAGCAAGACTTCACCGCTGCGGGTCCGCACGGGGAGATCCCGGTGCGGCTGCGGCTCCCCGGCCACTACAACGTCGCCAACGGCCTGCTGGCGGTGGCGGTGTGCGCGGCGGCGGGCGTCGAGCCGTCGGTCGCGGCGCCCGCGCTGGCGACCGTGGACGTGCCCGGCCGGATGCAGCGGGTGGAGCGCGGACAGGACTTCCTGGCGATCGTCGACTACGCGCACAAGCCCGCGGCGCTGGAGTCCGTGATCGCCACGCTGCGCGGGCATCTCGCGGCGGACACCGCGGGACGGCTCGCGGTGGTGGTCGGCGCGGGCGGTGACCGGGACGCGGCGAAGCGGCCGCTGATGGGCGCCGTGAGCGCGCGCGGCGCCGACCTGCTGGTCATCACCGACGACAATCCGCGCACCGAGGACCCGGCGGCCATTCGCGCCGCCGTGCGCTCCGGTGCGCTGGCGGTCCCGGAGGCCGAGCGCGGCGAGGTGCGGGAGATCGGTGACCGAGCGGAAGCCATCGCGGCGGCGGTGGCGTGGGCGCGCCCCGGTGACGTGGTGCTGATCGCGGGCAAAGGACATGAGGCAGGGCAGGAGATCCAGGGCGTGAAGCACCCCTTCGACGACCGCGACGTACTCGCGGCCGCATTGGAAAGACGCAGTCCGCAAGGTAACCACGCGGAGGACTTGACGGTTTCATGATCGAGATGACACTGCGGGAGATCGCGGAGGTCGTCGGCGGCACGCTGCACGACGTCGCAGACCCGGAGGTGCGAGTGACCGGCGCGGTCGAATTCGATTCGCGCCGAATCGGTTCCGGCGACCTGTTCCTGGCGCTGCCGGGCGAGCGCTCCGACGGTCACGACTACGCGGGCGCGGCGATCGCCGCGGGTGCGGTGGCGGTGCTCGCGGCGCGCCCGGTCGGCGTGCCCGCCATCGTGGTCACCCCCACCCGCGGCGCCGTACCGTCGAAGTCGGTTGCGCTCAGCCATGATTCGGATGGTTCCGGCGCCGCGGTGCTGACCGCGCTCGCCGCGCTGGCCCGCGCCAGCGTGTCGCGTCTCGTCGCCGCGGGCGGGCTCACCGTCGTCGGCGTCACCGGCTCGTCCGGCAAGACCTCCACCAAGGACCTGCTGGCCGCCGTTCTGGCGCCGCTGGGCACGGTGGTGGCCCCGCCGGGATCGTTCAACAACGAACTCGGGCACCCGTGGACGGCGTTGCGCGCCGACGCGGGCACCCGGTTCCTGGTGCTGGAGCTGTCCGCGCGCGGACCAGGGCACATCGCCGCGCTGGCCGAGGTGGCGCCCCCGGGCATCGGCGTGGTGCTCAACGTGGGCACCGCGCATCTCGGCGAGTTCGGCAGCCGCGAGGCCATCGCGAAGACCAAGGGCGAGCTGGTCGAGGCGTTGCCGCCCACCGGGCTCGCCGTGCTCAACGCCGACGATCCGCAGGTCGCCGCGATGGCCGCGCGGACGTCGGCGCGGGTGGTGACCGTCGGGCAAGCCGCGACCGCCGACGTGCGGGCCACCGATATCCGGCTCGACGACCAGGCCAGGGCCGCGTTCACGGTGCACACCCCCGCGGGCAGCGCGCCGGTGCGCCTGGCCGTGCACGGCGAGCACCAGGTCGGCAACGCGCTGTCGGCCATCGCGGTCGCGCTGGAGTGCGGCGCCGATCTGGACACCGTCATCGCGGCGCTGTCGGGTGCGCGCGCCGCGTCCGCGCGCCGGATGGACGTACGGACAACCGCGGACGGCGTCACCGTCGTCAACGACTCCTACAACGCGAATCCGGATTCGGTCCGCGCCGCGCTCAAGGCGCTGGTGAGTATGGCGCGCGCGGGCGAGTCGCCGCGGCGCAGCTGGGCGGTGCTCGGCGAAATGGCCGAACTCGGCGAGGAATCCGTCATCGAGCACGACGCCATCGGGCGGCTCGCGGTGCGGTTGGACGTCAGCCGGGTGGTCGTCGTCGGCACCGGGCGGCCCGCCCGCGCGCTGCACCAGGGCGCGGTGATGGAAGGGTCATGGGGTGAGGAATCGGTCCTGGTACCGGACATCGACGCGGCGATCGCGCTGCTCGAACGGGAAGTCGCGCCCGGCGACGTGGTGCTGGTGAAGGCATCGAAGTCGGTCGGCTTGTGGGCGGTCGCCGAGCATCTGACCGACCCGGCCGCACGCGGCGGCGCGGCGAACAGCGGGGTGGGACAGGACACGGAGGCAGCAGGATGAGGCAGATTCTCTTCGCCGCGGCGATCGCGCTGACGGTCTCGATCCTGCTCACCCCGCTGCTGATCCGGTTGTTCGCCAAGCAGGGCTTCGGGCAGGAGATCCGGGTCGACGGACCCGCCAGCCACCAGGCCAAGCGCGGTACACCCACGATGGGCGGCGTCGCCATCCTGGTCGGCATGTGGGCCGGTTACCTCGGCTCCCATCTGATCGGCATCGGCTACGACGCCGACGGTCCGTCGGCGTCCGCGTTGCTGGTGCTCGGACTGGCCACGGCTCTGGGCGCGGTGGGTTTCGTCGACGACTTCATCAAAATCCGCAAGCAACGCAACCTGGGCCTGACCGCGGCGGGCAAGTACATCGGCCAGCTGTCCGCGGCCGTGATCTTCGGCTTTCTCGCACTGCAGTTCCGCGGCGGGAGCGGGTTGACCCCCGCCAGCAGGCACCTGTCCTACGTGCGCGACATCAGCACGGTCACCATGGGCGTGGTCGTGTTCCTGGTGTTCGTCTGCTTCGTGGTGGTCGCCTGGTCCAACGCGGTGAACCTCACCGACGGACTCGACGGGCTGGCCGCCGGATCGATGAGCCTGGTGCTGGGCGGATACGTGATCATCACGTTCTGGCAGTACTACCACGCCTGCGAGACCAAGCCCGAGACCGGCTGCTACAACGTGCGCGATCCGCTGGACCTCGCGCTGGTCTGCGCCGCGGGCGCGGCGGCGTGCGTCGGGTTCCTGTGGTGGAACGCCGCCCCGGCCAAGATCTTCATGGGCGACACCGGTTCGCTCGCGCTCGGCGGCCTGCTGGCGGGCCTGTCCATCACCACCCGGACCGAACTGCTGATGATCGTGATCGGCGCGCTGTTCGTCGCCGAGACCGCGTCGGTGGTGTTGCAGGTCGCGGTCTTCCGCACGACGCGCAACCGGTTGTTCAAGATGGCGCCGTTCCACCATCACTTCGAACTCAGCAAGTGGGCCGAGACGACGGTGATCATCAGGTTCTGGCTGCTGGCCGCGATGGCGTCCGCCGTCGGGCTCGGGCTGTTCTACAGCGAATACCTCTCCGCGGTCGGGTGAGCGAGATGGTCGAACATTCGCCGCGCGCCCTGCGCTCACCGGGGCCGATGCTGGAATTCCTGCGCGGCCGCGACGTCCTGGTCGCCGGCTGGGGAGTGTCGGGACGCTCGCTGGTCGAACCGCTGCTCGACATCGGCGCGCGCCCGGTGGTCACCGACGGCGGCGCCGCCGCCCTGGCCGAGGCGGCCGGGCTCGGGCTCGACGTGGCCACCACCACGGAGCTGGAGAACACGGACTGGAGCCGGTTCGCGCTGGTGATCACCAGCCCGGGCTGGCGGCCGGACTCGCCGGTGCTGGCGTCGGCGGTGGCCGAGGGCACGCCGGTGTGGGGCGACGTGGAGTTCGCCTGGTGGGTCGACCAGGCCAGGATCTACGGTCCGGTCCGCAAATGGCTGGTCGTCACCGGCACCAACGGCAAGACCACCACGACCCAGATGACCCACGCGATCCTGCGCGCCGCGGGCATCGCCAGCGTCGCCTGCGGCAACATCGGCCTTCCCATCCTGGACGCCCTGCGGCGCAACCCCGGTCCGCAGGTGCTCGCGGTGGAGCTGTCGTCGTTCCAGCTGCACTGGGCGCCGTCGGTGCGCCCGGAGGCCGGGGTCGTGCTCAACGTGGCCGAGGATCACCTCGATTGGCACGGCGGCCTGGACGCCTACGCCGCGGCCAAGGCCAGGGCGCTGGTCGGCCGGGTCGGCGTGGTCGGTCTGGACGATCCGGTCGCGGCCTCGCTGGGCCGCAAGTCCAAGGCACGCCGGACCGTGGGTTTCCGCGTCGGTGTGCCCGCCGACGGCGAACTCGGCGTCGTGGACGGCAAACTGCTCGACCGCGCGTTCACCAAGGCCGCCATCCTCGCCGAGGTCGGCGACATCAGCCCGCCCGGCCCCGCCGGGGTCGCCGACGCGCTCGCCGCGTCCGCGTTGACCAGGGCGATCGATGTGGCGCCGCAGTTCGTCCGGGAAGGGTTGATCGAGCACAAGGTGGGCCCGCACCGGTCGGCGTTCGTGCGCGAGCTGGCCGGCGTCGAGTTCGTCGACGACTCCAAGGCCACCAATCCGCACGCCGCGCGTTCATCGATCCTGGCGCATCAGCAGGTGGTCTGGGTGGCCGGTGGCCAGCTCAAGGGCGCGCACGTCGAGGACCTCGTCGAGGAGGTCGCCGACCGGCTGGTCGCCGCGGTGCTGCTCGGCGCGGACGCGCCGGTGATCGCGGCGGCGCTGGCGCGACACGCGCCCGAGGTCCCCGTGGTGGAGCTGATCGCGGGAGACGATGCACGGATGGGTGACGAAGCGTCGAGAGCCGCCGCGGCCGACGCGGTCATGGCGCGTGCGGTGCGGGCGGCCGCCGGTTTCGCCCGCCGCGGCGACACCGTGCTGCTGGCCCCCGCCGCCGCGTCGCTGGACATGTTCGAGGATTACACCCATCGGGGCCGCAGCTTCGCCGCGGCGGTGCACGCCCTGGAAGACGGTGACCTGGGGACCACCGACGCCGGGGGTTTGCGGTGACTGCCGACCGGGGCGGGGCGGTGTGGCGGCCCGCCCCGGTCGGCCCAGTCATCTCCCCGGGATCGGACGGCAGCCACACCGGTGCACGCCGTCGCCGCGGCCAGGACGCCCTCCGAGAGCGACGACAGAGGGCAGGGCGGGAGAACGTTTCGTGACTTCGGGTAACGGCAGGCGTTGGACCGGTAGGGCGGCCCGGACCTCGGCCGCGCGAAAAGCCGGCCCGCAAGCGCCGCGCGTCGGCGGGGCGGGACGAGGTCCCGCGTCGTGGCTGGCGCGGCCGCTCGCGTCGTTCCATCTGGTCGTGACGATCGCCACGCTGCTGACGGCGCTCGGATTGGTCATGGTCCTGTCGGCATCCGGAGTCGTTGAGTACGCGGAGGGCGGGTCGGCGTACTCCCTGTTCATCCAGCAGACGTTGTTCGCGGCGATCGGCGCCGTCCTGTTCTACCTGGCCCTGCGGGTTCCGCTGCGCCTGCTGCGCCAGGCGTCGTTCCCGCTGTTCGCGATGTCGGTGCTGGCGCTGGTCCTGGTGCTCATCCCGGGGATCGGCACGCAGGTGCAGGGTGCGCGTCGCTGGTTGATCTTCGGCCCCGTCTCGGTGCAGCCGTCGGAGGTCGTGAAGGTGACCTTGATCGTCTGGGGCGCGCACCTGCTGGTCTCCCGGCGCGCGATCGGTTCGAGTCTGCGGGACATCCTGGTGCCGCTCGTCCCGGCGGGCGTGCTGGTGTGCCTGCTGATCGTGGTCCAGCCGAATCTCAGCACCACGGTCGCGGTGGGCATCATCCTCGGCGCCCTGCTGTGGTTCGGCGGTCTGCCGGTGCGGCTGTTCGTGACGATCGCGATCTCCGGTGTGGTGGCCGCGGGCGTGCTCGCGATGTCGGCCGGTTATCGGTCGAATCGGGTCCGGTCCTTCTTCAATCCGGGCTCCGATCCGCAGGGCGACAATTACCAAGCGCGACAAGCCCTGTATTCGCTTGCCGACGGGGGGATCTGGGGCAGAGGGCTGGGACAGAGCCGAGCCAAGTGGAGCTACCTGCCGAACGCGCACAACGACTTCATCTTCGCGATCATCGGCGAAGAGCTGGGCTTCCTGGGCTGCGCGCTGGTGCTGGGGCTGTTCGCGTTGTTCGTCTACACCGGACTGCGCATCGCCGCCCGGTCGGCTGATCCGTTCCTGCAATTGCTGACCGCCTCCGCGACGACGTGGATCGCCGGACAAGCCATGATCAACATCGGGTACGTGGTAGGTCTGCTGCCGGTCACCGGGTTGCAGCTGCCCTTGGTGTCGGCCGGTGGCTCGTCGCTCGCGATCACCCTGCTCATGTTCGGGCTCATCGCCAATGCCGCGCGACACGAGCCGGAGGCCGTCGCGGCGCTGCACGCCGGACAGGACGGCCGTTTCAGTAGGCTGTTGCGGTTGCCCAAACCCGAGGTGTACGCCCCGGCTCGGGCGAGCGCGGCCCGCCGCGGCCGGGCGCCGCGGCAGGCCGACCGCGGACCGTCGGCGCTCCCGCGGGGGCGGGGCGGCCGGTTCGGCGCGGAACCGGCGCGGCGCCGCTCGCCGGAGAGCCGCGGCACCAGCTCGGCGCGCGCCACCCGGGCTTGGGAACCCAGCTATCCGGTCAATCACGCAAGAGAACGGGGAAGATCCAGGTGATCTCGGTAATCGTCGCGGGCGGCGGCACGGCGGGCCACATCGAACCGGCGCTGGCGGTGGCCGACGCGTTGCGGCGGCTCGACGATGGCATCCGAGTGACGGCACTGGGCACCGAACGCGGCCTGGAGACCCGCTTGGTCCCGGAACGCGGCTATCCGCTCGAGCTCATCCCTCCGGTCCCGTTGCCCCGCAAACCCACCGCCGATCTGCTGCGGTTGCCCGGCCGGGTGCGGGCCTCGGTGGCCGCCACCCGGGCGATCATCGATGCGGTGGAGGCCGACGTGATCATCGGTTTCGGCGGCTACGTGGCGCTTCCGGCGTATCTGGCGGCGGGCGCCGGCGTGCTGCGCCGCAGACGCCCGGTCCCGGTGGTGGTGCACGAGGCGAACGCGAAGGCCGGTATCGCGAACAAGGTCGGCGCTCGCCGCGCCGCGCGGGTGCTCGCGGCGGTCCCGGACTCCGGTCTGCCGGACGCGCGGGTGGTGGGCATCCCGGTGCGCGCCTCGATCACCACACTGGACCGCGCCGCGCTGCGCGCCGAGGCACGTGCGCACTTCGGCCTCCCGGCCGACGGGCCGGTGCTGCTGGTCTTCGGTGGTTCCCAGGGTGCTCGGACGCTGAACGAGGCGGTTTCCGGCGCCGCCGCGCAGCTCGCCGCCGCGGGTATCTCGGTGTTGCACGCGCACGGCCCCAAGAACACCCTCGAGGTGGACCAGGCCGAGAGGGACGGCGCCCGGTACGTGGCGGTGCCGTATCTGTCCCGGATGGACCTCGCCTACGCCGCCGCCGACGCGGTGGTCTGCCGATCGGGCGCGATGACCGTCGCGGAGGTCTCCGCGGTCGGGCTGCCCGCGTTCTACGTGCCGCTGCCGCACGGCAACGGGGAGCAGGAACTCAACGCCCGGCCCGTGGTGCGCCAGGGCGGTGGCAGAATTGTCCCCGATTCCGAGTTGACGCCGAAGTACGTGATCGATGAGGTGATTCCGCTGCTCATGGACTCCGAACGGCTGATCGAGATGGGCCGGGCCGCCGCAGGCGCCGGGCACCGCGACGCCGCCGACGAGGTGGCGCGGATCGCGATGGAGGTGGCGCGCCGATGAGCGACACCACCGCCGACCGGGTGGCCCCGGACACCGGCGCCGAACGGACCGGGCTGCCCCCGGAGCTGGAGCGTGTGCACATGGTCGGCATCGGCGGGGCCGGGATGTCCGGCATCGCGCGGATCCTGCTGGCGCGCGGCGGCGCCGTGTCGGGCTCGGACGCGAAGGAGAGCCGGGGCGTGCTCGCCTTGCGCGCTCGGGGCGCGCAGGTGCGGATCGGCCACGACGCCACCGCCTTGGACCTGCTCCCAGGCGGCCCGACCGCGGTGGTCACCACGTACGCGGCCATCCCGAAGACCAATCCGGAACTGGTCGAGGCCGCGCGCCGGGAGATCCCGGTGTTGTTGCGGCCCACGGTGCTGGCCTCGCTCATGCAGGGCCATCGCACCCTGCTCGTCTCCGGCACGCACGGCAAGACCTCCACCACCTCGATGCTCATCGTGTCGTTGCAGCACTGCGGGCTCGATCCGTCCTTCGCGGTGGGTGGCGAGCTGAACGAGGCGGGCACCAACGCGCATCACGGCACCGGCGACATCTTCGTGGCGGAGGCCGACGAGAGCGACGGCTCGCTGCTGCAGTACGACCCGGACGTCGCCGTGGTCACCAACATCGAATCCGATCACCTGGATTTCTTCGGCTCCGACGAGGCCTACGTGCAGGTCTTCGACGACTTCGCCGATCGGCTGGCCGCGGGCGGCCTGCTGGTGGTGTGCCTGGACGATCCGGGCTCGCGGGCGCTGGCCGAGCGGGTCGGCGCGCGCTTGGCCGAGCGGAACGTGCGCGTCCTCGGCTACGGCTCCGGCGACCTCGCGGACGCGCCGGTCCCGGTGGGCGCCCGGTTGCACAGCTGGGAGCCGCGGGACGTCGGCGGCCTCGCGCAATTCCAGCTCGCCGACGAGGCCGCGCCGCGCACGCTGCGCCTGTCGGTGCCGGGCAGGCACATGGCGCTCAACGCGCTCGGGGCGCTGCTCGCGGCCCGGGCCACCGGTGCCGACGTGGGCGAGATCGTCCAGGGCCTGGAAGGGTTCGGCGGCGTGCACCGCCGGTTCCAGTTCGCCGGGCGGGAGAACGGCGTGCGCGTGTTCGACGACTACGCCCACCATCCCACCGAGGTACGTGCCGTGCTCGGCGCCGCCGCCGAACTGGTCCAGCAGGAGGCCCGCGACGGCGCCCGCTCCAGGCAGGGCCGGGTGATCGTGGTCTTCCAGCCGCACCTCTACAGCCGGACCGCGACCTTCGCGCAGGACTTCGGCGCCGCGCTGAGCCTGGCCGACGAGGTCGTCGTGCTCGACGTCTACGGCGCGCGGGAGAAACCGCTGCCGGGCGTGAACGGAGCGCTGGTCGCGCAGTCGGTGACGAAGCCGGTGCACTACCAACCGGATATGTCGCGGGTCGGGCGCCAGGTCGCCGGGCTGGCGTTGCCCGGCGACGTGGTGATCACCATGGGCGCGGGCGACGTGACGATGCTCGGCAGCCAGATTCTCGACGGATTACGGGCGCGTCCCCAGCACGGACGGTGACCGGGGGTGCGCGGAGTCGGGTCGGCGCGCGCGGCCGGGCGTCGCGCGGGCGATCGGTTCGGCGAGATCGAATGGCGCCGGATTCGCCTGTGGGGATTGCTGGGCGTGTGCGTCCTTGCAGTGGTCGCCGCCATCGCCTGGTTCACCCCGGCGCTGTCGGTGCGCACGGTGCGGATCGACGGGGCGGTGGCGGTGCCCGAGCAACAAGTGCGGGATCTGCTCGAAATTCCTTCCGGCCGCTCGATTCTGCGGATCGACACCGATGCGATGGCCCGGCGGGTGGCGAGCATTCCGAAGGTGCGCACGGCGCGGGTGCAGCGGATATTCCCGTCCACGATCCGGGTGACCGTCGTCGAGCGTGCGGCGGTGTTGTTCTACGACAGCCAGGAGGGCGCGCATCTGCTGGACGCCGACGGCGTGGAATTCGCCGTCGAGCCCGCGCCGATCGGCGTGCCGAAGTTGATCACCGATCATCCCGGCGGCGCCGATCCGGTGACCAGGGCGGCGGTCGCGATCCTCGCCATCGTGCCGCCTGCGCTGGCAGTTCAGGTGAGTGAGGTTGCGGCGCGGTCCCTTTCGGACATTTCGCTGAATCTGAAGGACGGCCGCACGGTACTCTGGGGCGGGAGCGACGACGCCGAACGAAAGGCGGCGGTGGTGTTGCCGTTGTTGACGCGCCCCGGAACGGTGTTCGATGTGTCGAGTCCCAATCTGGTCACGGTAAAGTGATCCACACCCATTGCGCCCAGGTATTTTTCGGCGGTCCGGGAGTAGTTCCGGCGCGGAGAAGGGGGCCGGGGGGCAACCGTTCACCATACGACGTGTGGAGCGGCGAGACGAGCGGGATCACGCAAGATTCTGGCTCTCGTTTCGGCGCGCCTGCGCGCGTATCGCGTCGGCTGCGAATAGCGTTCCGCACCAGTCGGATACTTGACATAACGCTAACCCTATGGTTGAGCTTTAGAGTTTGCCCGAGCCGCGGTTCGCTCCTCGCAGCGACCCGACTCCGGAACGGGCCCATGAGCGTGTGCCGAGAATCCGGAAACGACAGGCTTTAGATCGAAGGAAGGCGAGAGCCCATGACGCCCCCGCACAACTACCTTGCGGTGATCAAGGTCGTCGGTATCGGCGGCGGCGGTGTGAATGCCGTCAACCGGATGATCGAGCAGGGACTCAAAGGTGTCGAGTTCATCGCGGTCAACACCGACGCCCAAGCGCTGCTGATGAGCGATGCCGACGTCAAGCTCGACGTCGGCCGTGAGCTGACCCGCGGTCTCGGCGCCGGCGCGGACCCCGAGGTGGGGCGCAAGGCCGCCGAGGACCACAAGGACGAGATCGAAGAGGTGCTCAAGGGCGCCGACATGGTCTTCGTGACCGCGGGTGAGGGCGGCGGCACCGGCACCGGTGGCGCACCGGTCGTCGCGCAGATCGCGCGCAAGCTCGGCGCGCTCACCATCGGCGTGGTGACCCGCCCGTTCTCCTTCGAGGGCAAGCGGCGCGGGAACCAGGCCGAGGTCGGCATCAACCTGCTGCGCGAGTCGTGCGACACGCTGATCGTCATCCCGAACGACCGGCTGCTGCAGCTCGGCGACGCGGCGGTGAGCTTGATGGACGCTTTCCGCTCCGCGGACGAGGTGCTGCTCAACGGTGTGCAGGGCATCACCGACCTGATCACCACCCCCGGTCTGATCAACGTCGACTTCGCCGACGTCAAGAGCGTGATGTCCGGCGCGGGCAGCGCGCTGATGGGCATCGGCTCGGCGCGCGGCGAGGGCCGCTCGGTGAAAGCGGCCGAGTCGGCGATCAACTCGCCGCTGCTGGAGGCGTCGATGGACGGCGCGCACGGCGTGCTGCTGTCGATCGCGGGCGGATCCGATCTCGGCCTGTTCGAGATCAACGAGGCCGCCTCGCTCGTGCAGGAGGCCGCGCACATCGAGGCCAACATCATCTTCGGAACGGTGATCGACGATTCGCTGGGGGACGAGGTGCGGGTCACCGTGATCGCGGCGGGCTTCGACGGCGGCGGCCCGGCCCGGCGCACCTTCGAGAGCGCGGGCCGCGGCACCATCGGCACGGCGAGATCGGGCGAGATCGGGCAGAGCCGAGCCAGTGAGATCGCCGCGCGCGGCAGCGACAGCACTCCGAGCACGTCTCCTACCGGTACTGCGGGCCGCGGCGCGCTGCCGAGCTACCGGGACACCGAACGGCCGCGGACGCTGGGCGAGCCGACGGTGACGAGCAACACGCGATCGCACATCACGCCGCCGGACGCCGACGACGATGACGACGACGTGGACGTGCCGTCGTTCATGCGGAGGGGTTGAGCGCTGGAGTCCGGTTCCGGCGCAGGCCGGGACCGAGCTGGAAAGAGCGATCCCGGCCCGCGCCGGGACGCGTCGGAGGACACGGGGGAGTGGTGTCCCGGAGTACGACTGTCGATCGATGAATACGGGGGACGCCGGCGCGGGGGCCGGCCGGCCGGGACCGGGCTCCGGGCGCCCGATGCGACGCAACTGTCCCGCCCCCGGGCGAAAATTCGCTTTCTACCTGGGCATTTCGACGCTGTTCGCGGAGCGCCACTACGCTCGTCGCCATGACTATCGCGCCGACCATCACTGTCCGACGGGTCACCACGACCAGGTCCGGAGGCTTCTCGGCGCCCCCCTACGACTCGTTCAATCTGGGTGACCACGTCGGCGACGATCCGGCGGCCGTGCGGCGCAACCGCGACCGGCTGGCCGAGGGCATCGGCCTGCCGCCCGAGCGCCTGGTCTGGATGGAACAGATCCACGGCCGCAACGTGGAGATCGTCGACGGCCCACGCGCCGAACCGGTCCCGGCCACCGACGCGCTCGTGACCACCGTGCCCGGGCTCGCGCTGGTCGTGCTCACCGCCGACTGCGTGCCCATCCTGCTGTCCGACGACGAGGCGGGCGTGATCGCCGCCGTGCACGCCGGGCGGATCGGCGCTCGCATCGGCATCGTGCCGCGCGTGCTCGAGGCGATGGTGTCGGCCGGCGCCCGGCTGGATCGGGTGGGCGCCCTGCTCGGGCCCGCTGCCTCCGGCCGTCAGTACGAGGTCCCGGCTGCCATGCGCGCCGACGTCGAAGCCCACCTGCCCGGCAGCGCGACCACCACGCTCCGCGGCACCCCCGGGCTGGATCTGCGCGCGGGCATCTCCCGGCAGCTCACCGAGGCGGGCGTCGGGGCGATCGCGGTCGACCCGCGCTGCACCATCGAGGACCACACCCTGTTCAGTCATCGCCGTGGCGCGCCGACCGGCCGGATCGGCGGCGTGATCTGGATGGAGGCCACGGCATGAGCGGTAAGGCCCGGAGGCGGCGGCGGAGCGTGACCACGCAGGGCCCCGCTCATGCCGACAGCAGATACGGCATGAGCGGTCAGGCCCGGAGGCGGCAGCGGAGCGTGACCACGCAGGGCCCCGCTCATGCCGACAACAGATACGGCATGAGCGGTCAGGCCCGGAGGCGGCAGCGCAGCGTGACCACGCAGGGCCCCGCTCATGCCGACAACAGATACAGCATGAGCGCGCGAGCCGCCGCAGAGCCGATGCCGCGGAGCGTCGCCGAGGTGCGGGCATGAGCGCCGATGCCGAGACCGCCGTGGACGGCACGCTCGCGGCCCGGACCGCCGAACTGTCGGACAACCTGGCGGGGCTGCTCGCTCGCATCGACGCGGCATGTCGCGCGGCCGGGCGCGCGCCGGATTCGGTGCGGCTGCTGCCGGTGACGAAGTTCTTCCCCGCCTCGGACGTGGCGATCCTGCACCGGCTGGGCCGGCGGGAGTTCGGCGAGTCGCGCGAGCAGGAGGCCGCGGCGAAGGTGACGGCCCTGCGTGAGCAAGACCTCACCGGCATCCGCTGGCACATGATCGGGCGGTTGCAGCGGAACAAAGCGCGCGCTGTCGCCCGCTGGGCGCACACCGTTCACTCGGTCGACAGCGAACGTCTGGCAACCGCTCTGGACGCCGGTGCCGTGGCCGCGCTGGAGGCGGGCGAGCGCACCGAACCGCTGCGGGTGTTGCTCCAGGTGAGCCTGGATGACGACCCCGCCCGAGGCGGTGTCCCGGCAGGCGATCTTCCCGCGCTCGCCGAACGGATTGCGGACGCTCCGGGATTACGTTTGTCGGGTCTGATGGCCATTCCTCCGTTGGACGCGAAGGCCGATGCCGCATTTGCGCGACTTGCGACGTTGCACACGTTGTTGCTCGCCGATCATCCGGACGCGACAGAGCTTTCCGCGGGAATGTCGGGCGATCTGGAATCCGCGATCGAACACGGTTCGACGGTTGTGCGTGTCGGTACCGCCTTGATGGGTATGCGACCGATAACCTCGGGCTAGCAAAGAAACCTCATCAGTCACATTCGACACATATGCTGGGATCTGACGAGGGCTGAGCAAGACTTCAACACCCGGCCGCCACCGGGGCCGAAGGAAGGTCGACCAATGAGCACGCTGCACAAGTTCAAGGCGTACTTCGGCATGGTTCCGCTCGAGGATTACGAAGACGACTACGTCGACGATCGCGCCCCCCGAGGCGTGGACGAGCGTGGTGCTCGCCGGCCCCGGCCCCGTGACTACTCCGACCGCGACGGCTACGTCGACCGCTACGGCGAGGATCGATACGGCGCAGGCCGTTTCGACGATGTCGACTACCCCGAGCCCGCCTACAAGTCCCCGTACAAGCCGGGTTACTCGGTGTCGCGCCGCGACGACTACGTCGACGAGCCCTACGGCGACTACGACGCGCCCCGGCGTCCCACCCGGATCGAGTCCGCCCCGTCGGGCCGGTTCCGGGCGGGCGGGAGCGCGCCGCCGCTGCGCGGTGCGACCCGAGGCGCGCTCGCCGTCGATCCCGACGCCGAGGAGCGCAGGCTGGAGGAGCGCGTGCGTCCCGAGCCCGCCCCGGTGCGGCGGCCCGGGATCTTCGAGGACGGAGGCCCCTTGTCCAAGATCACGACGCTGCGCCCGCGCGACTACAGCGAGGCTCGGATCATCGGCGAACGCTTCCGTGAGGGCAATCCGGTGATCATGGATCTGGTGGATCTGAGCAACGCCGACGCCAAGCGGCTGGTCGACTTCGCCGCGGGTCTCGCCTTCGCGCTGCGCGGATCGTTCGACAAGGTCGCGACGAAAGTGTTCCTGCTCTCACCGGCCGATGTCGACGTATCAGCGGAAGAACGCAGGCGCATCGCGGAAACCGGCTTCTACAACCAGAAATAAGGTCGTGATCTGGGGGGCGGAGCAGACCTGGCGCCGGTTGTGCGGCGCGGTCATTTTGCGCGAAGCGATTTTTACGGCAGAGTGAACTGGTGGCCTTGTTCGCGGTGCTGTACTTCGTACTGTTCATCTTCTGGCTGTTGCTGATCAGCCGGGTGATCGTCGAGTTCATCCGTAGCTTTGCCCGAGACTGGCGTCCTACCGGTGTCGTGGTCGTCGTCCTGGAGGTGATCTTCACGATCACCGATCCCCCGGTGAAACTGCTGCGGCGGTTGATACCCCCGGTGTCACTGGGCGGAATTCGCCTGGATCTGTCGATTATGGTCCTGCTTTTCATCGTCTTCATCCTGATGTCGATCGTGGGCAGGCTCGGGCAACCGGTAGCTCCGGTGTGACAGAATGGGCCGTGAAGACAGCTTGCTAGATCTGCTAGATCTCCAAAAGACGCGTGAAGGGATCCTTCCATGCCGCTGACCCCAGCCGATGTGCACAACGTCGCGTTCAGCAAACCCCCGATCGGGAAGCGTGGCTACAACGAGGACGAAGTCGACGCGTTCCTGGATCTCGTGGAGCAGGAGCTCTCGCGCCTCATCGAGGAGAACGCCGATCTGCGTCAGCGGGTCGCCGAACTCGACGCGGAACTGGCCGACGCCAAGAAGAACCGCGGCCCGGCCGTGGCGAACACCGTGAAAGCGCCGATTCCGCAGGCCCCGCCGCCTCCGCCGGAACCGATCAAGCCCCCGGTGCCCGCCGCGCCGCCCGCTCCGATGCCCGCCGCGCCGGTGGCCAAGGACGCGCCCGGCGCGGACGCCAACCTGCAGGCCGCCAAGGTGCTCAGCCTCGCCCAGGAGATGGCGGACCGGCTGACCAGCGACGCCAAGGCCGAGGCGGAGAGCTTGCTGTCGAATGCCCGGGCGAATTCCGAGCGACTGGTCGGAGACGCCAGGACACGGTCGGAGGCCATGATCGCCGACGCCCGCCAGAAGTCGGACGCGATGCTGTCGGACGCGCAGACCCGCTCGGACAACCAGCTGCGCCAGGCCAAGGAGAAGGCCGATGCGCTGCAGGCCGACGCCGAGCGCAAGCACACCGAGATCATGGCGACCATCACGCAGCAGCGCAGTGTGCTGGAGAGCCGGATCGAGCAGCTCAAGACGTTCGAGCGGGAGTACCGGGTGCGCTTGAAGTCGTACCTGGAGTCGCAGCTCGAGGAGCTGGAGAACCGCGGCTCGGCCGTCCCCGTCGACGGCGGCGACGCCTTCGTGGATGCCAACACGGCGAACAACCTCGCGCCGGCGTCCTTCGCCAAGGGTGGCAAGTAACGCGTCGCGCCCCAGCACAGCAGTTCGCATACCGTTAGAGGAACTGTCGAGCCGCCCGGCATGCCTTGGGGGTCACCATGCTCGTCTTGACACTCGTCCTTGCCGCGATCGGCTTCGCCCTGCTCGTGGCCGCGCTCACCACCGGATCGGTGATCTGGGCGTGGGGTTGCATCGTGGTGTGCGTCATCGGCGCGATGCTCTTGCTGGTGAGTGCTTTGTCCATGCGGAGTCCGGATGGTGATTCCCCGCCGCCTCCTGGTCGTCATGCCAAACGCTGACCTGCCTCACAAAGTGAGTTGACCGCTCCGGCTAGAATCAAACATGAATGCGGCGTCGATCCGGCTATCACCGGGGAGCCTTCGGAAGAACGGCGGCACGGCCTGCGGGCCGGGCGCTCAGTAGAACCGAACGGGTGAGCCCGTCACAGCTCGCGAATGAGAGGTCCGGTGTCCGCCACACCGGACAAGCGGGGTGGTACCGCGGTTTCGGCGCACCGGGCGCCGGCATCGTCCCCGTGCCAACGACTCGGCACGAGGAGACGTATCCGCCATGGCGGACCAGACTTCCAGCAACAGCGCGTACCCGCGCGTCGACCTGAGCGTCGGCAACGGGGCGTCGTTCCCCGAGATGGAGCGCCGCGTGCTCGACGCGTGGGCGGCCGCCGACACCTTCCGCGCGAGCATCGAAAACCGTTCCGGCGCAGCTGAATTCGTCTTCTATGACGGGCCGCCCTTTGCCAACGGTCTGCCGCATTACGGACATTTGCTCACCGGATACGTCAAAGACCTCGTTCCGCGTTTCCAAACCATGCGCGGCAAGCGGGTCGACCGGCGATTCGGCTGGGACTGCCACGGATTGCCCGCCGAAATCGAAGCCGAAAAGCAGCTCGGTATCACGGACAAATCACAGATCGATGCGATGGGCCTCGCGGAATTCAACGCGGCCTGCAAAACGTCGGTGCTGCGCTACACCGGGGAATGGCGCGACTACGTGACGCGCCAGGCCCGCTGGGTCGACTTCGACAACGATTACAAGACGCTGGACACCGACTTCATGGAGTCGGTGATGTGGGCGTTCAAGTCGCTGTACGACAAAGGGCTGATCTATCAGGGCTTCCGGGTGCTGCCCTACAGCTGGTACGAGCAGACGCCGTTGTCGAATCAGGAAACCCGCCTCGATGACGCCTACAAGATGCGCCAGGACCCGGCGGTGACCGTCGACATGGCGTTGCGCGTGCCCGCCGAGCATCCGCTGCACGAACTCGACGGCGCCAACGCGCTGATCTGGACCACCACGCCGTGGACGCTGCCGTCCAACTTGGCGATCGCGGTGCACCCCGACGTCCGCTACGTGCACCTGCGCGCCGCCGACGGCAAACGCTATGTGCTCGCGACCGAGCGGGTCTCGCACTACGCGCGGGAGTTCGGCGAGGAGCCGGAGGTGCTCGCCGAGTTCGACGGCGCCGCGCTGGCCGAGCTGTCCTACGCGCCGCCGTTCGACTTCTTCGCCGGCCACCACAACGCGCACCGGGTGCTCACCGCCGACTACGTGACCACCGACTCCGGCACCGGCATCGTGCATCTGGCACCGGCTTTCGGTGAGGAGGACATGGACGTCGCCTCCGCGCACGGCATCGAGCTGGTGCAGCCGCTGGATGCGGGCGGCCGGTTCACCTCGATGGTGCCGCCCTACGAGGGCCTCATGGTGTTCGACGCCAACCCGGTGATCATCAAGGATCTCAAGGCCGCGGGAAAGCTGTTGCGGCACGAGACGATCGAGCACTCCTACCCGCACAGCTGGCGCTCCGGGCAGCCGCTGATCTACATGGCCGTGCCGTCCTGGTTCGTCGCGGTCACCAAGTTCCGCGACCGCATGGTCGAACTGAACAAGCAGATCACCTGGGTGCCCGAGCACATCCGCGACGGCCAGTTCGGCAAGTGGCTGGAAGGCGCGCGGGATTGGAACATCAGCCGCAACCGGTACTGGGGCAGCCCGATCCCGGTGTGGGTGTCCGACGATCCGGCCTATCCGCGCGTCGACGTGTACGGCTCGCTGGACGAGCTGGAGCGCGATTTCGGCGTGCGCCCGGCCGATCTGCACCGCCCGATGATCGATGAGCTCACCCGGCCGAATCCCGACGACCCGACCGGCAAGTCGACGATGCGCCGGGTGCCGGAGGTGCTGGATTGCTGGTTCGAGTCGGGCTCGATGCCGTACGCCCAGGTGCACTACCCGTTCGAGAACAAGGAGTGGTTCGACAGCCACTTCCCGGGCGATTTCATCGTCGAGTACAACGGGCAGACCCGCGGCTGGTTCTACACGCTGCACGTGCTGGCGACGGCTCTCTTCGACAGCCCGGCGTTCAAGACGGTCGCCGCGCACGGCATCGTGCTCGGTGACGACGGCCTGAAGATGAGCAAGTCCAAGGGCAACTACCCGGACGTCAACGAGGTGTTCGACCGGGACGGCTCGGACGCGATGCGCTGGTTCCTGATGAGCTCGCCGATCCTGCGCGGCGGCAACCTCATCGTCACCGAGCGCGGCATCCGCGAGGGCGTGAGCCACGCGCTGCGTCCGTTGTGGAACGCGTGGACGTTCCTGCAGCTGTACGCGTCGAAGCCCGGAGTGTGGCGGACCGATTCGCCGCACGTGCTCGACCGCTACATCCTGGCGAAGCTGGCGCGGACCCGGGACGTGATCACCGCGGCGCTGGAGGTCTACGACATCGCGGGCGCCTGCGAGGAACTGCGCTCGTTCGCCGACGCGCTGACCAATTGGTACGTGCGGCGGTCGCGGTCGCGGTTCTGGAGCGAGGACCGCGACGCGGTGGACACCCTGCACACGGTGCTCGAGGTGGTCACCCGGCTGGCGGCGCCGTTGCTGCCGCTGATCACCGAGGTCATCTGGCGCGGTCTGACCGGCGGCGACTCGGTGCACCTGGCCGACTGGCCGAAGGAGGGCGAACTGCCGGACGATCCGGAGCTGGTCGCCGCCATGGACGAGGTGCGGGTGGTGTGCTCGACGGTGCTGAGCCTGCGCAAGGCGCAGAACCTGCGGGTGCGGTTGCCGCTGGCCGAGGTCACCATCGCCGCGGCCGACGCCGAGCGGCTGGCGCCGTTCGCCGATATCGTCGCCGACGAGGTCAACGTCAAGAAGGTGGACCTGACCACCGACGTGGACGCGCACGGCCGTTTCGAGCTGGTGGTCAACGCCCGCGCCGCGGGTCCGCGCCTGGGCAAGGACGTCCAGACGGTGATCAAGGCGGTCAAGGCCGGCGAGTGGTCCGAGGACGCGGACGGCACGGTCCGCGCGGCCGGGATCGCCCTGCTGCCCGAGGAGTACACCCAGCGCCTGGTCGCGGCCGAACCGGAGTCGACCGCGGCGCTGCCCGGGAACGCCGGTCTCGTAGTGCTGAATTCGGTGGTCACCGAGGAGCTGGAGGCCGAGGGCTGGGCGCGGGACCTGATCCGCGACCTCCAGGAGACCAGGAAGTCCGCCGGGCTGGACGTCTCCGACCGCATCACCGTGGTCCTGGACGTCCCCGCGGATCGGGCCGAGTGGGCGCGGACCCACCGTGACCTGATCGCGGGCGAGATCCTCGCCACCACGCTGACCTTCGGCGACGCGGGTCCGGAGGCCGCCGATCTGGTCGGCGGTGTGCGCGCGACGATCGCGAAGGCCTGAGCGCCGGGTACCGAGTGAATCGGGGCGGAACCTGAGGGTTCCGCCCCGACTGCTGTTCCGAGCGGCCTTGTGCCGCGCGGCAGCGATCGGCGAAGGTCGTGCGGCACACGCCGAATAGGTCGATGCTCTCGGCCGGGCCGGAAACATCTGCGCCACGGTCGGCTTGTTCCCGGCCGCTCGAGGTGGACCTGCGCGGCGGTCCAGTCGCGCATCATGCGCTATCAAAGGGCAACTCGATGGCAAGGCGCGATCGAGTTCCAGCGCCGCCCGCTGCGCCTCTTTAGTGATATAGATCACATGCTGAGAGTTTGCTGATTCCCGACAATTCGCCGATATCCCAGGCACAATCTGCGGTGTCGCTGCTGTGACCCAGGTGATCTCCGGGACGGCAGTTTCTCTTTTCGGCGTGTCGTACGTGGAATTTGGCCGTGCCGGGAACAGATCCGGCGCGGGTGGCCGCGGCTCCATATCGGGGACCGCTGTCGATGCCATGTGTTAGCCAGGCTGCCGATCGGTGGCCAAGTCAACTGCGCCCATGGAAGGGGCGAGCACGTGCCGAGAAAATCGTTGCACCGCATCGCACTCGGATTCCTGCTCTCGACCATCGCAATCGTTCTGCTCGCCGGACCCGGCTGGGCCGACACCGGCAGCGCCTCCGGCAGCGGGCCGGGCAGCGCCTCCTCCGGTTCGGCCTCGGGTAGCGGTCCCGGCGGCGACTCCGGCAGCGCCAGCGGCTCGGGCTTCCTGCCGGTGCCCAGTGTGTTCGGCGTCGGCGCGCTGGCCGCGGCGACGACGCAGATCGGCAAGCCATATGAATGGGGCGGGACCGGCCCCAACAGCTGGGACTGCTCGGGTCTGGTGCAATGGGCCTACCGCCAAGTCGGCGTGAGCATTCCGCGGACCACCTGGCAGCAGGCGAAGGCGGGCGCGCCGGTCCCGATGGGCTCGCTGTCGCTCGGCGACGTGGTGGTGCTGAACCGGGACGGCTCGCACGTCGGCATCTACGCGGGTAACGGACAGGTGCTCAACGCGTACGACTGGGGTGTGCCGGTGGGCTACACCCCGCTCGACGAATTCGACATCTACGCCATCCGCCGCTTCTGAGCGTGCGCCGTCGAGGGCGCGCGATGCCGATCGCGGCTGCTCCCGGCATGACACGGCCCCGACCAGCAGTGTGGTCGGGGCCGTGTCGGCTCGGCGCTGCCCGGCCGAAACAGATGACGGTCGGCTCGACCGGCGGACGACGACTGCCGTCCTGGTAGAGGGACGGTCCGCGGCGATTGCCGTTGGTGGAGCCGGGCCGCGCCGCCGGTTCGGTCGCCGCGGCGGTGCGGCCCGCAGGTCAGCGGTCGAGGCCGTCGGCCAGGTCGCGCAGCGAGGGGCCGTACTGCGGATGCGCCAGCGCCGAGGCGAATTGCGCCACCAGGTAGTCGGCCGGGTTGCCGGTGTCGTACCACCGGCCGCGGATCACCTGGCCGAAGACCGGGTTGTTCGCCGCGTGCACGTTGATCGCGTCGGTGAGATACACCTCACCGGTGCGGTGCTCGTACCACGCTTCGGTCTGCCTGCGCAGTTCCTCGATGATGCCGGGCGTGACGACGTAGCCGCCGATCGCGGCGAAGGACGACGGCGCGTCCTTCGGCTTCGGCTTCTCGCGCAGCCCGGTGATGCGCAGCAGGCCGTTGCCGTGGTCGTCGGCGACCACCGGCACGCCGTAGCGCTGCGACTCGGCGGGGTCCATCGGCATCAGCGCGAGGACGGGCGCTCCGGTGGCCTCGTAGGCATCGATGAGCTGCTGGGCGCGCGGCACCTCGGCGACGAACACGTCGTCCGGCCACAGCACCAGCATCGGCTCGTCGCCGAGATTGCGGGCGGCGTTGAGCACGGGGGTGCCGTTGCCGTACGGCCCGTGCTGGTCGAGGTAGGTGATGTGGCCGAGCCGGGACAGCTCGCCGACCTCCTCGACCGCGTCGGCGAAGGCGGTCTTGCCGTCCGCGCGCAGCTGGGCCACCAGCGCGGGGTTGGGGCGGAAGTGGTCCTGGATCAATGACTTTCCGCCGCTGACCACGATGGTGATGTCGGTGATGCCCGAAGCGACCAGCTCACGGACCGTGTGCTCGATGACCGGCTTGTCGCCGACCGGCAGCATCTCCTTGGGGATCGCCTTGGTCAGCGGAAGCAGCCGGGAGCCGATACCGGCGGCCGGGATGACGGCCTTGCGGATATTCATGGGTCCGATCATCACATATCGGACCGTGTGCCCGGCTGCGCGCCCGCGGCACGTCGGCGGGGTGTTTCGAGACTGCCGCATGCCTGGTCCGGCGTGGAAAAGGGCAGATCATGGCCGTCGCGGCGGGACGAAAGGGCCACCGGAGCCGCGCTCGAGCCTGCGCCGATACCGGCAGGTAACCGACAGCTAGCGCACAGCCATCCGACAGCGTCGCCGCCCGCTCCGGTTGTCGGTGGACGGGCGTACATTGCACCCGTGCGTACCGAGCAACCGCGCGTCGAGCGGGTGACCGCGCCGTCGACCGGGACCGGGACGGCACGCGGCGACGGCGTGGTGCCTCCGCAGCATCTGCCGGTGCCTGCCGATGCGGACAGCGCCGCCCGGCGTTGGGTGTTGCACATTGATATGGACGCGTTCTTCGCCTCGGTCGAACAGCTGACCCGGCCGACGTTGCGCGGCAGGCCGGTGCTCGTCGGCGGGACCGGCGGGCGCGGGGTCGTGGCGGGGGCCAGCTACGAGGCGAGGGTGTTCGGCGCCCGGTCTGCGATGCCGATGCATCAGGCGCGCCGGTTGGTGGGTGTCACCGCGGTGGTGGTGCCGCCGCGCGGAGCGGTCTACGGCGTGGTCAGCGGGCAGGTCTTCGACGCGCTGCGCAGCCGGATCCCGGTGCTGGAGACGCTGTCGTTCGACGAGGCGTTCGGCGAGCCCGCCGAACTGGCCGGCGCGACGGTCGCCCGGGTGCACGCGTTCTGCGAGGAATTGCGCGCGGTGGTGCGCGAACAGACCGGGTTGACCGCCTCGGTGGGCGCGGGCACCGGAAAGCAATTGGCCAAGATCGCCTCCGGCCTGGCCAAACCCGATGGGGTTCGAGTGATCTCGCCGGTCGAACAGCCGCGCCTGCTCGCGGGGCTGCCGGTGCGCAAACTGTGGGGCATCGGGCCGGTCGCGGAGAGCCGGTTGCGTTCGCTGGGTATCGAGACCGTGGGCGCCTTCGCGGCCCTGCCGGAATCGGAGGCGATGTCGATTCTCGGCGGCAGCGTGGGCGCCGCACTGCACCGGCTGGCGCGCGGCATCGATGACCGCCCGGTGGCCGAACGTACCGAGGCGAAGCAGATCAGCGCGGAGACCACCTACGAGACCGACATCGTCAGCCTCGCGCAGCTGCGTCCGGCCATCGAGGACATGGCCGCCGCGGCGCACCGGCGCCTGACCGGTGACGGACGTGCGGCGCGCACGGTGGTGCTCAAACTGAAGAAGTCCGATATGAGCATCGTCACCCGCTCCTTCACCCTGCCCTACGCCACCGAGGACCTGGCCACCCTCGCCGCGGCCGCGCAGCGTTCGGCGATCGACCCGAGGGAACTGGGTCCGATCCGCCTCGTCGGCGTCGGCTACGGCGGCCTGTCGACCGTCCGGCAGGAATCGCTGTTCCCCGAACTGGATCGGGCACCGGCCGCCGAGATGGCCACCCCGCCACCCGAAGCCGAGCCGGCGCACTCGGCCGACCTCGACGCTGCCGCGCAGGTCCTGCCCGTCGCCGTCTGGCATCCCGGGATGGACGTGACGCACCCCGAGCACGGCCACGGCTGGGTGCAGGGCGCTGGGCTCGGCGTCGTGACCGTCCGCTTCGAAACACGGTCCACCGGTCCGGGTCCCGCGCACACCTTCGCCGCCGACGATCCCGCGCTCACCCGGGCCGATCCGCTGGGCAGCCTGCTCTGACGGGCGCGGCCCGCGGCTCGACATCGCCCGGCCGGGCGCGTACGTTCGCTGCCGACGACCATCGACGGTCCCGTGTGGATCCGAGCGGCGCCGCCCGGTGCCGGTAGCCTGGGACCTCGTGCAGCGCCGCCGGTTCGGGGGCGGCTGCCATGGTGGAACACGACACGGACCTCTCGAACGCAAAGGACGAGCAGTTGAAGCTTCGTAAGACTGGACGCATCGCGATCGCCGGGCTGGCCATCGTCGCCGCGCTTGGCCTGACCGCCTGCGGTGGCGACGACAAGGACAGCAAGCCCGCCGCCAAGACGTCGACCAGCGCCAAGGCGTCGGCGACCGCGAGCGCGAACCTGCCGCCGGTCCCCACCCCCGCGGAGCTGAACACCGCCCTCGCCCGTGCGCTGGACCCGTCGGTGCCCGCCGCCGAGAAGCTGGACAACGTTCAGGGCGCCGAGGCCGATCCGACCCTGCCGGATCGCCTGTCCCAGGCCGCGTCGGGCGCCGACGTGAAGATCGAGGTCACCGACGTCACCTCGTTCGGCGACAGCGTGAACGCGAAGGCCAAGTTCATCCTCAACGGCCAGGAGAACATCGTCGACGTGCCGTTCGTCGCCGACAACGGCAAGTGGAAGATCCAGAAGCAGTGGGCCTGCACCATGCTGACCAACCTCGGCCAGCAGTCGGCGGCCTGCAGCTGAGTTCACCCGACCGGCCGGTCGCCGCGCCTCTTCTCGGCGACCGGGCCGGTCGTCGTGCGTAATGCTCTGCCGCATACCGTAGTTCGCTGACCTTCGGCCCCGGTGCGCCGCTCAGAGCATGCGCAGAATCGCGTACATCGAGGTGGCTTGCGCGTACAGCTCGCCGTCTTCGGCGCCGATCAGACGTGCCTCCGCGCTGGCCGTGGTGGGGCCGACGTGGATCGCGGTACCCGTGCAGCGCAGCGTGCGCGTCTCGCCGCGCACGGCACGGTGGATGTCGATACCGATCTTGACCGAGGTGGAACGCGTCCCGCCCGCCAATCGCGTCAGCACTGCCGCGCTGAGGGCCGATTCGAGCAGGGTCGCCATGAAGCCGCCATACATACCGCCCGCCGGGCCGAGCAAGTCATCGCCCGGCTCTCCCTCGAACACCACGGTCCCGTGGCCCACCTGGGCCAGCCGGAACCCGAGTGCGCTCAGGATCGGCGCGCTCGGGAATCGCCCGTCGAGCGTTCCCTGCAGGATTTCCCGTCCGGTCATGCCGAGCAGGTCGTGAGTGTTCTCGGCCGGTGGCTGCCCGGTGCCGGTGCGGGGGCGAAGGGGTCTGAGCGCGGTCATGTGTCGACGCTACGAGGAGGCCGTAGCCCGGCAGAAGTGTCGGATCCGACACTTCTGCGACCATTTCCGACGCAGCTTTACATTTCAAGTCGGGCATCGCGGCTAATTGCCGTCCTGTGTGACGAAAGGCTGTCCGTCGTGTCGCTCAGGATCTCGCGCAATTCCCGCCGGACGCCCGTGCTATCCGGGCCCGGGCGAACCAGTTCCCGGAGGACTTCCGAGGCTGGCACCCACTGACGCCGCCGAGATGTCGAGATGAACTCGGCGACCTGCCCCTGTGCGGTGTTCATGCTGGGGACTGCGTTTCGTTCGCGGGAGCGCCGGATTCGGGGGTGACCGGGGAGGTGCGCCGCGCGCGGCGGGCTCGTACCAGCGCGTCGGCGGTGAAGATCGCCAGCGCCGCCCAGATGAGCGCGAAACCGGCCCAGCGGGAGGCGGGCATCGGCTCGTGCGCGACCGCGACGCCCCAGGCCATCTGGAGCGCGGGGGTGAGGTATTGCAGCAGGCCCATGGTGGACAGCGCGACGCGCTGGGCCGCGACGGCGAACAGCAGTAGCGGAACCAGGGTGACCGGTCCGGTGGCCACCATCAGGGCGGTATGCGCGGGGCCGGAGGCGAATTCGCTGTGCCCGGCGAGCGCGAGGGCGATCGCGAACGCCAGCGCGAAGGGCGCGGCGACAACGCCCTCGGCGGCGATGCCGCGTAGCGCGTCCAGCGGGATGACCTTCTTCACCAAGCCATAAGTGGCGAAGGAGCAGGCCAGGGCGAGAGCGATGATCGGTGGTCTGCCGTAGTCGACGGTGAGCACGGCCACCGCGGCCGCGCCGAGCCCGAGGGCGGCCCACTGGGCGCCGGTCAGCCGCTCACGAAAGAGCGCCACACCGAACGCGACGGTGACCAGCGGGTTGATGAAATACCCGAGCGCGCACTCCACGACGTGGCCCGAGGTGACCCCGTAGACGTACACGCCCCAGTTGAGCGCGATCGCGGCGGAGGCGACGGCCGCCAGACGCCAGACGCGGGCGCCGATGCCGCGCAACTCGCGGATCCGTCCGCTCACGGCGAGCACCGCGAGCACGACGACCAGCGTCCAGACGATCCGCTGCGCCACCACTTCACCCGCACCGGCGAACGCCAGCAATCCGAAGAACGCGGGGAACAGCCCCCACAAGAAGTACGCGCTCGCTCCGAACGCTACACCGGGGATGGACCTGCTTCGCCGCACGATCACGAACGTAGTTGTCCCGTAGCCTTGCGGTCATGTCGATTACCGTGCAGGCGTCCGGCGCCACCGGACTGACCGCGGGCGAAGTCGAGCAACGCCGCCGCGAGGGTCTGACCAACGACGTCCCGGATCGGGCGAGCCGCTCGGTCCGGGACATCGTGCGCGCGAACGTCTTCACCCGGATCAACGCCATCCTCGGCGTCCTGTTCGTGCTGGTGCTGGCCACCGGGTCGATCATCGACGGCATGTTCGGCCTGCTGATCGTCGCCAACAGCGCGGTCGGCATCATCCAGGAGATCCGCGCCAAACGCACCCTGGACCAGCTGGCCATCGTCAGCCAGGCCAAGCCGACCGTCCGCCGAGACGGCACGGCCGTCGAGGTCGCGCCGCACGAGGTGGTGCTCGACGACCTGATCGAGCTCGGTCCCGGCGATCAGATCGTGGTGGACGGCACGGTCGAGGAGTCCGCGCAGCTCGAGGTGGACGAGTCGTTGCTCACCGGCGAGGCCGATCCGATCGACAAGGCCGTCGGCGCCACGGTGATGTCGGGCAGCTACGTGGTGTCCGGGTCCGGCGCGTACCGGGCGACGAAGGTGGGCCGCGACGCCTACGCCGCGCGGCTGGCCGAGGAGGCGAGCAAGTTCACCCTGGTGCACTCCGAACTGCGCAGTGGTATCGACAAGATCTTGAAGTTCATCACCTATCTGCTGATCCCCGCGGGCTTGCTGAGCATCTACAACCAGTTGGTCTCCAGCGGGGAGTCGTGGCGGCCCGCCGTCACCGGCATGGTGGCCGCGCTGGTGCCGATGGTGCCCGAGGGACTGGTGCTGATGACGTCGATCGCGTTCGCGGTCGGCGTCGTGCGGCTGGGCCGGCGCCAGTGCCTGGTGCAGGAGCTGCCCGCGATCGAGGGGCTGGCCCGGGTGGACGTGGTGTGCGCGGACAAGACCGGCACCCTGACCGAGAACGGCATGCGGCTGTCGGACCTGAAGACCCTGGGCACCTTCGACGACGCCGAGGTGCGTACCGCGCTGGCGGCGCTCGCCGCCGACGATCCGCGCCCGAACGCGAGCGTGCAGGCGATCGCCGAGGCCCTGCCGGACGGTCCCGGCTGGCAGCGCACCGCCGTCGCGCCGTTCTCCTCGGCCAAGAAGTGGAGCGGCTGCTCCTACGGCGAGCACGGCGACTGGCTGCTCGGCGCGCCGGACGTATTGCTCGACCCGGGCTCAGCGGACGCGCGGGTCGCCGAGGAACTCGGCGCGTCGGGTCTGCGCGTGCTGTTGCTGGCGCGCGGCGACCGTCCGGTGGACGCGGCGGACGCTCCCGGCGTCGTGCGGCCCGCCGCGCTGGTCGTGCTGGAGCAGAAGGTCCGGCCCGACGCTCGCGACACTCTCGACTACTTCGCGAGCCAACAGGTGGCGATCAAGGTGATCTCCGGCGACAACGCCGTCTCGGTCGGCGCGGTGGCGTCCTCGCTGGATCTGCCGGGCGGCGAGCATCCGATCGACGCGCGGACGTTGCCGGAGGACCGCGACGGGCTGGCCGACGTGCTGGACGGCAACACCACCTTCGGCCGGGTCCGCCCGGACCAGAAGCGCGCCATGGTGTCGGCACTGCAGTCGCGCGGGCACACCGTGGCGATGACCGGTGACGGAGTCAACGACGTGCTCGCGTTGAAGGACTCGGACATCGGCGTGGCGATGGGCTCGGGGAGCCCCGCGACCAGGGCGGTGGCGCAGATCGTCCTGCTGGACAACAAGTTCGCCACACTGCCGTATGTGGTCGGCGAGGGTCGCCGGGTGATCGGCAACATCGAGCGCGTGTCGAATCTGTTCCTCACCAAGACCGTGTATTCCGTTCTGCTCGCGTTCTTGGTCGGCGTCGCCGGGGCAGGTTCGCAGATCTTCGACTACGAGCCCATCGGGTATCCGTTCCTGCCGCGCCACGTCACGATCGCGGCTTGGTTCACCATCGGCATTCCGGCGTTCATCCTTTCGCTCGCGCCCAACAACGAGCGGGCCCGCACGGGCTTCGTGGGGCGCGTCATGCGGTTGGCCATCCCGTCGGGCGTGGTGATCGGCGCGGCCACCTTCGTCGCGTACCTGATCGCCTACGCGGGGCCGGATGCCACCGAGGAGCAGAAGGTCCAGGCGGGCACCACCGCGCTCATCACATTGATCATGATCGCGGTGTGGGTGCTGGCCATCGTCGCTCGGCCGTACGTCTGGTGGAAGGTGGTGCTGATCGCGGTGTCGGTGGCGGCGTACGTCTTCTTGTTCACCGTCCCGTTCACCCGGGAGTTCTTCAAACTCGACCCTTCCAACCCCGCACTCACCGGTGCGGCGGTGGCCTGTGGCGTGGTGGGCATCGTGCTGGTCGAAGCCGCGTGGTGGGTGAGCGCGGCGCTGCTCGGCGACAAGCGGCAACTGCTGCCCAGCTCGCCCGGCGGGGCCGCCTGACAGACTGGACGCCTGACTCGCCGCGCCACGAGAAGCCTTGTGCGAAGCGGGCATTCAGAGTTGGAGTACCTTCTGGAGATTATGGAGGTACTGCTGCACCAGATCGACGCGTTCACCGACGCACCGTTCTCGGGCAACCCGGCCGCGGTGATGCCGCTCCCGTCGTGGCTGCCGGATGCGTTGCTGCAACAGCTGGCCGAGGAGAACAACCTCGCCGAAACCGCGTTCTACACCTCGCGGTTACCTCCCGAGGCGGGCGTGCCGCCCGGCGAGTGGCCCGCCTTCCACCTGCGGTGGTTCACGCCGAGGGTGGAAGTGGCGCTGTGCGGGCACGCCACCTTGGCCAGCGCCGCGCAGATTCTGGTCGACATGCATCCCGGCGAGGACCGGGTGAGCTTCTACACGCGCAGCGGCTGGCTGCACGTCGACCGCACCGACGACGACGAGTTCGTGCTCGACCTGCCGGTCGTGCCGAGCATTCCGGTGCGGCCCGATCCGGCGCTCGTCGCGGCGCTCGGCGTGCGTCCGGTGCGCGCGTATTCCGGCACCGACGAGGTGATCGTCGTGGCGACCGAACAAGAGGTGCGCGATGCCGCGCCGGTGCTGTCGGCGTTCCCCGCCCTACCGCGCGCCGCGATCGTCACCGCCCCCGGCGACTCGGTCGATTTCGTCTCCCGGTTCTTCGGCCCGGGTGTGGGCGTCCCGGAGGACCCGGTGACCGGATCGGCGCACGCCCAGCTGGTTCCGCTGTGGAGCGAGCGGCTCGGTCGCACCGAACTGCGGGCCCGGCAGCTCTCGCGCCGGGGCGGCAGCCTGCGCTGCGAACTGGCGGGCGAGCGGGTGCTGCTGTTCGGACGGTGCCGCCGCTACCTCGACGGCGTCGTCACTCTGCCGGACTGACCGCGCTGGCGCTCACGGCTGCGGAACCGGTCCGTCGTCGGGGCCGGGCGCGACGACGTCGCGGTACTCGGGCAGCAGCGGGGCGACCGCGAAGCTGCCCGCTACCGCGTCGGCGGGCAGCGCCTGGACCGCGCGGATGCCGTTGCCCCCGGCCAGTTCGCGCAACCGCGCCGGGGAGCCGCGGACGACGAGCCCGACGACGCAGCCGCAACCGTCCCGCAGCCGGGCGGCGGAGAACGCGACCACCCGAGCGGCGCGATCGTCGACGGGGCGGGGGAGCAGCCAGGCCGCGTCGCGCGCCGAATCCACCGCAGCGGCAATGCCTTCCGGGACGGGCACGGCCACCAGCGGCGTCTGCACGCGGTCGATCGGCACCCGGTAGAGCACCTGGGAGATGCGCAAGCCGCCGCTGTGCGCGGGGATCCGGCCGGGAACCAAGGGTTCGGTGAACGACACCAGCGCCCAGCGCGGTTCGTCACCGCCCGCGCTGAGCGAATCGCGCGATCGGGCGAGGTAATCCGCGACCTGCTCGCCCTGATCCGGCCCGAGCCGGTCGGTGGAGACCGCGGGGCGATACGGCGGTCGCAGCGCCCCCAGCGCATAGATCAGCACGATCAGCGCGAGCGCCGCCGCGCCCAGGATGATCCCGCGCCACGGCGGCACCCGGCGGTCAGGCATCGCGCAGGACGTCCAGCGCGTGTCTCAGATCATCGGGGTACTCGCTGGTGATCTCCAGATAGCGGCCGTCAGCGGGATGCTGGAAGCCCAGCGACCGGGCGTGCAGCCATTGGCGTTGCAGCCCGAGCCGCTCGGCCAGGCGCGGATCGGCGCCGTAGGTGAGATCACCGCAGCACGGGTGGCGGATCGCGGAGAAATGCACCCGGATCTGATGAGTGCGGCCGGTCTCCAGGTGGATGTCGAGCAGGCTGGCCGCGTGGAACGCCTCGACGGTGTCGTAGTGGGTGACGCTGGGCCGTCCGTCGGCGGTGACGGCGAACTTCCAGTCGTTGCCGCGGGCCCGTCCGATCGGGGCGTCGATGGTGCCGCTGCTCGGATCCGGGTGCCCCTGCACGAGGGCGTGATACCGCTTGTCGACGGTGCGCTGCTTGAACGCGCGCTTGAGCACCGTGTACGCGTGCTCGGACTGCGCGACCACCATCACTCCGGAGGTGCCGACGTCCAGGCGGTGCACGATGCCCTGCCGTTCGTGGGCCCCCGAGGTGGAGATGCGGTATCCGGCCGCGGCGAGGCCGCCCACGACGGTCGGGCCGGTCCAGCCGACGCCGGTGTGCGCGGCCACGCCGACCGGCTTGTCCACCGCGACGATGTCGTCGTCGGCGTAGAGGATCTTCATGCCCTCCACCGGTTCGGCCTCGATGGTCAGTTCCCGCTTCGGCTCCGGGAAGATCACCTCGAGCCAGGCCCCGGCGGTGAGCCGGTCGGATTTGCCCGCGGCGACGCCGTCGAGCTGCACCGAACCCTCCTCGGCGAGCGCGGCCACCGCGGTGCGGGACAGGCCGAGCAGCCGGGCCAGCCCCGCGTCGACGCGCATGCCGTCGAGCCCGTCGGGGACGGGCATGGTCCTGGTCTCCCTCATGCCGCGCTGCCCTCGCTCGCGCCGCCGGGCTTGCCGTGGCCCACCCGGGTGCCGTTCGGCTCGAAGCCGAACACGGTGAGCACGACGAGCAGGATCGCGCCGCACACGATGGCGGAGTCCGCCACGTTGAACACCGGCCACCAACCGACCGCCACGAAATCCACCACGTGCCCTTGCAGCGGGCCGGGCGCGCGGAACAGCCGGTCCACCAGGTTGCCCAGCGCACCGCCGAGCACCATGCCCAGTCCGATCGCCCACCACAGGGACCGCAGGGTGCGGCCGATGCGCACCACGCCGATGACGACGGCGGCGGCGACCAGGGTCAGCAACCAGGTCATGCCGGTGGCCATGGAGAACGCCGCGCCCGGGTTGCGCACCAGGCTCAGCCGCGCGAAGTCGCCGACGATGGATACCGGCTCGCCCGGCGTCAGGTTCGCCACCGCGATGGTCTTGGTGAGCAGATCCAGTCCGAACACCACCGCGGCGAGGACGAGCAGCGCCCGCAGGCGCTGGGGGGGAGCCGACGTGGTCGTCGGATCGGCGGTGTTCGCTGGGTTTTCCTCGGGCGGCCGGTCGTCACTCACACCGACCATCATCGCTCGAGCGGAATCGGGGCCGGTGCGCGCGTCCGATTGCCCGCCCGGCGCCCGGGGGTCGCGGGCACGCCGAGCGGCGCACAGCCGACGTCCCAGCTGACACTCAGGAAGCGGTCGTACCCTGATGCTCGTGACGGTGTTGTCTTCCCCCCGCCTTCATCGGAGCGCCGGCTTCGCACGGAGCGCGCGCTCGGGTGTGCTGCTCATGGTGCTCGCGCTCGGGCTCTCGGCCTTCGGCGTCGGTTGCGGTGACGGCGCCGAGTCGACCGGCGAGGCCGACGGAACGGAGCCGCTCGGCATCGGCAAGGAAGTGACCGTGCCGATCGCGGCCGCGGTGGCCACGGTCGAATCGGCCGGCGCGGAGCCCCGCTCGCTGCTGCGGCCGGAGTATCCGGCCGGCACGGTGCAGCGGGTCACGCTCTACACCGCCCACCACATCGAGCAGCAGATCGATGAACAGCCCGAGCGCGACTTCTCCACGCCCGCGCTGACCATCCCGATGACCGCGCAGACCACCGCAGAGGGCATCGATCTGACCCTGGGCACGGTCACCTCGCCGGACCCGACGATGGCCAAAGCGCTCACCAAGATCGGCGGCTCGCACGCGGGCTTCGATCTCAGCGATCTGGGCGCGATCACCGCGCTGCGGCTGGAGCCGGCGCCGGACACGTCCAACACCGCCCGTGCCGCGCTCGAGCAGGCGTTCTATCAGGCCGTCTACCGGTCGATCGCGTTCCCCGACGAGCCCGTCGGCGAGGGCGCGGTGTGGACGGTGCGCCAGGAGGTGAGCAGCGGCGTCCTGCTCGACCAGGTGACCACCGCGACGCTGAGCAAACGCGACGGCGACCGGCTCACCATCGAGCTGCACGTCACCCAGAAGCCCAAGTCGCCGGTGTGGAACCTGCCGAACAACGCGGGGACCCTGGACATCCGCGACTACGTCATGCAGGGTGCGGGCACCATCACGGTGGATCTGGGCCTGCCGCTGCCGGTGGCCGGGTCCATCACCGTCGGCGGTCACCAGGCCTACCGCGATCCGAACAGTGACAGCACGCTGCGGCAGACGATCGATACGCAGGTGTCGTGGGCCGAGTGAGCCGGGCGTACGGCCTGCCGATCGCGGTGGCGTCCGTCGCTGTCGTCGTGGGGTGCGGGTCCTCCGCGCCCGCCGCGAAAGCGCCGGAGCTGCCGCCGCTGGGGCCCGCGGTGGCCGCTGCGCCGGTGACGTCCGCACCCGAGACCGACTCCGGGCGGTTGGCCGCACGGCTGCTCGGTGACACGGATCTACCGCCCGGCTTCACCGCCCTGCCGCCCCGCCCCGACCCCGGGGCCACCCCGGCCGGCTCGTCGGTGACGAATCCGGCGGAATGCGCGAAAGTCCTCAGTCCGCTCGGCGCGCAATACCCCGGCGCACTCGCCCAGGCCGCCACACAATACGCCGGGCCGAATTTCTCCAGCATCGATATCGATGCGGCGAGTTATCCGCGGGACGCGCTCGCGGGCGCGTTCTCGGCCGTGCAGGAGACCCTACGCCGGTGCACGCGCTATTCCGGGGACGACGCCACCGATATCGCGGTGGACTACCGGATCGGCGGACTCGCCCAGCCCGCTGCCGGCGCGGCCGCCACCGCCTTCCAGGTCCGCGCCACCAGCGAAGGGCTCACGCTGGGCTCGTCGGTCGCGATCGTCCAGGTGGAGAGCACGTTGTTGCAGGTGGCGGTAACCGCGCCGGAGGCGGTGGACCCCGGTGTGCTCGGCGCGCTCACCGCGGCCCAGGTGCGCCGTCTGCAGGGGGTCGCAGGTCCCTGATTTCCGACGATCCGGCCAATTGCGCCGGTCGCCGGAATAGGCTCGGCATGGTCCGACACAACGCCTCGACCGGAGGTTTTCCATGTCTGATGTCAAACCCGTTCCCGAGGGATATCCGGTGGTTTCGCCGGGGCTGGCGATCGACGGCGCGGCGGCGGCGATCGATTTCTACAAGAACATCTTCGGCGCCACCGAGCGCATGCGGATGCCCGGTCCGGACGGCAAGATCGCGCATTGCGAGCTGATGTTCGGCGATTCGGTCGTGATGCTCGGCGATCCCGCGCCCGATATGGACTTCCTCGACCCCAAGACGGTCGGCGGCACCCCCGTCAACCTGTATGTGTACGTCGAGGACGCCGACGCCGCCTTCGCCGCGGCGCTGGCCGCGGGCGCCAAGGAGCTCACGCCGATGACCGACCAGTTCTACGGTGACCGCAGCGGCGCCTTCGAGGATCCCTGGGGGCACCGGTGGACCGTGGCCACCCACGTGGAGGACGTGCCGCCCGACGAGATGGATCGCCGGATGGCCGACCTGTTCGGCGGTTCCTGAGCCGGACGGCTCACCCGGCGACCACCGAACCACCGGCGACCCGGACGCTCTTCGGCGCGAGCGGCCGCGTGGCCGGGCCGGCGACCACCGTGCCGTCCAGCGCGAACTTGCTGCCGTGGCAGGCGCAGTTGATGGTGCCGCCGGACACCGTCGCGACCTTGCAACCGGCGTGCGTGCACACCGAGGAGAGCCCGACGAAGGTGCCCGCGGCAGGCTGGGTCACCACGGTGTCGCCGACGATCACGCCGCCGCCGACCGGGATGTCGGCGGTCTCGGCGAGCGCGTTCGCGGGCCGGTCCGCATTGATCGGCCGGTCTTCCGGAGCGGTGGACGCGGTATCCGGCGCGGAATCGCCCTTGCCGTAGGCGGTGCAGGCGGTGCAGGCGGTGACCGCCGCGGCGGCGGCGATGCCCGCACCGGCGATGACCGCCCTGCGGCGGGTGCGGAGCTGTTCGTCGAATGTCATGTCGCGTTCCGTTCCGAAGACGAGGCCGCTGTGCGGCTCGAAGGCGCGGCAGGCATTGCGCCGGTGCCGCTTTCCGCCTGGTCAACGGAGTAGGGCGGTCCCGCGGTTCAATTCGGTGTGCTCGAGTGTCGCTGTCGGGCGTGTCGTGGCGCGGGCGGCGAGGTGCGGACGGGCCGAGGAAGCGAGCGGCGGACCCGGACCCCCTCATCTGTTCGTGGCCGGGTCCGCCGCTCTTGGGTGGTTACCCGCGGGCGATCGATTCGAACACCTTCGGGTCGACGAGGGTGGAGGTGTCGCCGAGTTCGCGTCCTTCGGCGACGTCGCGCAGGAGGCGGCGCATGATTTTGCCGCTGCGGGTTTTGGGGAGTTCGGGGACGATGTGGATTTCGCGGGGTTTGGCGATGGGGCTGATTTCGCGGGCGACTTCGGCTTTGAGGTCGTCGATGAGGGTGGTGCCGGTGTCTTGTGCTTCGGCTGTGAGGATGACGAAGGCGACGATGCCTTGGCCGGTGGTGGGGTCGGTGGCGCCGACGACGGCGGCTTCGGCGACGGTGTGGTGTCCGACGAGGGCGGATTCGACTTCGGCGGTGGAGATTCGGTGGCCGGAGACGTTCATGACGTCGTCGACGCGGCCGAGGACCCACAGGTCGCCGTCGGTGTCGAGTTTGGCGCCGTCGCCGGCGAAGTACCAGCCTTGCTCGGCGAAGCGTTCCCAGTAGGTGGCTTTGTAGCGTTCGGGGTCGCCCCAGATGCCGCGCAGCATCGACGGCCAGGGCTGGTCGAGAACGAGGTAGCCGTTGGCTTCGGTTTCGCCGCGTTGTACGGGTTTGCCTTCTTCGTCGACGACTTGGGCGGAGATACCGGGCAGCGGGGTCATGGCGGCGCCGGGTTTGGCGGTGGTGACGCCGGGCAGGGGGGAGATCATGATGGCGCCGGTCTCGGTCTGCCACCAGGTGTCCACGATCGGGGTGCGGTTTCCGCCGATGACCTCCCGGTACCAGCGCCAGGCTTCCGGGTTGATGGGCTCGCCGACCGAACCGAGCACCCGGATGCTGGACAGGTCGTGGGCGGCGGGTATCTCCCTGCCCCATTTCATGAAGGTGCGGACCAAGGTGGGGGCGGTGTAGTAGATGGTGACGCCGTACTTCTCGATGATCTCGAAATGCCGGTGTTCGGTGGGCGAGTTGGGGGTGCCTTCGTAGACGACTTGGGTGGTGCGGTTGGCCAGGGGGCCGTAGACGATGTAGCTGTGGCCGGTGACCCAGCCGATGTCGGCGGTGCACCAGTAGACGTCGTGTCCGGGTTTGTGGTCGAAGACGTTGTGGTGGGTGTAGGCGGTTTGGGTGAGGTAGCCGCCGGTGGTGTGCAGGATGCCTTTGGGTTTTCCGGTGGTGCCGGAGGTGTAGAGGATGAACAGGGGGTGTTCGGCGTCGAAGGCTTCGGCGTGGTGGGTGGGGGAGGCGTGGGCGACGGTGTCGTGCCACCACAGGTCGCGGCCCTCGGTCCAGGGGACTTCGATGCCGGTGCGGCGCACGACCAGCACGTGCTCGACGCTGGAGGGGGTGTCACCGTGGGCGTAGAGGGCCTCGTCGACGGCCTCCTTCAGGGGAGCGGCCTTGCCGCGCCGCCACTGCCCGTCGGTGGTGATGATCAGGCGGGCGCGGGCGTCGTCGACGCGCTGGCGCAGGGCGGTGGGGGAGAATCCGGCGAAGACGACGGAGTGAGTCAGGCCCAAGCGGGCACAGGCGAGCATGGCGACGATGGCTTCGGGCACCATCGGCATATAGATCGCCACTCGGTCCCCGGTCTCGAGGCCGAGTTCGGTGATGTAGTTCGCGGCGCGGGAGACCTCGTCGAGCAGTTCGCGGTAGGTGATGGCGCGCGAGTCGCCGGGTTCGCCTTCCCAGTGGATGGCGACCTGGTCGCCGTGTCCGTCCAGGACGTGGCGGTCCACGCAGTTGTAGGCGACGTTGAGCTTGCCGCCGACGAACCACTTCGCCACCGGCGCGTCACTCCAGTCCAGCACCTGGGTGAACGGTTCGTGCCAGTGCAGCCTGCGGGCCTGTTCGGCCCAGAACTCCAGCCGATCGGACCGCGCCCGGTCGTAGAGCGCGTCGCTCGCGTTCGCCTGGGCGGCGAACTCCGGGGCCGGCGGGTAAGCGGCGGTGGTGTCGCGGTCATCGGTGGTTGCGCTGGTCACGCGAGATCTCCTAACGAAAGAGCAAGGGGGGCGAGGTATGCCGGGCGACGATCAGTGCACCACCGCCTTCTCCGCGCCGACGCCGGTGAGCGAGCGGACCTCCATCTCCGCCGCCTTGGCCGGGTCCTCGGACCTGCCGCCGACGAAGGTTCCGAGCACGCCGAGCAGGAACGCCAACGGGATGGACACGATGCCCGGGTTGGACAGCGGGAACCAGTCGAAGTCCATGCCGGGCAGCATGGCGGTCTTGGTACCGGAGACCGCGGGGGAGAACACGATCAGCACGATCGTCGAGATCAGGCCGCCGTACATGCTCCACAGCGCACCGGTGGTGTTGAACCGCCGCCAGAACAGCGAGTACAGGATGGTCGGCAGGTTCGCCGACGCGGCGACCGCGAACGCCAGCGCCACCAGGAAGGCGACGTTCTGGCCGTTCGCCAGGATGCCCAGGGCGATGGCCAGCACGCCGATCACCACCGCGGTGATCCGGGAGACCTGGACCTGTTCGCGCTCACCGGCTTTGCCGCGCTTGATGACGTTGGCGTAGATGTCGTGGGCGAACGACGCCGACGCGGTGATGGTCAGGCCCGCGACCACCGCGAGAATGGTGGCGAAGGCGACCGCGGAGATCACGCCGAGCAGCACCACGCCGCCCAGCTCGAAGGCCAGCAGCGGCGCCGCCGAATTCTGCCCGCCCGCGGCCGCCAGGATGCGGTCCGGCCCGACGATCGCCGCCGCGCCGTAGCCCAGCACCAGGGTGAACAGGTAGAACGCGCCGATCAGGCCGATCGCCCAGACCACCGAGCGCCGCGCCTCTTTGGCGGTGGGCACGGTGTAGAAGCGCATCAGCACGTGCGGCAGCCCCGCGGTGCCGAGCACCAACGCCAGACCGAGGGACAGGAAGTTGAGCTTCGAGGTCTCACTGCCGCCGTACTGCGCGCCGGGGGCGAGGACGTCACGCGCGGCGACGGCCTTGTTCGACGACTCGGAGACGGCTTCCTGCGCGGAACCGAGGATGTCGGAGACGTTGAAACCGAACTTGGCGAACACCATGACGGTCATCAGCGCCGCGCCCACGATCAGCAGCACGGCCTTGATGATCTGCACCCACGTGGTGCCCTTCATGCCGCCGACCAGCACGTACACGATCATCAACACACCGACGACGGCGATCACGACGGACTGTCCGGTCTTATCGGAGATGTCCAGCAGCAACGCGACGAGCCCGCCCGCGCCCGCCATCTGAGCGAGCAGGTAGAACAGCGACACCGTGAGCGTGGACAGCGCGGCGGCGGTGCGCACCGGGCCTTCCTTCAGCCGGAAGCTCAGCACGTCGGCCATGGTGAATTTGCCGGTGTTGCGCAGCATCTCGGCGACCAGCAACAGCGCGACCAGCCAGGCGACGAGGAATCCGATGGAGTAGAGGAATCCGTCGTAGCCGTAGACCGCGATGGCGCCCGCGATGCCGAGGAAGCTCGCGGCCGAGAGATAGTCGCCCGCGATGGCGACGCCGTTCTGCGGGCCGGAGAAGCCGCGCCCGCCGGTGAAGTAGTCGGCGGCGGTGGCGTTGTTCCGGCTGGCCCGGATCACCACGATCATGGTGAACACGACGAAGACGCCGAAGATGGCGATATTCGCGACCGGGTTGCCGACCGTCGCGGCGGCGGCGTAGGTGTGCACGGTGTTCACGCGCGTTCTCCCTCGAGGTAGCCACGGATCTTCGCCGCGCGCGGATCCAGTTCCCGGTTGGCGAACCGGACGTAGAGCGCGGTGATGGCGAAGGTGGAGACGAATTGGCCGAGGCCGAGCAGCAATCCGACGTTGACGTTGCCGAACACCGGGTGGCTCATGAAGTCGTGGGCGTACGCGCCGAGCAGGACGTAACCGAGATACCAGAGCAGGAACAACGCGGTCATCGGAAACACGAAGTGACGCAAGCGCATTCGCAGTTCCTGGAATTGGGGGCTCGCCTGGACTTCGGCGAATTCTGCTGCGCTCGGCGCTCGCCGCGGGGCGGTGTCGTCGAGTTCGGTACTGGTCATGATGGTCCTACCAAGTGACGTGGCTTACTTCTCGAGGACGGTAAGCCAGTCCCGGGGTGCGCCAGTAGGCTGTGGTGTGGGTCACTCCATGAAGGTGTCCGAATCTGCGGTGAGCGGTCGATACCGCGCGACGAACGGTCGGCCCGCGGTGCGGTCCCTGGTCAGTCCGAGCGCAGACTGCGCTCGCGATCGGCACCCATGCCCAGTCGCTCGGGCGCGTGCATCCGGACGAAGATCCGGCTCACCGTCCTGGTCTCCAGTCCCCGGGTGACCGAGCTGACCAGCACCATGGTGGCGAACGCCAGCGGCACGCTGATCGCCGCCGGATAGCCGAGCAGCGCCGCGGGCCAGCCGTCCGCGACCTCGTCGGAGAATCCGCCGGTCACCGAGACGGCGGTGGCGGTGCCCGCGGCGAGGCCGCCGGCGATCAGACCGGCCGCCGCGCCCGTCGCGGTCAGCCCGCGCCACCAGATGCCCAGCACCAGCAGCGGGCACAGCGTGGAGGCGGCCACCGCGAAGGCCAGGCCGACGGTGCGGGACAGATCCAGCGACACCACCGTCAGCGACAGCGCCAGCGGTACCGAGCCCGCGACCAGGGCCGCGGTGCGGAAGTCCCGGATCCGCCCGCGCAGCATGTCGGTGCTGAGCACGCCCGCGATGCTCACCAGCAGTCCCGACGAGGTGGACAGGAAGGCGGCGATCGCGCCGGCTGCGGCCAGCGCCGCGAGCAACTGGCCCGGCAGCCCGGCCACCACCGACCCGGGCAGCAGCACCACCGCGGCGTCGCTGGTCCCCGTGATCAGCAACTGTGGCACGTACAGCCGGGCGAACACGCCCAGCAGGACGGGGAACAGGTAGAACAGCCCGACCAGACCGATCACCGCGAGCGCGGTCGCGCGCGCGGCCCGCCCGTCCGGGTTGGTGTAGAAACGCACCAGCACGTGCGGCAGACCCATGGTGCCGAGGAAGGTCGCGAGGATCAGCGAATACACCTGGTAGGTCGGATGCGGTCCGCCCAAGCCGCGGCCGGGCGCCAGCCAGCCCGCGCCGTCGGCAGGTGCGCCCGCCACCACCGGCACCGCCGCCCCCGCCTCGAGCACCAACCTCGTTCCCGCCGCCAGCTCGTGCGTGCCGGGTGCCAACGGCACCGGGCCGTCGACCACGTGCTCGTCCAGGGTTCCGGTGATCGAGACACGCTGCGGCGCGCCGACCCGCACCACCACGTCGGTGGTCACGTCGACGGTGGTGCGCTCGGACACTACCGGCGGGGCGGGCGCGCCCAGCTCGCGCTCGTCGGCCAGGAAGTGCCCGAGCAGCACCAGCGCGGGCAGCGCCACCGCTGTCAGCTTCAACCAGTACTGGAACGCCTGGACCAGGGTGATCGAGCGCATCCCGCCGCCGACCACGTTGGCGATCACGATCGCGCCCACCGCCACCGCGCCCACCCAGTCCGGAACACCGAGCAGGATGTGCAGCGTCAACCCGGCCCCTTGGAACTGCGGGATGAGATACACCGCGCAGATGAGCACCACGACGGTGGCCGCGAGTCTTCGCAAACGCACTGAGCCCAGCCGGAATTCGGCGAAGTCGGGCACCGTGTACGCGCCGGAGCGGCGCAGCGGGGCGGCGACGAACAGCAGCAGCGCCAGGTACCCGGCGGTGAAGCCCACCGGGTACCACAGCGCGTCGGCGCCGTACTTCGCGATCAACCCGGCCACGCCGAGGAACGAGGCAGCCGAGAGGTATTCGCCGGAGATCGCGGCGGCGTTCCAGCGCGGCCCCACGCTGCGCGAAGCGACGAGGAAATCCGACGTGGTGCGGGCGAGGCGCACGCCGTACGCGCCGATCGCGACCGTCGCCAGCGCCGCGAGCACCAGCGCCGCCACCGTCAGCGCGGGAGCCGTGCCCGGCATCACGGCGTGCCTCCGGGCGAGCCGGACGGATCGGCGCGGTACGCCCCCGCGACATCTCGACCGGTGGGCGAGCGCAACGGTTCGTTGTGCGATGCGGCCCGCGGCGGCGTGGACGTCGTGCCCGACGTCGGGGCGCACCTCTGGGCGGGTTGGCTGGATCCGCGCGTTACCTGGGTCCTGGGGACGTTTCGGCCGGTGGGCGAGTGGGACGGTTCGGTATGCGATGCGGCCCTGGTCACCGGTGTGGTCGACGCGCCCAATGAGGATCGTGACGGGCTCCGGGTCCACCGGTTCCGGGTGGGTGGCCGGGACTCCCGCGCGCCGGCCGGAGGGCACGGATCGGCACGGGCCATGTGCGGGCGGGCGGAACCGGGCGTCCGTGCCGCGGGATGAGTTCGGGCCGGGTGCACGGTCAGTCCTCGGCCAGTTCGAGGAAATCCTGTTCGTTGCGTTCGGCCAAGCGCACGTAGGTGCGGCCGACCAGGAACAGCAACGGGTATACCGCGCCGCCGAGCAGCAGCCACGGCAAACGGATGCCCAGCACCGTCATCGATCCGATCGAGCCGGTGCGGAACAGCACCGGCAGCGCGCACAGCAGCGCGATCGTCACCAGGCCCACGCGCAGCGCCAGCCCGAGTTGCGCGCGGATGAGGCCGCCGATGAGCGCTTCGCCGAATTCGGTCTGCTCGGCGACCTCCACGCGCGTGCGCACCCGGCGTGCGCCCCGTCGCTCGGAGAGCACCACGCGCCGGCGCTGCGGCGTGGTCACTGATTGCCCCAGTGTTGCCTAGGCCGGTGCACCAGCCGCTGTTTCAGCTCGCGCACCTGTCGTCGGCTCACCGGCAGTTCGACCGCTCGCGCGTCGCCCTCGGCGCGCAGGCACACCACAGTGCCGGAACCCACCGTGCGCAGCCCGGTGACCAACCGCAGCGCCACCAGATACGAGCGGTGCACGCGCAAGAAGCCCGCGTCGTGCCAGCGTGCTTCCAACGCCGACAACGGGATCCGCACCAGATGCGACCCGCCGCTCGTGTGTAGCCGCGCGTAGTCTCCGTCGGCTTCCACCCAGCTCACGCTCGATCTCGGCACCAGCGTCGTCACCCCGCCCAGCTCCACCGGGATGACCTCGCTCGGGTCGGCGCGCGCGTCGGCGGCGGGCTGGTGCGGCGCGCTGCGGGCCGCCGCGATCCGTCGCACCGCCTCGGCGAGCCGGGCCTCGCGCAGCGGTTTGAGCAGGTAGTCCACCGCGCCCAGATCGAACGCGGCGATCGCCCGGTCGTCGTGCGCGGTCACGAAGACCACGGCGGGCGGATTGGCGAACTCCGAGAGGATGCCCGCCAGTTCCATGCCGTCCAGGCCGGGCATGTTGATGTCCAGGAAGACCGCGTCGACGGGGTGGGCGCGCAGCACCCGCAGCGCGCTGGTGGCATCGCCCGCCGCGTGGATCTCCCCGATCTCGGTCCGCGCGCGCAGCAGATACACCAGCTCGTCCAGAGCGGGTTTCTCGTCGTCCACGGCGAGCACGCGCAGCGCGCCCGCCGGCTTGCCGGTAACGCGGGTCACAATCGCACCATCGTAAAGCTCCCGTGCCGGACCGCCGACCGGGCGGCACGCGCCCGGGTCGAGGGTGTCGCGTGCGCCGATTTCACGGCCGGATGCCCGCGCGGAATTTGGGAACGCGCAAGCTGACCTTTGTCCCCGCGCCGGGGGCGGTTTCCACGACCAACCCGTAGTCGTCGCCGAAGGCCGCGCGCAATCGGTCGTCGACGTTGGCCAGTCCGACGTGGGCGGCCTCTCCGGACCCGGCGGGGCCCGTCCCGGCGTCGACGGCGTCCAGCGCGCCGGAGCGCAGGAGGTCCGGGTCCATGCCGACGCCATCGTCCTCGACGCTGATCACGCAGTCGGTGCCCGCGTCGGTGGCGACGATGCTGACGGTGCCGCCGTGGGCGGTGCCCGCCAGCCCGTGCCGCACCGCGTTCTCCACCAGCGGCTGCAGCGCCAGAAAGGGCAGGACCACCCCGAGCACCTCGGGCGCGATCCGCAGCCGCACCTGCAGCGCGTCGCCGAAACGGGCGCGTTCCAGCGCGAGGTATCGCTCGATGTTGCGCAACTCGTCCGACAGCACCGTGAATTCGCCCGCGGCCCGGAAGGAGTACCGGGTGAAGTCGGCGAATTCGAGGATCAGCTCCCTGGCCCGCGCCGGGTCGGTGCGGACGAACGAGGCGATGGTGTTCAGCGCGTTGTAGATGAAGTGCGGGCTGATCTGTGCCCGCAGCGCGCGGACCTCGGCGCGGTCCAGCCGGGCCCGTGACGCGTCCAGTTCGGCCAGCTCGAGCTGTCCGCAGGCATACCGGGCCACTTCGGCGACCGCGCCGAGCCGACCGGGTCCCGGCTGGCCGGTGCTCACCACGCCCAGGACGCCGGCCACGCCGTTGGATTCGATCAGCAGCGGTTGCGCGATCAGGGTGCGCCCCGCGTGTTCGCCCCGGCCCGGTCCGGCGACGAGCACCGGACGCTCGCCCGCGACGGCGCGCTCGGCGGCTTCGCCGAAGTATTCGGCCAGTTCGGCGTGCGGCCCGTCCCAGGCCAGCAGGGTGCCGTCGGGATCGGCCAGCGCGAGCGCCTCGGCCCCGGTGAGTGCCCGCAGGTGCGGCGCCGCCTCCCGGGCGGACTGCTCGGTGAGCCCGCGCCGCAGCGGTACCGCCGCCAGCGACGCGATGTGCAGCGCCGAATGCACCGCCCGCTCGGCGGGGGTGGTCACCACTCTGCGGGTGCGCGACCAGATCAGCAGCGCACCGGCGATCAACGCGGCCGTGGCCGCGACGGCGAGCGCGGTGGTCATGGCGGGCAGCGGCGCGGGGGTTTCATGGGCTGATTATCCGATCTGATCGGTTGCTGGGCGGTGGCGGCCGTGTAGCGCGAAGACGGCGTGCGGTCGAGCGCGGGCACGGGCGACAGCGTCGCGCGAGGGGGCTGGAGCCGGTGAGAGTGGCCGGCCGCCGCGGTCCCCGGCGATCGGGTGCGGGGTGGCGATCGAGCGCTCGCGGCAAACGATCGCCACAGCGGCCGTACAAGCCGGCCGGTTCGAGTCGAGCGCGGACCGCGTCGCCGCCGGGCGAGGGCGCGGTCCGCCTATGGGAGTCTCAGCCCTGGTACGGAGGCACCGTGAACTCGACGGTGCCCGGGTCGGGGAAGTGCGCCGCGCCGATGGTGACGGTCGCGGTGAACTGGCCGATGCCGGGCGCGAACAGCGTGGAGTGGCTGCTGTTGCCCCAGTAGCCGGGGCCCTGGGCGACCACCTGGAACGTGCCTTCCTGGCCGGTGCCGACGTTGTGCCAGTTCAGCGTGATCGGCAGCGTGCACGGCCCGGTGCCGACCAGCGTCGCGCCCACGGTGAACGCCGCCTGGTTGGGGTAGGCGTTGCCGTTGACCGACATCTGCACCTGACCCACGCACGGCCCCTGAGCCAGGGTGTACACGGTGGCGAACGCGGCGGGCGCGGCGGTCGCGGGCGCGGCCGTCGCGACCATGGCCGCCATCGCGGTGAGGGGTACGGTCAACAGTGCTGTGGTCGAATTCATCGACACCTCCACGATTTCGGGAAAACAATCCTGCCTGTCGTGCTCGTCCGTCCCCGGAAGCGCCCGGCAGCGTCGCGGGGAGGGAAGCAGAGCGTACCGCCGTGTCATGGCCCTCGGCCGGTGGTTGCGGCATTCCGTGCAGTCCCGACACTCGCGGAAATCGGCCGCTCACACGGCGAGTCGCCAGGACGCGCCGGTGATCATCCTCACCGACACGCCGGGCACCTGCGCGACGCCAGCGAGCCGTGCCGAACCGGTCGGTGGGCCCGCCTAGAATCGGTCCAGCCAACCCCCGTCGAGACCTTGGGAGGAAGGACCGTCTTGGCCGCCTCGTCCGGATCGTTCGTCCATCTGCACAACCACACCGAGTACTCCATGCTCGACGGTGCGGCCAAGATCTCGCCACTGTTCACCGAGGCGAAACGGCTGGGGATGAACGCGGTCGGGATGACCGACCACGGCAATATGTACGGCGCGTCGGAGTTCTACAACTCGGCCAAGAAGCACGACATCAAGCCGATCATCGGCATCGAGGCCTACATCGCGCCCGCCTCCCGGTTCGACACCAAGCGCGTGCAGTGGGGCGATCCCAGCCAGAAGGGCGACGACGTCTCCGGCTCCGGGGCCTACACCCACATGACCATGGTCGCCGAGAACGCGACCGGCCTGCGCAACCTGTTCAAGCTCTCCTCGCTGGCCTCGATCGAGGGCCAGCTCGGCAAGTGGGCGCGCATGGACGCGGAGATCATCGCCCAGTACGCCGAGGGCATCATCGCGACGACCGGCTGCCCGTCCGGCGAGGTGCAGACCCGCCTGCGCCTCGGGCACGAGCGTGAGGCGCTGGAGGCCGCGGCCAAGTGGCAGGAGATCTTCGGCAAGGACAACTTCTTCCTCGAGGTCATGGACCACGGCCTGTCCATCGAGCGCCGGGTCCGCGAGGGATTGCTGAACGTCGGCAAGCAGCTGGGCATTCCGGCGCTGGCCACGAACGACTGCCACTACGTCACCAAGGACCAGTCCGCCAACCACGAGGCGCTGCTGTGCGTGCAGACCGGCAAGACGCTGTCGGATCCCACGCGGTTCAAGTTCGACGGTGACGGCTACTACCTGAAATCCGCCGAGGAGATGCGCGCGCTGTGGGACGCCGAGGTGCCCGGCGCGTGTGACAACACGGTGCTGATCGGCGAGCGGGTCCAGTCCTACGACGACGTGTGGGCCTTCAAGGACCGCATGCCGGTCTTCCCGGTGCCCGAGGGCGAGGACCAGGATTCCTGGTTGCGCAAGGAGGTCGACCGCGGCCTGGCGCGCCGGTTCCCGGGCGGCGTGCCCGAGGAGTACTACACCCGCGCCTACTTCGAGCTCGACGTCATCAAGCAGAAGGGCTTCCCCGCCTACTTCCTCGTCGTCGGCGACCTGGTCAAGCACGCGCGGGAAGTCGGTATCCGGGTGGGTCCCGGCCGTGGTTCGGCGGCCGGTTCGCTGGTGGCCTACGCGCTCGGCATCACCAACATCGACCCGCTGCCGCACGGCCTGCTGTTCGAGCGGTTCCTCAACCCGGAGCGTCCGTCCGCGCCCGATATCGATATCGACTTCGACGATCGCCGGCGCGGTGAGATGGTCCGCTACGCCACCGAGAAGTGGGGCAGCGACCGGGTCGCCCAGGTGATCACGTTCGGCACCATTAAGACCAAGGCCGCGATCAAGGACTCCGCGCGCGTCCAGTTCGGCCAGCCCGGCTTCGCCATCGCCGACCAGATCTCCAAGGCGCTCCCGCCGCCGATCATGGCCAAGGACATCCCGCTGTCGGGCATCATGGACCCCGATCACGAGCGGTACAAGGAAGCAGCCGAGGTCCGTGAGCTCATCGGCAGCAACCCCGACGTGGCCAAGATCTACGAGACCGCGCGCGGCCTCGAGGGCCTGATCCGCAACGCCGGTGTGCACGCCTGCGCGGTGATCATGTCCTCCGAGCCGTTGATGGACGCCATCCCGGTGTGGAAGCGGCCCCAGGACGGGGCGATCATCACCGGCTGGGACTACCCGTCCTGCGAGGCCATCGGCCTGCTGAAGATGGACTTCCTCGGCCTGCGCAACCTCACCGTCATCGGTGACGCGCTGGACAACATCAAGGCGAACCGCGGCATCGACCTGGACATGGACAACCTGCCGCTGGACGACCCGGCCACCTACGAATTGCTCTCGCGCGGTGACACTCTCGGCGTCTTCCAGCTCGACGGCGGCCCCATGCGCGACCTGCTGCGCCGCATGCAGCCCACCGGCTTCAACGACATCGTCGCCGTGCTCGCGCTGTACCGGCCCGGCCCGATGGGCATGAACGCGCACAACGACTACGCCGACCGCAAGAACGGGCGGCAGCCGATCAAGCCGATCCACCCCGAGCTGGAGGAACCGCTCAGGGACATCCTCGCCGAGACCTACGGCCTGATCGTCTACCAAGAGCAGATCATGTTCATCGCGCAGAAGGTCGCCTCCTACTCGATGGGCAAGGCCGACGCGCTGCGCAAGGCCATGGGTAAGAAGAAGCTCGAAGTGCTCGAGGCCGAGTACAAGGGCTTCCACGAGGGCATGACCGCGAACGGTTTCTCCGAGGCCGCGGTGAAGGCGTTGTGGGACACCATCCTTCCCTTCGCCGGTTACGCGTTCAACAAGTCGCACGCCGCCGGCTACGGCCTCGTCTCGTTCTGGACCGCCTACCTCAAGGCCAACTATCCGGCCGAGTACATGGCGGGTCTGCTCACCTCCGTCGGCGACGACAAGGACAAGGCCGCGGTCTACCTGTCCGACTGCCGCCGCCTCGGCATCACCGTGCTGCCGCCGGACGTCAACGAGTCCGAGCAGAACTTCGCCTCCGTCGGCAAGGACATCCGCTTCGGTCTCGGCGCGGTGCGCAACGTCGGCGCGAACGTCGTGGCCTCGATCATCCAGGCGCGCAAGGAGAAGTCGAAGTTCACCGACTTCTCCGACTACCTGAACAAGATCGACGCGATCGCCGCGAGCAAGAAGGTCACCGAATCGCTGATCAAGGCAGGCGGTTTCGACTCGCTCGGGCACCCGCGCAAGGGCCTGATGCTGATCCACTCCGACGCGATCGATGCCGTGATGGCCACCAAGAAGGCCGAGGCGATGGGTCAATTCGATCTGTTCGGCGGCTTGGACGCGGACGAGTCGGTGACTTCGGTGTTCAACGTGAAGGTGCCCGACGAGGAGTGGGAGTCCAAGCACCGTCTCGCGCTGGAGCGGGAGATGCTCGGGCTGTACGTGTCCGGACATCCGCTCAACGGCGTCGAGCATGTCCTCGCGGCGCAGGCCGACACGCAGATTCCCGCCATCCTCGAAGGCGACATCAAGGACGGCACGCAGGTGACCGTCGGCGGCATTCTCGCCTCGGTGAACCGGCGCATCAACAAGAACGGCCTGGCCTGGGCCTCGGCCCAGCTGGAAGACCTCACCGGTGGCATCGAGGTGCTGTTCTTCCCGCAGGCGTACTCCGTGTACGGGATGGACGTCGTGGAGGACGCCGTGGTGCTGGTCAAAGCGCGCGTCTCGGTCCGCGACGACCGGATCTCGCTGATCGCGAACGATCTCGCCGTGCCCGACCTGTCCGCCGTCGGCGTCGCCAAGCCGCTCGCGGTCACCATCACCACCCGGATGTGCACACCGGACAAGATCGGCGAACTCAAGCGGGTCCTGTCCAGGCATCCCGGCACGTCGGATGTCCACATCCGGCACGTCGGCGCCCGAGACAAGACCACGCTGCTGAAACTCGACGACCGCCTACGCGTCTCCCCGTCGTCGGCACTGATGGGCGACCTGAAGGCGCTGCTGGGCCCAGGCTGCCTGGCGAGCTGAGCGGCATGCTGCGCACGGGCCATTCGTCGGCTGCATGCCCACCCGGGGTTGTGACGTCGAGTGGCACATGGCTGCGGCGAAACGCGAGCGGAAGAGCTCTCCACCATGTGCCGTGATCTTGATCTGCGTGGCCCCGCCAGGCCGGTGGGATGCCGTTCGTGACGGCGAGTTCGACCGGCCGGCCTGAACGGGTTCCCACGCAGAACGACAGTGGCCCCGCACCCGATCTGCATCGTCGGGCCAGGGCCGCTGCCTGGGTGGGCAGGGGTTATCCCACTTCGGCCAGCGCCGGGGCAGGCGCGCCGGCCGACGCTCGCGCCGCCTCCTTGCGTTGCAGGGCGTGGCTGCCCGCGACGACGGCGAGGGCGGCCACGCCGAGGACCACGCCGATCCACGCGACCGCCGGGTAGCCGAGGCCCGCGCCGATGGCCAGCCCGCCGAGCCAAGGGCCTGCGGTGATGCCGACGTTGAACGAGGAGATGTTGGTGGCTCCCGCCAGGGTGGGCGCGTCGCCGGCGAGGGTGAAGACGCGGCTGTTCAGGGTCGGGTTGATGCCGAAGCCGAACGCGCCCAACAGGAATGACAGCAGCACGACCGGCACGGCGTGTTCCATGGTGAGGGCGAGCAGCGCGGAGGTGAGCACGCCACCGGTGATGCCGACGTACAGGCTGGTGAGCGGGTGATCGTCGGCGGTGCGCCCGCCGAGGACGATGCCGAGGAAGGCGCCCAGTCCGTAGACGCCGAGTACCACCGGAATCCAGCCGTCCGCCAGGCCGGTGGTGCGGGACAGCAGAGCGCCGAGGTAGGCGAAGGTGACCATCAGCGCGGCGATGGACAGCGCGGTGGTGGCGTAGGACAGCCACAGCGCGGGACGCATCATGGTCCGCAGTTCGGTGCGCAGTCGCAGCGGCGCGTCGGTCCGTCCGCCGGGGATCTTCGCCAGCACGCCGATCCCGGCCGCCGCCGACAACAGCGCGACCGCCCAGAACGCCGCCCGCCAGCCCAATTGCTGCCCGATCACGGTGCCCGCCGGGAGCCCGATGATGATGGCCAAGGTGAGCCCGCCCGCGACGATGCTCATCGCCTTGCCGCGCGCGGTGACAGGAACCAGGCTGATCGCCGTGGTCGCGGCCACCGCCCAGAACCCGGCGTAGACGAACGCGCCGACCACCCGCGTCGCGAACAGCACCCAGTAGTCCGAGGTCAGCGCCCCGACGACGTGCGTGCCGACGAACACCGCGAGGAAGGCCAGCAGCGCCGTCCGCCGCGACCAGCGCAGCGTCGCCACCGCCAGCACCGGCGCGCCCACCAGCATGCCCAGGGCGAACCCGGAGATGAGCAGCCCCGCGCGCGGCACGGAGACGCCCAGGTCTCCGGCCATCTCGGTGAGCAGGCCCGCGAGCATCAGCTCCGAGGTGCCCTGGGCGAAGATCGACAGACCCAGGACGTAGATCGCCACGGGCATCGGTACCTCCTTGTTTTGTACTGATCTATCCAAAATGTGGGCGCGGCGAAGCCGTCGCCGAGCCGAGAGGGTTCAGAGGGCGTCGAGCGCGGTGGTCGCGATGGCGGCCAGCGTTTCGCGGTCCGCGCCGCCGCGCGCGGCCACCCGCATCCCGCTGATCGTGGCGATCACGAAGTGGGCCAGCGCTCGCGGATCCTTGTCCGGCGCGATCTCGCCCGCGCGCCGGGCGCTGTCGAAGACGTCGATGAGCGCGGCGAGCCGTCGTTCGTGATCGGCGGCGAGCACGGCGGCGAGTTCGGGATCGCGCGGGGCGAGTTCGATCATCGAATTGACCACGAGGCAGCCGAGCGGGTCCTCGTCGGGGGCCTCGGCGATCTGCCACAACAAAGCGTGGATCTTGACGCGCACCTCCGCCGGGCTGTCGAGCAGATCGAACGTCGCGGCGTTCTTCGTCGTCATGTAGCGGCGCAGGGCGCGGCCGAACAGGTCGCGCTTGCTGGTGAAGGTGTTGTAGATGCTGCTGCGGCCGAGCCCGGTCGCGGCGCAGAGGTCTTCGGTGGAGGTCGCCTCGTATCCCGCGCGCCAGAAGGCGTGCATCGCCGCGTCCACCGCGCGGTCCTCGTCGAACGATCTGGGTCGTGGCATGGGTTCAGGCTAGCACAGTTTTGAACAGATCGTTCCAATATCTGGCCGATGGCTTGTGACCTGCGGTGTTTCAAACCGCAAGGCGCTGTTAAGCATTCGATAGGCGGGTGCGCGGACAGTTCTGGAGCAAGTCGTCCACTCCAGGAAACGAGGATCACCATGCAAGCCATCCTGCGCACCCTGCGCCTGCTCGTGCTCGGCGTCACGCTGTTCGTGCCCGCGTTCGCCGTCGCGGCGGTCGGGGCGGGCGCGGCGAACGCGGGCTCGGTCTACGAGATCGAGTTCGCGCCGGGAAGCGATCACACGTCGGTCGACGGAGCAGTAGTCCGCGGCGATGCCGACACCTTCGCGTTCGAGGCGCGGGCCGGGCAGACCTTGACCCTCGACCTCAGCTCGGTGGAAGCCAACGCGCGGTTCACCACCAGCGGCCCGGACGGGCGCGTCCTGTGCGCGGAGGAGACCTGGAGCCGGATCACGTTGCCCAAGAGCGGCTACTACACCATCTCGGTGGAGCCGAGCCGTGGCAACGCGACCTACACCTTGTCGGTGCGCATCGTCTGATCGTCAGGGCGACACCGCGACACCGAGCGTCTGGGCGACCAGGAAGCGGGGAGCGTGCTCCCCGTAGAACGACTCGGCGTCGCGGATCTCGAAACCGGCGTCTGTCACCAGGCCGCGGATGTCGCGGTTGAGGTGGCAGCCGCCGAACAGTCGTTTCTGAACCGGGTTCAGCCGGTTCTGCCACACTCGCACTTTTTCGTCCGGTGCCCGTCCGTGTTCGACGAAATGCAGGGTGCCGCCAGGGACGAGTACCCGGCGCACCTCGGCGAGCGCGGCGGCGATGTCGGGGATGGTGCACATCGTCCAGGTCGACAGCGCGCAGTCGAAGGTGTCGTCGGCGAAGGGCAGCGCCTGCCCGTCCAGCCCGGCCCGCTCGACCGGCACGGTGGCGGCGGCGAGGCGGCCGCTCGCCAGCCGCCAGCCGAGATCGGCGGGCTCGACCGCGCACACCTTCTCGACCGCCGCCGGGTAGAACGGCACATTCAATCCGGAACCGAAACCGATTTCCACGACCCGCCCGTGCAGGCCGGCGCACGCCCGCTCACGTAACGGCTTCAAGTCCTGCAACCCGCAGGCAAGGTCGACGATCCGGGGGACCACGTGCTCCGCATAGACGCCCACCTCTCCACTCTCGCAGGCACGACCTGTTCAGACCAGGGCCCCACGACCATTTGCCAGGCGGATTCCTGCGCTCGGCCGGTCACGCCCTCGACCGCGGACGTCTTGACGTCACGCCGGCCGGGGCGCGCGTGCGCCAGTAGCTGCAGCATCCACGGGTGCCTGCGTTAGAGGCGCCACTTCTGGTGCGCCTTGTCCCGGGCGGCGGGATCTCGGCGAGCACCAGCTCCCGCGATCCTCGTCAGGAGCGCTTCCCGGTCGGGAAGTGGCGTTAGAGCATGGCGGTGGCGACGCCGGGCGCACTGGCCGGGGTGCATGGTGAGGCCGTCGATCCCGTCGCGGTCGGTCGGCTCCACCGCCGCGCGAGTGATGTCGGGTCAGCCCCGTGGGACGAGCGGCGCCGCGTACGGGAATGTAGCGGGCGCGGGCCGGCACTGTCGGTCGCGGATCTGGTCGCGCGGACCACGTGCACCGGCCGGTTGCCGCGCATCAGGGGTTGCTGCATCGAGGCCGGTGTCCGTATCCGGCGGGCCGGGCGTGCCCGTGCGATGCTGGCGCGGTGACTGTGTTCGAGGTGTGGGCGCCGCGGCCGGAGGCGGTGCGACTGGATCTGGAGGGTGTCGTCCACTCGATGAGGCGGTCGCCGGACGGGTGGTGGCGCACCGATGTTCCGGCCGCGGACGGGGCCGGATACGGCTTCCTGCTCGACGACGACCCGACCGTCCTGCCCGATCCCCGTTCCCCGCGCCAGCCCGACGGAGTACACGCCCGCTCGGCCCTGCACACCCTCGATCCGGCGGGGTGGACCGACGCGCACTGGACCGGGCGGCCGCAGGCCGGGGCGGTCTACTACGAGTTGCACATCGGAACATTCACCCCCGAAGGCACCTTCGACGCGGCGATCGAACGGCTCGACCATCTGGTCCGGCTGGGCGTCACCGTGGTCGAAGTGATGCCGGTGAACGCCTTCGACGGCACGCACAACTGGGGCTACGACGGCGTGCTCTGGTACGCGGTGCAGGAGAGCTACGGCGGCCCCGACGGTTTGCAGCGGTTCGTGAACGCCTGCCATCTGCGCGGGCTGGCGGTCTGCCTGGACGTGGTCTACAACCATCTCGGCCCGTCCGGCAACTACCTGCCCCGTTTCGCGCCCTACCTGACGGAGGGCCGCAACACGTGGGGCCAGAGCCTCAACCTGGACGGCCCGCAGTCCGATCACGTGCGCGCCCACATCCTGGACAACGCGTTGCGCTGGTTGCGGGATTTCCACATCGACGCCCTGCGTCTGGACGCCGTGCACGCTCTGGTGGACCGCACCGCCACACACCTGCTGACCGAACTGTCGGTCGCCGTCGAGCGGCTCGCCACCCACGTGCGCAGGCCGCTGACGCTGGTCGCGGAGAGCGACCTGAACGATCCGAAGCTGATCACCCCGCGCGCGGCCGGCGGCTACGGCCTCACCGCCCAGTGGAACGACGACCTGCATCACGCCGTGCACACCGCCGTCTCCGGCGAACGGCAGGGCTACTACGCCGACTTCGGTTCGCTGCGCTGCCTGGCCCGCACGCTGAAGCACGGCTACTTCCACGCCGCAACGTATTCCAGTTTCCGCGGGCGCACGCACGGCCGCCCGATCGATCGGAGCCTGATCCCCGGCAGCGCGCTGCTGGCCTACACCTGCGATCACGACCAGATCGGCAACCGGGCACTCGGCGACCGCCCGAGCGCCTACCTGACCGATGGGCAGCTGGCGATCAAAGCCGCCCTCGTGCTGTGCGGGCCGTTCACGCCGATGCTGTTCATGGGGGAGGAGTGGGGAGCGCGCACGCCGTTCCAGTTCTTCACCTCGCACACCGATCCAGAGGTCGCCGCCGCCACCGCATCCGGGCGCAAGAAAGAGTTCGCCGCCCACGGCTGGCCCGCGGGCGAGGTGCCGGACCCGCAGGACGTGAAGACGTTCCTGCGCTCCAAGCTCGACTGGACCGAAGCCGACGAACCGGGGCACGCCCGGCTGCTGTCCTGCTATCGCACCCTGCTCGCCCTGCGCCGGGACCGGGCGGAGCTCAGTGACCCCTGGCTGACCCACGTTTCGGTGGACTACGACGAGGCCGCCCGATGGATCGTCCTGCGCCGGGGCACGCTGGCCCTGGTGTGCAACCTCGGCGAGGACCAGGTGGCGGTGCCGATCGCGGGCATCCCGCTGCTGTCCTGGGAGTCGCCGACGATCGGCCCTTCCGCCACAACCGTTCCCGGCCACTCCTTCACCCTGCTGGAAACCGCCCCGCCCGGCCCGCGCTGAGCGCGTGGAACCCCAGCTCGCGGCAGGCTTTCGGGCGGTCGCCCGGTAACGGGCGTACAACTGTCCGAGACAGGTACTTTGCCGGAATCGTCCCATGCCATTACCGTGGAGAGATGAGCAACGTCGCTTCCGGGGACCTCGCGGTTCTTCCCCCGGGGATGGGTGGCAGCGCCGCCGCCGAATTCGCACCGTTCGTGCGCGCTTTCGCACGGGCGTTCGGCAATCGCCGGGGTGCGGGCGCGGCGTTCACGCTGCACCGGCACGGAGAGCCGCTGGTGGACATCTGGGTCGGCTCCGGTGGTGACGCTCCGTGGACCAGGGACACCGGCACGATCATCTTCTCGGCCACCAAAGGGATCGCCGCCACCGTCGTGCATCGTCTCGCCGATCGCGGGTTGCTCGACTACTCCGCCCCGGTCGCGGAGTACTGGCCGGAGTTCGGCGCCAACGGCAAGCGCAAGATCACCGTTCGCCATCTGCTCACCCACCGGGCTGGACTGTCCGCGCTGGCCCCCATCGCGACCGGCGGCCTGGCCGACGTGCTGGATCACGAGCTCATGGAACAGCGCCTGGCCGCGGCGAAGCCCGACCGCCTGCTCGGCGTGCCCACCTACCACGCGCTCACCTTCGGCTGGCTGATCGGCGGCCTGACTCGCTCGATCACCGGCATCAGCCTGGGGGAATTGATCCGCACGGAGGTCGCCGAACCACTCGGCATCGAAGGACTGCATTTGGGCAAGCCGCCCGCCGGCTCGCCGACCATCTACGCCCCGCTGGCGGGCACCCAGCTCAGCGCGCTCGGAAAACCCTTGGGTGCGGCTGTTCTCGGCCGGAGTCACCGGATCCCCGGCGCGCTCGGCGCCGCCACCCGCTGCCTGTTCCTCCCCGGCCTGGAAGCCATTCTGGAAGGCGCGAGCCCGCCGATCCTGGACACCGAACTCGGCGCGGGCAACGGCGTGGCCACTGCCCCCGCGCTGGCCCAGTTGTACGGCGCGCTCGCGGGCGACGGCACCGTGGCCGACCGCAGATACCTCGGTCGCCACACCATGAAAGCCCTGCGCCGCATCGAGACCTACCAGCCCGATCGCGCGCTGTTCTACCTGCCGATGATGTGGCGCCTGGGCTACCACTCCCTGCCGATGCCGGGCGCTCACGCCGGGTTCGGGCACATCGGCCTGGGCGGCTCCTTCGGCTGGGCCGAACCACGGCTGGGCCTGTCGGTCGGCTTCGTGCACAACCGGTTGTCCGCCGCCCAGCTCAGCTACGACCAGACGGTGGCATTCTGGCTGCTGCCGCTCATGCTGAACTGCCTACGCGCTTCCCGGCGCCGGATCCCGGCCACGGAGACGCCCAAGGCGGCCTGAGGCCCCCGGCGTGCTGTCCGAGCGGGCTCGAGGCACCCGTTAGACCGGTGGTGTGACGTTTCCGAGAGGGCGTAACGGCGTCCCGCACCGGTGGCGTGACGTCCGAGGGCATCAGGCGTTCAGCGGCGTGACGGCCGAGGCGGCGTGACGTGGCCCGGTGCACCGGTGGGGTGATGTCCGAAGGGGCTGGTACCGGCGGCGTGACGTCCGAGGGCGTGGGGGCATCCGGTACCGGCGGCGTGATGTTCGGGAGGGCAGACGCGCCCGGTACCGGCGGTGTAGACGCTGACACCGGACGCGCACGGATTCCGGGTCAGGTCAGGTAGCGGTAAGCCGGGGAATCGGGCTCGAGGCGCTCGCACTGGATCGGAGAGTGCCGCATCCGGTCCAGCAACGGCGCCAGCCCGTCCGGCGCGCCGAGTTCGATGCCGACCAGCGCCGCGCCCGTCTCCCGGTTGTTGCGCTTGACGTACTCGAACAGCGTGATGTCGTCGTCCGGGCCGAGCACCTCGTTGAGGAAACGGCGCAGCGCACCGGGTTCCTGCGGGAAATCCACCAGGAAGTAGTGCTTGAGGCCCCTGTGCACGAGCGAGCGTTCGATGATCTCGCCGTAGCGGGACACGTCGTTGTTGCCGCCGGATACCAGGCACACCACCGTCGAGCCCGGCTCCACGGTGATCTCCGCCAGCGCCGTGGTGGTGAGCGCGCCCGCGGGCTCGGCGATGATGCCCTCGTTCTGGTACAGGTCGAGCATGGTCGTGCAGATCGCGCCCTCGTCGACCTGCATCATCTGGAAAGCTCCCGCGCCGCGCGGAGATTCGGTGGTGGTGAGCAACGGCAGCGAGGCGTGCGAGACCACCCGCCCGCCGAAACCGGACACCGCGGCGTACGGCACGGTGCCGACCCGGCGCACCGCGGCGCCGTCCACGAACGGATCGATCTCCGGCAGCGTAACCGGACCTCCGGCCACCAGCGCCGCGGTCATCGAGGCCGCGCCCGCGGGCTCCACGCCGAGGATGGCGGTCTGTGGCGAGCGCGCCCGCAGGTAGGTGCCGATACCGGCCAGGCAGCCGCCGCCGCCCACCGGCACGATCACCAGGTCGGGCGAGATGGGCAGCTGCTCCAGGATCTCCGCGGCGATGGTGCCCTGACCTGCCGCGGTGCGCGTGTCGTCGAACGGCGGCACCATGGTGGCGCCGGTGCGTTCCACGTCGGCGGCGGCGGCCGCGGCGGCGGCGTCGTAGGTCTCGCCGACCGCGATCAGTTCGACGAACTCGCCGCCGTGCACCCGGATACGGTCACGCTTCTGCTTCGGCGTCGTGGTCGGCACGTAGATGCGGCCCTTGATCCCCATCGCCTGGCAGGCGAACGCGACGCCTTGGGCGTGGTTGCCCGCGCTGGCCGCGACGACGCCCGCCGCGCGCTCGTCCTCGGTCAGCTGGACCACCAGGTTGTAGGCGCCGCGCAGCTTGTAGGAGCGCACCGGGCTGAGGTCTTCGCGCTTCAGGTAGACGTTCGCCCCGGTCAGCTGGGACAGCCGTTCGCTGCGCTGTAGCGGGGTCGGATCGATGACGTCGGCAATTCGCTTGTGGGCAGCATCGATCTCGTCCGCGGTGAGCGCGGGGCGAGAAGCGGACAATGCGTCGAGGACATCAAGCGGATTGGACACCCGAATCATGGTGCCACCCGCTGCGGCGGTGACCTGCGGCGGGTGGCGGTGACACGCTGGCTACCTGCGTAGGAGCTACCTGGGCGTGAGGACGAAGACGGGGATCTGACGGTCGGTCTTGGTCTGATAGTTCGCGTAGTCGGGCCACACCTCGACCGCGCGCTCCCACCACCGCGCCTTCTCCTCGCCGAAGACCTCGCGCGCGGTGTAATCCTTGTTGACCGTGCCGTCGCGCAGCTCTACATGCGGTTCGGCCTTGATGTTGTAGTACCAGACGGGGTGCTTCGGCGCGCCGCCCAAAGAGGCGACCACGGCGTACTCGCCGTTGTGCTCCACCCGCATCAGCGGTGTCTTGCGCAGCTTGCCGGTCTTCGCGCCTTTGGTGGTGAGCAGGATGATCGGCTTGCCTTGCAAGGTCGCGCCCTCGGTGCCGCCGGAGTTCTCGTACTTCTCGGCTTGCTCGCGGGCCCAGCCGGATGTGCTCGGTTCGTATTCACCTGTCAATGGCATGTCTGCGGCAACGCCGCGGCGATTCGCTGTGTTCCCTGCGACAAAAGTTCGCTGGCCCGAACTTCGAATTCCGACTACCCTGAGCAGATGGCGGTCGTTCACTCCTCGGCGCGCGGCACCACGATCGACATCGCGGGCTCCGCGTGGCCGGCCTACAAGCTCGACGCACTGGTCGTCGGGCTGGTGAGCTGCCTGGTCCTGGCCCTGATCACAGGATCGTCGCAGATCGCGGTCCTCGTCGCGGCGGCGCTCGGCGCGGCCCGGTGGCTGATCGGCATGGCGTTCGCGGGTCTCGACGACCGGTCCGGCGGCACGCCGTAAGTCCTCCGCATTAACGCTCTCCCGTCCCACGCGATGAATTCGAGTAGTCGAGTACGCGGGTTTCGATGGGATACCAGCGGGAGGATCAGCGCATGAAACGCCTGGTTGTATGTTGCGACGGCACCTGGAAGGCCGAATCGAGCAGCACGGTTTCGAATATTGTCAAGATCGCCCAGACGATCCGGTTCGACGCGCCGGGGCCTGCGGGAGAGACGATCCAGCAGTGGGTCACCTACGTCTCCGGTCCGGGCGCGCGCGGCTTTCTCAGCGATCGCCTGATGGGCGGCGCCTTCGGTCTCGGTCTCGAGGCGAACCTGTCGTCCGCCTACTGGCATCTCGCCTTGAACTGGGAGAAGGGCGACGAGATCTACATCTTCGGCTTCAGTCGCGGCGCGTTCACCGCGCGCAGCCTGGCCGGCCTGATCAGCCGCATCGGGATCATGACCCCGGAGGCGATGATCGAGGGCAAGTACCCGGAAGCATTGCGCATCTACCGGCAGCCCCCGCCCGCGCCCACGCCCGAAGACCCGGACCCGGCGGAGCCGCGGGAGTGGCAGGAGTTCCGCCGGAAGCACTGCAGGAGAGCGAAGATCGATTTCCTCGGCGTGTTCGACACCGTCGGCGCGCTTGGCGTCCCCGGCATCACCTCGCTGCGCCACCGCTTCCACGATGTCAAGCTCTCGCGTCACGTGCACTGCGCCCGCCAGGCGCTGGCCATCGATGAGCGGCGGCGCAACTTCGAGCCGTCCGTGTGGGAGGTGCCGGTCGAACCGACCGTGAAGTACCGGCGCGGGTTCGAGCGGGTCAAGCAGGTGTGGTTCCCCGGCGTGCACAGCGATATCGGGGGCGGCTACGCCGAATGCGGTCTGTCCGACGCGACCTTGCAGTGGATGGTCCGCGAGGCGGAGTCGGTCGGTCTGGCCTTCGACCGCGACCGGCTGGCCGCGCTGTCGAAGCGCTGCGACACCACCGACGGCGATCACATGCGGCTGCACGATTCGCTGAGCATCGGCTACCGCATCCTGAACGTACTGCGCACGCTGCGCAATCCGCGCAGCCCCCGCTTCCACTGGGACTCCTGGCGGCGGATCGCCACGCCCACCGATCAGGGCGTGCGGCTGTCGGCCAGCACGCAGGACGCGCTGGACTACCAGCCCGCGAACCTGCGCCGGTGGCGCGCGGAGCTGGGCGGTGTGATCCCGGAGAAGACCTTCGAGCAGGTACGCGGTGTGTTCGAGAAGGAGCTCGAGCACGTCCCCGTGCCGGCCGACGCGTCCGCGCTCCAGCTCTCAGCGCACCAGTAGGGCGACCGGCAGCCTGCCGAACATCTTCTCCAGCCGCGCCCGGCCCTGGAAGGTGTGCCCGGTCAGCCGATCGGTCCAGCTGCCCGCGGGCAGGTCGAGGAACGTGTCGCCCCATCCGGTCTCGGCCAGGCCCACGCTGTGGCGGGTGGCGGCGACGATCACCTCGGGCGGCTCGCCCGCACGGCCGCGGGCGTAGGACACCACCTTGCTCGCGTGGTCGCCGGTCGCGAACAGCGGCCGGTAGGCGCCGCCGACGAAGCAGTCGGGACGTTCGCGACGCAACCACAGCGCGTAGGCGACGATCCACATCTTCGCCGCGCCGGTGGTGTCCAGCGCCGGTGTGCCGGTGAGCGATTGCAGCATGCCCGCGCGGGCGGCGAAGTCCACCGGCCTGCGGTTGTCCGGGTCGACGAGGGAGTCCTCCCACAGCTCGCAGCCCTGGTAGACGTCCGGGATGCCCGGCCCGCACAGTTGCAGCAGTTTCTGCGCCAGCGCGTCCGACCAAGCGTGCGGGGCCAGCTCGTGCACCAGATCGCCGAGTTCGGAGCCCACCGGCCCGTCGATCACCGCGTCCAGCCAGGCGTGCACGGCGGCCTCGAACTCGGCGTCCGGCTCCTCCCAGGAGGTCTTGGTGTTCGCCTCCCGCATCGCCTTCTCGGCGAACGCGTGCAACCGTTCGCGCAGACCGGGCACCGACGCGGCGGGCCTGCCGTCCGCGGGCCACACGCCGAACATGTTCTGCAGCAGGAACAGCGCCGTCGCACCGTCCGGCGCGGGGGCCGTCTCCAGCCAGGAGTCGACGTTGCGCGCCCAGGTCTCCGCGGCCTGGGACAGGACGCCGATGCGGGCGCGCACGTCCTCGCCGCGTTTGGTGTCGTGGGTGGACAGCGTCGTCAGCGTGGCGGGCCACAGCTGCGCGCGCTGGCTCATGGACAGATGGAACTCGTTGAGCGAGTGGCCGAAACGCGCCGGGTTGCCGCCCACCTCCTGCAACGAGACCAGCCGCGCGGCCTGATAGAACATGGTGTCCTCGACCGCCTTCGCGGTCACCGCGCCGCAGACCTGGCTGAAGCGCACCGCCGCGGCCCCGTCGGCGGCCAGCGCCGCGACCAGGACCGCCAGCGGCGCGGTGAGCTCGCTGTTGCGCTTCTCCACCTCGGCGATCACCGCGCCCGCCATCCCGGCCAGCGGCGCGTAGTCGGCCCGGTACACCGGCATGAACGCCAGCACCTCGATGGTGGCGTTGGTCAGCGCCATGGTGTCGAAACTCTCGGCGTTCGCGTCCTGTTTGATCGCGGCCACCAGCCGCCGGATCTCCGGCGCCAGAATGGTCTCCGCGACCGCGCGCTTGATCCGGTGCTCGGTCTCGCCGATCCAGGCCCGGTCGCTGCCGTGCCCGGCGACGCGGCGCGAGAGCTCGGTGAGCGCGTGCTCGCCGCGCGGATCGATCAGCACGCCGCCGAAGTCGGCGAGCGCCTCGTAGCCGGTGGTTCCGTCGATCGGCAGGGTCGCGTCCAGCGGCTCACGGTTGGCCAGGATCTTCTCCACCAGCAGCAGCCGGTGCGGGCCGATCAGCCTGCGCAACCGGGTGAGGTACCCGGCGGGATCGGCCAGGCCGTCCGGATGGTCGATCCGCACGCCGTCGATCAGGTCGTGCTCGCACCAGGCGGCGAGCTCACGGTGGGTGAGCTCGAAGACCTCGGGGTTCTCCTGCCGGATCGCGGCCAGGCTGCTGACCGCGAAGAACCGCCGGTAGGTGCACAGCCCGGCCTTCCAGCTCACCAGCCGGTAGTGCTGTTTGTCGTGGATGCGCAGGGCGTTGTCGCCGTCGGTGCCCGGCGCGATCGGGAAACGCAGATCGTGCAGGGCGAGCATGGGTTCGGCGCCGGATCGGTCCACGGTCAACGCGGCCGGGTCGTTCTCGCTCTGCAGCACCGGCAGCGCCAGCCGTCCGCCCGCGCCGTTGCCCGGGCTCCAATCGATGTCGAAGTACGGCGCGAACCGCGACTCCTGGCCGTTGCGCAGGACGTCCCACCACCATACGTTCTGCCGCGGATCGGCCACGCCGACGTGATTGGGCACCAAGTCCACGATCAGTCCCATGCCACGGCTGCGCACCTCGTCGGCGAGGGCCTTGAGCCCGGTGGGGCCGCCGAGCGCGGCGGAGACCGTGGTCGGGTCGGTGACGTCGTAGCCGTGCGTCGAACCGTGTGTCGCGGTGAGGATCGGCGACAGATACAGGTGCGAGATGCCCAGCTGCTGCAGGTATTCCGCGATGGCGCGCGCCTCGGCGAAGGTCAGCGCGTCCGGGCGCAGCTGTAGCCGGTAGGCGCTGCGGATCGTGGTCTGGAGTGCGGGCTTGCGGCGCAGGGATACCGGGTCGGTCACGTGCGTCTCGGTGGAATCGGGTGCGTTCATCGGCATTCGGGTCAGGCGGCCAGGCGGAGGACGAGGAGACAGCGAGCTTCGACGGCGACGGTCGCGCCGCCGGGATACCCGGCGTCGGCCAGGCCGGTCGGCGTCGAGCAATCCAGTGCTACCGACCACTCCGTGCCGTCGCCGGTGCTCGGTAGCACGAAGTCGATAGCCGCGTCATGGGCGTTGAAACACAACAGGAACGAATCGTCGGTGATCCGCTCGCCGCGCGGGCCCGGTTCGGGGATCGCTTCGCCGTTGAGGTAGACCGCCAGCGACTTGCCGAATCCGCTGTCCCAGTCCGCTTCGGTCATCTCCTCGCCGGACGGGGTGAGCCAGGCGATATCGCGGGCGTTGTCCGCCGACCGGATCGGCCCGCCCGCGAAGAAGCGGCGACGCCGGAAGACGGGGTGTTCGGTGCGCAACGCCACCACCGCGCGGGTGAATTCGAGCAGATCGGCGTTCTCCTCCCGCAGGGACCAGTCCATCCAGGCCAGCGGGGAGTCCTGGCAGTAGACGTTGTTGTTGCCGTGCTGGGTGCGGCCCATCTCGTCGCCGTGCGCGAGCATCGGCACGCCCTGGCTGAGCATCAGCGTCGCCAGCAGGTTGCGGCTCTGCCGGGCGCGCAGGGCGAGGATGCCCGGATCGTCGGTCGGGCCTTCGGCGCCGCAGTTCCACGAGCGGTTCCAGCTCTCGCCGTCCCGGTTGCCCTCGCCGTTGGCCTCGTTGTGCTTCTCGTTGTAGGACACCAGGTCGCGCAACGTGAACCCGTCGTGCGCGGTGACGAAGTTGATGCTGGCGCTCGGCCTGCGGCCGGTGGCCTCGTACAGGTCCGAGGAGCCGGTGAGCCGGGAGGCGAACTCGCCCAGCGTCGCCGGTTCGCCGCGCCAGTAGTCGCGGACGGTGTCGCGGTATTTGCCGTTCCACTCCGTCCACAGGCCGGGGAAGTTGCCCACCTGGTAGCCGCCCTCGCCGACGTCCCACGGCTCGGCGATCAGCTTGACCTGGCTGACCACCGGGTCCTGCTGCACCAGGTCGAAGAACGTCGAGAGCCGGTCCACGTCGTGCAACTCCCGCGCCAGCGTCGCGGCCAGATCGAAGCGGAAGCCGTCGACGTGCATCTCCAGGATCCAGTAGCGCAGCGAGTCCATGATCAGCTGCAAGGTGTGCGGGTGACGCACGTTGAGGCTGTTGCCGGTGCCCGTGTAATCCATGTAGTGCGACGGGTCGTCGTCGACCAAGCGGTAATAGGCGGCGTTGTCGATGCCGCGGAAACCGATCGTCGGGCCGCGGTGGTTGCCCTCGGCGGTGTGGTTGTAGACCACGTCGAGGATCACCTCGATGCCTTCGGCGTGCAGCGCGCGCACCATCGCCTTGAACTCGGTGACCGCTGACCCGGCGCGGTCCATCGTCGCGTACTCGTTGTGCGGCGCGAGGTAGCCGAAGCTGTTGTACCCCCAGTAGTTCCGCAGTCCCTGGTCCAGCAGCACGCGATCGTGCAGGAATTGGTGCACCGGCATCAGTTCGATCGCGGTGACGCCCAATCCCTTCAGATGGTCGACGATCGCGGGGTGGGCGATGCCGGAGTAGGTGCCGCGCAATTCCTCCGGCACCTCGGGATGGGTCATCGTCATGCCTTTGACGTGCGCCTCGTAGATCACCGTCTCGTGGTAGGGGCGGTTGGGCGCACGGTCGGCGCCCCAGTCGAAGTACGGGTTGATCACCACGCCGGTCATGGTGTGGCCGAGGGAGTCCAGACCGTGGGTGTAGAGCGAGGGGTGATCGTCGAAGTCACCGTCGAACGCCTTGCCGTACGGATCGAGCAGCAACTTGCTCGGATCGCAGCGCAGGCCACGGTCGGGGTCGTACGGGCCGTGCACCCGGAACCCGTAACGCTGCCCGGGATCGATCCCCGGCAGGTAGGCATGCCAGACGTAGCCGTCTACCTCGTCGAGCGCGATCCGGGTCTCGGCGCCGTCCCCCTCGATCAGGCAGAGTTCGACCGCGTCGGCAACTTCCGAGAACACCGAGAAATTGGTGCCCGCGCCGTCGTAGGTGGCCCCGAGGGGATAGGCGGTGCCGGGCCAGACACCCAGTGGTGTCGCGTCGCCGGGCGCTGCGTCGGGCTGAGCCATGGCAACGACAGTAGCGGCAGCCGGGCGCTCCGCTGTGCGGGTGGTTGTGGCCGAGTTGATCAGGGGAGGTCGGAGAGGTTTTCCAACCAGCGGCGGCGGTAGCCGAGAAGTATCGCGAGGTGCGCCAGGCCGCCGAGTGCGTGGCTGGTGGCGCGTCAGGTGGATCCGGCCGACCGGCGGGCAGGGGTGGTGACGCACCGCGCGCGGGCCGGGCGCGCGTCAGTCCGCGGGCGTGAGCGATCGCCGCCAGGTCTGACCGACCAGGTCGTGTCCCCAGCTGTGATGCGGGCTCTGGTCGACGAGTTCGAACCCCGCCCGCTGATACACGCGCCGCGCGGCGGTGAGCACGTCGTTGGTCCACAACACGATCTCCCGATATCCCGCGGCGGTGGCGAAACGCAAGCATTCGTCCACCAGCGCCGAGCCGACGCCCAAGCCGCGGGCGGTGGGTTCGACCAGCAGCAGGCGCAGCCGCGCGGTGGTGTCGTCCTCGCGGACGCAGAAGACACTGCCCACCGGACGGCCGTCGGACTCCGCGATCCAGGCACGCTCGCGCTGCTCGTCGCGGGAAGCCAGGTAGTCGGCCACGATGCGCACGATCAGCTCCTCGTAGGTCCCGTCCCAGCCGTATTCGTTCGCGTAGAGCTCCGCGTGGCGCTGGATCACCCAGCCGTAGTCGCCGGAGCGCGGCGCGCGCAGCGTGCACGAAGGCGAATCGGCGGGCTGGTCCAGGATCTGCTGGATGGTGCGCATGGCGGTGATCAGGCGGGCACGGGCCGCCGGGTGCCGCGCGTCGAGCAACGCGCCCACTTCGTCGCTGGAGCGCCGATCGAGCGTCGCGAAGACTTCCCGGCCCTGATCGGTCAGCCGGACTTCCTGGCGCCGGCCGTCGCTGCCGGAGCGGTTGCGCCGCACCAGGCCGGCCTGTTCGAAGCGGGCCAGGATGCGGCTGAGATAGCCGGCGTCGAGGTCGAGGGCATGCCGCAGCGCGACCACTTCGGTCGTGTCGGATGCGGCCAGCTCGAACAGGATCCGTGCTTCGGTGAGCGAGTACCGGCTGTCGTGCAGTCCTTCGCCCAGTACGCCGATCACCCGGGTGTAGTGGCGGTTGAATTCGCGGACGGCGGCGATGTCGGCGGGTGCGGCAGCGGTCACGTCGGCTCCAATCTTTGACTTCGTCAAAGAATATTCCGCGTCGCCGCTGCCGAGTGGGGAAACGGTGGAACTTCGCCCACCCTTGCGGACCCGCCCAGCTCGGGTGCTAACTTGAACGGCGTTCAAGCCGCCCCGGACGGCCGGGGCCGTGACGCGAGGATTCCTGTGGCACTGACCCCCGACCAGATCACCGCACTCGACGCCGAGCACGTCTGGCATCCCTACGGCGGCTTCCCCGCGACGACCGAACCGCTGGTGGTGGCCGCCGCCGCGGGAACCAGGCTGACCCTGGCCGACGGGCGCGAGCTGGTCGACGGCATGAGTTCCTGGTGGGCCGCGATCCACGGCTACCGGCATCCGGCGCTCGACGCCGCGCTGCTCGACCAGGCGCGGCGGATGAGTCACGTGATGTTCGGCGGGCTCACCCACGAGCCGGCGGCCCGGCTGGCCGAGCTGCTGGTCGAAGCGACGCCGGCCGGGCTGGACAAGGTGTTCCTGTGCGACTCCGGCTCGGTGTCGGTCGAGGTCGCGGTGAAGATGTGCCTGCAGTACTGGCGTTCGCTGGGCAAACCGGAAAAGCGTCGCCTGCTCACCTGGCGCGGCGGGTATCACGGCGACACGTTCACTCCCATGAGCGTGTGCGATCCGGAAGGCGGCATGCACTCGCTATGGACCGACATCCTGGCCGACCAGGTGTTCGCGCCGGTGCCGCCGCGCGACTACCGGCCGGAGTATGTGGCGGAACTCGATCGCCTGATCGCCGCGCACGCGGGTGAACTCGCGGCGGTCATCGTGGAGCCGGTGGTGCAGGGCGCGGGCGGGATGCGTTGGCATCACCCCGATTACCTCACCGACCTGCGCAGGCTGTGCGACGAACACGGCGTGCTGCTGGTCTTCGACGAGATCGCGACCGGATTCGGCCGCACCGGAACTCTTTTCGCGGCCGACCAGGCGGGGGTCAGCCCGGACGTGATGTGCGTCGGCAAAGCGCTGACCGGTGGTTACCTCACCCTCGCCGCCGCGCTGTGCACCACGCGGATCGCCGAGACGATCAGCGCGGCGCACGGCGGGCTCATGCACGGGCCCACCTTCATGGGCAACCCGCTGGCCTGCGCGGTGGCCGTCGCGTCGATCGAGCTGCTGCGCTCGCGCGACTGGCGCGGCGAGGTGACCCGGATCGAAACGGAGCTGACGGCGGGCCTGGCTCCGGCGCGCGACCTGCCCGGCGTGGCCGACGCGCGGGTGCTCGGCGCGATCGGGGTGATCGAGCTGGAGCGCCCGGTCGACATGCGCGCCGCGACCGATGCCGCGGTGGCGGCCGGGGTGTGGCTGCGCCCGTTCCGCAACCTGGTGTACGCCATGCCGCCGTTCATCAGCACCTCCGCCGACATCGCCACGATCACCGCCGGGATGCGCGCCGCGGTGGCCGCGCAGGACGGTCGGTGACCGGTCAGGCGATCCACGGCGGGACGATCGTGCCGTCGCCGTCGGGAGTTCCGGCCCGGGCGCCCGCCGGTGCGGTGACGATGGCGGTGAAGCCCTCCGCGGTGCGCACCTGCCGTAGCGCGTTCGGCGGAAGGATCACCGTATCGCCCTCGGCCGCTGTCAGTTCCGTGCCGTCGATGGCGACGTCGATCCGCCCCGCGAGGACGGTCCAGATCTGCTCGGCGTCGATGAAGTGCAGCGGTCCCGCGGTGTCCGCGGGAACCTCGACCCGCCACAGCGCGAGCTGCGAGCCGCCCTGGGTGGGGGAGGCGAGCGTGGTCATGACGCCGCTCGGGGTCTCGGTGCGGCGGGTGTCGGAGTGTCGGATGACGGTCATCGGGCTACCACCTCTAAGATAGACAATAAGGTTGTCCATATAGTCAACGAGGTTGTCCATCATGTCAAGTGACGCGGGTGGCTACGAGTTGCCGCTGCGCATGCTGCTCGGTTTCCGCACCGTGATCGACGAGGTGCACGCCGACCTGGCCGAGCACGGGCACGGCGCGTTGCGGCCGATGCACGGTTTCGTCTTCCAGGCGGTCGGCCGCGCGGGCGGGCCCTACGGGTGTACGGCCGCGGACCTCGGGCGCGCGCTCGGCGTCTCGAAACAGGCCGCGGGCAAGCACATCGAGGCGCTGGAGCGGCTGGGCTACCTGCGTCGCGGACACGATCCGACCGACGCGCGGCGCAAGGTCTACACGCTGACCGAACGGGCGGAGGACGTGCTGACGCGCTCGGCGCGCACCTTCGACCGGATCCGCGATCGCTGGGCCGAGCGGCTCGGCGCGGACCGGCTGGCCGCGTTGGAACGCGATCTGCGCGAGCTGACGCCCGGCGAACTGTTCCGGCTCGACACGCCGAATTGGTTCACCGGTCCGTGAGCCGCCCGTGCGCGCCGGGCGGATTCCCCGCGATCTCGGGACGATCGCTGTCCGACAAGATCTCCCAGACCCGGAAGATGCAGTGGTAATCGTCCGACCAGCCGCGCACCATCAGCAGATAGGTGTCGCCGTCGCGCAGGACGACGCGGCGGCCGCGCAGTTTGGGATGCTCCGGCGTGTAGGTGGGCAGTACCCCGGCCAGCTTCGCCAGTGCCTGCGCGCGCGTGCCGACCACTTCCGTGAGGATCCGGGGTGACCAGCGCTTGTGCTCGCCCGAGCCCGTTGTTTCCTCGACGACTATCGCCCACCGCGGCATCCGGCCGTGTTCCTCCCCGGTGAAACTTCGTCACCGCGGGCCGGTGACCATCACCAACGACTGCCCCACGGTACCAGCGGGCGTCCTGAACGGTGTTCAAGTATGCTGCTCAGCTGTGACTACCGATCCGCTGAGCTGGCTGGACGAACGCGCGGCCGCGCGCGCGGCCGCGGGACTGCGCCGGGAGCTGCGCCCGCGCGCCGCGCGGGCGACATCGATCGACCTCGCCTCGAACGATTACCTCGGCCTGGTCCACCATCCCGACGTGATCGAGGGCGCGATCGAGTCGGTGCGCCGCTGGGGCGCGGGGGCGACCGGGTCGCGCCTGGTCACCGGGACCACCACCGAGCACGAACTGCTGGAAACCGAGCTGGCCGAATTCGTCGGCGCCGAAGCCGGACTCGTGTTCGCCTCCGGGTACGCGGCCAACCTGGGCGCGGTCACCGCGCTCGCCGGGCGCGGCTCGCTGGTGGTCTCCGACGCGGGCAGCCACGCGTCGCTGGTGGACGCGTGCCGGCTCTCCCGCGCCCGGGTGGAGATCGCGCCGCACCGTGACGTCGCGGCGGTGGACCGGCTGTTGTCGGAGCGAACCGAGGACCGTGCGCTGGTGCTCACCGATTCGGTGTTCAGCGCCGACGGCGACCTCGCCCCGCTGGCCGAACTGCATCGGGTGACCAGGGCCAACGCGGCGGTGCTGGTGGTGGACGAGGCGCACGGCCTGGGCGTGCGCGGCGCAGGCGGGCGCGGGTTGGTGCACGAGTCGGGCCTGGCCGGCGCGCCGGACCTGGTGATCACCGCGACCCTGTCGAAATCCCTTGCCGCGCAAGGCGGTGTGGTGCTGGCGAGTGCGCGGGTGCGCGCCCACCTCGTCGACGCCGCGCGCACGTTCATCTTCGACACCGGGCTCGCGCCCGCCGCCGTCGGCGCCGCACGGGCCGCCCTGCGCGTGCTGCGCGCCGAACCGGAGCTGGCCGGGCGGGTACTGGCTCGCGCCGCGGACATCGCGCGGATCGCCGGTGTGCCCACGCCCCCCTCGGCGGTGGTGCCGGTCGTGCTCGGCCCGGCGCAGGTCGCCTTCGACGCCGCCCAGGCGTGCCGGGCGCGCGGGCTGGCCGTGGGCTGCTTCCGTCCGCCGACGGTTCCGGAGGGCACGTCGCGACTGCGGCTGACCGCGCGGGCGAATCTCACCGCTGCCGAACTCGACGCCATCGCGACGGTGCTCGGTGACGTACTGGCCGAGGCGCGCGAGGCGGTGCCCGCGTGACCGTCCTGCTGATCACCGGAACCTCCACCGACGTCGGCAAGACCGTCGTCACCGCGGCGGTCGCCGCCATGGCGCGGGCCAACGGTCGTTCGGTGGCGGTGTGCAAGCCGGGCCAGACCGGTGTCGCGGCCGGCGAACCCGGTGACCTCGCGGAGATCCAGCGGCTGTCCGGCGTCACCCGGACGGTCGAACTCGCCCGCTACCCGGACCCGCTGGCGCCCGACACCGCAGCCCGCCGCGCCGGGCTGCCGGAACTGACCCTCGCCGACACCGCCGCCGCCGTCGACGCCCTGTCCGACGCGGACCTCGTCCTGGTCGAGGGCGCGGGCGGATTGCTGGTGCGCCTCGGTGATTTCACCTTGCTCGACCTCGCGCAGAAACTCGGCGCGCCCGTCCTGCTGGTCACTGCGGCCGGGCTGGGCACGCTCAACCACACCGAACTGACCACCCGCGCACTGCACTCGGCGGGCGTGCGATGCGCGGGCCTGGTGATCGGCTCCTGGCCCGCCGAACCGGACCTGGCCGCCGAGTGCAACCGCACCGATCTGTCCCGCGTCACCGGCGTCGATCTGGTGGGCTCGGTGCCGGAGGGAGCGGGCGGCTGGCAGCGTGCGCGTTTCACCGCCGCCGCCCCGGGCTGGTTCGATCCCGCTTGGTCACCGTTCCGCTGACGAGTCGCCCGCGGGCGAAACCTCGGATCAGCTGGCCGAGTCGCTCGGAAGTTCGGGTGCGTGGTCGTGTCCGGGGTTGCGGGCGGAGGGGCTGGTCGGGTTGTTCGGAAGTTCGGGTGCGCGGTCGTGCCCGGGGACGGGGCGGAGGAGCTGGCCGAGTTCATCGGAAGTGCTGACGCCGCTGCCATGTTCGGGCGTCACGGCGAAGACGGCGCGGACCGGGTCCTCCGCCGAGCCGGATCACTGGCCCTCGCCCCGCTCGGCGCAAAGCGCTGCGTGAGTATGTCGGTGCCGCTGCCTAGAGTGAGACGCATGACCGCGACATGGATCCGGTGGCACGTGCGCGCGCCCCGCGCGACTGTCTACCGCCTGCTGTTGGACGCGGAATCGGTGCGGCACTGGGTGGGGCCCGAGGGAATGACCAGCCGCGTGCACGAATTCGATCCCACCGAAGGCGGCGTGTTCCGCATCACGTTCACCGCCGACGAGCCCACCGGTACCGGCGACACCACCACGAACGGCGACACCTACCACGGTCGTTTCGCCCGGCTGATCCCGGACGAGCAGGTGGTGGGGGTCATTCAGGTCGAGACCGACGATCCAGCGGCGACCGGCAAGCAAACCATCACCTATGTCCTCGGCGACGCCGGGGGCGGCACCGATATCGTGGCGATGCACGAAGGTCTTCCGGATGCCATCACCCCCGAGGACAACGAACTCGGCTGGCGGATCTCGCTCGGCAAACTCGCGGCGATCGCCGAGGCAGCACGCTGAGCGGTAGCGGGTTCGTGGCGACCGTCCACTCCCGTGCCTACAGTGGGATGGATGTCGCCGATGGACGCCCGGCACCCGTCCACCGTCTCCGACTGGGACGACGCGCGACGCCGAGCTCGGCTGCGGGACACGAGCCTGGGGCACGGGTGGAAGACGTTGCGCCGTACCAAGGTGACGCTGCTCAGGGTGGCCGCACTGCTGCTGACCGGACTCGTGGTATTCGCGCAGTACTGGAAGTACGACGTCGCGCCGGAACAGGTGCGACTGGCGCGCACCGAGCCGGCCATCCTGCCCGTCGCCCCGCCGGTGGACCCGCAGAACTGGGACACCGTCGTGGTGGACCTGGTCGGGCTCGGCGGGCTCGACGCCAGTGACACCGCCGCCGCGCTGCCCGCTCTGCGCAGAATGGGCATGGTGTGGGCGATCCGCTACGACAACGAGGGCCTCGACACCAAGGTGATCGCCGACCTCGTGGTGCGCGCCGCCGAACTGTCCGGCCTGCGCAACGTCGTGCTCGTCGGCCACAGCATGGGCGGTGTGATCGCGCTGGAGGTCGCCGAACACATTCACCGCGACAGCGATCGCAGACTGGTCGGGGTGGTGCTGGACTGCACGCCGGTGGACCTGAACGCCGTCCGGCCGGAGAGCCGCGGGCGCGGTGAGGACATGCTGCGCTGGATGGGCTGGCTGCCCGGAGCCCGCGAAAGCCGGGCGCTGCGGCTGGCCGTGGAGACCTATGCCCGTCGCGACCGTTTCCTCGACCGCGGCGACAGTGTCCCCGGTATCCGCTTCGGCAAGCTGGGCGAGGTGCTGACGGAAGTGCTGCGGGAGAAGATCGTCTCGCGCGACGCCGCGAGCAACGGTCTGATCGAATCGCAGTTCACCGCCATCGTGGCCGGTGGCGCGACCGACGACCTGCGCACCCTGGCCCAGCCCGTCGCGGACAAGCCGCGGCCCGCCATCGTCTTCATCCGGCCGCGCGACGCGAGCGCCGACCGCGTGGTCGACGTCGAGTACTCCCACCGGGTGCTGATCGAGCAGTCCGGCGGAGTGGACGGCACGCTGCTGGTGGTGCTGGCGCGAAACACCGGGCACGCCAATCCGATGCAGCGCCCGCGGGAGTACAACACGGTGATCGAGCAGCAGATCCTGCCGTTCGTGCAGCGCTATCAGCAGCAGGTCCGGTCGACGACGGTGGCCGCGCCGCCCCGCTGAGAGGGTTCGAACCAGGCTGAGACAAACCGTTCTCGCGCCGGTTTCGTCTTGTTTCAATTCGGCTATGTTCCGACCAAGTACGTTCCGGTCCGGCCTCCGCGGCCGCGCGACCGCCGCATTGCTCGCCGTGGCGACCGTCGCGACTCTCGGACTCACCGGCTGCGCGAAGGACGACAAGCCGGTCGGTCCCACCGCCGACGGACCGCTGCCCACCGAGGTTCCCGCCGGAACCACCCTGGTGGTCGCCGACCAATCCGAGCGCCTGCAGTCCGTGCTGCGCCTCTCCGGTGAGCTCGACAAGCTGCCGTTCAAGGTGGAGTTCGCCAATTTCATCGGCGGTCCGGCCATCCTGGAGGCGTTCCGCGCGGGCGCCGCCGATGTCGCGCAGGTCGGTGACGTCCCGCCGATCCACGCCTTGGTAGCCGGGCAGGACGTGCCGATCATCGCGTCCTATCAGACCAGCACCACCGCCTTGAAACTCGCGGTCGCGCCGGGCAAGTCGGTGCCGAAACTGGCGGATCTGAAGGGCAAGAAGATCGCCTACGCCGAAGGCACCGCCCAGCAGGCCGCCGTGCTGCGCGCCATCGACAAGGCCGGTCTCACCACCTCCGACGTGCAATTGATCCGGCTGCAGCTGGCCGAATTCCCCGATGCCGTGCGCACCGGGCAGGTCGACGTCGCACCGCTGATCGAACCGAACGTCACCCGGTTCCTGCGCACCCCCGGCGCCTCGCTGGTGCCCGACTCCGAGACCGCGGGCATCTACGGCGGGCTCGCCTACCTCTACGCCCGCCGCGCCGTCGTGCGGGACCCGGCGAAGGCGGCCGCCGCGCGCGCGTTGGTCGGCGCGTTCGTCCGGGCCTACCAGTGGGCCAACACCCACCCCGAGGACTGGGCGCGCCGGTACTACGTGGAGAACCAGAAGGTGAGCGCCGACGACGCCAAGCGCATCGTGGAGTCGCTGGGTGTCTACGTCTTCCCACATCTGGACCAGCAGCTCGTCGACCGGCAGCAGGCCACCATCGATGCCATCGCCAAGGCGGGCGAACTGCCCAGGAAGGTGCAGGCGTCGACCGGTTTCGACCTGCGCTTCGACGCCGCGGTCACGCAGGCGGTCACCGAGAGCGGCGCCTCGTTCGAACCGAAGGCACGCTGATGGCGACCCTCGACGCCGGCGTGCTGCGCCGCATCGGGCGCGGCCGCACCGAAGCCCGGCCCGCACTGGCGAAACGCAAACCGGCCCGGCCGCGCCTTGGACCCGGCCGCCCGATTCCGTTCGGCATCGCGCTGGGACCCGCGTTGCTGATCGCGGCGTGGGTGCTCGGTTCCGCCACGGGCACACTGGATCCGGAAACCCTGCCCGCCCCGTGGACGGTCGCCGAGACCGCCGGTGACCTGCTCGCCGACGGCCGTCTGCAGAGCAATCTGCTGACCTCCGTGCAGCGCGCGGCGATCGGGCTCGCTCTCGGTGTCGCGATCGGCCTGGTGCTGGCGTTGCTGGCCGGGCTGAGCCGGATCGGCGAAGCCTTGGTGGACGGCCCGATCCAGATCAAGCGCGCCATTCCCACGCTCGCGCTGATCCCGCTGTTCATCGTGTGGTTCGGCATCGGCGAGGAGATGAAGCTGGTGGTCATCACCACCAGCGTGGCGATCCCGATCTACCTGAACACGCACGCGCACCTGCGCAGCGTCGACGCCAGGTACGTGGAACTCGCCCAGACGGTGGGGCTGTCGCGGCGGGGGTTCATCCGCCGGATCGCGCTGCCGGGATCGCTGCCCGGCTTCTTCACCGGCCTGCGGCTGGCCGTCACCATCTCGTGGCTGGCGCTGGTCGTGGTGGAACAGGTCAACGCCACCAGCGGCATCGGCTATCTGATGACCCAGGCCCGCACCTACGGCCAGATCGACATCATCGTGGTCGGCCTGGTGATCTACGGCCTGCTCGGCCTGTTCGGCGACATCCTGGTGCGCGCGGCGGAAAGGAAGGCGCTGTCATGGCGGCAGACACTCGGGGACTGAACGTCGTCCGCGCCCGGCGGCTGCGCCGTGGCTTCGGCGACCGCGTCGTGCTGCGCGACCTCGACATCGACATCGCCGGTGGTGAGTTCGTCGCCCTGCTCGGCCGCAGCGGGTCCGGCAAGAGCACGCTGCTGCGGGCGCTGGCCGAATTGGACTACGACGTGCCGGGATCCGGCGAGCTGAGCGTGCCCACCGAGCGCTCCGTGGTGTTCCAGGACTCCCGGTTGCTGCCCTGGGCGCGTGTGCTCGACAACGTCACCCTCGGGCTCGGCGGCTCGGACGCGGCCGGTCGCGGTCGCGCGGCGCTGGCCGAGGTCGGGCTCGCGGGACGGGAGAAAGCCTGGCCCAAGGAGCTTTCCGGTGGCGAGCAACAGCGCGTCGCGCTGGCCCGCTCGCTGGTCCGCGAACCGGAACTGCTGCTGGCGGACGAGCCGTTCGGCGCGCTGGACGCGCTGACCCGGATCAAGATGCACGCGCTGTTGCAGGATCTGTGCGCCAAGCACCGGCCCGCCGTCCTGCTGGTCACCCACGATGTGGACGAGGCGGTGCTGCTCGCCGACCGCGTCCTGGTGCTCGACGACGGGCGCATCGCGGTGGACCAGCGCATCGACCTGGAACGTCCGCGCCGCCACGGCGACCCCGCGTTCCTGCGGCACCGCTCCCTGCTGCTGGCCAGCCTGGGTGTCGACGTCGCGGACACGCCCACCGACGAGAAGAAAGCCTCATGACCGCATCGCGCCAACTCAGCCTCAACGCCTTCATCTACCCCTCCGGCCACCACGAGGCCGCCTGGCGGCATCCGTGGAGCAGCCCCGAGCGGATCTACGACGTCGCGTACTACCAGGAGATCGGCCGCACCGCCGAAGCGGCGAAGCTGGACGCGGTGTTCTTCGCCGACGGTCCGGCCCTGCGCACCGAGGTCAAGCACAACGCGGCCTCCGGCCTGGAGCCGATCACCCTGCTCACCGCGATCGCCACGGCGACCACGCGTCTCGGTCTCATCGCCACCGCGTCGACGACCTACTACGAGCCCTACAACCTGGCCAGGCTGTTCTCCACGCTGGACCACATCTCCGGCGGCCGCGCGGGCTGGAACATCGTCACCACCGGCACCGACCTCGCGGCGGCGAACTTCGGCCTGGCCAAGCATCCCGAGCACGCCGAGCGATACGCGCGGGCGAGGGAATTCGTCGACGCCGTGCTCGCGCTGTGGGACAGCTGGGAAGACGACGCCATCGTGCTGGACCGGGCCGCGGGCGTGTACGCCGACCCGGAGAAGATCCACCGGATCGACTTCGAGGGCGAACACCTGCGCGTGCGAGGGCCGTTCAACGCGCCGCGCACGCCGCAGGGTCACCCGGTGCTGGTGCAGGCGGGCTCGTCGAACGACGGCCGGGCGTTCGCGGGCAAGTACGCCGAGGCGATCTTCACCGCGCATCAGCGGCTCAGCGACGCGCAGGCGTTCTACGCCGACATCAAGGCGCGGGCGCGCGGCTTCGGGCGCGACCCCGAGCACGTCAAGATCCTGCCCGGCATCAGCCCGTTCATCGCCGACACCGAGGCGGCGGCCAAGAAGCTGGAGCGGGAGTTCAACGAGCTCACCGTGCCGGAGTACGGCTTGACCCAGCTCGAGGGCATCGCCGGGATCAGCCTGCGGCATCTGCCGCTGGACGAGCCCATCCCGGTCGAATTGTTCGCCGACGCGGGCGATGTCACCGACAACGGGCAGAGCCGGTTGCAGGTCGTGGCGGGCATCGTGCAGCGCGAGCGGCCGACCGTGCGCGGTCTGCTGCACCGCCTCGCCGGTGCGCGCGGTCACCGGGTGTTCGCCGGAACGCCCGAGCAGGTCGCCGACACCATCGAGGAATGGTTCCGCAACGGCGCCGCCGACGGATTCAACGTCATGCCGCCGTACTACCCGGGCGGCCTGGAGGTCTTCGCGGAGACCGTCGTGCCGATCCTGCAGGAGCGCGGCCTGTTCCGCACCGAGTACACCGGCACCACCCTGCGCGACCACTTCGGCCTGCCCCGCCCCGACAGCCGCTTCGCCCGGCAGCCCGCGCTGACCCGGTGAGCGGCGCCGACGGCAGCGACTGTCCCGCTGCCCCGCGCCTGCTGGATGCAGACGGTGCGCGGACCGGCGGCGACCAGCGAGTCGCGCTCCGGTGTGGCGCGTGGTCGGCACGAGACAGCCTCGCCTCGGCCGGTGACCGCGGACGGGAACCGACCAGCCGGAGCCCAGCGCGGCGACGCTCCCGGCACACCCCGTCGGTGATGCGATGAGCGAGCGTTCTGTTGCGGTCGGCGAAGTCGCGGGGGTGCGGCTGCGGTCGCTGGTCTGGACCGTGTTCGTGCCGATGGTGGTGTACGGCATCGGGTCCGGCGCGGCGGCCCCGATGTACGCGCTGCGCGCGCTGGATCTGGGGGCTTCGGCCGGTCTGGCCGGAGTCGTCGTCGCGCTGTCCGGGCTGGGCATGGTGCTCACCGATCTGCCCGCCGGACGGGTGGTCGCCACGATCGGGGAGCGCGGCGCGCTGGCGGTGGGTTCGGTGCTCGGCGCGATCGGCGTGCTCGCGGCGATCGTCGCGCCGAACGTCGGCGTGCTCGCGCTGGGCATGCTGCTCAACGGCGCGGCGAGCGCGGTGTGGGGCCTGGCTCGCCAGTCCTATCTCGTAACCGTGGTCCCCGCGCACGACCTCGGGCGCGCGATGTCGACGCTGGCCGGTTCGATGCGGCTGGGCTTCTTCTGTGGACCGTTTCTCGGTGCGGCCGTGGTGCATTCGGTCGGTCCCCACGGCGCGCTGTGGTTGCAACTGGTCACCACGGTGGTGTCCGGCGCGGCCATGGCGGCGATCCGATCACCCGAAGCATCGGGTGGGCCGGGCGCGGGGCATGCGTTGACAGCGATCGTGGTCGAGCACCGCAGGACCCTCGGCACGCTCGGCCTGGCCGCGTTGCTGGTCGGCGCGGCACGGGCGGCGCGGCTGGCGCTGCTGCCGTTGTGGGCGGCGCACCTCGGGGTGAGCGCGTCGACCACCAGCCTGGTGTTCGGCGTCGCGGGCGCGATGGACGTGCTGATGTCGTATCCGGCGGGGGTGTGGCTGGATCGCTACGGCAGACGCGCCACCGGCGTGCCGTCGATGCTCCTGTTCGCCGCCGGTTTCGGCGTGCTGCCGTGGACCTCCTCGGTGCTCGGTCTCGGTTGCGCCGCCCTACTGCTCGGGCTCGCCAACGGCATGAGCAACGGGCTGATCATGACGGTGGGCGCCGACGTCGCGCCCGACGGGCAGCGCGCGGAGTTCCTCGGCGCCTGGCGGCTCACCCACGACATCGGCATGTTCGCCGGGCCGGTGGCGGTCGGCGCGATCAGCGCCGTGACCGTGCTCGGCGGAGCGGCCATCGCGCTCGCGCTCACCGCCGCGGCGGGCGCCTACGCGATGCATCGATGGTTTCCGGGCGTGGTCGCGCCACCGGCGCGGCAGCCGTCCGCCGAGACCGGGTAGACGGCTTTCGCATCCGTTCCGCGGGATGGAAATTGCCACTGGTGGCCGGTGTCGCTCGGGCACGATCACCGGCGTCCGTCGGTAGGGTGCTGCGGCATGTCCACATCCTTCCTCCGGCGATCCGGTCTCCTCGCCGCCTCGATAGGCATGTGCGTCGCGGTCACGCTCGGGGTGGCGCCGGCGACAGCGGAAAGCCCGAAGGCCGGGCAGCTGAGCGCGTTCGAGCTGCTCGACACCGCGTGGTCGTTCCCCGCGGCCGCGGTGTCCTTCGGGATCGGCTACACCACGACCGATCAGCACGGCGCGCCCGCGCAGGCGTCCGGCGCGCTCTATCTGCCCGCGGGATTGCCGCCGCTGGGCGGCTGGCCATTGGTGGTGTGGGCCCACGGAACGGCGGGCATCGGCGATGCCTGCGCACCCTCGCGCCGGCCACAGTCCGAGCGGAACAAAACCTATTTCGATCAGATACTGAACCACGGATACGCGGTGCTGGCTCCCGACTATCAGGGGCTCGGCACCGGCGGGCAGTTCAGCTACTACAACGCGAACGTCGAGGGCATGTCGATAGTGGACGCGGTCGCGGCGCTGCGCGCGACTCCGATCCCGCTGTCGCACAGGTGGGTTGTCATCGGCCAGTCGGAAGGTGCGCACGCCGCGATGAGCGCTGCGGCCCTGTATGCCGAGAAAGGCGGTTCCGCGCCGGGATTGAGCGGGGTGATAGCCACCGGTCTGCGGACCGACCCGAGCACGAGCCTGCCGGAGATGTTCCGGCCGACTTCGACCGGCTCGAAGAATCAGATCGCCTATGCGGCGTACTTCCTGGCCTCGCTGGAGGAGTGGAAACCCGGCAGTGTCATCCCGTACCTCTCCGATTTCGGCAGGGAATTCGTGCAGAAGGCCGCCGACGAATGCCTTTCGGATCTGGTCATGCGCGCCGAGGGGCGCCGACCTGCGGCCCTGTTCGCCGACCCCGACCGGCCGACGCCGACATTCGCCGACGACATCACCGCCTTGGCGGGGTACCCGGAAGACCGGTTCATCAGTGATCTCATGATCGGCTACGGCACCGCCGACATCGACGTCCTTCCCACCGGCACCGACGATTACGGGAAGCGCCTGCAGGAGCTGAATACCGGAATACGGGTGACGGTCGAAGAATACGCGGGCAAGGATCACAGCGGCGCGTTCCTGGCTTCGCTTCCGGATGCGTTGGCCTTCCTGAACACGCATCTGCGCTGACACCGAGCGCGCACCCGCGAGGCGGAGGCGATCGATCCTGTCGGCAGCCCCTCGCTACACCGAATACGGAACCGCCGTGGCGACGCGCACCGCGTCAGCGGACGCGGGTGCCCAGCAGGTGCCGCACACCCGCGACGAACAATTGCAGGCCGAAGTCGAAACGGGCGGTGGCGTCGGTGGTTTCCTCCATCGGCGACGCGCCCTCGGGCAGGGCGCCCACCGAGTCCATCTGCATCCTCGACTGTTCGTCCACGGTCTCGCCGAGGACGTAGTAGAGCAGCGTGAACGCCGCGAGTTCGGCCTCTTCGCGCGGCATGCCCGCCCGGATCGCGGCGCTCACCAGACGTTCCCGTCCCTTGCTCGTGGTGAGCCGGGAAGCGTATGTCGCCGAGACCAACTCGGCGCCGTCGCGGTATGCCAGCAGGCAGTCGCGCAGCCGGTGGGCCAACTCGGTGATCTGCCCCGACCATTCCCCGGCCTCGATCGGGTCCTCCATCGGCGCGAGGATCTTGTCCGCGACCGCGCCCAGCAGCGCCTGCTTGTTGGGGAAGTGCCAGTACAACGCGCCCGGCTGGACCTGGAGGGAACCGGCCAGTCTGCGCATGGTCAGGTCGGCCAGGCCGTATCGGTCCAGAATCGCGATGGCGCCGTCGACCACGTCCGCCCGGTGCAGTTGCACTCGATGCCCTTCCCGTCGTGCTTTGACTCACTCCTACCGCTACCCTAGCCTGAACACCGTTCAAGTTGTACGGCCACCTCGGCCGGACGAAGGGATTCGTTGCAGTGACCCAGGCACCTGTAGACACCGGCATTCTGTCGATCGCCCGCGAGCAGGTGCTCGAGCGCGGGGAAGGGCTGAACCAGGAGCAGACCCTCGAGGTGCTGCGCTTGGGCGACGACCGGCTGGAGGAACTGCTCGCCCTCGCCCACGAGGTGCGCATGAAGTGGTGCGGCCCCGAGGTCGAGGTCGAGGGCATCATCAGCCTCAAGACCGGCGGCTGCCCGGAGGACTGCCACTTCTGCTCGCAGTCGGGCCTGTTCCAGTCCCCGGTGCGCGCCGCGTGGCTGGACATCCCGAGCCTGGTCGAGGCCGCCAAGCAGACCGCGAAGACCGGCGCCACCGAATTCTGCATCGTGGCCGCGGTGCGCGGTCCCGACGAGCGCCTGATGGCGCAGGTGGCCGCGGGCGTCGAGGCGATCCGCAACGAGGTCGACATCCAGGTGGCCTGCTCGCTCGGCATGCTCACCCAGGAGCAGGTCGACCAGCTGGCCGCCATGGGCGTGCACCGCTACAACCACAACCTGGAGACCTCGCGCTCCTACTTCCCGAACGTGGTCACCACGCACACCTGGGAGGAGCGCTGGGACACCCTGCGCATGGTTCGCGAAGCGGGCATGGAGGTGTGCTGCGGCGGCATCCTGGGCATGGGCGAGACGCTGGAGCAGCGCGCGGAGTTCGCCGCGAACCTGGCCGAACTCGAGCCCGACGAGGTGCCGCTGAACTTCCTCAACCCGCGACCGGGCACCCCGTTCGGCGACCTGGAGGTGCTGCCCGCGTCCGACGCGTTGCGGGCCGTCGCCGCGTTCCGGCTCGCGCTGCCGCGCACCATGCTGCGCTTCGCGGGCGGCCGCGAGATCACCTTGGGCGATCTGGGCGCCAAGCAGGGCATTCTGGGCGGCATCAACGCCGTCATCGTCGGCAATTACCTGACCACCCTCGGTCGCCCGGCCGAACAGGACCTGGACTTGCTCGGCGAGCTGAAGATGCCGATCAAGGCGCTCAACGAAACGCTCTGACCGGCTCGGTTGCGAGGATGAGGCAGGCGAGCATGGGTACTGTCATGACTATGGACGAGCGCTACAACCCGTTCACCGGCAAGCGAATCGTGCCGGGCCTCGACGACGCCATCCCGGCAGCCGCCGCGCTGGGCCTGGAGCCGCCGCGTTTCTGCGAACAGTGCGGTCGCCGCATGATCGTGCAGGTGAGCCCGGACGGCTGGTGGGCCAAGTGCTCCCGGCACGGCGTCATCGACTCGGCCGCATCGGAACGCCGCTAGTGGCGTCGGTGCGGGGCGAGGTGCGCGCGGCGGCGGTGGTCGCCGTCGCCGTGGTGGTGGTGAGCGCGCTCGCCGGTGTCGCATGGGGCTTCTGGTCGCCGACCGAGCGGCTGCTCGTGGTGGAGCCGGGCCGCGGGGTCGCCTTGACCGGGGAGAGCGCGCATCAATTCGACGCGCTGGCGATTTTCGTGCTGGCGGGAGCGGTGCTCGGGCTGCTCTGCGCGCTCGCCGTGTGGCGGTGGCGCTCGGCACGCGGGCCGCTGCTGCAGATCGGCCTGTTGATCGGCTCCGGCGTAGGCGCATGGGTGATGGCCACCGTGGGGGAGCAGATCGCCGCCTGGTCGCATCCGCGTCCGAGCGACCCGCCGGTCGGCCAGATCGTCACGTTGCCGATCGAACTGGGTAGTGCGCTCGCGCTGATCGTGCAGCCGCTGATCGCGTCGTTCGTGATGCTGTTCCTCGCCGCGCTCAGCACGTCGGAGGATCTCGGCAGCGGCCGTCGCACCGCCCGGGACGAGGAGGGGTACGACACCCCCGCCGCGGTCCCCTACGGTGCGGCTGCGAGTGGGGGCGAGCTGCCCTATCGTGGCTACGAGCCTGCCTCGGAGGAGTACTCGGTTCCCGAATACCGACCGCGGTACTGACGCGTCGTCCGGCGGGCAGCCGCGTCGGCGGAGGGTTTTTCGTCCCGCCGTCGGTGTGGAACGAAGCGTGCGCGGAAGGAACAGGACGTGACGTTTGTCGGCGGCGGGCCGATCGTCGAAGAGCTCGACGCCAAGTTCTGGCGGGTGACCGAACCGCTCGTCTATCGCGGCGCGAGTGCGGAATTCGTGGTTCCTGCCGGTTTCCGCACCGATTTCGCCTCGGTGCCGCGCGCGCTGGTCTGGCTGATCCCGCGGTACGGCAGTTACACCCGCGCCGCGATCCTGCACGACTATCTGCTCAGTTCGAACGCGGTGAGCGTGGCCGACGCCGACGGCATCTTCCGCCGGAGCCTGCACGAACTCGGGGTGTCGCTGCCGCGCCGCTGGATGATGTGGGCGGCCGTGCGCGCGGCCCACCGGTTGCGTGGCGCGAGCGCGGGCGATGCCGCCCGGTTCGTCGTCGTCGCTGTTCCCTCGGTGTTCTTCCTCGCCGTTCCCGTGACCGTGGTGACGGTGTTCCTCCTGCTGTTCTGGCTGGTCGAACTGGCCTTCTGGGCCGCATCGCGGGTGACGCAGCGGACCGAGGCCCCGCCACCCGACCCGCAGATGAAAACCGCCTGATCGGTTACGACGTCGCGCCGGAACACGCAAAAGCCCCGCACCCGGAAAGGTGCGGGGCTCCTACCTGGCTACGTCGATCAGATCGCGCGAACGTCCTGGGCCTGCGGGCCCTTCTGTCCTTGGCCGATCTCGAACTCCACGCGCTGTCCTTCTTCGAGGGACTTGAATCCCGAGCCGGACACGGCGGAGTAATGAACGAAGACGTCGGCGCCGCCACCGTCTTGCGCGATGAAGCCGAAGCCCTTTTCGCTGTTAAACCACTTCACACTGCCTTGAGCCATTGCTTACTTCATTCTTTTCTGTAGATGAGCCGAGCGGATCACATCGAAAGCCCGGTCTCAACAGTCGACACTGCCACGAACCGACGCTTCGCGACACCGTGCGCCTCGGTTTGTGAGCTAACCGACACAAGCGGTCCTCGCCTATTCCACGGCGTGACACGCCGGATCCGGGCGTGGGGCGGCCGGCTCGCTCGGTCCAGCGGCATCTGGCCCGGTCGGCTGCCGTGATGCTGGGCTGCGGGTGCGCGGACCTCCCCGGGGATGTGAGCGAGGCCCTCCGCGTGGCCGTCGTATCCGGTCCGCAGGGGTGCACCGCTCGCCCGCGGCGAAAACAAGTGGAAGGGGACCGGTAGCGGGGATAGCGTGGGCGACCGGATGCAGCCGCGAGCGTGTCGAAGGAGGCGGAGCGATGAATCGAGTACATCAAACGGTGCCGCAGACGCCTCCTGTCGCCGCGGAGCGCGCGGATCTAGCGGCTTGGCGGCGGCGAGATGCCTTGCGCCGCAGCAACGCCGCGCGCCCGGTACGGAGCAAGCGGCAGTATCGACGCAAGGACAAGCACCGGAAAGTGGCCACCGCCTACTGACCCGAAGCCCCTTCGCGCAAGTGCTCGCGGGTGGGCCGCGCACGGAGCAGCCGTGCGAGTGTGAACAGTGCTTCGCGCAGAGGGCGCCGTTGATCAGGATGCCCCGGGCGGGCGCAGGGCGGCGAATTCGTCTGTGACGCGCAGGCCGGAGTCGCTGAAGCGGTAGACCGCGGCGGGGCGGCCGCCCGCCCGGCCGGGTGCGGCGGTGGCGCCGGTGGGCGTGATGACTTTGCGGCGGGAGAGAACCCGCTGGAGGTTCGTCGGGTCCACGTCGTAACCGAGTGCGGCGCAGTAGATTTCGCGCAAGGTGGACATCGTGAACCGGTCCGGCGCGAGGGCGAAGGCGATGTTGGTGTAGGACAGTTTCGCGGCCAGGCGGGTGCGGGCGTGGTCGACCACCGTGCGGTGGTCGAAGGACATGTCCGGCAATGCCGAGACCGGGTGCCACGCGGTGTCCGAGGGCAGCTGGGGGTCGGCGGTCAGCGGAACGAGGCCGAGGTAAGCCGAGGCGATGCGGCGCGGGCTCGGCACCCGGTCGGGTGCGCTGAACACCGAGAGCTGCTCCAGATGGCTCAGCTCACGCACGTCGACCTTCTCGGCGAGCTGTCGGCGCGCGGAGGTGTCGAGGTCCTCGTCGTCGCGCAGGCGGCCGCCGGGCAGCGACCAGGTGCCCTTCTGCGGGTCGAGCGCCCGTTCCCACAGCAGCACCGCGAGTTCGGTCCGCTGATCGGGCGGACAGCGTCGCAGCATGCCCTCCGCGCGGTCCACGGAGCTGCGACCTGCGGCGATGTCCCGGGGGAAGCGACGAACCTGGAACACCGCGGTGAGCGATTCGTGGATGGTGCTACTATGGGCCACGTTTTCGATTATAAGTCGAAAACCTGGTTTGGTGCGAATCGGCGGTGTAGCCGACCGCACGAGGAAGGGAGCCATCCATGGCGACGACGGGTGCGAAACTGGCGCCTCCGCTGATGGGGCAGGTGTTCGACGGACCCTCCGGGTTCGCGGGTGTCGAGGCTGGGCCGGAGTGGGCGCAGGAAGTCAAGCGACTGGCCAGGGAGCGCAACGCGACGATCCTGGCGCACAACTACCAGCTGCCGGAGATCCAGGACGTGGCCGACCACGTCGGCGACTCGCTGGCGCTGTCGCGGATCGCGGCCGAGGCGCCCGAGGACACGATCGTGTTCTGCGGCGTGCACTTCATGGCCGAGACCGCGAAGATTCTCAGCCCCGCCAAGACCGTGCTCATCCCGGATCAGCGCGCGGGATGTTCGCTCGCGGATTCGATCACGGCCGACGAGCTGCGCGCCTGGAAGGCCGAGCACCCGAACGCGGTGGTCGTGTCCTACGTGAACACCACGGCCGAGGTGAAGGCCCTCACCGACATCTGCTGCACCTCGTCCAACGCGGTGGACGTGGTCGCCTCGATCGACCCGGACCGCGAGGTGCTGTTCCTTCCCGACCAGTTCCTCGGCGCACACGTCAAGCGGGTCACCGGTCGCGCGAACATGCACATCTGGGCGGGCGAGTGCCACGTGCACGCGGGCATCAACGGCGACGAGCTGACCGAGCAGGCGCGCACCCATCCGGACGCGGAGCTGTTCGTGCACCCCGAATGCGGCTGCGCCACCTCGGCGCTGTACCTGGCGGGCGAGGGCGCGTTCCCGGCCGAGCGGGTGCACATCCTGTCCACCGGAGGCATGATCGACGCGGCCAAGGCGGCGAAGTCGAATCAGGTGCTGGTGGCGACCGAGGTCGGCATGCTGCATCAGCTGCGCAAGGCCGCCCCTGGCATCGACTTCCAGGCCGTGAACGACCGGGCCTCGTGCAAGTACATGAAGATGATCACCCCGGCGGCGCTGCTGCGCTGCTTGGTCGAGGGCCGCGACGAGGTGCACGTCGATCCGGAAACCGCTGCGCTGGGGCGTAACTCGGTGCAGCGGATGATCGCGATCGGCAATCCCGGCGGCGGTGAATGAGTCCGACCGCTGCCCTGGCGGCGGGTCGCTCTCCGGTGGAACGCGCTGATCGCGGCGCCCGCACCGGAGAGTGTTCGCGGATCGGAAGACGGAGAGGCGCGGGCCGATGACAACCCGGGTTTCGATCGACTGGGAGGCCGAGGCCGATCTGGTCGTGATCGGCGGCGGCGTCGCGGGACTGACCGCGGCGCGCACCGCGTCACTGCGTGGCCTGCGGGTGCTCACGCTCAGCAAAGGCGGGCCGACGGACACGTCCACCCAGTACGCCCAGGGCGGCATCGCCGTCGTGGCGCCGCACGGCGACTCGGTCGAATCGCACGTGCACGACACGGTGGAGGCGGGCGCCGGACTGTGCGACGTGGACGCGGTGCGCTCCATCGTCGAGGGCGGGCAGGCCGCCGTCGCCGCACTCACCGATCTGGGCGCGGTGTTCGACCTCGGCCGCGACGGCCAGATCTCGCGGACCCGCGAAGGCGGGCACAGCACCCGACGCATCATCCACGCCGGGGGCGACGCCACGGGTGCGGAGGTGCAGCGGGCGCTGAACGAGGCCGGGCTGCCGGTGCTGTTCGGCGCGGCGGTCGCCGACGTCGTCACCGGGCCGAACGGCGTGCGCGGCGTCGTAGCGGTGTCGGAGCGGGGGTTCGGCGTCGTACACGCGCCCGCCGTGCTGCTGGCCACCGGCGGCCTCGGACAGCTGTACGCACTGAGCACCAATCCGCCGGGCGCCACCGCGGACGGCGTCGCCCTCGGGCTCTGGGCTGGTGCGACCGTCGCCGATCTCGAGTTCGTGCAGTTCCACCCGACCGTGCTGTACACCCCGGGTGGCCTGGGGCGCAGGCCGCTGATCAGCGAAGCGGTGCGCGGCGAAGGGGCGAGCCTGGTCGACACCGACGGCGACCCGGTGACCGCGGGCGTGCATCCGCGCGGCGACCTCGCTCCCCGCGACGTCGTCTCCCGTGCCATCGCCGCGCGCATGCGAGCGCTCGGCGCCGAGCACGTCTACCTGGACGCGCGCTCGATCGACGGGTTCCCGCAACGGTTTCCGACGATCACCGCCTCCTGCCTGGCGGCCGGCATCGATCCGCGCACGGACCTCATCCCGGTCGCGCCTGCCGCGCACTACCAGTGCGGGGGAGTGGTCACCGACACCCACGGCCGCACCGGAGTGCCCGGTCTGTACGCGGCGGGTGAAGTCGCGCGGACCGGTCTGCACGGGGCGAACCGGCTGGCGTCCAACAGTTTGCTGGAGGGTCTGGTGGTCGGCGAGCGCGCCGGAGCCGCCGCGGCCGAACGGCTCGGCGAGCGCGCCGGGGTGCACGAGATCCCCGCGCGCTCCGCCGAATACGCCGACCGTGCCGTGGTGCAGCGCCTGATGACCACGCACGCCTCGGTGGTCCGCGACCGTGCGGGGCTCGCCGAAGCGCTCAAGCGGCTCGACGACGTGGTCACCCGCCGCGACACGCGTACCGCCGCCGCAGATCCGATCGCCGGGATCGAGGACGCCGCGCTCACGCTCACGGCCCGCGCCCTGCTGCTCGCCGCGCTCGCCCGCACCGAGAGCCGCGGCTGCCACACCCGGTCGGATCACCCGGACGCCGTGCCCGAACTCCGGCACGCCCTCCCGATCCGGCTGAACGGCGACGGCGTGCCCGAGTACGCACCCATTCCCTGATCACAGCCGCCGAGCGGGTACCCGGTGGGACCGCCGTCCGCTCGGCGAGGAAGGACACTTCGATGGCTCTGGATGCCGCCTTGGATCGCGACGAGGTGCTGCGCGTCATTCGCGCCGCGCTGGACGAGGATCTCCGCTATGGACCGGACGTCACGACGGCGGCCACCGTACCCGCTGACGCGGTGATCAAGGCGTCGGTGGTGTCGCGGGAACCGGGGACCGTTGCCGGGCTCGACGCCGGGTTGCTGGTGCTCGACGAGGTGATCGGCGCGGACGCCTACGAGGTCACCGATCGGGTCGCCGACGGCACTCGGGTGTCGCCGGGACAATCCGTGCTCACCTTGATCGCTCCGACGCGCGGACTGCTCACCGCGGAGCGCACCATGCTCAATCTCGTGTGCCACCTGTCGGGCATCGCCACGGCGACCGCCGCCTGGGTGGACGCCGTCGCGGGCACCCACTGCCGGATCCGGGACAGCCGCAAGACGCTGCCCGGGCTGCGCGCGTTGCAGAAGTACGCCGTGCGCGTGGGCGGCGGGGTCAATCACCGGATGGGCCTCGGTGACGCCGCGCTGATCAAGGACAACCACGTGGTCGCCGCCGGATCGGTGGTCGAAGCGCTGCGCGCGGTCCGCGCCGCCGCCCCGGACATCGCCTGCGAGGTGGAGGTCGACAGCCTCGAACAGCTCGACGCCGTTCTCGCCGAGAACGTGGAACTGGTGCTGCTGGACAACTTCCCGCTCTGGCAGACCCAGGCGGCGGTGCAGCGCCGCAACGCCGCGTCCCCGCAGACGAAACTGGAGTCCTCCGGGGGCCTGAGCCTGGATGTCGCCGCCGACTACGCCCGCACCGGCGTCGACTACCTCGCCGTCGGCGCCCTCACCCACTCGGTCCGGGTGCTCGACCTCGGGCTGGACATGTAGACGCGGACCGCCGCCTCGTATTCCGGCTGTACTCGCAGCGAGTCGGTCGGCGATCCGCACGTGCGCGAACCGACAAGGCACGCAGCACAGTTCGGTCGCGGTGAATCCGCGAACCCGCCGGTCCGGCGGGTGCCGTCCCGCGGCTCAGGCGGTGAGCTCGCGTTCCAGCGGCGTCCGGAAACGGGGAATGGCGCGCACCTCGCCGAACCATTCGGCGACGCGCTGCGCTTGCGCGGCGATCAGCGCTTCGGCGTCCGCTCCCACGTCCTCGAGGAGGCGGTAGACGATCTCGCCGTCTCTGCGCTGCGCCCAGCCGCCGACGATCCGCCCGTCCCACCAGACGGTGGGGCCCACGTTGCCGTTGCGGTCGAACAAGCGCGGCGCGTGCGGGCCGAGGTACCACTCCCGCGCCTGCCAGCCCATCGGGGTGGGATCGAGGGCGGGCAGCAACGCCGCCCAGGGTTCCGGTGCGGGAACCGGGTCCAGGTCGTCGGCCGGCAGCACGCCGGGCACGCCGTCCAGGTCGACCTCGACCAGATCCAGGGCGCCGAGTGCCGCGCGCACCTCGCCGAGCGTCCACCCGGTCCACCACTTGAGATCGGACACCGGCGCGGGTCCGAAGGCGCGCAACCAGCGGCGGACGAGTTCGACCCGCGCCTCGGCGGCGGGCCGCGCGGCGACGCCGTCGGGCAACCACGACTCGATCGGCGCCCAGGTGTACTGACTGCTGGTCCAGCCGCCGTTCGGCCTGCCGCGCACGATGCGGCCCTCGCAGCCGAGGGTCACCAGCACCCAGGTGGTGATGTTGGTCGGCTTCGAATACGCCTTGTCCGGCGCGGTGTTCACCTGGGTGCGCAACCGGGGGACGTCCTTGCTCAGCTGGGCGCCGGTCGCCGCGCCGCGGTCGAGCAACGCCTTGTGCGTCTCGGTCTCGACTTCGGCCCACCAGCGGCGCACGTCGCCGTCCCCGATGCCCGCCTGTTCCAGGTACTTGCCGTAGGTGCGCCGCTGCTTGTGCGCCAGCGCGTCCGCGCACGACGCCTGGAGAATCGGCACCGACTCCACCGGCACGACGAACATGGTGCGGCGCATGGCCAGCATCCGCAGCAGTGAACGGTCCTCGTAGAGCGCCTGTTCGACATCCGCGGGCGTCAGTCCCACGGCGCGGGCGGCGACGGACAGGAAGACGGTCGCCGGATCGGTCGCGTGCAGGGCCACCAGCGAGCGGGCGATGTCCGCGACCTGCCCGGCTCGCTCCGGAGTGGCCAGCCGGTGCCGCACCGCCAGCCGCGCGCGCCGCTGCGCGGCATCAATCGAACGCATAGGCGAATCGTAGCGTTCGGATCGTGGTTCAGAGGCCGAAGCGCTCGGGGGCCAGGCGCAGCGCCCGGCAGGCGTCGCGCAGCGCGTCCGTCGCGGCCGGGCCGCAGGCGCCCGCGCCGCTGCCGATCAGGATGCCGGTGCGGATCACCGCGTCCGCCTCGGCCGGCCGGGCTCCCGCTTTGGCGATCTGCCGCAGCACGTGCGCGCAACCGAGGACCGGATCGTTCGCCAGCCGATTGCAGTTGTCCTCGAACAGGGCGCGCAAGTCGTCCACCGGGAAATTGCGCAGGACCGGGTCCGTCGTGACCAGTTCGGCGACGAGGGCGTGGTCCCTCGCCGCGGTGGCGCCGTCGGCCACGGCCACCAGCGCGCACAAGGCGACGGCGGCGTCCCGGAAATTCGCCCCGCGCAATGCGTTCCGTTGGGCGAGTAGCTGCGCTCGCCAGACCGCGGTGGTCTCGGCCGTGTGGATCAGGGTCGCGTCGGGGATGCGGCGGGGTGCGAAGGTCATGGCTGACTCCATGAGAGGACGTCCGAACGCGCGGACCCGTGCCATCCGGACTCGGAATGAATACCCGGACCGTAACAGGGCTCGAACGCCGCGGCCTGCCCCCAAAAATCGGGATCAGTTCTCCGGTTCCCAGGCGCGGACCAGGTCGAGCAGGCCGGGGAAGCGCGCTTCCAGATCGTCGACGCGGACCTGGCTGCGGCGTTCCAATCCGTAGCGCCGCTGCCGGGTGACGCCCGCCTCGCGCAGCACCCGGAAATGGTGCGTCAGCGTGGATTTGGGGCGATCGATGCCGAACCAGGAGCAGGGCCGGTCGGTCTCCGGGGAGTCCAGCAGGAGACGGCGGACCATGGTCAGGCGCAGGGGATCGCTGAGCGCGGCGAGGACGTGGTCGAGCCGCAGATCGGCGCGGTCCGGCTCGGGCAGCGTCGTGCTCGTCTCCGTGGCCGCAGGCATCGCGTCTCCTTCCGTTCTCCCCCTTGTACGAGTTATATCGTACTAGGTGTTAAGTTCGACTACTGTCGTACCAGTACGAGAAAAGTCGAACCAAGGAGGGATGATGGCATCGACGGTGACGGAGCCGCACGCGAAAGACGGCCGGGCAGGCGGCTATCCGGTGTGGCGAGCGGCGTGGCCGGTGTTCGCGGTGTTCGTGTTGTCGAACGCGCCGACCCCGCTGTATGTGGTGTGGCAGCGGGAGATCGGGTTCTCCTCCGGCACGCTGACCGCGGTGTTCGCTTGCTACATCGCCGGTTTGCTGGCGGCGCTGCTGGTCGCCGGTGTGGTGTCGGACCGGGTGGGGCGCAAGCCGGTGCTGCTGCCCGCGGTGGTGGCGGCCACGGCGGCCTGCGTGCTGTTCGCCGTCGCGCAGTCGGTCCTGCTCTTGGCGCTCGCGCGGCTGCTCACCGGCCTGGCGGTGGGCGCGGCGGTGTCGGCGGGAATGGCGGCGGTCACGGATGTGGGCGGTCCCGAGCGCAAACGCGTCGCCGCGCTGGCCGCCTCGACCGCGATGGTGCTCGGAGCCGGTAGCGGGCCATTGCTGGCCGGTGTCCTGTCCGAAACGCTGCCCGGCCCCACGGTGACGGTGTTCCTCGTCGAGATTGCCGTGCTCGCCACGGCGTTCGCGGTCGTGGTCCGGCTGCCTTTGCCCGCCGGGTCCGGAGAACGCGGCCCGTGGATCCGGATCCCGTCGGTCGCGCCGGACGGCCGGACCGCCGTGCTGCTCGGGATCGCGGTGTTCGGCCCGGGCATCACCGCGACGTCGTTCGTGCTGTCGCTGGGGCCGTCGGTGCTGGCGCATCTGCTGGGCGCCGCCGACCGCGTGCTCGCCGGGGCGGTGGCGTTCGCCATGTTCCTGGCCGCGACCGGAATCCAATTTCTGGCACGACGGTTCGGTGTGCGCGTCATTCTGCTCGGCGGTGCGGTCGCGACCGTGACGAGCATGGCGGCGCTGGTGGGGTCGCTGGTCGCGGCCTCGCTTCCGCTGTTCGTCGCGGCGGCCGTGCTCGCCGGGGCCGGTCAAGGCCTCGGCCAGTTCGGGGGCCTGACGGCGATCAGCGCGAGCGTGCCGGGCGAGCGGCTGGCCGAGGCGAACGCCGCGCAGAACGTGGGCGGGTATCTCCCGGCCGCGGTGCTGCCGCTGACCGCCGGTCTCCTCGGCGACGCCTACGGGTTGAGCGCCGGGGTGACCGCGTTCGGCGCGGTCGTGGGGATCGCCGCGGCAGCGGGCGGGGCGCTCGTCGTGACGCGCCTGCGACGGGGTGTTCCGAGACGCTGACGACGTGACATCATCCGAGGATGCGACGGGCATATCCGGTACTCGTACTGTGCTGCGCGCTGGCCGGCGTGCTCGTGACAATTCCTGTCGCCCCACATGTTTCGGCGGAGCCGGCCTGCACGCCGGGGGTCGTGGTGCGCCCGGTGTCGCTGCCCGTGGACGGCGAGGAGGCGACCGGGCGGGTGTACGAGCCCTACCGGTGCGCCGCGGATGACGTGACTCCGCGGGCGCTCGTGGTCGCGGTGCACGGGCACGGCGGGTCGTCGGCGGACTTCGCCGCGTATCTCGAGTCGATCGCGCGGCGCACCGCGACGCCGATCCTGGCGATGGACCTGCGCTCCGCGCAGAGCACGTGGCGCACCGGAGACTGGAATCTGTGGGCGGGCTGGCGCGACGTCGTCGCCGCGACCGCGTGGTATCAGCAGACCCACGGCTCGATCACCCGCACGGTGCTGTGGGGCTGGAGTCAGGGCGGCATCACCAGCGGCCTCGCGGCGGCGCACGGGCCGCGCGGGATGTTCGACTACTGGGTGGACAACTACGGTCCCGCCGATGATTTCACCATGTGGCTGGGCGCGGCGGTGGTGGATCCGGCACTGCCCGCCCAGATCGAGCGCGACGCGGGTGGTTGCCCGCCTGCCGCCTGTCCGCTCGCCTACGCCGAACGCTCACCCGCCCTGCTGGCCGCCCGGATGGACCTGCGGCGCGCGTTCCTCGTGCACGGCACCGCCGACGACGTGGTGCCCTACGCCACCAGCCTCGAGATGCGCGCCGGGCTCGCCGCCGCGGGCAAGCCCACCTCCCTGTACACCGTCCTCACCGGGCGCGACCTGGAGGGACGGGTGGCCCCGGGCGACCACAGCGTCGGCCCGGCCTTCTTCGAGGGCGGCTGCGTCGTCGAGCGGCTGCTGCTCGGCACGGAACCGGTCGACGGCCCCGACCGCGACTACCTGGTGGACGTCGCGCACGGCGTCGTCACCGCACCGCCCGCTCCCGCGGGCGCGAAGTGCGCGGCGTGAGGCGGGAACACGATCGTGTCTGCGCGCGGTTGACGGAGAAGACCGACGACGAAGCGAGGACGCGATGAGCAAGCCGGAAGACCCGGCCTACCACTGGGACGGACCGGAACTGGACCTGGACGCCTATCTGGCCCGGATCGGTTTCGACGGTGAGCGTGCCCCCACCGTCCAGACGCTGCACGAGCTGGTACGGGCGCACACCACGGCGATCCCGTTCGAGAACCTCGAGATCATCCTCGGCCGGTCGATACCCCTCGACCTGGCGAGCTTGCAAGACAAGATCGTGCACCGCCGCCGCGGCGGCTACTGCTACGAGAACGTCGGACTGTTCGCGGCCGCGCTGGAACGACTCGGTTTCGGCGTCACCGGGCTCAGCGGCCGGGTGAGCATGGGCGCGGGCGCGGGATTGCGCCCCGCCACCCACGCGCTGCTGCGCGTGACGACCGCCGCAGACGACCGAGTCTGGCTGTGCGACGTCGGCTTCGGCGCCGGACCGCTCGCGCCGTTCGAGTTGTCTTCGGAGACCGGAGAATTCGCGGCGGGCGAGTGGAAGTTCCGGCTGGAGCGCACCCGCGGGGAGCTGGATTCCGAGCTGTGGGTGCTGCACCAATACGGCCGCGACGGGTGGATCGACCGGCACAGTTTCACGCTGAATCCGCAGTACCGCATCGACTACGCCGTCGGCAACCACTTCGTGTCGACCTCGCCCCGCTCCCCGTTCACCACCCGGCCTTACGTGCAGCGCTTCCACCCGGACGTGCACCATGTGCTGGACGGCACCACCTTCGTCACCGAGTACCCCGACGGCACGAGCGATACGCGCGAACTGGAACCCGCCGACCTGCCCAAGATCCTCGCCGAAGTCTTCGACATCGACCTGTCCGACGGCGACGCCGCCGCCCTGGCGCAGGCCCGGTGGTCGCGCGACTGAACTCGCGGCCCGCCGCGGCCCGCTAGGGTCGTCGGCGTGCGTACCAACCGGAACTCTCTCGTCCTGTTCACCGCACCGGTGCTCGTGCTCGCCGCCTGCTCGTCCGGACCGGACCAGCCCGACACCGTGGCCGGGCAGTTCGCCGAAGCGCTGAACAGCGACGACATCGCCGCGGCGGCCGCGCTCACCGACAACCCCGCGGCGGCCTCCGACACCCTCGGCGCGCTGTACGAGGGGCTCGGCAAGGACGTCCGCTTCGAGGTCCGCTCGGTCGGCGACAACGGTTTCGCGTTGGCCGCCACCTGGAAGCTGGGTGACGACGGCAAGTCCGAGTGGACCTACACCACCGACGGCACCGCCCACGACGACGGGAACGGGTGGCGGGTGAAGTGGGATCCCGCCACGGTCGCCCCCGGGCTTGCCGCGGGACCGTTGAGCTACAGCAGGGTCTATCCGGCGCCGGCCCGCATCCTCGACGCCGCGGGCGGCGAACTGATGACCGAGCAGATCGTCACGCTGGTGAACATCGCTCCCAGTGCCGACCTCCCCGCGGTCGCGGATCTGCTCGGCCCGCTCGCGCCCGGCCTCTCCGCGCAGTCGCTGCAGGCGGAACTGGCCGCCGCGCAAGGAAAGCCGGTCACCGCGATCACCCTTCGCGAGACGGACCTCGCCCCGATCCGGGATCGCCTGAGCGCGCTGCCCGGGGTCACCCTCGCGCCGCAGACCCGGCTGCTGACCACCGACAAGGCGCTGGCCGCGCCGACCCTGTCCGGACTGGCCGAGCTGTGGCAGCAGTCCGCCGACGCGCACGCCGGGTGGGCGGTGCGGGCCCAGACGCCGCAGGGCACCGAGCGCGTCGCCGGGACCGATCCCACGCCCACCGCGGACATCGCGACCACGCTCGATCTCGGCGTGCAGCGCGCGGCCGAGGCGGCGCTCGCCCCGGTCGCCCAGCCCGCCGCGATCGTCGCCCTGCGACCGTCCACCGGCGAGGTCGTCGCGGTCGCGCAGAACGCCCCGGCCGACGCGCAGGGGCCGATCGCGCTGACCGGGCTCTACCCGCCGGGTTCGACGTTCAAGACGGTGACCGTCTCCGCCGCGTTGCAGGCGGGAAGCGTGACACCCGATACCGTGCTGCCCTGCCCCGGCACCGCGAACATCGAGGGCCGCCGCATCCCCAACGACAACAACTTCGATCTCGGCTCGGTGCCGCTGCACACCGCGTTCGCCCGGTCCTGCAACACCACGATGGGCTCCCTCGCCGTGCGACTGCCCGCCGACGCGCTGACGAAAGCGGCCGCACAACTCGGGCTCGGCATCGATTACGTCACACCGGGCCTGACCACGGTCACCGGAAAAGTTCCGGCGGCGGGCACCTCCGCGCAGCGAGTGGAGTCGGCGATCGGTCAAGGGCAGGTGACAGCGTCGCCATTCGGGATGGCCCTGGTCGCCGCGTCCATCGCCCGCGGCGCCGTGCCCGCTCCCACGCTCGTCGCCGGCAAGCCCGGCACCCCCGACCGGACTCCGGACGCACTGCCGCCGCAGGTAGACGACCAGCTGAAAGCCATGATGCGCGAGACCGTCACCGACGGCACCGCGACGCAATTGCGCGATCTTCCCGGGCTGCTCGGCAAAACCGGTACCGCGGAGTACATCGATGACAAGCACGCGCACGGCTGGTTCGTCGGCATCGACGGCGACCTGGCGTTTTCGGTGTTCATCAGCGACGCGGGCAGCTCCGCCCCCGCGGTGGAGGCCGCGGGGCGGATGCTGCGCGCCCGCGAATAGTCCGTTTCGGGCGATTTGGGGCCGCGCGATGCCCCGGCTGACGCGTGCGAGCATTCCGGCGCCCGCTACACTCATCCCCGGACCGCGTGAGTAATCAATATGCGGGATGTCACGATTTCGAGAAGGTTCGGAGTAGGCGCCATCGATACCGGTCAGTTGATCGCGGAGCATTACCGCCTGGTCGAGCGGATTGGTAGCGGCGGCACGGGCGTGGTCTGGCGTGCCGTCGACGAACGCCTCCAGCGCTCCGTGGCCGTCAAGCAGATCCACATCCAACCGAGCCTGCCCGAGGCCGAACGCGACGTGGTCCGCCAGCGCGCGATCCGGGAGGCCCGCAACGCCGCCCGCTTCCAGCATCCGAACGCGATCGTCGTGTTCGACATCACCGAGCACGAGGGCGACCCCTGCCTGGTGATGGAGTACCTGAAGTCCAAGAGTCTCGCCGCCGTGATCGCCGCCCAGGGCACCCTGCCGCTGACCCAGGTCGCGCGGATCGGCGAGCAGGTCGCCTCGGCGCTGATCGCCGCTCACCAGGCGGGCATCGTGCACCGCGACGTGAAACCGGGCAACATCCTGCTCGACGATCACGGAACGGTGAAGATCACCGACTTCGGCATCTCCCGCGCCACCGGCGACGTCACCCTGACCGAAACCGGACTGATCTGCGGCACCGCCGCCTACCTCGCGCCCGAGGTCGCCCGCGGCTCCGACCCCAGCCCCGCCTCCGACGTGTTCGCGCTGGGCGCCACGCTGTTCCACGCGCTCGAGGGTGAGCCGCCCTACGGCGCGGGCTCCAACCCGCTCGCGGTGCTCTACGCCGCCGCCAACGGTCAGCTGAGCGAACCGCGCAACGCCGGGCCCGCCACGGATTTCCTGCTCGACCTGCTCAGCCCCGAGCCGCGCGAGCGCCCGAGCATGCGGGCCGCGCGCGACCACCTCGCCGCGTTCGCCGACGCCGGTCCGGCCCCGGTGGCCGCCGGGTTCGTGCCCGCCAGCGAGGCCTTCACCCGGCCGAGAGCGGGCCAGCCGGAATCGGCGACCCGCGAGCTGCGGCCCTCGGCGATGGCCTCGGCGCCCTACACGCCGACCGAGCGCCAGCCGCGTCCCCGCCCCGCGCCCGCGCCGCCGGTGCAGCCGGACACCGCGTCGCATCCGCGCACCATGGCGCAGCCGCGTCCGGTGCCGCGGCAGGGGTCGTCGGGCAAGCGCCGCGCGGTGCTGATCGGCGCGCTGATCGGAGCGATCGTGGTGGCGGGAGCCTTCATGGTGAACCTGCTGAGCTCATCGGGCTCGAACACCAATGCGGCGCAGGGAAATTCCTCGTCGGTGGTCGCGTCGACGCGACCGGGCGGCAACACGACGTCGGCCGCGGCGCCGGTGGGGGAGACGAAGAGCGTCGGCAAGGCCGACCCGCGGCAGTCCATCGATCAAGTGGTGGACTTCTACAACAATCTGACGTACTCGAGCTTCTCCGCCGCGTGGAAACAGCTGACCCCGGCCGCCCAGCAGGTCTACGGCAGTCAGCAGGCGTTCGAGACCTACTGGACGCAGAACCGGGTCACGGGCTTCAACACCGTCGACGCGGCCGGTGGCGGGTCCGGCACCAATGCGGACGGTTCGGTGGACGTCAACGTGGCCAGCGTGACCTACGGCGGCCGGAACAAATCGGTGACGCTCCGGTTGGTCAACCCCGGCAACGGGTCCTCGCTCATCGACAGCGACACCCGCTGACGGGGCGTGCAGGTTCCGCAGCTTCATCGGAAACAGCTCGCAGTAGGTCGGACGAGAGCGACGCCACACTTCGGCGCACACCGGGCACGTCTCCGGCGGCCGGACCTGCGCACACCGGCCCGGCGCGGCCCGGCCGCCCCGACCACGCGGATAACGGCTGGCGGCGGCCCATTAGGCTGGTAGCGGCAACTTTCCTGTTGCGGAATCAGCTGGAGACAAGGACCGACACCACATGACATCCCGCATCGAGCTCGCCCGCGTCGATCTGCGCGGTCGTACTCCCTCCGTCGCCGAGCTGCGCGCCGCGCTGCCGCGCGGGGGAGTCGACGTGGACTCGGTGCTGCATCAGGTGCGTCCGGTGGTCGAGGCGATCCGCGATCGGGGCGTGTCGGCGGCGCTGGAGTTCAGCGAGCGCTTCGACGGGGTGATCCCGGCGACGGTGCGGGTGCCCGCGGCCGAGCTGGAGGCCGCCCTGGAGCGGCTGGACCCGGCGGTTCGCGCCGCGCTCGAGGAGTCCATCGCCCGGGCGCGCAAGGTGCACGCCGATCAGCGGCGCGCCGACAAGACCACCGAGGTGGTGCCCGGCGGCACCGTCACCGAGCGCTGGGTGCCCGTCGAGCGGGTCGGCCTGTACGTGCCGGGCGGCAACGCCGTCTACCCGTCCAGCGTGGTGATGAACGTGGTGCCCGCGCAGACGGCCGGCGTCGGGTCGCTGGTGGTGGCCTCGCCGCCGCAGGCGCGGTTCGGCGGGCTGCCGCACCCCACCATCCTGGCCGCCGCGCAGCTGCTCGGCGTCGACGAGGTGTGGGCGGTCGGCGGCGCCCAGGGCGTCGCGCTGCTGTCCTACGGCGGCCTGGACACCGACGGCGCGCAGCTGGAACCGGTCGATCTGGTCACCGGCCCGGGCAACATCTACGTCACCGCGGCCAAGCGGCTGTGCCGCGGCCTGGTCGGCATCGACGCCGAGGCGGGGCCCACCGAGATCGCCGTTCTCGCCGACGCGACCGCGGACCCGGTGCACGTCGCCGCCGACCTGATCAGCCAGGCCGAGCACGACGTGCTGGCCGCGAGCGTGCTGGTCACCGACAGCGAGCAGCTGGCCGACGCGGTGGACGCGGCGCTGACCGCGCAGCTGACCGTGGTCAAGCACGCCCACCGGGTGAGCGAGGCGCTGCGCGGCAAACAGTCCGGCACCGTCCTGGTCGACGACATCGAGCAGGGCCTGCGCGTGGTCAACGCCTACGCCGCCGAGCACCTGGAGATCCAGACCGCCGACGCGGCAGCGGTCGCGGCCAGGGTCCGCAGCGCGGGCGCGGTCTTCGTCGGCGCGTACGCGCCGGTCAGCCTGGGCGACTACTGCGCGGGCTCCAATCACGTGCTGCCCACCGCGGGCTGCGCGCGGCACTCCTCCGGCCTGAGCGTGCAGACCTTCCTGCGCGGCATCCACGTCGTGGAGTACACCGAAGCGGCCCTCGAGGACGTCGCGGGCCACGTGGTGGCGCTGGCGAACGCCGAGGACCTGCCCGCGCACGGCCAGGCGGTGCAGGCGCGTTTCGAGGCCCTGTCGTGACGCGCGCGGCGAGCGCGCCCGGCGCCGGCCTCACCCTGGACGACCTGCCGCTGCGGGAGAACCTGCGGGGCAAGAAGCCTTACGGCGCACCGCAATTGACGGTCCCCGTGCAGCTGAACACGAACGAGAACCCGCATCCGCCCAGCCGGGCGCTGATCGACGACGTCGCCGAGTCGATCCGCGCGGCCGCCGCGGACCTGCACCGTTATCCCGACCGCGACGCGGTCGCGCTGCGCACCGACCTGGCGCGGTACCTGACCGCGCAGACCGGCGTCGAGGTCGGCGCCGGCAACGTCTGGGCGGCCAACGGCTCCAACGAAATCTTGCAGCAGCTGTTGCAGGCATTCGGCGGGCCCGGCCGCAGCGCCTTGGGTTTCGTGCCCTCCTACTCGATGCACCCGATCATCTCCGAAGGCATCGACACCGAATGGATCGAAGCCGAGCGCAGCGCCGACTTCTCCCTCGACGTCGACCACGCGTTGGCCGCCATCGCCGAGCGCTCGCCCGACGTGGTGTTCGTGACCAGCCCGAACAACCCCACGGGGCACAGCATCCCGCCGGACGACCTGGCTCGCATCCTCGCGGCCGCGCCCGGCATCGTGGTGGTCGACGAGGCCTACGGCGAGTTCTCCGCGCAGCCCAGCGCCATCGGGCTGATCGACCGGTTCCCCGCGAAGCTGGTGGTCACCAGGACGATGAGCAAGGCCTTCGCGTTCGCGGGCGGGCGGCTCGGCTATCTGGTCGCCGCGCCCGCGGTGATCGACGCGATGCTGCTGGTGCGTTTGCCCTACCACCTGTCGGTGGTCACCCAGGCCGCCGCGCGCGCGGCCCTGCGGCACGCCGAGGAGACCCTCGGCAGCGTCGCCGAACTGGCCGCGCAGCGCGACCGGGTGGCGGCCGCACTGCGCGAACTCGGTTACGACGTGATTCCCAGCGACGCCAACTTCCTGCTGTTCGGCCGTTTCGCCGACGCCGCCGCCAGCTGGCAGCGCTACCTGGACCACGGCGTGCTGATCCGCGACGTCGGCCTCCCCGGCTATCTGCGCACCACCATCGGCCTCGCCGCCGAGAACGACGAACTGCTGCGGGTCAGCGCGGTGCTGGCGAGCACCGACCTGGCACCGCGATGAACCAGCGCCGAGCAACCTTCGGCGCCGATCCGATTGGACGTGAGCATGAGTAGGACCGCCCGGGTGGAGCGGGTCACCAAGGAATCCAGCATCGTCGTCGAGCTGGATCTGGACGGCACCGGCAAGACCGAGATCGCCACCGGCGTGCCGTTCTACGACCACATGCTGACCGCGCTGGGCGCGCACGCGAGCTTCGATCTGACGGTGCGCGCGGAGGGCGACATCGAGATCGAGGCGCATCACACGGTGGAGGACACCGCGATCGTGTTCGGGCAGGCGCTGGGCAAGGCGCTGGGCGACAAAGCGGGGATCCGCCGGTTCGGTGATGCCTACATCCCGATGGACGAGACGCTGGCCCACGCCGCCGTCGACGTGTCCGGCCGCCCCTACTGCGTGCACACCGGCGAGCCGGACCACTTGGTGCACACGGTGATTCCCGGTTCCGGTCCCGGCGCGCCGTACTCCACCGTGCTCAACCGCCACGTGTTCGAGTCGATCGCGCTCAACGCGCGCATCGCCCTGCACGTGCGGGTGCTCTACGGACGCGATCAGCACCACGTCACCGAGGCCGAATTCAAGGCGGTGGCGCGGGCGCTGCGGGCCGCGGTGGAACTCGACCCCCGGGTGAGCGGGGTCCCGTCGACGAAGGGGACGCTGTGAGCGCGAAATCGGTGGCTCTGCTCGACTACGGCTCCGGCAACCTGCACTCCGCCGAACGGGCGCTGGCCCGGGCGGGCGCGCAGGTCGAGGTGACCGCCGACCCGGAGGCCGTGCTGGCCGCCGACGGCCTGGTCGTCCCCGGTGTCGGCGCGTTCGCCGCGTGCATGGCGGGACTGCGCGGCGTGCGGGGCGAGCGCCTGATCGGTCAGCGGCTCGCGGGCGGCCGGCCGGTGCTCGGCATCTGCGTCGGCATGCAGATCCTGTTCGAGCGGGGCGTCGAATTCGGCGAGGAGACCGATGGGTGCGCCGAATGGCCCGGCACGGTGGAACGGCTGTCCGCGCCGGTGCTGCCGCACATGGGGTGGAACACCGTGTCCGCCCCGTCCGACAGCGTCCTGTTCGCGGGGCTGGACGCGGACACCCGCTTCTACTTCGTGCACTCCTATGCCGCGCAGACCTGGGATCTGCCGCCCAGCGAGCATTTCGCCTCGCCCAAACTGACGTGGTCCGAGCACGGGGTGCCGTTCCTGGCGGCGGTGGAGAACGGCGCGCTGTCGGCGACCCAGTTCCACCCGGAGAAATCCGGTGACGCGGGCGCCCACCTGCTGCGCAACTGGGTGAACTCGCTGTAGGGCCGGTCCCGCGCATCGGGCGCGGGACCGCCCGCCCGGTCAGTGCTTACGGACCTCGCTGACCAGCCAGCGTCCGTCGGCGTTGTCCACGGTCACGGTCATCGCCATGCGGCTGGTCTGCGGAAGACCGTCGGTTTCGTCGCTGGTCACCGTCCGCACCACGTCGACGTCCACCTCGGCCCGGCGGTCGTCGCCGGAGACGATGCGGCAGTCGGCCGAATTGGCCTCGGCGCGGATGTGCGCGGCCTCCGCGCTCGACTGGATGTTGGCGCGGAAGCTCTCGAACTCCGCCCGGAACTCTCCGGTGCTGAGGTCGAGCATCCGGCGGGCGTGCTCGCCGAACCGCGCGTAGTCGTAAGTCGCCGCGGCGTAACCGAATTCGCAGCCCGCCAGGCGTGCCTCCTCCGGCGGCGCGGCGGTGGCGGCGGGTGCGGCGACGAACGCCGCGGAGCAGGCGGCTGCCGAAAGCGACAGGGCGGCAGCCAGTGTGGATCGTGACATGCACTTCCTCGGTGCGAAGGGAAGCGGCGACCGGGGGTGATCGCCGAGCGGAGACGATACCGCCCGCGTCACCCGAATTCTGTTCGACGACCGCCATGCGCACACGCTCGCCGAGATCGAACGCGCGGCGACGGAGTTCCAGGTCGGTCAGGGTCTGGGGATCACCGCGGCCGCGGCGACGGCGGTGTGCGCGGTGCTCGCCGCCCTGGCCTGCTACCGCCGCGCGCTCGCCACGCGCTGATCACGGACGCGTGCCGGTGGACCAGATCGGGGTGGTCTCCACCCGGGACAGGCGCCAGCCTTCCGTGGTCCGGACCGCGTCGAAGCGATACACCTCGCCGAGGGTGTACCGCGGTTGTGGAATCGTCCCGTCGGTGGAGGCGGATGCGAAGGTGGCGATCAGGTTGGCCCGGACGTCGGCCGCATCGCCGCGCAGGTCGATTAGCACGTTGCCGATGACGTGCTGAATGCGCAGGTCGGCGCCGTGGTTCCGGCTCGCCTGCGCGATCAGCGCCGCGCGGCCCTCCGCCGTGCCGCCGGGCGTCTTTGCGGTCGCGTCGGGGGTGTAGATCGTCCGCAGGTCGTCGAAACGGCCCTCGTCCAAGGCGCGCCCGAGACGGTCGACCAAGTCGGTGATCTGCCTGCGGTCCAGCAGCTCGCGCACTTCGGCGGCCGGGGTCGCGGTGGTCGCGGCGCAGGCGGCGGTGAGCGCGGCCAGCGGCAGGGTCAGCAGGGGGAGAACGAGGCGGAGCGTGCGCATCGACATACCTTTCGGTAAAACGTTGGCGAGTCCAACGTTGGTAAGGCCAACGTAACAGATTGTGGGTAGCGCCAACAAGTTTTGGTACTGTGACCGCATGGACATCCCGCACGCGGGCGCCGCCGAACGGCTCCGGGCCCTGCCGACCAGGCTGGTCAATCAGGTCGCTCTCGTGGCGAACCGGGCCAGCGAGCGGGCGCTGGAGCCCACCGGCTCCCGTCGTCACCATTACGCGCTGCTGGCCACGCTCGCGGAATTCGGTCCGGCCAGTCAGGCCGAGCTGGGCAGGCGCACCCGCATCGACCGCAGCGACATCGTCGCCGCGGTGAACGACCTGGCCGAGCGGGGGTTCGTCGAGCGCAGCCCCGATCCCGCCGATCGCCGCCGCAACATCGTCACCCTCACCGCGGCAGGCGCCCGCCACCTGGACGACCTCGACGAGCGACTGACGGCCGCCCAGGACGAACTGCTCCCCGGCTTCTCCGAACGGGATCGGCACACCCTGGTCACGCTGCTCACCCGCATCCTGGACGCCCACGCGGCCGGTTCGCCGCGGTGATCGAGGTCGCATCCGCGCAGGCCCAGCGCCCGGACGCGGCCGGGTAACCACTAGGCTGCTCTCGTGAGTCTTGTGCTGCTACCCGCCGTCGATGTCGCCAACGGAGAGGCCGTGCGCCTCGTGCAAGGAGAAGCCGGGAGCGAGACCAGCTACGGCTCGCCGCGCGAGGCGGCCCTGGCGTGGCAGGAAGCCGGCGCGGAATGGGTGCACCTGGTCGATCTGGACGCGGCCTTCGGGCGCGGCTCGAACCGGGAACTGCTCGCGGGCGTCGTCGGCGAACTCGACGTCAAAGTGGAACTGTCCGGCGGCATCCGCGACGACGAGAGCCTCGAGGCCGCCCTGGCGACCGGCTGCGCCCGGGTCAACCTCGGCACCGCCGCGCTGGAGGACCCGGTCTGGTGCGCGAAGGCCATCGCCCGGCACGGCGAGCGCATCGCCGTCGGCCTGGACGTGCGCATCGTCGACGGCGAGCACCGGCTGCGCGGCCGCGGCTGGGTCAGCGACGGCGGCGACCTGTGGGAGGTGCTCGAGCGCCTGGAACGGGACGGCTGCTCGCGCTACGTGGTAACCGACGTGACCAAGGACGGCACGCTCACCGGCCCGAACCTGGACCTGCTGCGCGAGGTGTGCGCGGCCACCGACGCCCCGGTCATCGCCTCCGGCGGCGTCTCCACCATCGCGGACCTGGTCGCGATCGCCGAACTGGTGCCGGACGGCGTCGAAGGGTCGATCGTCGGCAAGGCGCTCTACGCGGGCCGGTTCACCCTGCCCGAGGCGCTGGCCGCGGTGAGATGACCCAGGAGCTGTCACGACTGCTCGCCGAGGCGAGCGAGGTCCTGGACTCGGTGCGCTCGCGGTTCGCCGAGGGCATCGGCGCGCCGAGCGCGGTCGAGAAGGGCCGCAACGATTTCGCCACGGAACTCGACCTGGAGCTGGAGCGCACCGTGTCCGCCGAGTTGCTGCGGCGCACCGGCATCGAGGTGCACGGCGAGGAATTCGGCGGACCGCAGCTCACCTCCGGCACCGCCTGGGTGCTGGACCCGATCGACGGCACGTTCAACTACTCCTCCGGTCATCCGCTGTCGGGCATGCTGCTCGCTTTGGTCCGCGACGGGGAACCGGTGCTGGGACTGACCTGGCTGCCGCTGCTCGGCCGCCGCTACGCCGCCATGGCGGGCGGTCCGGTGCTGCTGGACGGGCGGCCGCTGCCGCCGTTGCCGCGCGGCAGGCTCGCCGAGGCCATGATCGGTTTCGGCGCGTTCAACGTGGACTCGCACGGCCGCATCCCCGGACAGTTCCGCTTCGACCTGCTCGGCCCGCTGAGCAGGCTGTCCTCCCGGGTGCGCATGCACGGCTCGACCGGCATCGATCTGGCGTTCACCGCCTCCGGCGTGCTCGGCGGCGCGATCGTGTTCGGGCACCATCCCTGGGACAACGCGGCGGGCGTCGCCCTGGTGCGGGCGGCGGGCGGGGTGGTCACCGACCTGGTGGGCCGGCCGTGGACCATCACCTCCGGCTCCGTGCTCGCGGCCGCGCCCGGCGTGCACGAGGAACTGCTCGACATGATCTGCACGGTGGCCGACCCGGCGGCCGCGGAGAAAGGGTGAGGCAATGACGTTGGCCGTACGGGTGATCCCGTGTCTGGACGTCGACGCGGGACGCGTGGTCAAGGGCGTCAACTTCGAGAATCTGCGCGACGCGGGCGATCCGGTCGAACTGGCCGCCCTCTACGACGCGCAGGGCGCCGACGAGCTGACCTTCCTCGACGTGACCGCCTCCACCGGCGACCGCGGCACCATGATCGACGTGGTGACCCGCACCGCCGAGCAGATCTTCATCCCGCTCACCGTCGGTGGCGGGGTGCGCACGGTCGAGGACGTGGACCGCCTGCTGCGCGCGGGCGCGGACAAGGTCTCGGTGAACACCGCGGCGATCGCGCGGCCCGAGGTGCTGCGCGAGATGTCCGAGCGATTCGGCTCGCAGTGCATCGTGCTGTCGGTGGACGCGCGCACCGTGCCGGAAGGGCAGCCGGACACGCCTTCCGGCTGGGAGGTGACCACGCACGGCGGTAAACGCGGCACCGGCATCGATGCCGTGGAGTGGGCGGTGCGCGGGGCCGAGCTCGGAGTGGGCGAGATCCTGCTCAATTCGATGGACGCCGACGGCACCAAGGCCGGTTTCGACCTGCCGATGATTCGCGCGGTGCGGGCGGCGGTCACGGTGCCGGTGATCGCCAGCGGGGGCGCGGGCGCGGTCGAGCACTTCGCCCCGGCCGTGCACGCGGGCGCCGACGCGGTGCTCGCGGCCAGCGTCTTCCACTTCGGCGACCTCACCATCGGCCGAGTCAAGGAGTCGATGCGGGCGGAGAAGATCGTCATCCGGTAGCGATCGGCGGAAATCCGCCGCGCCGGAAGGCGGGTGGTCCCCGTGCGGTTGCATCGGGCATGACCATCGGAATCGTTCTGCCGCCGTCCGCCATCGACGCCACCGGCAACGCCGTGGACACGGCGGTGGCGCTGGGTGCGGCGGCGGCCGCCGCCGGAGTCTCGTCGGTGTGGTTGGGTCAGCGGCTGAGCTACGACGCCATCGCGCTGGCGGGAATCGTCGGCCGTGCCGTGCCCGGACTGACGGTCGGCACCTCCGCGGTGCCGATCACCGCCCGTCATCCGCTGCTGATCGCCAGTCAGGCGCAGACCGCGCAGGCGGCCACCGGAGGCCGGTTCACCCTCGGGCTCGGCCTCGGCGCGAGATTCCTCGCCGAACCGGTGTTCGGTGGATCCTTCGACCGGCCCATCACCCGGCTGCGCGAGTTCCTCACCGCGTTGCGCACCGTGCTGCACACCGGCACGGTGGATTTCCACGGCGAGACGCTCACCGCCGCGGCGCCGTTGCCCGCCGCGGTGGCCGGGGCGCGTCCGCCCGCGCCGATCCTGGTGGCTGCCATGGGCCCGCAGGCCCTGCGCGTCACCGGTGAGCTGGCCGACGGCACCCTGCCCTACCTGGTCGGCCCCAAGGCGCTGGAGGAGCACATCGTCGCACCCGTCACCGCGGCTGCCGAGCGGGCCGGTCGCCCCGCGCCGCGGATCACCGTCCTGGTCCCCGGCGTGGTCACCGCCGACGTCGACGCCGCCCGTGCGGCCGCCGCGGCCCAGACGGCGTTCTACGACGACATCCCGTCCTATGCCCGGGTGATCGAGCTGTCCGGCGCGTCCCGGGCGGCGGAGCTGGTGGTGATCGGTGACGAGGAACTGATCGCGGCCCGCGTCGCGGAGTACTTCGCGGCGGGCGCGACGGAGGTGGTGTTCGCGCAGACCGATCTGACCACCCCGGACGACCAGCGGCGCACCTGGGCGGTGCTGGGTGAACTCCAGCGTTCCCGCGTGGGCTGACCGCGCACGTCGGCCGCGGACGGCCCTGTTATAACGGTGCTATGAGTCTCGATCCCGCAATCTCCGCCCGTCTCAAGCGCAACGATGCCGGGCTGGTGTCGGCCGTCGCGCAGGAACGCGCCACCGGTGACGTGCTGATGGTCGCGTGGATGGACGACGAGGCGCTGGCGCGCACGCTGGAAACCCGCAAGGCGACGTACTATTCGCGCTCCAGGCAGCAGTACTGGGTCAAGGGGGAGACCTCCGGCCACACCCAGTACGTGCACGAAGTGCGGCTCGACTGCGACGGCGACACGATCCTGCTGGTGGTCGATCAAGAGGGCGCGGCCTGCCACACCGGCACGCACACCTGCTTCGATTCGGACGTGCTCCTGGCCGCGGGCTCCTGAACCGGCGGCAGGCTAGCCGCCGTTCGGGTGGTCGTCCCGACTGGCCGGGGCGAGTCCGCCGCGTTGGTCGAGCGTGTCGGCGAGCCGCTCGGCCAGCAGCTCGCCGAGGTCGGCGACCTGGGCTTTCTGCGCATCGTCCAAGCCGTCGAAGACCAAGTGACGCACCGCCTCCAAATATCCGGGGGCGGCTTCGACGACCTTCAGGTAGCCCTCGTCGGTGAGCACGGCGTGCACGCCGCGCCGCCCCGCCGTGGCGGAGCGCTGCGCCCACCCCATGCGCTCCAGCTTGGAGACCACGTGCGACAGCCGCGATAACGATGCATTTGCCTTGTGGGCGAGCTCACTCATCTGCAGTCGGTGGCCCGGTTCCTCCGACAACAGGGTCAGTACCCAGTACTCGAAATGCGTCACGCCGGACTCGCGCTGCAGCTGGGTATCCAGAGCCCCCGGCAGCCGCGTCATCAACGCCACGATCGCCCGCCACGCGCGTTGTTCGACCGGGTCGAGCCACTTCGTCACTGTGTGCCTTCTTTCAAGCCAAGTGACGTGGTCTTGTTCGTTGTCCTAGTGATTGTCGAAAAGCCTGTGCACAGTCACCCGCGACATCGAGTTTGCCACGACTTCGCTCGACCGTCATAAAGATGCTGCGTGGCGTGTTTTCACTCACACGTCCCGCGCCGGCGTGTCCTCGGTCTTCGGAGTAGCCGGGTGTGTGCGCCGCCACCTGCGCAGAAGCAACAGCGCGACGGCGAGGAGGAACAGCGCCGTCGCGATCACGGCGCCGGTGAGCGCGGCGCCCCGGAACGCGGGCGCGTCGACATCGAGGATCCGCTCGCCCGCGTGGGCGGCGCTGCTGTTGCCGAGCACGATGGTCAGCGTCATCAAGTTGGGGATCGCGAACAGGATCGCGACGATCGCGGCCGCCCCGGCCAGGAACTTGCCCGCCTTTCGCCGCCACACCAGCACGGCGAACAGGAGCAGGAAAAGTGCGACGACGGTGCAGAATCCGCCGAAGAACAGACCCCAGCCGATGCCCTTGGCGAAGCTTCCGTGCACCATCGACCCGACCCGCTGCGCCCACCAGCGCGGGATGAACGCGGACAGGATGACGTAGCAGACGACCAGGACCGCGACGAGGACGGCGCCGCCGATTATCCGTGTGCGCCAGACGGCTGCCGCTGGTTTGCGCTCGCCCGGCTGAACGTCGGTCGGAGTCATGGTTCCAGCCTAGGCCGCCCCGTCGGCGGAAACCGGCTGCGGCGCGCGGGCTACCGGCTACGCAGGTAGTTCAGGGCTTCGTCCGCATGCACGGCGGCGCGCAATTCGCCGGTGATGATCTTGCGGATGGTGCGGTCGGTATCGATGACGAACGTTTGCCGCTTCACCGGCGCGAGTTTGCCCAGCAGTCCGCGCTTCACCCCGAACTGCGCGGCGACCGCGCCGTCGGCGTCGGACAGCAAGGGATAGCCGAGGCGCTGCTTCTCGGCGAAGCCGGCCTGGGTGCCGACCTTGTCGGTGCTGATGCCGACGCAGGTGGCGCCGAGGGCGGCGAATTCGGCGGCGAGGTCACGGAAGTGGCAGGCCTCGGCCGTGCACACGGGCGTATTGGCCGCGGGATAGAAGAAGAGGACCAGTGGGCCGTCCGCCAGCAGCGCGCCGAGCGAACGGGGGGTGCCGGACTGATCGGGAAGCTCGAAATCGGGGGCGAGCTGTCCTTGCTGCATACCCGGGAACACTACCGGGCGCTTGGTCGAATCGTGGTGTCGCGTTCCCGAGGCGGGAACCTGTCGCTCGTGCCCGTCGATGCGCCGCCTGGGATGCGATCGCCGCGTCGGTGGGCGGGCACGAGCCGGGGTGCGCGGGCGGCTACGCGCCGATGAGCGCCGCCACCTCAGGATTCTTGATCGCCATCACATCGAGGATGCCGTGGGCGCGCAGGAACGGCCTCAGCTCTTTGATGCGGTCGCTGTGGACGGCGTACTCGTCGGGGAAACGGTTTTTGTCCAGGGACTCCAGTGCTTTGACGTAGGTGACGAAGGAGGCGAGCGCATTGCCGGGAGCGCCGTGATGGCGGACCGGATCGCTCGTGCCCGCCGTCCGTGGAGCGTGGCGGTGCGGGACGCTGTGGTTCGGGACGTGCCGAGGACCCTCGGGCGCTACCGATGGCGAGGGGTACATCAGTTGTCTCCTCTCGAGATGGATACCGCATGCGACGTGGAACGCCGCGAGTGTAGTGAGCGGCGCCACACCTCCGGCGGCCGCGTGGGAACCGGACGGTCGACCTGATTTGTCGGGTTTGTCGCCTCCGGCGTCGCGACATCGGCACCGCTCACCGGCCGCCCTGCCCGGCCTGGGATGATGAGTGCATGCCAGGCGCGTCCACTCCCACCACCACGACCCGCGAACAGTTCCATCAGCTGGCCGCGGAGCACCGGGTGGTCCCGGTGATCCGAAAGGTCTTGGCGGACTCCGAGACTCCGCTGTCGGCCTACCGCAAACTCGCGGCGGACCGGGCGGGCACGTTCCTGTTCGAGTCCGCGGAGAACGGCCGGTCGTGGTCGCGCTGGTCGTTCATCGGCGCCGGGAGCCCCTCGGCGCTGACCGTCGTGGACGGCGAGGCGGCCTGGCTGGGCAGCGTCCCGGCCGACGCGCCCTCCGGCGGTGACCCGCTGCTGGCCCTGCACGAGACGCTGGAGTTGCTGCGCACCGAGCGCCTGCCCGGGCTGCCGCCGCTGACCGGCGGCATGGTCGGATACCTCGGCTACGACGCGGTGCGCCGGATGGAGCGGTTGCCCAGCCTGGCGGTCGACGACTTGCACCTGCCGGAGATGGTGTTGCTGCTGGCCACCGACCTGGCCGCGTTCGACCATCACGAAGGGGCGATCACGCTGATCGCCAACGCGGTCAACTGGAACGGCACCGCCGAGCGGGTCGACGAGGCCTACGACGACGCGGTGGCCCGGCTGGACCGGATGACCGCCGCGCTCGGCGCGCCCGCGGATTCCACCGTGTCGGTGTTCGACCGGCCCGAGCCGCGGTACCGGCGCCGGCGCACCACCGAGGAGTTCGGCGCTGGCGTGCGCCGCCTGGTCAAGGAGATCGAGGCGGGCGAGGCGTTCCAGGTGGTGCTGTCGCAGCGTTTCGAGATGGACTACGACGGGGCGCCGATCGACCTGTACCGGATGCTGCGCGCGTCCAATCCGAGCCCGTACATGTATCTGCTGCACATCCCGGACGGCGCGGGCGGCACCGCGTTCTCCATCGTCGGCTCCAGCCCGGAAGCGCTGGTCACCGTGAAAGACGGTGTGGCGACGACCCATCCGATCGCGGGGACCCGCTGGCGCGGCGGCACCGAGGAGGAGGACCTGCTGCTGGAGAAGGGCCTGCTCGCCGACGAGAAGGAGAACGCCGAGCACCTCATGCTCGTCGACCTCGGCCGCAACGACCTGGGCCGGGTGTGCGAGCCGGGCAGCGTGCGGGTCACCGAGTACCGGCATATCGAGCGCTACAGCCATGTCATGCACCTGGTGTCGACGGTGTCGGGCCGGTTGGCGCCCGGCCGCATCGCGCTGGACGCGGTGCGCGCCTGCTTCCCGGCGGGCACGTTGTCCGGTGCGCCCAAGGTGCGCGCGATGGAATTGATCGAGGAGCTCGAGCCGACCCGGCGCGGCATCTACGGCGGCGTCGTCGGGTACCTGGATTTCGCCGGTGACGCCGATACCGCGATCGCCATCCGCACCGCGCTGCTGAAGGACGGCACAGCCTACGTGCAGGCGGGCGCGGGCGTCGTCGCGGACTCGGATCCGGAGTACGAGGACGTGGAATCGCGCAACAAGGCGATGGCGGTGCTGAAGGCGGTGGCGGCAGCCGAAACGGTGCGCGCCTACGGCGCGGAACCGGGTACGGCGGACGGCGGGTCGCTATGACGGCTGCCCATCCCGAAGACGAATCGGGCCGGGCGCGGGAACCGGTCCCGGAGGCGAACGCGCCGGCGGCGGAGAACTCCGCGACGCACGCGGAGGCGGGCGACGGAAACGAGCCGCGCCGCAACTACCCGGTGGCGCCGGTCGCGTTGCTCGCCGTCGCAGCCGCCGCGCTGTGGGCGTCGTCCCGGATGACCTGGGTGACTATCACCTCCTCGGACGGGCTCACCCAGCCCCGCACCGATCACCTCGACGGCGGTGTCTGGTTCGGCGCGCTCACCCCGCTGGCGCTGGTGCTGCTCGCGTCGATCGCGGCGGTGCTGGCCACGAAGGGCTGGTTGCGCCGCGTGGTCGGCGTGCTCATCGCGTTGGTCGCGGCGGTGGCCGCGGTACCCGCCTTCGCGCTGCTGACCCATTCCGGCAAGACGGCCGAACGTGCCGCGACGCTTGCCGAACTCCCGGCGCGCGCCCAGGTCGAGACGGCGACCACGTCGGCGTTCCCGGCCGTGCTCGCGCTGCTCGGCGCGATCGCCGCGTTCGGCGCGGGCGCGCTGCTGGCCCGCATGCCCGCCGAGTCGGCGCGGCTGTCCGGCAAGTACGACAACCCGGTGTTCCGGCGCGCCGCCGCCTCGGCGGAAGTCACGCAGCGGCGCGCGGACGACCCGTCCGCTCCGCAGCTGTCCGAGCGCGTGCTGTGGGACGCCCTGGACGCGGGCACGGACCCGACCGACGAACCCGCGGCCGGGCACGAACCGCCGGCGGACCCGGATCACGGCGAGGCGGGCCGACGTGGCCGCTGAGCTGTCCCCGCGCGGCGGGTGTGGCGGGTGCCACCTTGCGCGGAGCCCTTCCGCGTGGTTCAACCCGAGCCCCGGCGCATACGCGCCCGGTAGGTCCATTTATTCTTTGTCAGCATCGGTGAGACAGCGCCTGGGGGGATTCTCAGGTAGCAAGTCCGTCTCCCCAGAAAGGATTCGAGCCAGATGACGGTACTCGACTCGATTCTCGACGGGGTCCGCGCGGATGTGGCCGCTCGGGAAGCCCTTCTCGACTTCCAGGCGGTCAAGGCGGCCGCCGCGGCGGCGCCGGCGCCGCTGGACGCCCGCGCGGCGCTGCTCGAGGACGGCATCGGCGTGATCGCCGAGGTCAAGCGAGCAAGCCCGTCCAAGGGCGAACTCGCGGACATCCCGGACCCGGCGAGCCTGGCCAAGTCCTACGAGGACGGTGGCGCGCGGATCATCAGCGTGCTCACCGAGGGCCGCCGCTTCAACGGGTCGCTGGACGACCTGGACGCGGTCCGCGCCACGGTGAACATCCCGATCCTGCGCAAGGACTTCGTCGTCGGCCCGTACCAGATCCACGAGGCGCGCGCGCACGGCGCGGACGTCATCCTGCTGATCGTGGCGGCGCTGGAGCAGGACGTGCTGTCCTCGCTGATCGACCGCACCGAGTCGCTGGGCATGACCGCGCTGGTCGAGGTGCACACCGAGGAGGAGGCCGACCGCGCGCTGGAGGCGGGCGCGTCGGTGATCGGCGTGAACGCCCGCAACCTCAAGACGCTCGAGGTCGACCGCGACGTGTTCGCGCGAATCGCGCCCGGCCTGCCCACCGAGGTCATCCGGATCGCCGAGTCCGGCATCCGCGGCACCGCCGACCTGCTGGCCTACGCGGGCGCGGGCGCGGACGCCGTGCTCGTCGGCGAGGGACTGGTGACCAGTGGCGACCCGCGCGCGGCGGTCTCCGAGCTGGTGACCGCGGGCACCCACCCGTCCTGCCCGAAGCCGGCGCGGCGGGGCCGGTGACCGGCGTGACAGCGGTACCCCAGGCCAGCGACGGCGTCGCCCAGCGCAGCGGCCACGAGCCGGACGTGGGCGGGCACTTCGGCGTCTACGGCGGCAGGCACGTCCCCGAGGCGCTGATGGCGGTCATCGAGGAGGTCACCGCCGAGTACGAGAAGTCCCGGCTCGACGAGTCGTTCCTCAACGAGCTCGACCGGTTGCAGCGCGACTACACCGGGCGCCCATCGCCGGTGTTCGAGTGCACGCGCCTGGCCGAGCACGCGGGCGGCGCCCGCATCCTGCTCAAGCGCGAGGACCTGAACCACACCGGCTCACACAAGATCAACAATGTGCTCGGCCAGGCGCTGCTGGCCAAGCGGATGGGCAAGAACCGGGTGATCGCGGAGACCGGCGCGGGCCAGCACGGCGTCGCCACGGCGACCGCGTGCGCGCTGCTCGGCCTGGACTGCGTCGTCTACATGGGCGCGGTCGACACCGCGCGCCAGGCGCTGAACGTGGCGCGCATGCGCCTGCTCGGCGCCGAGGTGATCTCGGTGACCTCCGGTTCCCAGACGCTCAAGGACGCCATCAACGAGGCGCTGCGCGACTGGGTGACCAACGCCGACGACACCTACTACTGCTTCGGCACCGCGGCGGGCCCGCACCCGTTCCCGATGCTGGTGCGGGATTTCCAGCGCATCATCGGCATGGAGGCCCGCGCCCAGGTCCAGGCCGCCACCGGCCGGCTGCCCGACGCGGTGGTCGCGTGCGTCGGCGGCGGATCCAACGCCATCGGCATCTTCCACGCGTTCCTCGACGACGCCGACGTCCGGCTGATCGGCTACGAGGCGGCCGGTGACGGCGTCGACACCGGCAGGCACGCCGCCACGTTCACCGGCGGGACGCCGGGCGCGTTCCAGGGCGCCTACTCGTACCTGCTGCAGGACGAGGACGGCCAGACCATCGAATCGCACTCGATCTCGGCGGGCCTGGACTACCCGGGAGTCGGCCCGGAGCACGCCTATCTCAAGGACGTCGGCCGCGCCGAGTACCGGCCGATCACCGACACCGAGGCGATGGACGCGCTGCTGCTGCTGAGCCGCAGCGAGGGCATCATCCCGGCGATCGAGTCGGCGCACGCGGTGGCGGGCGCGCTGCAATTGGGCAAGGAACTCGGGCCGGGCGCGATCATCCTGGTGAACCTCTCGGGCCGGGGTGACAAGGACATGGACACGGCAGCGCGGTGGTTCGGGCTGTTCGACGAGCCGAAGGAGCAGGGCCGGTGAGCCAGCAGTCCCGCTTGGCGAACACCTTCGCCGCCTGCCGCGCCGAGGGCCGCGCGGCGCTGATCGGCTACCTGCCCGCGGGCTACCCCGATCTGGCCGGCTCGATCGAGGTCGTGCGCGCCATGGTCGACGCCGGATGCGACATCATCGAGGTCGGCGTCGCCTACTCCGATCCCGTGATGGACGGCCCCACCATTCAGGCCGCCGCCGAACAGGCGCTGCGCGGCGGCGTGCGGGTGCGCGACGTGTTCTCGGTCGTCGAGGCGATCACCGGCGCCGGAGGCCAGGCCGTCGTGATGAGCTACTGGAACCCCGTGCTCAAGTACGGCGTGGATCGCTTCGCGCGGGACCTGGCCGCCGCGGGCGGCTCGGGCATCATCACTCCGAACCTGATTCCGGAGGAGGCCGACGACTGGTTCGTCGCCTCGTCCACGCACAATCTGGATCGCATCTTCCTGGTCGCGCCGTCGTCCACCGAGGAGCGCCTGGTGAAGACGCTGGAGGCCAGCCGCGGCTTCGTCTACGCGGCCTCGACCATGGGCGTCACCGGAGCGCGGGACATGGTGTCCTCGGCCGCGCCCGCGTTGTGCGCGCGAATCCGGGCGCATTCCGACATCCCGATCGGCGTCGGGCTCGGCGTTCGCTCCGGGGCGCAGGCCGCCGAGATCGCGTCCTACGCCGACGGCGTCATCGTCGGCTCGGCGCTGGTGAGCGCGGCGGGGCAGGGACTGGACGCGGTACGGGCGCTCACGGCGGAACTCGCCGAGGGCGTGCGGTCGGCGACCGTCGCGTCCTAACCGCTCGCGCCGGTCCTGTGACCGGGCACGGGCTGCTGCGCATCGGCGGTCGCCGTTACCGGCCGGTCCGTCGCCACAGTGACCCCGGATCAGCCGCTCGGCGCCGTGTGTGCGAGCCCGCCCACGACCAGGGCGGTGCGGTGGTGGCGAGGCGGGCGGGCATCTCCGCTACGGTGGCCCCGTGACGTTACGAGTCCTCGCAGACAGTGTCCTGGCCGACGGCGGCGTCAGCGGCGCCGTGCTGGCCTATCTCCCCAGCCCCGCGCGCGGCGTCTGGCAGCTCGGGCCGTTCCCGCTGCGGGCGTATGCCCTGTGCATCATCCTCGGCATCATCGTCGCGATCTGGTGGGGCGAACGGCGTTGGCGCGCCCGCGGCGGGCAGCCCGGCGCCATCCTGGACGTCGCGATGTTCGCGGTGCCGTTCGGCCTGGTCGGCGGCAGGCTCTATCACGTGGCCACCGACTGGCAGAAATACTTCGGCGCGGACGGCGATCCCGTCGACGCGCTGAAGATCTACCAAGGTGGACTCGGGATCTGGGGCGCGGTTCTCCTCGGCGGCGTCGGGGCGTGGATCGGCTGCCGGGTGTACAAGATCCCGTTGCCCCCCTTGGGCGACGCCGTCGCGCCGCCGATCCTGCTGGCGCAGGCCATCGGCAGAATCGGCAACTATTTCAACCAGGAGCTGTACGGGCGCGAGACCGACCTGCCGTGGGGTCTGGAGATCTACCGGCGGGTGGGCGACGACGGCCGGCTCGACATGATGAACGGCGTCTCCACCGGTGTGGTGGAGAAGGTCGTGCACCCCACGTTCCTGTACGAGCTGCTGTGGAACCTGCTCGTCGTCGTGCTGCTGGTGTACGTGGACAAGCGTTTCCGGATCGGCCACGGGCGCCTGTTCGCGTTGTACGTCGCCGGCTACTGCTTCGGACGGTTCTTCATCGAACTGATGCGCGCCGACGAGGCGACGAAGATCGCGGGCATCCGGATCAATTCGTTCACCTCCGCCGTCGTGTTCCTCTGCGCGATCGCCTACTTCCTGTTCGCGACGAAAGGCCGCGAGACGCCCGAGCAGTTGCGACCCGGCGGGAGCCCGCGGCCGTGGCCGTGGCAGTTCCGCGCGCTGCGTGCCGCCGGGGCGGCCCCGGCCGAGAAGCCCTCGCAGGCAGCCGGACCCGAGACCGGGACCGCTGCCGATGGGGCGGAGAGTGCACCGGAGGCCGAATCCCATGCGATAGAAGGACAACGAGAGAATGAGACCGCCGGGCCTACGGTCGAGCCCTCCGGAACCGACTCGGAACCGGCGGATTCGGAAAAGACGGCTTCGGACAAGAACTGATCGTCCGGGGCGGGCCGGGTGCGCGAGCGGACTCGGCCCGCCCCGTGATGTGTCGGGTCGGCAGCGAATCCTCATCGGGGGGCAACGATCGAGCGATCGGCGGCGATAACCACGCGTAGGACCGAACCCTCCGGGGGCGACAAGCCGGTCGATCCCGGTGACAATGGCTCCCGATCGTCGCGAGCGCGGTTCGGCGGTCCAGTAAGGCCGGGGGCCGACAAGAGGGTGCCCGCACTAATGAGGAGGACATGAGTGACCGACCCTTATCAGCAGAATCCGAGCGCCGGGGGCCCGCAGTACGGCCCGCCCGGCACCGGCCCTGACCTGACCAAGCCACTGGACGCGCAGAGCCAGCCGCAGTACAGCCCGCCGTCGGATCCCTACGGTCAGCCGCAGTACGGCCAGCCCGTCGACGCCTACGGTCAGCAGCCGGGCGGCTACCCGCCCGCGCCGTATCCGGGCGTCCCGCAGGGCTACAACCCGAACGACCCGGAGGCGCCCTGGGGCCGCGACCCCTTCGGTGCGCCGCTGTCGGACAAGCAGAAACTGGTCGCGGGCCTGCTGCAGATCTTCCTCGGCAGTTTCGGGGTCGGCCGTTTCTACCTCGGATACACCGGTCTGGGCATCGCCCAGTTGGTGGTGAGCGTGCTCACCTGCTTCACCGTCGGCTGGATCTGGGGCATCGTCGACGGAATCCTGATGCTCACCGGCAAGGTGCCCGACAGCAACGGCCGCCCGCTGCGCGACTGAGGCGGTATCGGCAGTACCCGGAGGCGGGCACGGCGCGTGCCCGCCTCCATGCCGTCGCGGGCCGGACCTCGAGCCCAACCCTTCGGCGCACCATGATCGCGATACTGTCGCTTGCGGAGGTACGGGCGTAGCATGACCGGATTCGTGTGCCGTGTGTGGAGCTCCACGCACCGAAGAGAGGGATCCCGTGCGTCGTGGATTGTTCGCCGCCGCCATGCTCGCCGTCGTCGCCGCCACCGGGCTGAGCGCGTGCGGCGACAGCGACCCGAACGTGTTGAAGGTCGGCACCGAGGGCACTTACGCGCCGTTCAGCTTCCAGGGCTCCGACGGCAAACTCACCGGCTACGACGTCGAGGTGATCCAGGCGGTCGGCGACAAACTGGGCAAGCGGGTCGAGTTCGTGCAGACGCCGTGGGACGCCATCTTCGCGGGGCTGGAGTCCAAGCGCTTCGACCTGGTGGCCAACCAGGTGACCGTGAACGACGAGCGCACGGCGAAATACGCGCTGTCGGCGCCCTACACCACGTCGGCGGGTGTGATCGTCACCCGGGCCGACAACAACGCCGTCACCGGCCTCGCCGATCTCAACGGGAAGACCTGTGCGCAGTCGGCCACCAGCAACTGGAGCAAGGTCGCCACCGACGCGGGCGCGAAAGTCGAAGCGGTGGAGGGCTTCGTGCAGGCCATCCAGCTGTTGAAGAACGGCCGCGTGGACGCCACCGTCAACGACAACCTCGCCGTCGCGGAGTACACCAAGAAGACCGGCGACACCGGAGTGAAGATCGCCGCCCGCACCGGATCGGTGAGCAAGCAGGCGTTCGCCGCGCGCAAGGGCGACGCGCTGATCACCGACGTGGACAACGCGCTGAACCAGCTGCGCGCCGACGGCACCTTGGCGAAGATCTCCGAGAAATACTTCGGCACCGACGTCAGCCAGTAGCCGCATCGTCGATGGACGCCGCCACCCGGGACCTCATCTGGCACAACCTGTGGCCGATGCTGCAGGCCACCGTGACCAAGACTCTTCCGCTCACCGCGATCAGCTTCGCCATCGGCCTGGTGCTCGCGCTGTTCGTCGCGCTGGCCAGGATGTCGCCGGTGTGGCCGGTGTCCGCGGCCGCCCGCTTCTACATCTCGATCATTCGCGGCACGCCCTTGCTGGTGCAGCTGTTCATCGTGTTCTACGCGCTGCCGCAATTCGGCATCGTGATCGACCCGTTCCCCGCCGCGGTGATCGCGTTCAGTCTCAATGTCGGCGGATACGCGGCCGAAGTGGTGCGCGCGGCGATTCTCAGCGTCGCGACGGGGCAGTGGGAGGCGGCGCAGGCACTCGGCATGTCGTACCCGATGATGCTACGGCTGGTCATCCTGCCGCAGGCCGCGCGGATCGCGGTGCCGCCGCTGTCCAACACGCTGATCTCCTTGGTGAAGGACACCTCGCTGGCCTCCACCATCCTGGTGACCGAGCTGCTGCGCGTCGCCCAGCTCGCGGCCGCTCCCACGTTCGACTTCTTCGCGCTCTACGGAGTAGCGGCGCTGTATTACTGGGTGATCTGCCTGATCCTCGGATTCGGGCAGACCCGGCTGGAAACGAGGTTGGCCCGTCATGTCGCCCGATGACTACCCGTTTGTACCTGCAATGGAGCTGTCGTTCATTTTTTTCACCAAGGATTCACCGTGGCCACGGCGGGACCTGCACACCGAGCGGGACTAGGCTCTACTCGTGATGCGACGGACGAAGATTGTGTGCACGCTCGGGCCGGCCACTGCCACCGAGGACCGTATCCGCGAACTCGTCGAGAGCGGTATGGACGTGGCTCGGCTGAACTTCAGCCACGGCGAGCACTCCGACCATGCCGAGAACTACAAGAAGGTGCGTCAGGCTTCCGACCACCTCGGCCGGGCTGTCGGCATTCTCGCCGACCTGCAGGGTCCCAAGATCCGCCTCGGCCGCTTCCTGGAAGGCAGAACCGTCTGGGCGACGGGTGAAGAGGTCCGCATCACCGTCGACGACATCGACGGGACCCACGACCGCGTGTCCACCACCTACAAGGAACTGGCCAAGGACGCCAAGCCGGGCGATCGGCTCCTGGTCGACGACGGCAAGGTCGGCCTGATCGTCACCCGTGTCGAAGGCAACGACGTGGTCTGCCGGGTGACCGAGGGCGGTCCGGTCTCCAACAACAAAGGCGTGTCGCTGCCCGGCATGGATGTGTCGGTTCCCGCCCTGTCGGAGAAGGACATCGAGGACCTGGAGTTCGCGCTGAAGCTCGGCGTGGACTTCATCGCCCTGTCGTTCGTGCGGTCCCCGTCCGACGTCGAGCTGGTGCACGACGTGATGGACCGGGTGGGCCGCCGGGTGCCGGTGATCGGCAAGCTGGAGAAGCCGGAGGCGATCGACAACCTCGAGGCCGTGGTCCTGGCCTTCGACGCGGTGATGGTCGCGCGCGGCGACCTCGGTGTCGAGCTGCCGCTCGAGCAGGTGCCGATCGTGCAGAAGCGCGCCATCCAGATGGCCCGCGAGAACGCCAAGCCGGTCATCGTCGCCACGCAGATGCTGGAGTCGATGATCGACAACTCCCGTCCCACCCGCGCCGAGGCATCGGACGTCGCGAACGCGGTGCTCGACGGCGCCGACGCGGTGATGCTGTCGGGCGAGACCTCGGTGGGCAAGTATCCGATCGAGACGGTGCGCACGATGGCGCGCATCGTGCACGCGGTGGAGACCGAGTCGACCCGGGTGCCGCCGCTGACTCACGTGCCGCGCACCAAGCGCGGCGTGATCTCCTACGCCGCCCGCGACATCGGCGAGCGGCTCAACGCGAAGGCGCTGGTCGCGTTCACCCAGTCGGGCGACACGGTGCGCCGCCTGGCCCGGCTGCACACGCCACTGCCGCTGCTGGCGTTCACCCCGCTGCCGGAGGTGCGCAGCCAGCTGGCGCTGACCTGGGGCACCGAGACCTTCATCGTGCCGACCGTGGACAGCACCGACGCGATGATCCACCAGGTGGATGTAGCACTTCTGTCGATGGACCGATACCAGAAGGGTGACCTGGTGGTCATCGTGGCCGGGTCGCCGCCCGGTACCGTCGGTTCCACCAACCTGATCCATGTGCACCGAATCGGTGAGGAGGACCATTAGTGAGTGCTTCCCTGAGCAGCCCCGTCGGCGTCGCGGAGCCGGATGCGCAGCGTTCCGATCTGGATGTGCTGCTCGGCCTGCTCGATCTCGAGCAGATGGACGAGGACGTGTTCGTCGGCCAGCACCCGGAGAAGGTGTGGAGCCGGACCTTCGGCGGCCAGCTCGTCTCGCAGGCCATCATCGCGGCGGGCCGCACGGTCGGTGACCGTCCCGTACACGCCGTCAACGCGCACTTCGTGCGCGGTGGCGACGTGAAGAAGCCGATCGAGTACCGGGTGGACCGGCATCGCGACGGTCGCGCGTTCGCCAACCGGACGGTGACCGCGAGCCAGGACGGTCAGGAGCTGTTCGTCATGCTCGCCGCGTTCCAGGACTGGGGCACGGGGCTCGAGCACGCGCACGCCCAGCCGGAGGTGCCGGATCCGGAGACGCTGCCGCGGGTGGAGGAGAGCTTCGAAGGCTTGGAGGACAAGCTGGAGATGTTCGTCAAGGCGCCGCATCCGATCGACATGCGCTACACCAACGACCCCGCGTGGATTCTCAAGGGCACGGGGGAGCGGCTCAACCACAACCGCGTGTGGATGCGCGCGGACGGCAGGCTGCCCGACGACCCGCTGATCCACGTGGCGACGCTGGGCTACTCGTCCGACACCACGGTGCTGGACTCCATCATCACCACCCACGGGCTGTCGTGGGGTCTGGACCGCATCGTCGCGGCGACGGTCAACCACTCGATCTGGTTCCACCGCCCGTTCCGTTTCGACGAGTGGGCGCTGTACTGCACCGAGTCACCGGTGGCCGCGGGCTCCCGTGGCCTGGCGACCGGCCGCTTCTACTCCCGCAGCGGTGATCTGCTGGCCACCACGGTGCAAGAGGGGCTCATCCGCCACTTCCCCGCGCGGCGCTGAGGTTCGCCGCAGTCCGGGGTTCACAGCAGTTCTAGGTCGCGATCGATGTCGAGATCGACGTGAGTGCGTTGCGATGCGCGGATCGAGACCGGGATCCCGGGTCCCGGCTCGGTTCGCGCCAACGCTGAGACGGCCCGCAGCAGTTGGCGTTCGAGTGCGGCCAGGTGCTCGTCGGTGAGCTGGTCGGGTGCGCCGACCAGACTGAGCGCGATCTCGTAGGTCGCGCGGTCCGCAGCAGGGTCGGGGGGATCCGTGGGGTAGCGGCTTTGCAGCTCCGCGTGGGCCGGGTCGTCGCTGTCGACCGGCAAAGTGAAGCGCCAGGCGAACACGTCCCGCTCGGCGAGGTGTTCGTCGACCACCGCGCGGACGGTGTCGACGACGCGTTCGAGGGTTTCCGGTGTCACATAAACATGGAGCGAAACATCCGAAATGCGTTTCGGCATGTCTGATTCCTGTCCTGTGTCGAACCAGCAACGGCGGGAATGGTGTCCGGCGGGAGTTTAGTGCGTCCGACGCGGAAAAGAACACAGCCGGTTGGTAACAGGTTGATACGCGGTGGATCCGGGCGCGCTATCGAGTGCGAAGGTTCCCCGGGTCAGCGGGTGCGTTGGGCGGCGAGGAAGGTCGCCAGCGGTGCGGGCGCGCCGCCGGGGCGGATCACCAGTCCCCGGCGCTCGTCGTGCGGCCAGCGCGGTTGTTCGTGTGGAGCCAGCGCCAGCAGCAGCGGCACCAGCGCCTCGGCGATACGATCGCCGACTTCACAGAACGCCTGGGCCGACAGTCCGACCGGGTCGGCGATGTTCTCCCGGCCGACCAGCGACAGGTCGTTGCGCGCCCGGTGCAATTCGGCGACCGTGCGCGCGCCGGTGACGTGCGCGATGCGGTGGGCCTCCAGCAGCGTGAACGTGCGCGCTCCGGCGCCGAAGGCCAGGTCGATCACTTGCTCGCGAATCTGCTCGGTCATCGTGAGGACCAAGTCGGCCTTGTCGATCATCTCCGGCTTCAGCCGGCGGGCCCGGAAGTTGCTCGCGTCGGCGCCGAGCCCGGCGATGGTCTGCGCGGCGAGCGGCTCGACCGGAAATCCGACGAGCGCACGGGTTCCGGCGCTCTCGGCGGTGAGGTAGGGGAGATCGTGTTCGACCGCGAGGGCGCGCGTGAGCCGCTCGGCGATCACCGAACGGCAAACGTTGCCGTTGCAGACGAACAGGACGTGCATACCGATAACGATAAACGGCGCAGAGGCTATCAGACGGACTCGAGTCGTTAGTCCCACATGTGGGAACAACATATTCATCTGTTCGTAGCGCGCCGTACACGAAGTGCGCCGCTTTCGGCCGTTGGCCTGCGATGTAGGTCACTTCGAGAGGTGGTGTCGTTCGGTTCTTCTCCTGGCTGTACCCCGGAGTTCGCGAATTCAAGCGCTGCGTTGTGATTGCCTCGTGATATGACCGGGGCGGGCAGGCAGGCTACTCGGATTCGCCAGGGTAGTAAACGGATTCGCTCACGACGGGTTCGATCCCGGCCGGTCCGCCGTGGACCCGGCCGCGGGTGGAGAACCGGTGACCGCGGGAGGCGACGACCGGTGCGAACCGTGCGAGTCCGGTCGGCGGGTCCATGTCGTCGTACATGGCGTCGATGCCGCCGCGGGCGAAATAGGCCTCGTGCCAGAACCCGGTGCCACCGGAGTCGCGCAGGAACTTCTGCCACCAGTCCCGGTGCGGCGCGGTCCGCGTCCATGCTTCGAGGCTGTCGAGATCGCGCCAGTACTGCCGTGCGCCCCAGTGCGGCGGGAACAGCGCCCAGACGAGATCTTCGTGCAGCAGCAACCCGTCCGGCCGATCCTTGTGCGAGCGATAGAGTTTCGGCCCGAGCCCGAGCAGCCGCAGCATTCCCCGCGGCCGCCGCACCCGCATGCCGATGTAGATGACCACCAGATCCGGATACTCGGACAGGTCCACCGTGGTCCTGTTCACCCTCATCGCATACCTCGCTGCCCCGGCCACCCAATGCCGCCATACGGAATAACGATCCAGCGACCGAATCGGTTCGACGGAAACGAACGGAACTACTCCGAGACCTATTGCCGACGATCGGCCGCCCGCCTCCGTGTGGCCGGTCCGTGCACCGAGTAGCCGCGCTCCGGGAGGGCCGCTCGGGGAAGAAAACTATGAACAGAACGCGCCATCGACCGTAACATCCGGGCGGCCACCGAATCGGCAAGGCGAAGCGACGCACACCTGGCGCGAAGGCGGCATCGTTCGAGAGATCGAGAGCGCACTCATATGCACCCATATCCCTACCTGACGCCACCACGCGTCTCGGGGACACCCAGAGCGGAAACACCGCACGCTCAATCCGCAGGGGAGTGCTGGACGAACCCTGCGGTAGATGACCGGACCGAAACCGCTTGATCCCCTCCTGACGCAACCACGCGTCTCGGGGGGTTCGGGGGGCGAAGCCCCGCCGAGCGGGGCCTGGGGGTTGCACCCCCAGAAGAAACAACGAGCGCCCCCCGCAAGCGCTCTCCGCGAGCAGGGGACACCCAGGAGCGAGTGCCGAGTGTGGGACTCGAACCCACACGTCCTTTCGGACAACGGTTTTTGAGACCGTCGCGTCTGCCAGTTCCGCCAACTCGGCGCACCGGGTGGCAACTATAGCGGGTCGGGTGGCGTGGACGCGAATGGGTTGGTCCGTACGGCGCGAGCGCGCGGTTTGCGCAGGGTATATGCGTTCTATGCCGAAGTGAAAGGTACTCTTTACATCACTCGACAGCCCGATGGACGGCCGGCGGTCGCCCCGTGCGAGCGCGGCTTTCCTTTGGTTGGGTCGGGTACAGGGCATCGGAACCAGAGGGGTCTACCTATGAGCACAGCAGCTGGGGGCGCCGGCACCAAGCGGGAAGCCGGGGCGAAGCGGGTCGTCGTCGCCGAAGACGAAGCGCTCATCCGCATGGATCTGGTCGAGATGCTGACCGAAGAGGGCTATCAGGTGGTCGGTGAGGCGGGCGACGGCCAGCAGGCGGTGGATCTGGCCGTCGAGCACCGGCCGGACCTGGTCATCATGGACGTGAAGATGCCGCGCCGCGACGGCATCGACGCGGCGGCGGAGATCGCCTCCAAACGCGTTGCCCCCGTGGTGATCCTGACCGCTTTCAGCCAGCGCGATCTGGTGGAGCGGGCACGCGACGCGGGTGCGATGGCCTACCTGGTGAAGCCGTTCACGAAATCGGATCTGGTGCCCGCCATCGAATTGGCGGCCAGCCGCTTCCACGAGATCACAGCGTTGGAGAGCGAGGTCGCGAATCTCGCCGAGCGCTTGGAGACGCGCAAGCTGGTCGAGCGGGCCAAGGGTGTGCTGATGCAGACACAGGGCCTTTCGGAGCCGCAGGCGTTCAAGTGGATTCAACGCACCGCAATGGATCGCCGCACGACCATGAAGGCGGTCGCCGAGGTGGTGCTGGAGAACCTGACGCCGAAGTGACCGCGCCCGTGTAGCGAGAAAATTTACGCAGCTGAAACGTCGTCGTGAACAAGAATTCGAAACGATGTCGCGCGCATGATCCGAATGTGATGCGGAACTAACGTACCGACGCTATGTTCTGACCGGGCTGATGTGAGTCGGCCTCCTCGGCAATCCCGGGGGAGCACAGAACTTAGATGAGGTGTAACGTGCTTAGTTCGACATGGCGCAGTCGCTCGATGCGAGCGGTTCTGGCCGTCGGCGCCGCCGCCGCGCTGGTGCTGACCGGTTGTAGCGACAAATCCACCAGCAGCGGTTCGGATTCCTCGGGTACCAACGGGGCCGGTGGGCTGTCCATCCAGCCGCTCCTGCAAGTCGACCAGCAGGGCAAGGAAGTGCCGAAGGCCGACGCGGCCGCGGCGGCCGATCCCGCGGGCGACGGCAAGGCGACCTGCGCACCGGGCACGGCGGTCGCGATGGCGGGTGCGCTGACCGGCCCCGACGCCGCGCTCGGCATCAACATCGTCAACGGCGTCAAGCTCGCCCTCGACAAGCACAACAAAGCCAACCCCGGGTGCAAGATCGAACTCAAGCAGTTCGACACCGAGGGTGATCCGCAGAAGGCCACCCAGGTGATCCCGCAGATCGTCAACGATCGTTCGATCATCGGCCTGGTGGGTCCCGCCTTCTCCGGGGAGACGAAGGCAACCGGCAAGATCCTCAGCGACGCGGGCCTCGTCTCGGTGACCTCCTCGGCGACCAACGCGACGCTGACCCAGAACGGCTGGACCACCTTCTTCCGCGGTCTGGCCAACGACGACGTGCAGGGCCCCTCGGTGGCGAAGTACCTGGTCAACAGCGCGGGCTACAAGAAGGTCTGCGTCATCCAGGACAACACCGATTACGGCACCGGGCTGGCGAAGTCGATCACGGAGGGGCTGGGCGCCGCCGCCGACCCGGCGTGCGCCGCCAGCATCAAGAAGGGCGACAAGGATTTCTCCGCGACGGTCACCAAGGTGGCGGCCGCGAATCCGGACGCCATCTTCTACTCCGGTTACTACTCCGAGGCCGCGCCGCTGGCCCAGCAGTTGAAGTCCGGTGGCGTCAAGGCGGTCTTCGTCTCCGCCGACGGCACCAACGACCCGCAGTTCGTCTCCCAGGCGGGCAGCGCGGCCAAGGGAGCGAAGCTGTCCTGCCCGTGCGGTCCCGCGCCGGAGAAGTTCGCCAAGGACTACGAGGCGCTCAACGGCCAAGCGCCCGGCGTCTACTCGGTCGAGGCCTACGACCTCACCACGATCCTGGCCAAGGGGATCGACGGCGGCAAGGTGACCCGCCCCGACCTGCTCGACTATGTGCGGACGTACGACGGTGCCGGCCTCGCGCGTCAGTACAAGTGGAACCCGAACGGTGAGCTGTCGAACGCGCTGATCTGGGTGTACGAGGTCAAGTAGTCCCGGATTCCGAGCGCACGGCACGTACGGGGGTTCATCCGAATCCCTGTACGTGCCGTTGTTCGGTGGGCGAATGGATGAGGGCGGAAATAAATGAAACAAACGGCATTGGCCGGTGGCATACAACTCGCGGCCGGTTCGATCGACTTCAACTACGAGGGGCTGATCGATAGTTTCTGGCGACTGACCGTGGACGGCGTGACCTACGGCGCCATCTATGCCTTGGTCGCCGTGGGCTACACCTTGGTGTACGGCGTATTGCGGCTGATCAATTTCGCCCATTCGGAAATTTTCATGCTCGGGTTGTTCGGGCAATTGATCGGCTTGATGATCTTCGGATTCGTCGCCAGTCCCGATGTCTACACCCAAGGCGTAGTGCTCACCGTCGTCTATCTGGGTTTGGCGATGATCGTGGGCATGGCGGTATCCGGCGGCGCGGCCGTCGGCTTGGAGCGGGTGGCCTATCGACCGCTGCGCAAGCGGGGCGCCAAACCGCTGGCCTTCCTGATCACCGCGATCGGCATGTCGTTCGTGCTCCAGGAGTTGGTGCACTTCGTGCTGCCGAAGATCCGCCCCGACCTCGGCGGCACCAACGCCCAGCAGGCCATCCGGCTCGTCGAGCCCACCGTGCAGTTCAGTTTCGGCGGCGCGGACGTCACCAACATCATGCTGCTCATCGTGATCGCGGCGGTGGCGCTGGCGATCGTCACCGAATTGCTGATCAATCGGACGAAGTTCGGGCGCGGCATCCGCGCCGTGGCGCAGGATCCCGATACCGCGACGCTGATGGGCGTCTCGCGGGAACGGGTCATCATGCTGACCTTCCTGATCGGCGGTGTGCTCGCAGGCGCGGCGGCGATGCTGTACACGCTGAAGATCCCGAACGGGATCATCTACTCCGGCGGTTTCATCCTCGGTATCAAGGCGTTCAGCGCCGCGGTGCTCGGCGGCATCGGCAACCTGCGCGGCGCGCTGCTGGGCGGGCTGGTGCTCGGCGTGGTGGAGCAGTACGGCCAGATCCTGTTCGGCACCGAGTGGCGTGACGTGGTCGCGTTCGTGGTGCTGGTCCTGGTGCTGATGGTGCGCCCGACCGGCATCCTCGGCGAGAGTCTCGGAAGGGCGCGGGCATGACCGACACGACCAAGACGGCGTCCGCGCCGGACACCGCGCGCCGCGGCCTCGGCGACGCGATCCGCACGTGGTGGGATGGTCTGAGCAGGCCCGCGCAGTGGGGCGTCGGCGTCCCGATCCTCCTGCTGCTCGCGCTGCTTCCGCTGTTCCCGCCGCCGCTGCTGAACACTCCTTCCTACAACTTCGGCCTGGTGATGGCGCAGGTGGCGATGTACGCGCTGCTGGCCATCGGCCTCAACGTGGTGGTCGGCCAGGCGGGCCTGCTCGACCTCGGCTACGTCGGTTTCTACGCCGTCGGCGCCTACACCGTCGGCCTGCTCACCAGCCCCAACAGCCCGTGGAACCAGACCGACGGCGGCTGGCTGGATCCGAAGTGGGCCTGGCTGGCCTGCCTGCCGATCGCGGTCGCGGTGACCGCGGTGTCGGGCCTGATCCTCGGGTCGCCGACGCTGCGTCTGCGCGGCGACTACCTGGCGATCGTGACGCTCGGTTTCGGTGAGATCGTCCGGCTGCTCGCCGAGAACCTCACCGAGATCACCAACGGCAGCCTCGGCCTGTCGGGTGTCGCCTACCCGCACGTCGGCGAATCCGCGAGCAAACCGGAGGGCGTGTTCTCCGGTGGCAACAGCGGTGACCCGGACAGCGTCAACCTGCTCGACCGCGCCAGCTACGGCACCTACTGGTACTGGTTCGGCATGGCGCTGGTGGTCGTCGTGCTGCTGGTGGTCGGGAATCTGGAGCGCAGCCGGGTCGGCCGCGCCTGGGTGGCCATCCGCGAGGACGAGGACGCGGCCGAGATCATGGGCGTGCCGACGTTCAAGTTCAAGCTGTGGGCGTTCATGATCGGCGCCGCGGTGGGCGGCATGTCCGGCGCGATCTACGCCGGGCAGGTGCAGTTCATCAATCCCACCGGCTTCAACATCATCAACTCGATGCTGTTCCTGTGTGCGGTGGTCATCGGCGGGCAGGGCAACAAACTCGGCGTCATCTTCGGCGCGTTCGTCATCGCCTATCTGCCCGCCCGGCTGCAGTCGGTGAAGCTGGTCAGCGACGAGTCGACCGGCTACGTCCTGCTGGCGATCGACGTGGCGGTGTTCGTCGCGCTGATCGTCGTCTGGCGGCTGTGGGCCGCCCGGCTGGGGGTGTGGCCGCGCCGCGGAGTGATCACCGGCATGGTGGTGACCGGCGTGCTGGCGCTGTTGCTGCTCGGCAGCGTGCTGCTGTTCCGCAAGGGCGGCGCGCAGTCGCTGGGCGACCTCAAATATCTGTATTTCGGTATCGCGTTGGTGGTGATGATGATTCTGCGTCCGCAGGGTCTGTTCCCGGTGCGGCAGAAGCTGCTCACCTACGGCAGGCAGGTGTATCAGGCCGTGCGCAGACCGGCCGCGGCCGAGCCGATCGGAGCGGGCCGATGACCGGGCCGGGCGCGGGTGACGCGCTGTTCGACAACGAGGACATGGCCGCGGGCTACGCGGCCGAACCGCAGGTCGAGTCCGCGGGCACGGTCGACGTCACCCAGGTGATCCCGGACCTCGCGGACGCCGAGACCGTCGCGGAAGTCGTCGCCCCGCACCGGGATATCGAGACCGCGGTGGGCGAGCCGCTGTTGCGCACCGAGGGCCTCACCGTGCGGTTCGGCGGTCTCACCGCCCTGGACCAGGTGAGTTTCGAGATCCGCCGCGGCGAGATCCTCGGCCTCATCGGGCCCAACGGCGCGGGCAAGACCACCTGCTTCAACGCGATCACCGGCGTCTACCAGCCCGCCGCCGGCCTGGTGTACTTCGACGGCAAGCCGCTGACCAAGACCAAGCGCAACGCGATCACCCGCCTCGGCATCGCGCGCACGTTCCAGAACGTGCGCCTGTTCGGCGAGATGACCGCGCTGGAGAACGTCGTGGTCGGCACGGACGCACGGCACAAGACGTCGGTGCCGGGCGCGGTGTTCCGGACGCCGCGGCATCGGCGCGAGGAACGCGACGCCATCGAGCGCGGCATGGCGCTGCTGGAGTTCGTCGGCATCGCCCCGCGCGCGGTGGAGAAGGCGCGCAATCTGTCCTACGGCGACCAGCGTCGTCTGGAGATCGCCCGCGCGCTGGCCACCGAGCCGAAGCTGCTGTGCCTGGACGAGCCTGCGGCCGGGTTCAATCCGAGTGAGAAGTCCGCGCTCATGGATCTGATCCGCAAGATCCGCGACGACGGCTTCACCGTCCTGCTGATCGAGCACGACATGCGACTGGTCATGGGTGTGACCGACCGGATCGTGGTGCTCGAGTTCGGCCGCAAGATCGCCGACGGGCTGCCCGCGGACATCCGGGACAACCCCGCGGTGATCGCGGCGTACCTGGGCGTGCCGGACAGCGAGGTGAGCGAATCCGCGAGCAGCGCGACCGGAGACGGCGAGACCGGCGACGTCACGCCGCCGGGTCCGGAACCCGCAGCGGTGCCGCTCGGCAAGACGGCGGTCACCGAGCCGGTGACCGAGGCGGCGCGCAAGCAGGCCGACGGTGGCGCGGCGCCGCTGCTCGAAGTCGAGGACATGGTCGTCAATTACGGCAGAATCCAGGCGTTGCACGGGATCTCGCTGACCGTCGCCGAGGGCGAGCTGGTCACCCTGCTCGGCGCCAACGGCGCGGGCAAGACGACCACGATGCGTGCGATGTCCGGACTGCTGCCGCTGACCCGGGGCCGGATCATGTTCGAGGGCCGCGACATCACCCGGATGAAGGCGCACGAGCGGGTGACGCACGGGCTGATCCAGGCGCCGGAGGGCCGGGGCGTGTTCCCCGGCATGACGGTGCAGGAGAACCTCGACATGGGTTGCTACGGACGGGGTTTCCGGCAGAAGGCCGAGTACGAACGGACGCTGGAGTGGGTCTTCGAGCTCTTCCCCCGGTTGCTGGAGCGGCGCAAGCAGGTCGGCGGCACGCTGTCCGGTGGTGAGCAGCAGATGCTCGCCATCGCCCGCGCTCTGATGGCGCGGCCGCGGCTGCTGCTGCTCGACGAGCCGTCGATGGGGTTGGCGCCCATGGTGATCCAGCAGATCTTCCGGATCATCGGCGAGATCAACCGGCAGGGCACCACGGTGCTGCTGGTGGAGCAGAACGCCCAGCAGGCGCTGGCTCGCAGCGACCGCGCCTACATCATGGAAACCGGGGAGGTCACCAAAACCGGTCGCGGCGCGGAATTGCTCACCGATCCCGCGGTGAAGTCGGCGTATCTCGGCGTGGGTTAGGCGGCTTCGCCCGGCGGGCGTGTCCGCTCCGGTGCCGCGCGGCCCGGCTCGAGGCATGATCGTGACCATGGATGGTCACGACGAGCTGATGAGCCTGGCCGAGCGGTACTGGGACGCGGTGCTCGAGGCGGCGCCGAGCGAGGCGACCTTGCTCGGCGACCGCCGCTTCGACGATCGGATCGAGGATCTGTCCGTCGACGCCGAACAGCGGCTGCTGTCGACCTGGCGCGAGTTGCTGCGCGCGGTCGACGCGCTCGACGCCGACCTATTGAGCCCGGCCGACCGCATCACCCGCAGCTTGTTGCGCACCGAGCTGAGCGGCGCGGTCGAGCACCTGGAATGGCGGCCGGTGGAACTGGCCTCCGACCAGATGAACGGCGTGCACGCGGGGGTGCTGATGGTGGCGCCGCAGACGAACGCGCCGCAGCCGGAGCACGCGCTGGCGCTGGTGCGCCGCTACCGGCAGTTCGGCGACATGCTCGGCCAGGCCGTGGAACGCTTCCGGGCCGGACTCGCCGCGGGCCGCCCGCCCGCGCGGATCACCATCGAGCGCTCGCTCAACCAGTTGGACGGCTACTTGGACTCGGACATCGCCGCCGACCCCTTCGTCACCTTCCCCGGGCCGGAGGGCTGGGACGGTGAGGCCGCGTGGCGGTCCGAATTGGCCGAAGTGGCGCGGGATGTCATCCGGCCCGCGTTCCAGGTCTACCGCGACGCGCTCTACGACGAACTGCTGCCGGCCGCCCGTCCCGACGACCGGCCGGGCCTGTGCTGGCTCGGCGCCGACGGCGAGGACATCTACCGGCGGCTGCTGCGCCATCACACGACGCTGCCCGAGCTCGGCGCCGACGAGATCCACGACCTGGGGCTCGCGGAGCTGGCGAAGCTGCGCGAGGAATACGCGACGGTGGGCGCGCGCCTGTTCGGCGCCGCCGATCTCGGCGAGATCTTCGCCCGGCTGCGCGAGGATCCCGCGCTGTGCTACGACGACGCCGAGCAGATCATGTTCGACGCCCGCCGGGCGCTGGCCCTGGCCACCGCCGAGATGGGGAATTGGTTCGGGCGCCTGCCGAAGGAGTCCTGCGACATCGTGCCGGTGCCCGAGTTCCTGGCCGCGGATGCGCCTGCGGCGTACTACTTCCCGCCCGCGGCCGACGGTTCCCGGCCGGGCACGTATTTCGTCAACCAGCACCATCCCACCGGCCGCGGCCGCTTCGAGACCGCGTCGGTGGCCTATCACGAGGCGATTCCCGGCCACCATCTGCAGTTGACCATCGCCAACGAACTCGACCATCTGCCGCGCTTCCAGCGCCAGTCCTTCGCCAACACCGCCTTCGTCGAAGGCTGGGCGCTCTACACCGAGCGGCTGGCCGACGAAATGGGGTTGTACGAGGACGATCTCGGCCGGCTCGGCATGCTGGCCGGGGACTCCTGGCGCTCCTGCCGCCTGGTGGTCGACACCGGCCTGCACGCGAAGGGATGGAGCAGGCAGCAGGCCATCGACTTCATGGTGGCCAACGCGCCGGTCGGGCTGGCCGAGATCACCGTGGAAGTGGACCGCTACATCGCGATGCCGGGCCAGGCGGTCGGCTACAAGATCGGTCAGCTGGAGATCCTGCGCCAGCGGGTCGCGGCCACCGAGCGGCTCGGCGCGGCCTTCGACATCAAGGCCTTCCACGACGTGGTGCTCGGTTCCGGGTCGGTGAGCCTGCCCGTGCTGCGGGAACTGGTCGCCACGCTGTGAGGCCGCGGGGCGCGGCCGACGTCCGCGCCCCGCGAGCCGGAGTACCGGTACCCGGCCGCTCGCGGCTGCCGGGTGTCGGCGTATCGCCTTGTCGGTGCCGGTCCCTAGACTCTGGGACGTGAGTTCACCCACGACCGCTCCCCGTCCTGCCCCCGCGTCCGGCTCCGGCGATCCCGGCTCGGCAGACCGGCCGACGCTGCTGCTGCTGGACGGGCATTCGATCGCCTACCGCGCGTTCTTCGCGCTACCGGCGGAGAATTTCAAGACGGTCACCGGGCAGACCACGAACGCGGTGTACGGCTTCACCGCGATGCTGATCAACCTGCTGCGCGACGAGAAGCCGACGCATGTGGCCGCCGCGTTCGATGTCTCGCGCCAGACCTTCCGCGCCGAGGCGTACCCGGAGTACAAGGCCAACCGCACCACGACGCCGGACGAGTTCCGCGGCCAAGTCGAACTCACCAAGGACGTGCTGGGCGCCCTGGGCATCCCGGTGATGGCGATCGACGGCTTCGAGGCCGACGACATCATCGCCACGCTCGCCACGCAGGCGACGGCCGCCGGTTTCCGCGTGCTCATCGTCACCGGCGACCGGGACTCGATCCAGTTGGTCGACGAGAACGTCACGGTGTTGTACCCACGCAAGGGCGTCTCCGACCTCACCCGGTTCACGCCGGAGGAAGTGATGGCCAAATACGGCCTCACCCCGAACCAGTACCCCGACTACGCCGCGCTGCGCGGTGATCCCAGCGACAACCTGCCGGGTATCCCGGGGGTGGGGGAGAAGACCGCCGCCAAGTGGATCCGCGAGTACGGCGACCTGAACACCTTGGTGGAGAAGGTCGACCAGGTGAAGGGCAAGGTCGGCGACGCGCTGCGGGCGAACCTGAGCAGCGTGGTGCTCAACCGGCAGCTCACCGAGCTGATGCGGGAGGTGCCGTTGCCCTACACCCCCGATCAGCTGGCGCAGGGGCCGTGGGATCGCGAGAAGATCCATCAGCTGTTCGACGATCTCGAGTTCCGCGTGCTGCGCGACCGGCTGTTCGAGACGCTGGCTCCGCCGGAGCCCGAGGCGGAGGCCGGTTTCGAGATCAGCGGCGGCGCGCTGGAGATCGGCGCGGTCGCGGGCTGGCTGGCCGAGCACGCGAAAGCCGGTGTGCGCCATGGTGTCTCGATCGCCGGTACGGGTTCTCCGGCCGGTGGCGACGTGCGCGCGCTCGCCATCGCGGCGGGCGACGGCGAGAGCGGTTACATCGACGTCACGGTGCTCACCCCGGAGGACGAGGCCGCGCTGGGGGCTTGGCTCGCCGACCCGGCGGTGCCGAAGGCGCTGCACGAGGCCAAGGCCGCGCTGCACGCCCTGCGCGGCCGCGGCTGGACCCTTGGCGGATTGACCAGCGATACCGCGTTGGCGGCGTATCTGGTCCGTCCCGGCCAGCGCACGTTCAACCTCGACGACCTGTCGTTGCGCTACCTGCACCGGGAACTGCGCGCCGAGGTCGGCGAGACCCCGCAGCTGTCGCTGCTCGACGACGAGGACGCCGTCGACGCCGAACTGGCGCGGGCGCAGATGCTGCGCGCGCGGGCCGTCGCGGACCTGGCCGACGCGCTCGACGGGGAACTGGCCCAGATCGAGTCCACCCCGTTGCTGGCGGACATGGAGCTGCCGCTGCTCGGCGTGCTGTCCACCTTGGAGGAGGCGGGCATCGCGGTGGACACCGACCAGCTGGCGACGCTGCAGCGCCAGTTCGCCGACCGGGTCGCCGAGGCGGCCGAGGCGGCCTACGACGTGATCGGCAAGCAGATCAACCTGGGCTCGCCCAAGCAGTTGCAGGTGGTGCTGTTCGACGAGCTGGACATGCCGAAGACCAAGCGCACCAAGACCGGCTACACCACCGACGCGGACGCGCTCGAGTCGCTGTACGAGAAGACCCAGCACGCGTTCCTGGAGCACCTGCTCGCGCACCGGGACGCCACCCGCCTGAAGGTCACCGTCGACGGCCTGCTCAAGTGTGTCGCCGAGGACGGCCGCATCCACACCACGTTCAACCAGACCATCGCGGCCACCGGCCGGTTGTCCTCCACCGAACCGAACCTGCAGAACATCCCGATCCGCACCGACACCGGCAGGCAGATCCGCGACACCTTCGTCGTCGGCGCCGGCTACCAGTCGCTGATGACCGCGGACTACAGCCAGATCGAGATGCGGATCATGGCGCATCTGTCCGGGGACGAGGGGCTGATCGAGGCGTTCAACTCGGGCGAGGATCTGCACAGCTTCGTGGCGTCGAAAGCGTTCGACATCCCGATCTCCGAGGTGAGCCCGGAGATGCGCCGCCGGATCAAGGCGATGTCCTACGGGCTGGCCTACGGGTTGAGTTCCTACGGTCTGTCCGCGCAACTGAAGATCAGCACCGCCGAGGCGAAGGAGCAGATGGAGGTCTACTTCGCCCGTTTCGGCGGCATCCGGGACTACCTGTACGAGGTGGTGGAGCAGGCGCGCAAGGTGGGTTATACCCAGACACTGTTCGGCCGCCGCCGCTACCTGCCCGATCTGGACTCCAGCAACCGGCAGCGCCGGGAGGCGGCCGAGCGGATGGCGCTCAACGCCCCGATCCAGGGCACCGCGGCCGACATCATCAAGGTGGCGATGATCAACGTGCACCGGGCGATGCGTGAGGCCGGTCTGCGCTCCAGGATGCTGTTGCAGATCCATGACGAACTGCTGTTCGAGGTCGCCGAGGGGGAACGGGAGGCGCTCGAGGCGCTGGCGCGCGAGCAGATGTCCGCGGCGATCGCGCTGTCGGTGCCGCTGGAGGTCTCGGTCGGCGTGGGCCACAGCTGGGACTCCGCCGCGCACTGACCGGTGCATCACAGAAGGACATGCCGGGCCCGACCGCAGGGGCCCGGCGTACGGCATCCCGAGAGCTATCATCGGGCCGCCGCGTGCAAGTAAACGAATCACGGTGAACGGGACGGATGTCCCGTGCCGCGCGGCGACCTACCGTGGGGCTGGTCATACATAGGGATTCACGCATACCGAGCTCAGGGATGGCCCATGACTGTCACCGATGAGTACCTGCAGAACAACGCGGCTTATGCGAGCACCTTCCAGGGTCCGCTGCCGCTGCCGCCCTCGAAGGGCGTGGCCGTGGTCGCGTGCATGGACGCGCGGCTCAACGTGTACGGCGCGCTCGGCCTCGCCGAGGGCGAGGCGCACGTCATCCGCAACGCGGGCGGCGTGGTCACCGCCGACGAGATCCGCTCGCTGGCCATCAGCCAGCGGCTGCTCGGGACCAGGGAGATCATCCTGATCCATCACACCGATTGCGGCATGCTCACCTTCACCGACGACGACTTCAAGGCGAGCATCCAACAGGAGACCGGAATCAAGCCCGAGTGGGCGGCGGAGGCGTTCACGGACCTGGAAACCGATGTGCGCCAATCGATCGCGCGCATCGTCGCCAGCCCGTTCGTGCCGCACAAGGACTCGATCCGCGGCTTCGTCTTCGACGTCGCCACCGGCAAGCTGAACGAGGTCCTTCCCCAGTAGGGAATCCAGACGCACTGCGACTCAGTGGGATCCGGGTGCGATCACCTGTATCCCACTGCGTAGTGGTGTGTTTCACGAAGGCCGGCGCGTGACCAGGCGCGCCGAGCCGGTGGTGAGATCCACCTCGTCACGGGGCGGAGCGCCGTCGGAGGGATCCTCCCGGTGCATCAGCGTCGTCATCCGCTGCTCGAACTCGTGGTGTTTGCCGCCTTGGAAAACCGCCGTGACTTCTTCGAAGCCCGCGGCCGCCACCGGATGGCCGGACCGCTTGCGGGTCCAGGGCAGCGCGCGGGCGCCGGTGATCTTGTTCCAGGCCACTTCGGCGAAGGCGAACAGGATGAGCAGGACGGCTAGGCCCGGGATGGTCATGGCCACGAGGAGACCCATGTCACCGACGCTACCTTCCGCGTGGCCGCACAGCTCTGAACTGCGCGAACAGTACTCGTCAGTAGACAAATCGGGCATCGAATGTGGTTGCTATTGCGTCGCGATGTCCCTATCCTCGATGCCGTGCCGAATCCCGCCGACCGCCGCAGCGCAGCGCTCCTTGTCGCAGACCGCGACAGCGCTCTGCTTTCGGCGTCGCTCACCGGGCCCTCCGTGGCTGCGCAGGCTACCGCCTCCGAGCCCGAGGTTCGCGCCGAGCTACTTCCGCTCACCGCGATGGTGGCGCCGCGTCCCCGCGTTCTCGTAGTACCCCGCCGTAGCGGGGTCTGATCCGGGCCGGCCCCCTCGCTGCGGGCTTTTCCACTTGTTAGTGCTGGTCCCCTCTGTCAACTGAGCCACGACATACTTCGGGAAGACCTACTTTCAATGACCATCCTGACTCTTGATACAGACATGTTCCACGCCGCCGCTCCCAAGGGCCTACGCGCCGAAGCTGCGGGGCTGACCTCGGCGGAGTTCCACAGCCGTTACTGCGCGCACGGCGGTGCTATCCGCCTCGGGGAATGGTCGCCCGCGGGCGCCGGAACCGCGGCGTTCACCGCCACGCTGGAATTCGCCGGTCACCTGCGCACCGTGGTCGCCACGGGCAACCCCGTCGCGGCGATGACGTCGGCCCTTTACGACGAGGGCTACCCCGTGGAGATCCTGCAATTCCATCAGCGGCGCACCGCGGACGGCACCGCCACCTTCGTCCAGTGCGAATGCAACGGCAGGCGCGGCTGGGGGGCGGCCATCGCCGATGACGGCGCCGAGTCGACGGTCCGCGCCATGATCGCGGGCGTCAACCTGCTCGGCGCGTCCTGAATCGAGCACCGAACCGCGGGGCGGCAGCACGCCGCCCCGCGGTGTCGCGTCGGCAGACCCCGGACGCACAGCGGGCCCGGACACGGACTGCCGCTTCCGCGTGTCCGTCTCCGGGCCCGAACGAAACTCGTTGCGGCGCAGTGTCTCACCGCGCCGCGCGCATTACTGTCCGGCCTGCTGCTGCTCGGCGAGCTGCTTGCGCACCTCGTCCATATCCAGCGCCTTGACCTGGGTCACCAGATCCTCGAGCGCCGCGGGCGGCAGCGCGCCGGGCTGGGCGAACACCAGCACACCTTCCCGGAACGCCATGATGGTCGGGATGGAGCGGATGTTGGCAGCCGCCGCGAGGCCCTGCTCGGATTCGGTGTCGACCTTCCCGTGCACCACGTCGGGGTGCTTGTCGGAGGAGGCCTCGAAAGTCGGTGCGAAGCTCTTGCACGGACCGCACCAATCGGCCCAGAAGTCGACGAGTACCACGTCGTTTCCGGTGACGATCTCATCGAAATTGTGCTGGGTCAGCGTCTGGGTGGCCATGACGTCCTCTCGTTTCGGTGTGCCTGCTATAACGCGGGCTTCCTCGGTTATCTTCCACGGCGGATCCGGCCGACCGGCCACTCGCGCCGCTGATCCCCGTCCCATCGACGGATACCCAGCACCGTCGCCGGAAAATCCCGGTCTTGCGCTACGGCGTGGATGGCCTCGCCGAGCTGGTTCGGTGGCAGCCGCCTGGCCAGGGTGATGTGCGGAGTCCACGCGTCCGGATGCACATTGGCCGGGACGCCGGGGCACGGGGAGACTGTGTGGAAGATCCGGCGGTGCAGCGCGAGCAGCGCCTCGGACGGGACCACCAGTCGCACCAGGATGGGGCGGCGCGCCCCGAAGACCACCAGTCCACCCAGGCGCACCGGGATCGGCGCGAAGGCCTGTTCGTCCAGCGCTTGCTCGATGCGCGGCCAGATCTGCCTGGCCACGGCGGCGGTGATGTGCGGGCGGTTGGACTCGTCGGTGCGCGCGGCGAGGCTGCGCACGCCGGCCTCCGCGAGCATCTGCCATTGCCGGCGGATCTCCGTGTCGGCGGCCTCGTCGAGGAGTAGTTCGACCGACTGCACCATGGTCCACCGAAGGTAACCGCAACCGGCGTGTCCGCGGGCCGGTTCCGGCGGCCGGGCCCCTCGGCGGGAGGATGTCCCGGTGAACGACGCGAATCGGCCCCGGACGACGCGGGCATTGCGGCTCGGCCTGATCGACGGCGACGGCATCGGCCCGGAGGTGGTGCGAGCCGCCAGGCAAGTGGTCGACGAGGCGCTGTCGGCCGCGGGAGCCGCGCCGGTGGAATGGGTGCCCTTGGTGATGGGGCACCGCGCCATCGCCGAGTTCGGCACTCCGCTGCCCGAGCAGACGCTCGAGGAGCTGTCCGGGGTGGACGCCTGGATTCTCGGTCCGCACGACAACGCGTCCTATCCGGCCGAACACCGCGTCGCGCCGGGCGGCGTGATACGCAAGCACTTCGACCTCTACGCCAACATCCGTCCCGCGCGGGCCTTCGCGGGCGTGCACGCGGCGGCGCCGGATATCGACCTGGTGATCGTCCGGGAGAACAGCGAAGGGTTCTACGCCGACCGCAACATGTTCGCGGGCTCGGGGGAGTTCCGGCCGACGCCGGATATCGCGATGTCGGTGGGGCTGGTGACCAGGGCCGCCTGCGAGCGGATCGCGCACGAGGCGTTCCGGCTGGCCGCGACCCGGCGCAAGCGGGTGACCATCGTGCACAAAGCCAACGTGCTGCCGCTGACGATGGGGCTGTTCCGGGACGTCTGCCAGGAGGTCGGCCGGGCGTATCCCGGGGTCGAGGTCGATGACGAACACGTCGACGCGGCGGCCGCGCACCTGGTGCGTGCCGCCGCCGATTACGACGTCCTGGTCACCGAGAACTTGTTCGGCGACATCCTGTCCGACTTGGCCGGGGAGTTGAGCGGCTCGCTCGGGCTGGCCGCGTCGCTCAACTGCTCGGCCACCACGGCGATGGCCCAGGCGGTGCACGGCGCCGCGCCCGCGCTGGCCGGGCACAACCGGGCCAACCCGGCGGCGTTGCAGCTGTCGGCGGCGATGCTGCTGCGCTGGCTGGCGACTCGGGACGCCGAGGTCGCCTTCGCGCGGGCGGGTGAGCGGATCGAGCGGGCGGTCGCCGCGACCTTCGCGGCCGGCATCGCCACCGCCGATCTCGGAGGACAGGCCTCCACCGGTGAATTCACCGAGCAGGTGTGCGCCAGGGTGCATCGCAGGTAGCCCCGGTGCCCAGAAGTCTTGTGGCACAGGGATATCCGCCCCGGCGGTCGATGTCTCTGCCCGAGCGGGCCGCGGTGCCGCGTCCGGCTGCTCGACCAGGCACAGGAGGCCGGGTCCGGCCCGGGGTAGGGTGTCCCGCCGATGCGCCCGGCACGAATTCGCGCCGGGAGTTCGTGTTGCTGTTGCATTACTGTCCAGCGCGGAGCGGCCGGGTCGCTTAGATTGCCAAACGGGTGATGACGCCCGGGTTGCGTGGAGCCAAAATGTGGAGGGCTGCAGTGTCTGATCGTTCGTTTCTCGGCAGGCGCGCCCTGCGAGCCACCCTGGGTGCGCTCGCCGCGGGCGCACTGGTGCTGACCGGGTGTACCAACACCGAGGAAACCGGCCCCTCGGCGGCCAAGGTGCAGGTGGACAAGGTCGACGAGCTCGCCGCCCAGCTCCCCGACAAGATCAAGCAGTCCGGCAAGCTCGTCGTCGGCGTGAACATTCCCTACCAGCCGAACGAGTACAAGGACGCGAGTGGCCGGATCGTCGGCTTCGACGTGGATCTGATGGACGCGGTCGCCTCCGTGCTCGGCGTGAAGGCCGAATACGTCGAGTCCGCGTTCGAGAAGATCATCCCCTCGATCCAGGCCGGTACCTACGACGTGGGCATGTCCTCGATCACCGACTCCAAGGAACGCGAGCAGCAGGTCGACTTCACCACCTACTTCAACGCGGGCGTCCAGTGGGCCCAGCAGAAGGGCAAGCCGATCGACCCGGAGAACGCCTGCGGCAAGAAGGTCGCCGTGCAGGCCACGACCGTGGAGCACACCGACGAGGTGCCCGCCAAGAGCGCCAAGTGCGTCGCCGAGGGCAAGCCCGCCATCGACATCAAGCCGTTCGACGAGCAGAGCGCCGCGACCAACGCGCTGGTGCTCGGCCAGGTCGACGCGATGTCGGCCGACTCCCCCGTGACGGCGTACGCGATCAAGCAGAGCAACGGCAAGATCGAGACCGCGGGCCCGGTGTTCGACTCCGCGCCCTACGGCTGGGCGGTGCCCAAGGGCGCGCCGCTGGCCGCCGTGCTGCAGAAGGCGGTCCAGCACCTGATGGACAACGGCAAATACCTCGAGATCACGAAGAACTGGGGCGTCCAGGAAGGCGCCATCACCAAGTCGGTCGTCAACGGCGCCGTGAGCTGATCGATGGTGGACAACGACACTCGGCCTGCGCCCGGCGATCCCGGTCCCGGCGGAGCGGACTCGACGCGGGAGCCGGAGCCGATCAAAGCGGTTCCGCTGCGCAGGCCGGGCCGTTGGATAGCGGCGGCGGTGATTCTGATCCTGGTGGCGCTGTTCGTCTACGGCGCCGCGACGAACCCGGCGTATCGCTGGGACACCTATGGCAAGTACCTCTTCGACACCCGGATCATGGCAGGCGCGGTCGTCACGCTCGAACTGACCGTGTGCGCGATGGCAATCGCGGTCGCGCTCGGAACGATGCTCGCGGTGATGCGGCTGTCGCCGAATCCGGTGCTGCGCGCCACGTCGTGGGTGTATCTCTGGATCTTCCGCGGTACCCCGGTGTTCGTGCAGCTGGTGTTCTGGGGCCTGGTCCCGTCGCTGTACAGCAAGATCCAGCTCGGCGTCCCGTTCGGACCGCAGTTCTTCCATCTCGACGTGCAGCAGTTGCAGGCCGCGTTCGCCTTCGCCGTACTCGGACTCGGTCTCAATGAAGCCGCCTACATGGCCGAGATCGTCCGGGCCGGAATCAACTCCGTGGGCGAGGGACAGCGGGAGGCGTCGTTCGCGCTCGGCATGTCCTGGAGCCAGACCATGCGCCGTACCGTGCTGCCGCAGGCCATGCGCGTGATCATCCCGCCGACCGGCAACGAGCTCATCGGCATGCTGAAGACCACCTCGCTGGTCACCGGCATCCCGCTGAGCACCGACCTGTTCGGCCGGGCGCGTGACATCTACGGCGTGAACTTCCAGCCCATTCCGCTGTTGCTGGTCGCCGCCACCTGGTACTTGGCGATCACGAGCGTGCTCATGATCGGGCAGTACTACTTGGAGCGCTACTACTCGCGCGGCGTCTCCCGCCGGCTGACCGCCAAGCAGCTGCAGGAACTCGCCGACGCCCAGCAGGTGGAGAAGGCGAAATGAGCGTGGACGTGGCGAAGACCGCCGCCGCTCCGATGATCGTCGCGGACCGCGTCTGCAAGAACTTCGGCGCGCTGCAGGTGCTCAAGGGTGTCTCCCTGGAGGTGGGCCGCGGCGAGGTGCTGTGCCTGATCGGGCCGTCCGGCTCCGGTAAGTCCACCTTCCTGCGCTGCATCAATCACCTGGAACAGGTGAACGCGGGCCGGCTGTACGTGGACGGCGAGATCGTGGGTTACCGGGAGAAGAACGGCAAGCTCTACGAGATGCACCCGCGCGACGCGGCCAAGCAGCGCCGCGAGATCGGCATGGTGTTCCAGCACTTCAACCTGTTCCCGCACCGCACCGCGCTGGAGAACATCATCGAGGCGCCCACCCAGGTCAAGAAGGTGCGCAAGGCGGACGCGGTGACCAGGGCGCGGGAACTGCTGGATCGCGTCGGCCTGGCGGACAAGGCGAACGCCTACCCGGCGCAGCTGTCCGGCGGGCAGCAGCAGCGCGTCGCGATCGCCCGCGCGCTGGCCATGGACCCGAAGCTCATGCTGTTCGACGAGCCGACCTCCGCGCTGGACCCGGAGCTGGTCGGGGAGGTGCTGACGGTCATGCGGGAACTCGCCCGATCGGGCATGACGATGGTGGTGGTTACCCACGAGATGGGGTTCGCCCGTGAGGTCGCCGACCAGCTGGTGTTCATGGACGGCGGTGTGGTGGTCGAGGCGGGAGCGCCGCGGCAGCTGCTGGCCGATCCACGGCACGAGCGCACCAAGGCGTTTCTGTCCCGACTGCTCTGAGCCGGATCACCGATCCTGCCGGACGCCCGCAACCGTGGCGACTAACCGTCGGCTGGACCGGACCTGTGATCCGCCACCCGGGCCGAGGTGCGCGATTCGGTGCGGGCAACCGCTCAGCGCGTAGGCGATGCGCCCGCTGCCCGGGCAACGCCTCGGTCGCGGGTGCGATCGCCCGCTTCGCGTTCCGCCATTCTCGGGTGATTTCGCGCAGGGTGCCTTTCCACGGTTCTCGTGGCGAGGCTCGAAGCCCTGCTTCCTGTCGGCGCGGAGGGCGGTGCACACCTGCCCGAGCTGGACATTGGGCGTCGGGTCGCGTGACGCGGGGTGGGCGGTGGGTGGGCAGGGCGGTGCTGTCCGGCCGCGCGAGCAGCAGTTCGGTCGCGACGCCCGGGTGGGTGGTCGCTGGGCTCAGGTATCGGTGCGCAAGGCGAGGCGCAACTGTCCCAGCAGCACCTTGGCAGCCGGGCTCGCCGGGCGGTCGGTGCGCCAGGCCAGGGCGAGCCGCCCACGCGGTTCCGGCTCGACGATGCGAATGGTCCGCACCCCGAAGGCCGCGGCCTCCGCGGCGGTGAGCTCGGGCACGACGGCCACGCCGAGACCGCGTGCGGCCAGGCGCAGCAGCAGCGCGGGCGCCGCCGCCTCGTAGGCGATGCCGGGCTCGAATCCGGCCGCCGCGCAGGCTCGCTCGAAGACGCCGCGAATGCCGGTGCCCGGTGTCAGGCAGATCAGCGGACGATCGCGCAGTGCGATGAGCGGCAACTCGGGACCGCAGCTGGGCTCCGCCGCCGCGACCGCGGCCACCAGCGCGGTCTCCAGCACTACTTCGATGCCGATGGCAGGATCGAGCTCCGCGCCGGTCAGGCCGATCAGGGCCATGTCCAGCTCACCCCGGCCGAGGGCGGCGAGCATCCGCTCCGAGGTGTCCTCGGTGAGGCTGATGCCGACCTGCGGATGGTCGTGATGGAAGTCCGCGAGCACGGCGGCGACGTCGAACTCCTCGACCGCCGCCCCCGAGATGAGGCCCATCCGGACTCGACCCCGCAGCAGGCCGGTGAACTCGTCCACCGTGTGGGTGACTCGCTCGCCGGCGGCCAGCGCCGCTCGCGCGTGCGGCAGGACGGCGGCGCCGACTTCGGTCAGGGTGACGCCGCGCCCGCCGCGGTCGAGCAGCGGATGGCCGAGTTCGCGCTCCAATTGCCGGATTTGGGCGCTGAGCCCCGGCTGAGCCAAGTGCAGCCGTGCCGCGGCGCGCGTGAAGCTCGCCTCCTGCGCGACGGTGACGAAGTAGCGGAGTTGCCGCAATTCCATAACTAATCATTATAACGTTCAGAAGAAGTATCTGTTTTACTTCTGACGCCTCGTGGAGCATGGTCGAAGCATGGGAAACAACGCAGCACAGACCACGGAAAAGCTCGATATCTTCACCGGTCCGGTCTTCCGCCCCGGGGACGAGGGCTACGACGCGGAGATCGCCGGCTTCCAAACCGCCTATACGCACCGGCCCGCGCTGGTCGTCGGGGCGGTGCACGCCGAGGACGTGCGCGCCGCCGTGGAGTACGCCGCGCGCCACGATCTGCCGATCGCCGTGCAGGCCACCGGCCACGGGCTGTCCGTCGCCACGGACGGTGGGTTGCTGATCAGCACCCGGCGGATGACGGGCGTCCGGATCGACCCGGCCCGCCGGACCGCGTACGTCGGCGCGGGGGTGCGTGCCGGCGCGCTGGTCGAGGCGGCGGCCGAGCACGGATTGGCGCCGCTGAACGGTTCGTCGCCGTCGGTCGGCGTGGTGGGCTATCTGCTCGGCGGCGGCGTCGGGCTGCTGGCGCGTCAGTTCGGCTACGCGGCCGAGCACGTGCGGACGATCGAGCTGGTCACCGCCGACGGCCGGGTGCGCACTCTGACGCCGGAGGACGAGTTGTTCGGCGCGGTGCTCGGCAGCGGCGGCAACTTCGGCGTCGTGACGGGGCTGGAGGTCGGCCTGGTTCCGGTGAAAACGGTGTACGGCGGACAGCTGGTCTTCGACACGCCGCTGGTCGAGCGGGCGCTGGAGGCGTGGCGGCGGTGGACCGCGACCGTGCCGGACGAAGTGACCTCGACGGTCACCATGCTGGCCTTCCCGGACATCCCGCAGGTGCCCGCGCCGCTGCGGGGACGGTACGTCGCCTCGGTCCGGATCGCGTACAACGGGCCCGCCGAGGAAGGCGAACGACTGGTCGCGCCGTTGCGGGCGGTCGGGGAACGCCTGAAGGACGACCTGCGCGCCATGCCGTACACCGAGTCGCACACCATTCACAGCGACCCCGACCACCCGCACGCCTACGCGGCCACCAACGCCCTGCTCGGCGAGTTCACCGCGGAGACTGCCGCGGCCCTGCTCGACGTCGCCGGCCCGGAATCCGGCGCCGGGGCGGTCGTCGACGTGCGTCATCTCGGTGGCGCGCTGGCCCGCACCGGCGACGCCGGGATCGCGGTGGACCATCGCGACGCGGCGTACATCGTGCGGATCATCACCGATCCGGCCGACACCGCGACCCGGGCGAGAATCCGCGCAGCGCTGGCGCCGTGGACGCTCGGCCACAGCCTGAATTTCCTCTACGGCGCGGGCGCCGAAGCGGACGAGGCACAGACCCGAGCGGGGTATCGGCCGGACACCTACGCCCGGCTGGCCGCGCTCAAGGCTCGGCACGATCCCCGCAATCTGTTCCGCTTCAACCGTAATATCCGGCCGGACGCCGGGTGATTCGCCGCCGCCGCGCTCTGGCCGGGCGCGGCGGCAGCATGCTATCTTCGTGATATCACTCTGATATTGGGAGGATGTCATGCAGTTTCGACCCGCGTTCCACGTCAACGGCTTCCTGGTGCTGCTGGGGTGGTTCGTGCTCACGGTCTTGTTCGGCGGCGGCGCGGCGCTCGGTTTCGTCGTGGGCGCCCGGGACGGCAACGCCCTCGCCGTGGGCGGCGCGGTGGCGGCGACCGTCGTGGTCGTCGTCCTGCTGCTGCTCGCGACCGGGCTGACGGTGGTGAACCCGAACGAGGCCAAGGTGGTCCAGTTCTTCGGCCGCTACGTCGGCTCGGTGAGCGAACCGGGCTTCTTCTCGGTGCTCCCGTTGACCGACCGCAAGAGCATCTCGCTGCGCGTGCGCAACTTCGAGACGCAGAAGCTGAAGGTCAACGACGCCGACGGCAACCCCGTGGAGATCGCCGCGGTGGTCGTCTACCGGGTGGTGGACAGCTTCAAGGCCGCCTTCGCCGTCGACGACTACGAGGAGTACGTCGAGACCCAGTCCGAAGCGGCCGTCCGGCACCTGGCCACGACGCACCCGTACGACGCGCACGAGGCCGACACCACCAGCCTGCGCGACGGCGCCGAGGTGGCCGAGGAACTGACCGTCGAACTGCGGGAACGCACCGAGATGGCGGGTATCGAGGTGCTGGAGGCGCGGATCACCCACCTCGCCTACGCGCCCGAGATCGCCCAGGCGATGCTGGTTCGCCAGCAGGCCGCCCAGGTGGTCGCGGCGCGGACCAGGATCGTCGAAGGCGCGGTCGGAATGGTCGGGCTGGCGCTGGAGCGGCTCACCCAGGAGGGCATGGTGGAACTGGACGAGGAGCGCAAGGCGGCGATGGTGTCGAACCTGCTCGTCGTCCTGTGCGGTGACCGTCCCACCCAGCCCGTCGTCAACGCCGGTTCGCTCTACTCCTGAGGCGGACTGCCCATGGCCGAGCGCAAGAAACTGCTGCTACGCCTGGACCCGGCCGTCCACGACGCCATCGCGAAGTGGGCGGCCGACGACCTGCGCAGTATCAACGCCCAGATCGAATACGCGCTGCGTCTGGCGCTGGAGCAGGCGGGGCGCAAACCGAAGTCGCAGTGACACGACCTCGATACCGATCAGAGATGGTGCCCTGGCTCGAGGGCGCGAAGACTGCAAGGTGTCAGCAAATGTCCGGCCATCGGCACCGAAAGGGGAAATGATGACCACGATCGTGCACATCGACGACACCGTGCGTGACTACGAGACGTGGAAGCCCGCGTTCGACGGTCTGGAGCAGTTCTTCGCGGAGGCCGGAGCTCGCAACTGCCGGGTGGCCCGATTCACGCACAACCCGAACCGGGTGCTCGTGGAGCTGGATTTCGACACCATGGCGGAGGCCGAAGCCTTCCGGGACAGCCTGCACAAGCTCATCGACCTGCCCCGAACGCAGATGCTGCTGGTCAGCCACGAGGTATCCCTCCTCGAGCTGATCGACGACCGGCACCTCACGGTCCGGGCTTCCTCGTGACGAAGATGGCCGTACCGGGGAACAACTCGCCGCGCAGCGGGCTCCACTGCCCCCATTCGCGCTCGAGCCACTCCGGCCATTCCGGTTCGACGATGTCCTCCACCACCAGTCCCGCCGCGACGATCTCCCGGACCCGGTCGCCGATGGTGCGGTGGTGCTCGACGTAGACGGGCACGTCGTCGCCGTCGAGCTCGACGTAAGGCGTGCGATCGAAGTACGGGATGGTGGCGGTCAGCCCCGCCGGGCCGGGATCGTCCGGGAAGATCCAGCGCATCGGGTGGTTCACGGAGAAGACCCAGCGTCCACCCGGCCGCAGCACGCGCGCCACCTCGCGCATCACCAACCCCGAATCGGCGACGAACGGCACCGCGCCGAACGCCGAGCAGGCCAGATCGAACGACGCCTCCGCGAACGGAAGGGCCTCGGCGTCCGCCTGGACCAGCGGCACCCGCGGACCGCCGCGCGCCATCACCGCCAGGCCCCGCTCCAGCATGCCGCGCGACAGATCGAGCCCGACCGGACGCGCGCCTTGTCCCGCCAGCCAGCGCGAGCACGGGGCCGAGCCGCAGCCGATCTCCAGCACCCGCTTGCCGGAGACATCCCCGAGGAATCGCATATCGCCCTCGTGGAGACCCTCGGGGCACCACACGAACTCGCCGCCGGCGGAGTCGACGCCGAGGAAATCCCCGTGCGTCTCGTGGTATTGGGCGGCATCGGCGTCCCACCACCGTCGGCTGGCCACCCTGCTGGCCGCCGATCCGATCCGGGTCCGCGCCGTGCCCGCCGTTCCGAGCAGTGCGTTTGCTTGCGCATGGCGATCTTCCGACACGCCGATCAGACTATCGGCGTGGCGACCCGACGGTTTGCCCGCCCGGACCGAGGTCGCGTACGCTGAACGCGCGAGTGTCTTCCGTACAACCGTACCGGAGTTCAACCCGTGCTGAGTTTCACGCGCGTCGCGTGCGGTACGTTCCTAAGTGTCCGTCTTCACACCTCGCGGTGAGATCGCAGCGTACCGAAAGTTCCAATGTCCGCAACCGACCACAATCCGTCCGGAGCAAACCGACATATGCCCACCACCGTCACCTCGCCGCAGGTAGCCGTCAACGACATCGGCTCCGCCGAGGATTTCCTCGCCGCCATCGACGCCACGATCAAGTACTTCAACGACGGCGACATCGTCGAAGGAACCATCGTCAAGGTCGATCGCGACGAGGTCCTGCTCGACATCGGTTACAAGACCGAAGGCGTCATCCCCTCTCGCGAACTCTCCATCAAGCACGACGTCGACCCCAACGAGGTCGTTTCCGTGGGCGATGAGGTCGAGGCCCTTGTTCTCACCAAGGAGGACAAGGAAGGCCGCCTGATCCTGTCGAAGAAGCGGGCGCAGTACGAGCGTGCGTGGGGCACCATCGAGGAGCTCAAGGAGAAGGACGAGGCCGTCAAGGGCACCGTCATCGAGGTCGTCAAGGGCGGCCTGATCCTCGACATCGGCCTGCGCGGCTTCCTGCCCGCGTCGCTGGTCGAGATGCGGCGGGTCCGCGATCTCCAGCCGTACGTCGGCAAGGAGATCGAGGCCAAGATCATCGAGCTGGACAAGAACCGCAACAACGTGGTGCTGTCCCGCCGCGCCTGGCTGGAGCAGACCCAGTCCGAGGTCCGCAGCGAGTTCCTGCACCAGCTGCAGAAGGGCCAGGTCCGCAAGGGTGTGGTCTCCTCGATCGTCAACTTCGGCGCCTTCGTCGACCTGGGCGGCGTGGACGGTCTGGTGCACGTCTCCGAGCTGTCCTGGAAGCACATCGACCACCCGTCCGAGGTCGTCGAGGTGGGCAACGAGGTCACCGTCGAGGTGCTCGACGTCGACCTGGACCGCGAGCGCGTCTCGCTGTCGCTCAAGGCGACCCAGGAAGACCCGTGGCGTCAGTTCGCCCGCACCCACGCGATCGGCCAGATCGTGCCGGGCAAGGTCACCAAGCTCGTTCCGTTCGGCGCGTTCGTCCGCGTCGAGGAGGGCATCGAGGGCCTGGTGCACATCTCCGAGCTGGCCGAGCGCCACGTCGAGGTGCCGGACCAGGTCGTGGCCGTCGGCGACGACGCGATGGTCAAGGTCATCGACATCGACCTGGAGCGCCGCCGGATCTCGCTGAGCCTCAAGCAGGCCAACGAGGACTACCACGCCGAGTTCGACCCGTCGAAGTACGGCATGGCCGACAGCTACGACGAGCAGGGCAACTACATCTTCCCCGAGGGCTTCGACCCCGACACCAACGAGTGGCTCGAGGGCTTCGACAAGCAGCGCGAGGAGTGGGAAGGCCGCTACGCCGAGGCGGAGCGTCGCCACAAGATGCACACCGCGCAGATGGAGAAGATGGCGGCCGACGCCGCGGCCGAGGCCGCGAACGGTGGCGGCGCGTCGAACTACTCCTCCGAGAGCGGTTCGCAGTCCTCCGCCAGCCAGGCCGAGCCCGCCGGTGGTTCGCTGGCCAGCGACGCCCAGCTGGCGGCGCTGCGGGAGAAGCTGTCCGGCAACGCCTGATAGGCAATAGTTCGAACGACTGTGCCCCAACCGGCATTCGGTTGGGGCACAGTCGTTTTCGCTGAGCGCCTTCAGACCTTCCCGGTGCGCGAGGTCTTCGTGGTACCGCCGCGTTCGACTTGTGGCGCGTGCGCGGGTCGCCGTGCCGCCTCGTGCGGCGCCACCATCTGAGCCGTGGTGAGCGCGACGACCTGTATCTGTTCGAGCCGCAATCCGCGCGAGGCCAGCCGTGCGATGACGCCGAGTCGATGCTCGGGCAATCCGGGGCGGATCACCAGCGGGTCCTGCCCCGGGCGACGCAAGACGTACGTTCTGCGTTCGGTGTCGTAGTGGACGGGGATGCCGTCCCGGATGGCTCGGTAAGCATCCAAGTCCAAATCGCTGTGCCGGACCGGGTCGATCATCAGCGACTCGACCAGTTGGTCCGCCTGCCGCAGCCACGGCTCCTGGTCCGACGGATCCAGGTGCTCGATCCGCTGGGCCACGCGCCACCGGTAATCCTGCGCAGCGGGGCGCAGCAGGGACCGGTGCCGGTCGATTTCCGCCGTGAAGGCCACGGGCTCTTCGTGGTCCACGGCGCGTCGGTCGGGCGTCGAAGCTTTGACGTCGGGCATGAGGACCCCTATCTCTCGGGTTGCGGATTACTTTGTGTGGCAACCAGATCGACGTCCGACACTTCGTATTGTGTCGGAGGGGTCCGACAGAAACCGCGTGCCCGGCACCGGTCCCGATGGTCAGCTCTTGCAAGCGGGCGGTGGTCGATGATCGGGCCCGTGCTGTGGACATGTGCAGCGGTCGGGCACGCGACAGCGGTGCGGCGCACAGGGCGCCGGTGATCATTCGCACGCTGCCGACCCCATCGCGGCAGCCGCTGCGAGCCGCGCTCGGTCGGCGTTCGCGCCGGCCACCTGGCCGAGGCCAGGTCCCGCAGACGTGGCGATCGTGGTGGAGCGCGGCTTCCGCCTGGTGCGTCCGCTCAGTAGCCGACGGTGAAGCGGCGCTGGACGAAGCGTGGCAGTTCGACTTCGTCGAGGAGGGCGACGGCCACGTCTTCCGCGGAGATGTCCGGGCCGCCGACCAGGAGTTGATCACCGCCGATCCGGAAGCGGCCGGTGCGCTCGCCGGGATTGATCCGTCCGGAGGAGGGGCTCAGATAGGTCCACTTGCGGTTGGACAGCCGATAGATGTTCAAGGCCTCGCGTAATGCGCGCACGACGCGGGCGTACTCAGCGGGCACGTCGAGCACCTCGGTGAGGGTGCGGGTGAACTCCTCTCCGGTGTCCAGCAGTTGCATGCCGGGTGCCACCTCGAGGCTGCCCGCCCCGCCCACCGCGATCAGGCGCACGCGCGGCTGCCGGTCGAGCGCGGCGACCATCGCCCGCGCGCCCACCACGAAATCGTCCGCCCTGGCGATGGTGTCGGCGATGCCGTGGCCGGCGTTCACAGCGCTTACGACGACGTCGCGGCCGGTGATCGCCTCGGCGATGCTGCCGGCGTCGAGCCAGTCGGCCACCGCCCACGCCTCGTCCCCGCGCCGGGCCGGAAACCGCGCCGCATCGCGGGTGAAGGCGGTGACCCGGTGCCCCCGGCGCAGCGCTTCGCTGACGACGCGCGATCCGATGATGCCGGTCGCGCCGAACACACCGATATCCATGACCACTCCTTAACGCTATTCATTTACTACACGGCGTTCAGTAAGAATACGGCAGATAGTAGCCGAACACTGTAGGGTGTCAACCGTGGCCGAGATCGTGAGAAGTCGCCGGGAGCGCCTGCGCGCCCAGACGCTGGAGGACATCGAGACGATCGCGATGCGGCTCCTGGCCGAGGGCGGCCCGGACGCGATCTCGCTGCGGGCCATCGCCCGTGAGATAGGGATGACGGCGGGCGCGATCTACGGCTACTTCGCCACTCGCGACGACTTGATCTCCACGCTCATCTCGGACGTCTACACCGCTTTGGTCGACCGGCTGGAAGCCGCGCGCGACGCCGTTCCGGTCGACGATCCGGCAGGGCGCATCGTCGCCTGGGCGGAAGCAGTGCGTGCATGGGCGGTCGAGCGGCCCGCCGAATTCCGGCTCATCTACGGCGATCCGGTCGCCGGTTATCGGCCGCCGCCGGGCGGGGCCGCCGCCGCGGCCGAATTGCGCGCCTGCACCGGCCTGGTCGGTCTCGCGGCCGCCGCGTGGCCCCAAGCCGCGGCGACGCAGTCCGTGGAGGACTGCGCGTGGTCCGACTTCGACGCGGGCTTGGCCGAGCATGTCCGGTCCGAGTTCCCGGAGCTGCCTCCCGACGCGCTCGCCCTCGCACTGCGTATGTGGGGCCGGATGCATGGACCGATCGCGCTCGAGGTGTACGGCCACCTGTATCCGCAATCACAGGACCCGGCCAAGCTTTTCCGCGTCGAGATGCGTGACCTGGTCCGGTCTCTCGGCTTTTAGGTACGAGCCGCCACGGTGCTTCCGGAGCGGCGTCGGCTCTGCGTGGATGTGCAGGGCGGCTGGGAAGCCGTAATCGACGGCGACGCCGGACGCCCTGTTCGCGCGGCGCGGGCGCTGGTGCCGGTCTAGCGTGCCGGTGGCGTCGTCGCGCGGGAGCCCGGCTCCGCGGGCCCGTGCGCGATGTCGTGAAAAGCGTGGCAGCAAGGCGACGACGCGCTGCGGCAGCGCGTCCCGCAGGCCCTCGAGCTCGAGAGTGAAAGGGATGATGGGGGAGGAGTTCCCGAACGTGACGGGTAACGCGCCCGTGCGCAATTCCGTGGCCGGATTCCTCGGACTGCTGCTGACGGCGCTGATCGTGTACTGGGCCGACTTGGCCGATCATCCGTGGGCCGGCGCGGTGAGCATCGGCGTCGGCGGTCTGAGCATGGCGATCTTCCACGGGTTGGGCGGGGCCTACCGGCTCAACACCGCCCTGGGGCTGCCGAATCCGGCTCGGCGGCGCCCTTCCGCGACCGCGTGACCCGGCCGATGCCCCGTGGCAGGCGCGGATCGCCGGTCTTTGGCGTCGTAACCCGAGATTGCCGGAGATGCGCCGGATCGATAATCCGTAGGGCTCGAATGTGGCGGATATTACGCCGCTGTACACGTCGCCAACACCGTCACCGTTTTGCTGTATCGGTATTTCGGCGCCGTGTCTTCCTTACCGCGGGTCCGTCCATTGCCGGGGACGGCGGCACGGCTCGGCTCGGGATCGACCACTGCACCGCCCGCTCGGACGTGCGCGAAAAATCACCCGGAATTCGGGAAACATTCCTCCACACGACACGGACCGAGGGTGTCGTTCGTCGCACGACTCGAGGTTTTACTGCGACCGCAACCATCGTGGGGTGCTGTGCCTACCGGAGCGCTGGGCGGTACCGCGGGTAAGCGACCTTGCATCTGTACTTGCATTTCGGGTTGCGCAAGGGGTGATGCGGTGGACGGATCATCGTGCCGCACAGCGAAACCGGGCGCGCAAAACAGTGGCCCAGCCTTGGCGAGAGGCTGGGCCACTTCGAACTCGGGTTCAGCTTGCGGTAGCAGGTACCCACCGGACCGCGGGTGCGGCCGGACGGTTCCGCATGGCAGCGAAACTGTGCCGCGCGGGACTGATGAACGCGGTGAACCAAGAGCGGCGGTGCTCGGCGAGCGCCGCCGCGACAGCGGGGATCTGAATGCAGTGCACTCGCCCCGCCATGCCCAGGCGGTGGCGACCCGTCTGGTTGATTCTGGTGCCCAATGGTGTTCCTTTGCTTCGCTGGTGTCGGCCTGGATCGCCACGGCGAAGATTAGCGGAACGAAAGTGCTCGGCAGAGTATTTTGCCCGAGTAATTGCCTCGGCGTGTCGGAAAGTCGCCGCCGCGCAACGGCAAACATCCGGAATTGTTGCGAATCGGTCTCGGCGTTGTCACGGAACGGGCAAATGGCGCCGCGAGTGGTGGAATGCGCGGGCCCATCGGGTAATCGACCGAATCGGCTTCGTGGCCGGGTGGACGCGATCGGGGCGGCGGACGCCCGAGCCCGGTCCGGATGCGAGACTGGTCGAATGTTACGAATCGGCCTCACCGGAGGCATGGGAGCGGGGAAGTCGACGGTGGCCCGGGCGCTCGCCGACCTCGGCGCGGTGGTCATCGATTCCGACCTGATCGCCCGGGAGGTGGTGGAGCCGGGCACCGAGGGCCTGGCCGCGCTGGTGGATGCGTTCGGCGCCGACATCCTCGCGGCGGACGGCAGCCTCGATCGGTCGGCCTTGGCGGCCAAGGCCTTCGGTGACGACGCGGCGCGCGCGAAACTGAATTCGATCACCCACCCACTCGTCGGAAAACGCACGGCGGAATTGATCGCCGCCGCGCCCGCGGACGCCGTTGTGGTGCAGGATATTCCGCTTCTGGTGGAAAACGGTCTGGCGCCGCTGATGAATCTCGTGCTCATTGTCGACGTCGATGCCGAAACGCGTATCCGCCGTCTGGTGGAATTCCGTGGCGTCGCCGAAGCCGATGCGCGCGCGCGTATTTCCGCACAAGCCACCGACGAACAGCGCCGGGCCGTTGCCGATGTATTGCTGGACAACAGCGGCGCGCCGGGTGCGGTCGAGGCCGAGGTACGCAGGCTGTGGGCCGAGCGTTTGGTGCCGTTCGAGCGGAACCTGCGGGCCGGGACGCCCGCGCGCCGCGGCGACATCCGGCTCGTGCCCGCCGATCCGTCCTGGCCGGCGCACGCGCAGCGGCTGATCGCCCGGTTGTGGGTGGCCTGCGGCGGCGCCGCGTCCCGGATCGATCACATCGGTTCCACCTCGGTGCCGGGGTTGCCCGCCAAGGATGTGATCGATCTGCAGATCACCGTCGCCGATCTGGCCGCCGCCGACGGCCTGCGCGACGCCCTCGGTGCGGCGGGATTCCCCGTGCGGCCGGAGAACACCCAGGACAATCCCAAGCCGACGCCGCAGGACCCCGCGGGTGTAGACCTCACGCTGTGGACCAAGCGCTTTCATCAGAGCGCCGATCCGGGCCGGTTGGCCAACGTGCACGTGCGCGTCGACGGTTCGCCCGGGCAGCAGTACGCGCTGCTGCTGCGGGACTGGCTGCGGGCCGACGCCGAGGCCCGCGCGGAGTATGTCGCCGTGAAGCGCGAGGGCGAAGCCAAGGCGGCTGGACTGAGCGGCGCGGAGGCGACCGCGGTCTATCTCGGGGTCAAGGAGCCCTGGTTCGACGCCGCTTATCCCAGGGCGCTCGCTTGGCGGGATTCGTCGGCGCCCTAGCGGACCGGCGAGTGTGCCACACGGCTTGGGCTACAGCCAGGTCAAGGTGATGTCCATGGTTTCCAGCCAGCCCTCGAAGGTGTGGCCGTTGGCGGCGATGCCGTCGATGGCGGCGGTCGCGTGCTGCACGGCGGCCTCGGCGTCGGCGAGGCTGATCAGCCCGGCGGCGTGGGCGGCGATCAGCTCGTCGACGTCGAGCAGTTGGGTCTCGCGCGCGGAGCGCACGACGATGTCGAGGTAGTGATCGACGGACTTCCACTTCTTCGGGGCGACCGCCGTGAAATCACCGATGTCGAGGTAGAAGTCCTGGTCGCGCCGATGCGCCGGAAGATAGTGGAAGATCGTCGCGCGCAGGTGCAGCTTGGGCAGCAACCACGACTCGATGTAGTGGAACTGCGGATGATCCGAGGTGCGGGCCATGTACAGGCCCCACGGCTCGACGTGGTACTTCTCGACCGGGCGCACGAAGCCTTTCGGATCCGTGTTCGTCAGATCCGCGATGTTGAAGTACTCCACTTTGGGCCGGTGCACGTCGACGATGGGTGCCTGCGTCATGTATCAAGGATCTACCGCCGTTCTCGACGCGTCGAGCCGGGGCAGTAATCCGCGGGCTACATCCACGTGAGGACGATGCCGTGGGTGGCCAGCCAGCTCTCCACGCGGTGCTCGTGCGCGGCCAGCCCGTCCAGCACGGCCGTGGCCCGCTCGAACGCCCGGTGCGCCTGCGCCGTGTCGACCAGCCCGGCGGCGTGCGCGGCGAGCAGCTCGTCGACCCCGAGTAGTTCGGCGGTGCGCCCGCGGCGCACGGCGATGGACAAGTACTGGTCCACCGCCTTCCAGCGCTTCTGGCCGACGCGGGTGAACTCCCCGACGTCGAGGCGGTAGACCGGTTCCCGGTGGTGTGCCGGGTTGGTCCGCGCCAGCGTCGCCCGCAGTGAGAGTTGGGGCAGCAACCAGGATTCGAGGTAGTGCGAATCCGGTCCGCCGACCCGGCGGGCCATGTACAGGCCCCACGGCTCGGCGTGGAAACGATCGACCGGGCGGACGAAGCCCTTGGCGTCGGTATTGGTCAATTCGGCCAGATTGAAGAACTCCACCCTGGGCCGGTGCGGCGCCGGTGTGGCCGCGGCGATCGGCCCCGGTGGGGCGGCCGTGGCGGCGCCGGTGACGGAGGGAACCACCGCGCGGATATCCCTGGCGACGTACCCGGCGAGGCCGGTCACGGCCGGCACGGCGACGAGCAATGGAAGCAGACCGCTCATGGCTTTGTCCTTCACCACGTCCGAACAACCAGATCAGGTTACACCTGGCGCGGGGTCGCCGCGCGGTTCGCGATAAGGTGTTCGCCCGCACGAAACCTGTTGCGGCAACGGACATTTCGGACATGTAACGGTCCGCTCGCAGTGGCCTCGACGCGGTTGTGCGATGCGTCGGCGGGCACGCGCTCGCGCGGCCGTCCGCGGTAACTGTCCGGCCCCCGGGGGTGATCGCGGCGCCTGACTGCGGGTGCTCGGCGAAAGTGTTGCGGGCCGGTTGTTTTCGGTATACCCCTATCGGCTTTCGCGCATTCCTCATTGCCTGCGGCGGCCGCCCGGGGCCGGTCGGCTCGCCGATCGGCGGCGTCTTCGGGAAGTGGCGGGCGGCTCGGCGGCGCACCCCGACGCCTCGTCGGCGCGGTGAGACGCCGCCGCCTCGACGTGATCGAGATCACAGTGACGGTTACTCGGTCGGTGCCGGTCGGTGACCGTCCGACTGCACCCGGGAACCTGTCGGTGGGTGGGCCTAGGCTGGTGAGCATGGCATTCGCAACCGAGATTCCGGCGGAGGGCTTCGAGGACAGGGCCGCCGAGCAGCCGCTCGCGCACTCGGAGTTCCGCCCCGTCGGCGAGATCGAGCGCGTCGGCGGCCGGTTCGAGGTGGTCAGCGAACACCAGCCGGCGGGCGACCAGCCGGCCGCGATCGCCGAGCTGGAGCGCAGGATCAAGGCGGGGGAGCGCGACGTGGTGCTGCTCGGCGCCACCGGCACGGGAAAGTCGGCCACCACGGCCTGGCTGATCGAGCGGTTGCAGCGGCCCACGCTGGTGATGGCGCCGAACAAGACGCTCGCCGCCCAGCTGGCCAACGAACTGCGCGAGATGCTGCCCAACAACGCCGTCGAGTACTTCGTCTCCTACTACGACTACTACCAACCCGAGGCGTACATCGCGCAGACCGACACCTACATCGAGAAGGACAGCTCGATCAACGACGACGTCGAGCGGTTGCGCCATTCGGCGACCTCCAGCCTGCTGTCCCGGCGCGACGTGGTGGTGGTCGCCTCGGTGTCGTGCATCTACGGCCTCGGCACGCCGCAGTCGTATCTCGACCGCTCGGTGCAACTGGAGGTCGGCACGGAGATCGACCGGGACGCGCTGCTACGGCTGCTGGTCGACGTGCAGTACACGCGCAACGACATGGCGTTCACCCGCGGCTCGTTCCGGGTGCGCGGCGACACGGTGGAGATCATCCCGTCCTACGAGGAGCTCGCCGTTCGCATCGAGTTCTTCGGCGACGAGATCGAGGCGCTGTACTACCTGCACCCGCTCACCGGCGACGTCGTCCGCCAGGTCGACATGGTGCGGATCTTCCCCGCCACCCACTACGTGGCGGGACCGGAGCGAATGGAACGCGCGGTGCGCGACATCGAGGCCGAACTGGAGGATCGGCTCGCCGAGTTGGAGCGGCAGGGCAAACTGCTGGAGGCCCAGCGGCTGCGCATGCGCACCCAGTACGACTTGGAGATGATCCGGCAGGTCGGGTTCTGCTCCGGCATCGAGAACTACTCGCGCCACATCGACGGCCGTCCGGCCGGTTCGGCGCCCGCGACGCTGCTGGACTACTTTCCGGAGGACTTCCTACTGGTCATCGACGAGTCGCACAACACCGTCCCGCAGATCGGCGGGATGTACGAAGGCGACATGTCCCGCAAGCGCAACCTGGTGGAGTACGGCTTCCGGTTGCCGTCCGCGGTGGACAACCGTCCGCTGACCTGGGAGGAATTCGCCGACCGGATCGGGCAGACGGTGTACCTGTCGGCCACGCCGGGGCCGTACGAACTCGGGCAGACCGGCGGTGAGGTGGTCGAGCAGGTCATCCGGCCGACCGGCCTGGTGGACCCCAAGGTCGTGGTGAAGCCGACCAAGGGGCAGATCGACGATCTGATCCACGAGATCAGGGAACGCACCGAGCGCGACGAGCGGGTGCTGGTGACCACGCTCACCAAGAAGATGGCCGAGGATCTGACCGACTACCTGCTCGGCCTTGGCGTGCGGGTGCGCTACCTGCACTCCGAGATCGACACGCTGCGCCGCGTCGAGCTGCTGCGGCAGCTGCGGCTCGGCGAATACGACGTGCTCGTGGGCATCAACCTGCTGCGCGAAGGTCTCGATCTGCCCGAGGTGTCGCTGGTGGCGATCCTCGACGCGGACAAGGAAGGATTCCTCCGCAGTACCACCGCGCTGATCCAGACCATCGGCCGCGCCGCGCGCAACGTCTCCGGCGAAGTGCACATGTACGCGGACAAGATCACCGACTCCATGCAGTTCGCCATCGACGAGACCGAGCGCCGCCGCGCGAAACAGATCGCCTACAACGAGGAGATGGGGATCGATCCGCAGCCGCTGCGCAAGAAGATCGCCGACATCCTCGACCAGGTGTACCGCGAGGCCGACGAGACCGAGGTCGAGGTCGGCGGCTCCGGGCGCAACGCCAGCCGCGGCAGGCGGGCGCAGGGCGAGCCCGGACGGGCGGTGAGCGCGGGTGTCTACGAGGGCCGCGACGTCAAGTCGATGCCGCGTGCCGAACTCGCCGATCTGGTCAAAGAGCTGACCGCGCAGATGATGAACGCGGCCCGCGAGCTGCAGTTCGAACTCGCCGGGCGGTTGCGCGACGAGATCGCGGATCTCAAGAAGGAACTGCGCGGCATGGACGCCGCCGGGTTGAGTTGACCCGGGGCGCGCCGCCGCCGCCTCCGCAGGCCGTCCCTAGAACGACCGCGGAGGCAGCCGAGCCGTCAGGCCTGGGTGGCCAGCCATTCGTTCACCCGGCGCTCGGCCTCTTCGCGCGAGACATCCTCCACTTTGGTGAGCACCGCCCAGCGGTGGCCGAAGGGATCGATCACCACGCCGAACCGGTCGCCGGTCACGAAGGTCTGCGGCTCCTCGACCTTGCGAGCGCCGTGTTCGACGGCGCGCCGCACCACCGCGTCGACGTCGGGGCAGTAGTGCACGATCGAGGTGTGCACCCACTCGCCGTTCGGCGCCAGCACGCCGTTGTCCGGGATGGGCATTCCCAGCTGCAGGGTCGAGTCGCCGATCTTCAGTTCCGCGTGGGCCGGCTGGCCGTCGGGCAGGTCGTTGCGAGTGATCACCTCGGCCTCGAAAACGGCGGTGTAGAAATCGATAGCCTTGTTGCCGTCACCGACCGCGAGGAAACAGGTGATCGAGTGGTAGCCGTCGGCGATGGGATTCACTGTGTTCGTCATGGCCACTACTTTTGCCGGTCGCGGCCGGCGGGTCTTGTAAGAAAGCGACATCGTGCCGCGTAGCGCCGAACCCGCCGCCGAGCCGCCGCAGGCCCGCAATCCCCTCGCGCCCACCGACACCAAGGGAATCCTGCATCCGGACGAGCAGGCGAGGCACCGGTCCCTGGTCCGTGTGCCGCCGGGCTCCGTGGTGGACCGCTACGTCGAGTGGTACTGGGCGGTGCGCTGGGACCTGCGCGGCAGGCCGCCGTATCGGGCGGAGGTGCTGTCGTATCCGAGCGTGAACGTCACCTTCGAACGGTCGGAGTCGCGGACCGGCGGATTCGTCAACGGTGTGGTCACCACGAAGTTCACGCGCGAACTCGGCGGGCTCGGTGAGACGTTCGGAATCCGTTTCCGGGCGGGCGGATTCGGCGCGTTCACCGGCGTGGACGTCGGTTCGTTGCGCGACCGCGCGGTGCCCGTCGCCGACGTGCTGCCCGAAGGCGCGCGCCTGACCGAGCGGGTGCTCGACGCGCCGACGGTCGACCAGCGCTGCCGCGTCGTCGAGGAGTACCTCGCGGACCGTCCCGCGGTCGAGGACCCGACCTACCGGCTGGTGCTGCGCATCGTCGATGCCATGGCCACCGACCAGGAGCTGACCAGGGTCGATCAGATCGCCGAGCGGTTCGGCGTGCCCGCCCGCACGCTGCAGCGCATGTTCCGCCGGTACGTCGGCGCGGGACCGAAATGGGTGCTGCGGCGTTACCGGTTGCAGGACGGCGCCGAACTGCTCGCGAAAGGCCGTACCGAAGACCTCGCCGCGTTGGCCGCGGATCTCGGATATTTCGACCAAGCGCACTTCTCGCGTGAGTTCACCACGGAAGTGGGTATGGCCCCCCTGGAATACGCCAAGAATTCGCTACGTTTCCGCAACGAGGTCACCGCCAAGGTCATGCCGACGAGGACGTAGTTGCCCGACAGCGAGGAGCTGGACATGGATGTCGTGGTGCTGATCGGACGCGTGTTGTTCGCGATGCTGTTCCTGACCTCCGCCCTCGGCCATTTCACCCGCACCGAAGCGATGGCGGGGTATGCGCAGAGTAAAGGCGTGCCGATGGCCAAGGCCGCCGTGTTCGGCTCGGGCGCGCTGTTCGCCCTCGGCGGTCTGAGCGTGCTGCTGGGCATTTGGGCCGACCTCGGATCGCTGCTGCTCGTCCTCGGGCTGCTGCCGACCGCTTTCGTGATGCACCGGTTCTGGCAGGAGACCGATGGCGAGGCCAAGCAGACCGAGCTGATCCAGTTCAGCAAGGACGTGGCCCTGGCCGGCGCCGCCCTGATGTTGTTCGCGTTCTTCGCCCATGTCGACGAACTCGGATTGACCATCACCGGACCGCTTTTCGACCTGTAGGCCGCGGCCCCGCGCGCTAATTCTGCGCGTCCTTTTCGCCGCAGGAAGGCGAAGCCATAGACGGTGCAGGAGCGATTCTCGGCATATTCTGGGCAAACCTTCGGCAGTGGCTCTGGCTGCACGGTGCTCCGGCGCCGATCGGCCCGTTCCGGGCGCGTGGATTCACGTGCGGGACGGGCCGGTCTTCGTGTGACGGACCTGGCTCTGTGATGAATATCCCAGGCCCGCAATGGGGTTCGAAGCGGTTGTGGCACCTCACAGGTTTAGTTCCCTGGAATTGAGTCTGCCCTGGTTGGTCCGGCCTTTCTCGCATTCCCTGGCGAATCCGCGGCGGGAATGGTCGAGCACCCCCAGTGTGATGTCTTGCGATTTCTGAAATTTCCGCACCGTTTGCCGCTATGGTCGACCCCAGTCGCCGCGCCGACGCCCCGGTCGAGCCGGGACGAACCCGCGCGCGGCACCCGACCCACCGCATAGTTGGAGGAGAGAATGACCGCCTACCGGACCATTGTCGTCGGTACCGATGGCTCGGACTCGTCGTATGTCGCCGTCGAGAAGGCAGGCGCTCTGGCCGGCGTGTCCGGCGCGACCCTGATCGTGGCCTGCGCGTACTACCCGACCGACGACCGCGACGTCGCCGCCGCGGCCGACGTGCTCAAGGAGGAGGCATACCAGGTACGCGGTTCCGCGCCGACCAACGAGATCCTGCGCATCGCCCGGGACAAGGCGATCGCGGCGGGTGCGGCCGACATCGTCGAGCGCGCCATCGTCGGCGAGCCGGTCGAGTCGCTGCTGGCGCTGGTCAAGGAGGTCGACGCCGACCTGCTGGTCGTCGGCAACCGGGGCCTGAACACGCTGGCCGGGCGGCTGCTCGGTTCGGTGCCCTCCGACGTGGCGCGCAAGTCCCGCTCCGACGTCCTGATCGTGCACACCGTGCGCTGAGTCCCGCGACGGTCGAAAGGCTCCGTGTTCTCGCCGAGCGCGAGATGGCACGGAGCCTTTCGTCGTTTCGGCGGGTGGCGTCCGTTCAGCGCAGCCGGGCGAGCACGCCGGGCAGGTCCGCACTGTGCACCACGCCGAGCCGCTGGGTGGCGCGAGTCAGCGCGACGTACAGATCGTTGAGCCCCCGCGGTGATTCGTCGAGGATGGCCTGCGGTTCCACCAGGTAGACCGCGTCGAACTCCAAGCCCTTCACCTCGTGCACGGTCAGCACCCGAACGGCCTGGCCTGCGAGGTCGGCCAGCCCGGCCGTCAGCGCCTGCGGCGCGATCACCGCCGTGGTGCCCGGCCCGGTCTCGGTGGCGACCAGCCGGGCCACCTCGTCGTGCACGTCGCCGGGCGCGACCCGGTACGCACGCGGCACGACGCCGGTCTCGCGGACCGAGCGCGGCGCGGTCGCCGCCGGATCGATGGCGGCGAGGACGTCAGCGGCGACGTCCATGATCTCGGCGGGCGTGCGGTAGTTGACGGTGAGTTCGGTGAGCTTCCACCGGGACGCGACGTACGGCTCCAGCATCCGCTGCCAGGAGGACGCGCCCGCCGGGTCGCCGGTCTGCGCGACGTCGCCGACCACGGTGACCCACCGGTTCGGAATGCGCCGCATCACCATGCGCCAGGCCATCTCCGACAGCTCCTGCGCCTCGTCCACGATCACGTGACCGTAGGTCCAGGTGCGATCGCCGGCGGCGCGCTCGGCGGTGGTCTGGCGGGTGCGGAAGTCCTGGCGTTCGGCCAGCTGGCTCGCGTCGATCAGGTCGTAGGCCATCAGGATCTCGGGGTCGAGGTCGTCCTCCAGATCCTGGGGCGCCGAGCCGGTGAGGATGTCGAGGGCGTCCTGCGCCTCGGCGATCTGGGTGCGCCAGCGGCGGCGGGCGCGTTCGCGTTCCTCGGTGTCGTCCACGCCGAGCAGTTCGGCCAGTTCGTCCAGCAGCGGCGCGTCCGCGGCGCTGAACTGCCCGTCGTCCGGCCGCAGCAGCTCGGCCCGGTCGGCGGGGTCGAGCGAGCGCGCAGCCCGGTCCAGCCGCTCGGGGTCGGCGAGCAGGTCGGCCAGCACGTCCTGCGGGGACAGGATCGGCCAGAGTTTCGCGATGGCCGTCTGGATCTGCGGGTCGGCGCGCATCTCGTCGCGGATCTCGGTGAGGTCGGCCGAGCTGAGCAGGCTGGGGCCGCCGGACAGATCGGCGCCCATGGTCTGGGCGAGCTGATCGGTCAGCGCGTCGATCACCGACGCGGCGAAGATCGGGCGGGCCAGATTGTGCGGGCGGCGCGAGGACCGGGCGCGCCCGCGGGCCTTGGTGGCGATCTTGCGATCCAGCGTGACCGGATAACCGTCGAAGCTCAGCCGGATCGGTTCGGCGGGCACCTCTTGCCGGTCGCGCACCGCCTGCTTGAGCACTTCCAGAATGGTCAGCGATCCCTTGATCTCGCCGGCCCGCAGCGAGTCCTCGCGGGCCGCCCGCACCCCTGGATAGAGATCGCCGATGGTGGACAGCAGCACGCCGGTCTCGCCGAGGGACGGCAGCACCTGCCCGATGTAGTCCAGGAAGGTGGCGTTCGGTCCGATGATCAGCACGCCGCTCTTGGCGAGCTGCTGGCGATAGGTGTAGAGCAGATACGCCGCGCGGTGCAGCGCGACGGCGGTCTTGCCCGTGCCCGGCCCGCCCTGGACGACGAGCACGCTCTTGTGCTCGGAGCGGATGATCGCATCCTGCTCGTGCTGGATGGTCTCGACGATGTCGTTCATGTGGCCGGTGCGGGCGGCGTTCAGCGCGGACAGCAGCGCGCTCTCGCTGCCGACCCCGCCGTCGGCGCCGGTGACGCCTGCCCGGCGCGCGGCCTCGAGATCGAGGTATTCGTCGTTGATCGCGGTGACCTTGCGGTTGCGCGAGCGGATGTGCCTGCGCCGGGTCACGCCGTCCGGCGCCGCGGTGGTGGCCAGGTAGAACGGCCGCGCCAGCGGGGCGCGCCAGTCCAGCAGCAGGCTCTCGTAGTCGTCCTTCTCGTCGAGGATGCCGAGCCTGCCGATGTAGCGGTACTCCTCCTGCGCGCCGTCGAGATCGATGCGGCCGAAACACAGGCCGTGTTCGGCGGCGTCGTATTTCGCCAGGTCCTCGGTGTAGAGCTGGCTGAAGGACTCCCGCTCGCTGCGGGCCTGCGGGGTGCCGCCGGTCTCCAGCAGCACGGTGCGCAGCCGGTTGCGCGCGTAGTCGCGCATCTCGTCGAGCCGCTCGTAGAGCACCGACAGGTATGCCTGCTCCTGCTCGGTCTCGCGGGTCCGCTCGGGAGCGCCGTCGTGGGCGGCACGGTCCTGAGTGAGATCGGGCAAACTGAACTCCTTGTCACCGCGAACAGGCGCGAGCACACCACCCGACCGGGTAGGCACACGCGCGGAAAGCAGAGTTGTCGAGTCTACTGGGGTTGCGGCGGGCTCGCCGTAAGCCCAGGTGAGGCCCCCTGCGGGGGAACGGGGACGGGGTTGTCGGACGCTGTGAGGGGGACCGGCGCGAAGTGCTCGACCGCCGGGAACGGCTCGTAGAAGTGATGTAACAGGTCCTTCCAGCGCTGATATTCCGGCGAGCCGCGGAATCCGACGACGTGATCGTCGATGTGGTCCCATTCCACCCGGAGCAGGTAGCTGCCCGGCGACTCCACCCCGCGCGACAGCGACAGCGACCGGAAGCCGGGCATGCTCGCGATGATCGGCCGCGCCGCGGCGAAGGCGGCTTCGAAATCGGCCGCGCGCTCGGGGCGAACCGGCAGCAGGGCGTGTTCGATGATCATGCGCGGGCTCGTCAGGACGCGTGCGTGCTGTTCGGCCTGCGGCCCTTGGTGACGGTGCCTTCCCGCCGCCCGGGCGGTTTGGCCCGGTACATCGCCAGATCCGCGTCGTGCAGCACGGCCTCCGGGCTGCGCCGGTCGCCCACCTCGAGTTCGGTGACGCCGATCGAGGCGTTCACCTCGATCCGGTGCCCGCGCGCGATGATCGGCTCGGCCATGGTGGAGCGCAGCCTGTTCACCAGTGCTTCGATGTCGACGCGGCGGGTACGGCCGGACAGCAGGACCAGGAACTCGTCGCCGCCGAGCCTGCCGACGATGTCGTCACCGCGCAGCGCGCGCTGCAACCGCTGGGCGACGATCTGCAGCACGGTGTCGCCGATCGCGTGCCCGAGGGTGTCGTTGATCGCTTTGAACCCGTCCAAGTCGATGAACAGCACGGTGGACACCGGCAGCAGTTCCTCGGTGCTGGCCAGCGCGGCGGCCAGCTGGGACAGGATCAGCGAGCGGTTGGCCAGCCCGGTGAGCGAGTCGTGCGTGGCCTGGTATTCCAATTGTCTTCTGCTGGCGCGGAACTCGGTGATGTCGGCGAAGGAGGACACCGCCGACGAACGCGGGTCGCCGGGATTGAGCAGCCGGCTGCTGCCCGACAGCCAGCGGCGCTGGCCGTCCACCCGGTCGACGCCGAAGACGTAGCCGGTGATGGTCTCGCCCGTGGCCAGCGTGCGCGCCACCGGATGGCGGCTCGGCGGCAGGGGCTGGGCGTTCGCGTCCAGCAGCACCAGCGGCAGCGACTGGATGGTGCGCCCGATCACCTGGCGGTCGGGCCCCTCGGTGCCGAAGATGCGCTTGGCGGCCGGATTCATCGATTCGATCCGGCCCTCCGGATCGATCACCACGACGCCCTCCTCCAACTGGGAGACGACCGTGGTGAAGTAGTGCTCGGCTCGGCGCTGCGCGGCCTCGGCGTGGCGCTGGGCGGTGAGGTCGTGGATGACCACCTGGTAGGCGAGGCGGTCGTGCCAGGCGGTCAGCACCGACACCGTCTCCACCGGGACGGTGCCGCCATCCACCCGCATCAAGGTCATCTCGGTCGGGACGGAGGCCGCGCCCGCGGTGGTGAGGGTGCTGATCCGGTCGAGCATCGCGGGAACCGACGCGGGGTGGACGAAGTCGGTCAGCGGACGGCCGACGATCTCGTCGGCGTCCTCCGCGGCGAGCAGGCGGACGGTCGCCGGGTTGACGTAGACGACCCGGCCGCGCTCGTGCACGCAGATCCCGTCCGGGGTGTGTTCGACCAGGGAGCGGTAGCGCGCAGCCAGCTGTTCGGCGGCGTCGACCGCGGCGGCTAGCTTGTCGTCACCCACTCGAACCCCCGATCATCGACCCAATTATGGTCATTGGAACACGGGATTATTCTGGTATCGACGTGGACAAGATCACACCGTCCACGCTATTGCTTCGATCACAGTACCGGCACGTTCCCGGCCTGGATCCGGCGATCATGGCAGAGACCGGTTGCCGCGTCGAGAAGGGGCGAACCGCTCGAGCGTCCCGGGCAGCCGGCGAAGGAGCGATACATGCCGGGTGCCGACCCGAATACCGCCGCGCGGGTGCCTACTCCGCCGGGGCACGGAAATCAGATGACCATCGCCGGGATCGGCGCGATCACCGGCTACGGATGGGGGCGGGAGCGCCTGTGGGACGGCTTGCTCAGCGGCAAGTCGGCGGCGGCCCTGCGCTCGGGCTACGGGCCCGGCCGTGACGAGGACGCGTGGGTCGCGCTGGTGCCCGACGGCGGCGACCCCGAGGTGAGCACGAGCCGGTACGGCCGGGCCGTGCACGAGGCGGCGCGGGAGGCGGTCGCGGATGCCCGCGACCGCGGCTGGCGGCCCGGTCGCACGGTGGGCCTGCTGCACGCCATCGTGCTGGGGGACGTGGCGAACTGGCGCGACTTCTACCTCGTCGACGGGGGCAACCGCCGGTCCAGGGAGTACCTGCGGCTGTTGCCTTCGACGCCGGTGTCGATGCTGATGCAGGAATTCGGCTTCCACGGTCCGGCGATGAACGTCTCGGCCGCGTGCAGTTCCGCCAACGTGGCGCTGATCACCGCGAAGCTCTGGCTGGACGCGGGCATGGCCGACGACGTGATCTTCGTCGCGACCGACCTGTCCGCCACCCCCGACATGCTGGCGAGTTTCGTCCGGCTCGGCGCCGCGGTCACCGACGCCGAACCGATGGACGCCTGCCGCCCCTTCCAAGAGGGCAGCCGCGGGTTCAGCATGGGTGAAGCCTCGGTGGCGTTCGTGCTGACCCGGTCGGCGGATCGGCCCTACGCCGCGGTGCTGGGCGGCGCGATGTCCAACGACGCCTATCACGTCGTATCGGTCGATCCGGCGCACGAGCAGATCCTCGAGTGCACTCGCCGTGCGCTCGCCGCCGCGGGCGTCACCGCCGCGGACGTCCGTTACTTCAACGCGCACGGCACCGGGACCCGGCAGTGCGACGTGGCCGAGCACCATCTGATGGAGCAGGTGTTCGCCGACCGTCCGCACATCTACGCGCTCAAACCGCTGGCGGGCCACTGCCAGGGCGCCGCGGCGGCCGTCGAGGTCGCGGCGGCCGCGCTCGGCTACGACCGCGGCATCGTGCCCGCGGCCCCGATCGTCGCGCCCGCGCATCCGCGGCTGCTCGACGGCCCGGCGCCGTTCGAGGGCGGCATCACCGTGAAACTCTCGCTCGGCATGGGCGGCAACAACTCCGCGGTGGTGCTCGGCCCCGCTGGACCGTGATGCGCACGGGCAGTGCGTCATTCGACGCAGGTCGATCGAACCGCCAGGTCGTCGACGAGCCCGCGACCCGCCGGTGCCCAGCCGATGGGGACTTTCGGCCCTGTTCGCGGCACCGTGGCGGTGCTGGCATGGATCGGGACGGATCGATCTGGAAAGCGGGGCAATGCAGATGGTCTCATCGGGGCTGCGATGCGCATCGGAACAGTGGACGACGGCGGCCGGTCCGGAAGTGGTGGTGACCACGCGAGGGGAGGTGGCCGCCGTGGACGTCACGCGGGCGGTGCGCGCCGTCGCCCGGGTACTGCGCCGACATCATCTCGACGCGCCCGCCCGGGTGCGCCTGAGCGCGCCGCCCGACCCGGAGGCGCCGACGGTGGTGCAGGTCGACGTGCGCCATCTCGACGCCGTCATCCGGGTCCAGGTCACCGGGCCGCGCGGGTTCGCGGTGACCTTCGCCGCCGAGCGGCTCGACCGCCGGTTGGCCCGGATGGCCGCGCGAGAGGCGCGGGCCTGGCCCGATCCCGCCCGGCCTCCGCTGGCCCGTGCCGGTGCACCGCGTCCGATCGTCCGCCGTAAGCGGTGCGCCCTGTCCACCTGCACGCCGGCCGAAGCGGTCGCGGTGCTGGACGCCATGGATTACGACGCCCACCTGTTCACCGACGCCGAGACCGGTGAGGACGCGGTGGTGCACTGGGCGGCGCCGGGTGCGCGGCTCATCCGCCAGCGGGCGACCTATCCGCCGATCCGGTCGCCGCAGACGGTCCGGAGTGCCCCGCCGATCGTCGTGGACGCGGAACCCGCCGCCTGCCTGGCCCCGGTCGAAGCGGCGAATCTGTTGTGCCGCGAGGGATTGCCGTTCCTGTTCTGCACCGATCCGGGCAGCGGCCGCGGCGGGCTGCTGTACCGGCGCCACGACGGCGATCTGGCGCTCGTGGCGCCCTTCTGATCGTCAGGCAAGCGGCGCGGACCAGTGCACCCTGGTCCCGCCGCTCTCGGTCCGCCCCACTACGCAGCGGCCGTCGGACATGGTCGCGCGCTGCGCGAGGTTGGCCAGTCCGCTCGGTGTCACGTCCGCGGGCATGCCCGTGCCGTTGTCCTCGACGAGGACGGTCAGTTCGTCGCCGACGGTGATCTCGACGGCGAGCCGGTTGCCGCCGGAGTGGCGCACCGCGTTGCTGACCGATTCGCGCACCACGGCCTCGGCGTGATCGGCGAGCGCGTCGCCCACCACCGACAGCGGTCCGGCGAACCGCATGCTGGTCCGGAACGCGCCGCCCGCGGTCTGCTGGCGGACGGCGTCCTCCAGCCGCCGCCGCAGCGGATCGCCGCCGTGCAGGTCGAAGATCGACGTGCGGATCTCCTGCACGACCTCCTGCAAACCGTCCATTTCCGCCGAAAGCCGCCGCCGCACTTCGAGATCCTCGGTGCGCGCCGCCGTGGCGCGCAACCCCAGCCCGACCGCGAACAGCCGTTGGACGACATGATCGTGCAGATCGCGCGCGATGCGGTCGCGGTCGGCCAGCACGTCGAGTTCGCGCATCCTGCGCTGGGTCTCGGTCAATTGCATGGCCAGCGCCGCCTGGTCGGTGAACGCGGCGGTCAGCTCGACCAGCTCGCCGGGGTACGGCGCGCCGTCGGGCGGACGCGCGAGGATCAGCACGCCGAGCACGAGATCCGCGGTCTGCAACGGCAGCACCAGCGCGGGCCCTGCCGCGCCGACCTCGGCGCCGAGATCGTCCGGCCCGGCATCGGGCAGCTGCACCGGCGCGCGCCGCGTCAACACCGTGCCGGTCGCGGCGCCCGCGACGCGCAGCCGTTCGGGCCCCGGCCCCGGGCCGAACCATTGCGCCACAACCAGTTCGGTGGCTTCGTCGGGTGGCGTCGCGGGCGGCACCACGGCCAGCAGCGCCTGCTGGGAGCCGGTCAGCGCGCGGGCGCGCGCGACCACCTGCGCCAGCACCAGGTCCGGCGCCGTGCCCGCGAGGAATTCGGTCGCGATGTCGCGGGTCGCCTCGATCCAGGCTTGCCTGGTCCGCGCGGACTCGTACAGCCTGGCGTTCTCGATGGCGATGCCCGCCGCGGCGGCCAGCGCCAGCACGATGGCCTCGTCGTCCTCGGTGAAGGGTTGTCCCCCTGTCTTCTCGGTGAGGTAGAGATTGCCGAAGATCTCCTCGCCGATCCGCACCGGCACCCCGAGGAAGCTGCCCATCCGGGGATGGTTGGGCGGGAAACCCACGGAGGCAGGGTGTTCCGACAGGTCGTCCAGCCGGATCGGTCGCGGGTGCGCCAGCAACAGTCCGAGTACGCCCTGCCCCGCGGGAGAGCGGCCGATGTGGGTATGCGTCGCGTCGTCGACGCCCTCGAAGAGGAACTCGACCGGCCGCTCGTCGTGCCCGCGGACGCCTAGCGCCCCGTATCGGGCGTCGACCAGGCGGGTCGCGGTCCGCAGAAGGGCGCGCAACGTGTCGAGCACCGTAGCCGGGAGATGGGGGATGAGGTGCGTCATGGCGGAGTCGGGGAGGCCGATGGGGTGCGCACAGCGGGCTCAGTGTAGTCGGCGGCCGGTGCGTACGGCGCGGATTGCGCACAGCTTTCAGGGGCCGGGAGCAGGCGTTGCCGGAGGTATCGGCCCCCGAGCCGGTCCCCGGTCCGACCAGGTCGATCACCCCGGTGCGCGCCGTGTTCCGTCACACGGACGCAATGTGAACTCGAGTACCACCTGCCCGCGGCACCCTGGCGGCCCTGCTGCCGGTACCTTGTCGGTAGGGATACCGGCTGCCGCGGCCTGCGGTGCGACGGCGGCCAGGGGGAATGACCGGCGCTGCCGCGCTGTTGACCATTGGTGCCGGGAGGGCGATGCTACGGAGGCGTCCTGGCCTGTTTCCCGGCCCCATCCGTACCGTCCACCCGCCGGTGTTCCCGCCGTTCGTCGAGGTGACGGGCGGTCCGCGAAACTTGTCGGTGCCCATGCCTAGCATGGCGGCCGGGGGTATGTCTGGACGCCGAACACGAAGGAGAAGGGACGGCCTGTGGCGGAACGCCTCACTGTGCGCGGAGCTCGGGAGCACAACCTCAAGGGTGTCGATCTCGACCTGCCCCGCGACAGCCTCATCGTGTTCACCGGCCTGTCCGGCTCCGGCAAGTCGAGCCTGGCCTTCGACACGATCTTCGCGGAGGGGCAGCGGCGCTATGTCGAGTCGCTGTCGGCGTACGCGCGGCAGTTCCTCGGGCAGATGGACAAGCCCGACGTCGACTTCATCGAGGGCCTGTCGCCCGCGGTGTCCATCGACCAGAAGTCGACCAACCGCAATCCGCGCTCGACCGTGGGCACCATCACCGAGGTCTACGACTATCTGCGGCTGCTCTACGCGCGGGCGGGCACGCCGCACTGTCCGGTGTGCGGCGAGCTGATCGCCAAGCAGACGCCGCAGCAGATCGTCGACCAGGTGCTGGCCATGGAGGAGGGCATCCGCTTCCAGGTGCTCGCTCCGGTGGTGCGCACCCGCAAGGGTGAGTTCGTCGACCTGTTCGACCAGCTCAACACGCAGGGCTACTCCCGCGTGCGGGTCGACGGCGTGGTGTATCCGCTCACCGATCCGCCGAAGCTGAAGAAGCAGGAGAAGCACGACGTCGAGGTCGTCGTCGACCGGCTGGCGGTCAAGCCGACCTCCAAACAGCGCCTGACCGATTCGATCGAGACCGCCCTGCGGCTCGCCGACGGCATCGTGGTCCTCGACTTCGTCGACCGCGACGAGCACGCGCACGACCGGGAGCGCCGCTTCTCCGAGCGTCTCGCCTGCCCGAACGGTCACCCGCTCGACATCGAGGACCTGGAGCCGCGCTCGTTCTCGTTCAACTCGCCCTACGGCGCCTGCCCGGACTGCACCGGCCTCGGCATCCGCAAGGAGGTCGACCCGGAACTGGTGGTGCCCGATCCGGCGCTGAGCCTGAACGAGGGCGCCATCGCGCCGTGGTCGCGCGGGCAGACCGCCGAGTACTTCACCCGGCTGCTGTCCGGCCTGGCGGATTCCATCGGTTTCTCCATGGACACCCCGTGGCAGGATCTGCCCCTCAAGGCGCGCAAGGCCGTGCTCGAGGGCAGCGCCGACCAGGTGCACGTGTCCTACACCAACCGCTACGGCCGCAAGCGCTCGTACTACGCGGACTTCGAGGGCGTGATGCCGTTCCTGCAGCGGCGCATGGAGAGCACCGAGTCCGAGCAGATGAAAGAGCACTACGACGGGTACATGCGCGACATCCCGTGCCCGGTGTGCAACGGCGCCCGGCTGCGCCCGGAGATCCTCGCCGTCACCATCGCCGCGAACGGCGACAAGAAGTCCATCGCCGACGTCAGCGACCTGTCCATCGGCGAATGCTCGGCGTTCCTGAATTCGCTCACCCTCGGCGAGCGCGAAGCCGCCATCGCCGGGCAGGTGCTCAAGGAGGTGCAGGCGCGGCTGGGCTTCCTGCTCGACGTCGGCCTGGAGTACCTCACGCTGTCGCGCGCGGCCGCCACGCTCTCCGGCGGCGAGGCGCAGCGGATCCGGCTCGCCACCCAGATCGGCTCCGGTCTGGTCGGCGTGCTCTACGTGCTCGACGAGCCGTCCATCGGCCTGCACCAGCGGGACAACCGCAGGCTCATCGAAACCCTCACGCGCCTGCGCAATCTCGGCAACACGTTGATCGTGGTCGAGCACGACGAGGACACCATCCGTGCCTCGGACTGGGTGGTCGACATCGGCCCGTTCGCCGGTGAGCACGGCGGCACGGTGGTGCACAGCGGGCCCTACGAAGAGCTGCTCACCGATCCGAACTCGCTGACCGGGGCGTACCTGTCGGGCCGGGAGCGGATCGAGGTGCCGCTGGTGCGCCGTCCGGTCACCAAGAAGCGGCAGCTCACCGTCGTGGGAGCGAACGAGCACAATCTCAAGGGCATCGACGTCGCCTTCCCGCTCGGCGTGCTGACCTCGGTGACCGGCGTCTCCGGCTCGGGCAAGTCGACCCTGGTGAACGACATCCTGGCCACCGTGCTGGCGAACCGGCTCAACGGCGCTCGGCAGGTGCCCGGCAGGCACACCCGGGTCAACGGGCTCGACCACCTGGACAAGCTGGTGCAGGTGGACCAGTCGCCGATCGGCCGCACGCCGCGGTCCAACCCGGCCACGTATACCGGCGTCTTCGACAAGATCCGCACGCTGTTCGCGGCCACCACCGAGGCGAAGGTGCGCGGGTACCAGCCGGGCCGGTTCTCGTTCAACGTCAAGGGCGGTCGCTGCGAGGCATGCTCCGGTGACGGCACGCTGAAGATCGAGATGAACTTCCTGCCGGACGTCTACGTCCCCTGCGAGGTCTGCCACGGCGCCCGCTACAACCGGGAAACCCTCGAGGTCCACTACAAGGGCAAGACCATCGCCGAGGTGCTGGACATGTCCATCGAGGAGGCGGCCGAGTTCTTCGAGCCGGTCACCTCGATCCACCGCTACCTCAAGACACTGGTGGACGTGGGGCTCGGCTATGTGCGCCTCGGCCAGAGCGCTCCCACCCTCTCCGGCGGCGAGGCGCAGCGGGTGAAACTCGCCGCCGAGTTGCAGAAGCGGTCCACCGGCCGCACCGTGTACATCCTCGACGAGCCGACCACCGGCCTGCATTTCGAGGACATCCGCAAGCTGCTCAACGTCATCAACGGTCTTGTGGACAAGGGCAACACGGTGATCGTCATCGAACACAACTTGGACGTCATCAAGACCTCCGACTGGGTGATCGACATGGGCCCCGAGGGCGGCTCCGGCGGCGGCACCGTCGTGGCGGAAGGCACGCCGGAGGAGGTCGCCGCCGTCGCGCACAGCTACACCGGCCAGTTCCTGAAGGAGGTGCTGGACCAGCCACCCGCGCCACGGAGCGCCGCGAAGAAGGCTCCGGTGAAGAAGGCCGCGGCGAAGGCCGCCAAGCGTCCGGTGAAGAAGGCCGCGGCGGTCGGCTGATCCGTCGTCCGATGCGGCGCGGTTCCGGATGCTGCGGACCGCGCCGCTGCTCGCCTCAGCGGTTGGCGATGGCGTGGATCAGTTCGGCGAGTTCCTTCGGCTTGGACCACATCGGCCAATGCCCCGTGGGGAGGTCGACGTATTCCGCATCGATGCGGGCCAGTTCGGCGAACAGTGGGGCCTCCCCGTTGTCGCGCAGCTTCTTGACCAGATCGGCGGTCATACTGCTGCAGATCACGGTGGTCGGGACCGCCAGCCGGGCTGGTGAGTCGCTCAAGCGCAGCGGGGCGGCCGCGACGGACGCGGGCTGCGGCACCGCGCGCTCGCGGAACCGCGTCAGGACGGCGTCGTCCAGGCCCGCCAAGCTGTTGCCCGCGGCCTCCAGCTCCGGCCAGTCCGGCAGGGTCCACTCGCGCGCGGCGATGTCCAGTGCGGAATTGATGACGAAACCGTTCGGCAGCGGCGCGCTGTCGACGTAGATCGCCCGGCGGAACAAGCCGGGTGCGCGGTCGATCGCGAGATACGCGGGCGCCGCGCCGCCGGAGTGCGCGACGAGCACGACGGGCTCGCCCGCGGACGCCGCGTCGATGATCGCTTGCGCTTGGGATTCCAGGGTTGCCGACAACCGGTCGGGATCGGTGGCGTCCAGACCCGGCAGCGTCAGCGCCGATACCTCGTTGCCGCGCTGCCGCAGATCGGGTGCGACCTCGTCCCACGCCCATGCGCCGAGCCAGAATCCGGGAGCGAGCAGAATCCGAGTAGCCATGGGCTCACTGTGCCCTACCCGTTGGGAAATTTCCTAAACATCGTTGTCTCGAGGTGTGATTCGCGCACAATTTCCGGCCGCGCTTCGGAATTCCATAGGGCGCCGGGGATTCTCGGTCCTGCGGCACCTTCGGCATCCCGCTGGCAGTGGCACGCGACGCGGGCCGCGGTGGCACTGCCGCAGGGGTTTACGCCGAGGCGGGCGTGGATTTCGGCGAGCGCCTCGAGCAGCACCCGGTACCCGTCGCGGCAGCGATGCTCGCACGGACGCCGCACGGCCCGGCCTGCCCGCGTGCGTCGCGAGGTGCGCGCGGGACCTCGCCCACGGCGCCGCCCCGCTGACCGTCACCGAGGCGCAGGCGGTGGATCCGGTCGCGCGTGTCCCGACGCACACCGACGAACGCTCGCGGTCGGCGGCTCATCACTGTGCGATTCCGGCCATCGTCGCCCACCACCGCGACCGAGGTCCGGTGGGCGCGGTCCTCACACGACCCGCAGCCGAGCCGATCAGTAGACCGGGCCGGTGTACTTCTCGCCCGGCCCCTTGCCCGGCTCGTCCGGATGCGCGGAGGACTCGCGGAAGGCGCGTTGCAGCGACTGCAAGCCTTCGCGAATCGGCCCGGCGTGCGGGCCCAGGTACTCCACCGACGCCGTGACGAGCCCGGCCAGCGCCGTGATCACGCGGCGCGCCTCGTCCAGGTCGCGGCGCGGGCTGGTGTCCGGGTCCTCGTCGGCCAGCCCCAGCTTCTCGGCCGCCGAGCTCATCAACATCACGGCGGCGCGGCTGATCACCTCGACCGCGGGGATGTCGGCCAGTTCGCGGACGGAGGCGTCGAGCTCGTCAGTCATGTCTTCAGGCTAGCGACGCCGCCCGCAGCATCCGGAGGTGGCCGATCTCCGCGACATTCTTCATCAGCTCCGCGTTCACCCAGCCCGCCAGGTGGGCGATGGTCAATCCCGCGTCGGCGGGCCACGGGTAGGCGGACGGGCGGTCCAACTCGCTCTCGTCGAAACCGTCCAGCACGCGCGACCACTCGGTGTGCAGCTCGCGCAGCCGGGCGATGGCCGCGGCTCCGTCGCCGGGCCAGTGCACATCCTCCCGTGCGGGTGGGGTGCGACCCTCGGCGTGGTCGATGGCCGCGCCCCACCACCAGCCGATGTGCCAGGTCAGCCAACCGATCGTCGGGACGGGCACGGGGTCGGGTTCGGTGTCGGCCCAATCCGGGCGCCACACGCCCTCGGCGTCGGGGCGTACCGTCCAGGCGAGGTCGGCGGGTTCCCAGAGGAAGTCCTCCGGCGTGAGGGCGTCGAGGTGGATACCGGCGAGGGCCCAGGTCAGGTCGAACTGCCATCGCAGCAGGTCGCGGCGGGGTGAACGCACCGGGGGAGCCTGGCACGGGGACGGCGGCCGGGCAACCGATTTTGTGTCGATTCGGCGATAGCCGAACGGAATGTTAGACTTTCCGCTGACGACCGCCCCGGGCTTGCCCTGGGGCTGATAAGTGGAGCCCGACTCCCACCGTTGCCGACGAGTAATCGTACGGTCCAGCGGTCCGGTCGCCCGCCCTCCGAGGGCGGGTTTCTCGTGTCGTGGTTCTCGCGGAGAACCCGGCCACGAGAGTCGATCCGAGTTCTCTCGTGGTCGGCGATCGGTCGACATCGGGCCCCGTGCGCGGAATACCGCACCGGGGCCTTCGTGTTGAACAGGGGTTGCAGTTATTGCGCGCGGTCGTCTGACGACACCGCTTGACCTAGGAGGCCCCATCAGCACTGAGACCCGCATCAACGATCGCATCCGTGTTCCCGAGGTCCGGCTCATCGGGCCTGGCGGCGAGCAGGTTGGGATCGTGCGTGTTGAAGATGCACTACGCGTCGCCCTCGAAGCCGACCTCGATCTGGTCGAGGTGGCACCCGATGCCCGTCCGCCGGTCTGCAAGATCATGGACTACGGCAAGTTCAAGTACGAGACGGCGCAGAAGGCGCGCGAGTCTCGGAAGAACCAGCAGCAGACGGTGATCAAGGAGCAGAAGCTCCGCCCGAAGATCGATGACCACGACTACGAGACCAAGAAGCGCAACGTCGTTCGCTTCCTCGAGGCCGGGTCCAAGGTCAAGGTGACGATCATGTTCCGTGGACGTGAGCAGTCCCGCCCCGAACTCGGCTTCCGGCTGCTGCAGCGGCTGGCGTCCGACGTCGCCGACCTCGGCTTCGTGGAAACCTCGGCCAAGCAGGACGGTCGCAACATGACCATGGTTCTCGCCCCCCACAAGGGTGCGAAGACCCGGGTGAAGGCGCAGCAGGAGTCGGCCCCGCGCCCGGCGCCCAGCGCCGCCCCGGCCGGTCAGCCCGCTGCGGAGCAGGCCGAGACGGCCGGCCCGCAGTAACACCGATCAGAACACCGGCGGTCCGCCCCGACCGCCGGGACGACAGATAGAGGAATCCATCCATGCCGAAGATGAAGACGCACAGCGGCGCCTCGAAGCGATTCAAGGTGTCCGGCAAAGGCAAGCTGCTGCGCCAGCAGGCGAACCGTCGCCACCTGTTCGAGCACAAGCCCACCCGCCGGACGCGTCGTCTGGACGGCGTGGAGGTCGTCGCCGCCGCCGACGTCCGTCGCGTGAAGAAGCTGCTCGGTCTCTGATCGCGTCCCTGCGCAGACCGGCAAGCACACCGCGACCGGAGCATCTCCGTCGCCACCCCCGACCCATTTCCGGGCGCCGCCCCGCGCCCCCAGATCGAACAGGACTGACCAGTGGCACGCGTCAAAAGGGCCGTCAACGCTCAGAAGAAGCGCCGTTCCATCCTCGAGGCCTCCAAGGGCTACCGCGGCCAGCGCTCGCGGCTGTACCGCAAGGCCAAGGAGCAGCAGCTGCACTCGCTCACCTACGCCTACCGGGACCGCCGGGCGCGCAAGGGTGACTTCCGCAAGCTGTGGATCGCGCGCATCAACGCCGCCGCGCGGATCAACGACATCACCTACAACCGCTTCATCCAGGGCCTGAAGGCCGCCGGTGTGGAGGTGGACCGCAAGATCCTCGCCGAGCTCGCGGTGTCGGACGCCGAGGCGTTCGCCGGTCTCGTCGCGGTCGCCAAGGCCGCCCTGCCGCAGGATGTCAACGCGCCGGCCGCCTGAGTCGCAGTCGTTGGCACACGGACACTTTTCGGAACGACCCGTGGAAGCGCTCAGTGAGCGCAATCCGCGGGTCGTTTCCGCTGTCAAGCTGCAGCGCGGAGCGCAGCGTCGCAAGGCGGGCCGATTCCTCGCCGAAGGCGCCAATGCCGTAGCCGCCGCGCTGGAGACCACGCGCGTGCATGAGCTGTTCTATTCGAAGACAGCCGCCGAACGCGATCACGCGCTGATCGCGGGGGCGGCCGCGACGGGCGTTCGCACCACGCTGGTCAGTGATCGAGCGGCACAGCATCTCGCCGAGACCGTCACCGCACCGGGACTGGTGGCGGTGTGCGATCTGCTCGACGTGCCCTTGTCCCGGATCCTCGAGGCTCGGCCGCGCATGCTGGCCGTTCCCGTCGAGATCGCCGAGCCCGGTAACGCGGGCACGCTCGTGCGGGTGGCGGATTCCGTCGGCGCCGACGGCGTGGTGCTGGCCGGCGATGCGGTCGATCCACACAACGGCAAGTGTGTGCGGGCCAGCGCGGGCAGCATCTTCCATGTGCCGATCGCGCGGCACCGCGACGTCGCCGAGACGCTCGACTCGATCGCGGCGGCGGGAATCACGATCCTCGCGACCGCGGCGAACGGCGAAGTCGACCTCGACGACGCCGATGAACTGTTCACCCGGCCGGTGGCCTGGCTGTTCGGCAACGAGGCGCACGGTCTCGACCCGGCCGTCGCACGCCGCGCCGACCACCGCATCCGGATCCCCATCCGCGGCCGCGCCGAAAGCCTGAATCTGGCGACGGCCGCCGCGATCTGCCTCTACGCGAATTCGCGCGTCCGGTATTGAGCTGTGTTCGATTTGCCGCGCCTTCGGCGCGGCGTGTTCGCGGCCCCTTTGTGGCTCGCGTGTGCGCGACCGCCGCTTGCTCCTTCGTCGCTGACGCGGCGGCCGCGCACACGCGAGCCGGGCCGCGAACGGCGGATGCTCGGTCTCGCTTCGCTCGAAAGACGTAGTCGAGGTACGCCGGGCGCGTGGGGATGCCGGCTCGGAACGGGGTGCGCGCGGTGCCGGCCCAATTCGATCTGACCGCGGGGATCCGAGTCACATTCCCGAAGCCGTCGAAGAGATCCTGCGATACATGACGGTTGTGTACTACTTCGTCCGCACGGCGGTCGCCGATACGGTGCTCGGTGATGTGCCGCCGGTACTCCTGTGACTACTGGTGCCAGCGGGTTGATTCTCCAGCGTATGCGGCATTGCCTGTTCGCGCCGCTCCTATGGGGTGACCGCTCGCCTTCAGTGGCGTCGCCTTCGGGTTGTGCCGCTCATGACGTGGCCGAGGTCGTCAGTCGCCTCGGGCGATCAGGTCTTCCATGATCTCCGTCGCCCATGCGGCGGGCACCGCGTCCGGGCCCGCTACCCGCATCGCGCTCATCACGGTGAGGAGCATTCCGGTGGCGAGGAAGCGCCGCGCCTCGGTTTCCGATGCGCCCGTCAGGTCCCGGATCAGGTGGTAGATGTCGCCGAATCGGCTCCGGACCTCGTCGCCGATCTCCGGATCCGCGCTGGCGGCGAATCCGTGCAGCAGCACCTGGAGCAATTCTCGTTCGGCGAGGAAGTGGTGGTAGCCGTTGCCGAGGGCGGCCATCGCCGCCTCGGGGTCCGCCTCCGGCTCCGCCTCGGCCCGCGCGGTGCGGAAGATTTCCTCGATCCGGTCGCATACGCGATGCAGGGCCGCACGGAACAGGTTCTGCTTGGTGCCGAACAGCCGGATGACGTACGGCTGTGACACGCCGGAGCGCCGGGCGATCTCGTCGGTGCGGGTAGCGGCGTAACCGGATTCGGCGAACGCGGACACCGCTGCCCGCAGCACCTGCTCGCCCCGTTCGGAGGCCGTCATCCTGGTTCTGGTCGCCATCATGCTCCGTTTCCGCAGGTAATCGTGCTTTCACTTGACATGTTATCAGTCGATGCATACCGTTCTCCAGATAAGTTATCAGTCGATTACAACAAGGACTGGACATGACCGAGACTCTCCCCACCACCGCGCCGCCCGTCGGCGCGCCCGCGGCCACGATCGGCGGCCGCAGACTCGCCGCCGTGCTGGCCGCGGTCGGCATCCCGATGTTCATGGTCACGCTGGACAACCTGGTCGTGACGAACGCGCTGCCGGTGATCCGCACCGAGCTGGGCGCCTCGCTGGCCGACCTGCAATGGTTCGTCAACGCCTACACGCTGTCGTTCGCCTCGCTGCTGCTCACCGCGTCCGCCGTCGGCGACCGGCTCGGCAGGCGCCGGATCTTCCTGCTCGGCATCGCCCTGTTCACGCTGGCGTCGGCGGCGTGCGCGCTGGCGACCGGGCCGGGCCTGCTCATCGCGGCGCGGGCGGTGCAAGGATTCGGCGCGGCCGCGGTGATGCCGCTGTCGCTGACCTTGCTGTCGGCGGCCGTCCCGGAGCGGATGCGCAACGCGGCCATCGGCATCTGGGGCGGCATCGCCGGCCTCGGTGTCGCGCTCGGGCCGCTGATCGGCGGCGCGGTGGTCGACGGGCTGAGCTGGCAGTGGATCTTCTGGCTGAACGTGCCCATCGGGTTGGTCGTCCTGCCGTTCGCGGCGCGGGTGCTCGCCGAATCGCACGGCCGTGGCCGCCGCCTCGATCCGGTCGGCCTGCTGCTGTCGGCGGGCGGCGTGCTCGCGATCGTGTGGGGCGTCATCCACGGCGCCGACGACGGCTGGACCTCGGCGAGCGTGCTGTCCGCGCTGATCGGCGGCGCCGTGCTGCTGGCCGCCCTGCTCGTCTGGGAACTACGCGTGCCCGAGCCGATGCTGCCGCTGCGGTTGTTCCGCTCCCGGGCTTTCAGCGTGAGCAACGTGGTCGGCTTCGCCTTCTCGGTCGGCGTGTTCGGCTCGATCTTCCTGCTCGCCCAGTACTTCCAGGTGGTGCAGGGCTACAGTCCGCTGGAATCGGGCGTGCGCACCATGCCGTGGACCATGGCGCCGATGGTGGTCGCGCCGATCGCGGGCCTGCTGGTCGACCGAATCGGCGCGCGCACCTTGATCACCACCGGGCAGGTGCTGCTGGCCGTCGCGCTGGCCTGGATGGCCGCCGTCACCACGGTGGACATCGGCTACGGCTCGTACGTCGCACCGTTCGTACTGGCGGGCGTGGGCATGGGGCTGACCTTCGCGCCAGCGTCGACCATCGTGATGGCCAGCGCGGCTCCGGAGGACCAGGCGATGGCCTCGGGCACCAACAACACCGTCCGGGAGGTGGGTGTCGCGATGGGTGTCGCGGTGCTGGCGTCGGTGTTCGCCTCGTCGGGCTCCTACCTGGATCCGCAGAGCTTCGTGGACGGTCTCGTGCCCGCGGTCTGGGTGGGGGCGGCGATCGTCGGGGCGGGGGCGCTGACCTCGCTGCTGCTGCCGCGGCGGGTCACTGCGGCGAGCTGAGCCCGATCCGTGCGTCCCTGTCCGTGCTGTGCGCGGACAGGGTTCGTCGTCTGCCTGCGCGCCGCGACCGCGCCACAGTCGTCCCGCGCGCGTCACCCCATACGCAGTAGGCCCGATGACGTGCCCGCTCCGCGGCTCGGGGCGGATGACCATCGGCGCGTCGTACGCTGCGCGGCGGCCGGTTCCGCTCATCGTGCGGAGGAAACCCTGCGGGAGTAGCCGGCACATCACTCGGTGCGCCACGGCAGTGCGGCGACGAACACCGGGGCCTGCGCCGTGTCGAGGGTAATCCACGTGAAGGGCCTGCGGCCGATCCAATAGTGTGTAGTCGACGCAATAGTGTTCCGTGAACGCTAGGCCGTTCACCAGCAGCAGGGCGGGCAGGCGATCAGCTGTGCCCGCGAACCGAAGGGGAGAGACGGAGCATCGTGGCCGACGACATCGACGCAGGCGAGCAGAACGCAGCGCTGACCGAGGAGGCACTGGCCGCGGCCGCGGCGGCCGCCGAGAAGGCGTTCGCCGCTGCCGCCGACCTGGATGCGCTCGCGGTCGCGAAAACCGAGCACCTCGGCGGCAAGGCGCCGCTGGCTCTGGCGCAGCGGGCGCTGGGCAGCCTGCCCAAGTCGGAGAAGGCCGACGCGGGCAAGCGCGTCAACGTCGCCAGGGCCCGGGTGTCGGAGGCGTTCGAGGCCCGCCGTGCCACGTTGCTGGCCGAGCGCGACGCCGCGGTGCTGGTCGCCGAGACCATCGACGTGACGCTGCCCGCCGGCCGCGCCGCCGTGGGCGCCCGGCACCCGATCACCGTCATCTCCGAGCAGGTCGCCGACGTGTTCGTCGCGATGGGCTGGGAAGTCGCCGAAGGTCCCGAGGTGGAGACCGAGCACTTCAACTTCGACGCGCTGAACTTCCTGCCCGACCATCCGGCCCGCACCATGCAGGACACCTTCCACATCGCCCCGGAGGGGTCGCGCCAGGTGCTGCGTACGCACACCTCTCCGGTGCAGGTGCGCTCGATGCTGGAACGCGAACTGCCGATCTACGTGGTCTGCCCGGGCCGCACCTTCCGCACCGACGAGCTGGACGCCACGCACACGCCGGTGTTCTCGCAGGTCGAGGGCCTGGCGGTGGACAAGGGCCTGACCATGGCGCATCTGCGCGGCACGCTGGACGCGTTCGCCAGGGCGCTGTTCGGCCCGGAGACCCGGACGCGCATGCGCCCCAACTACTTCCCGTTCACCGAGCCCTCCGCCGAGGTCGACGTGTGGTTCCCGGACAAGAAGGGCGGTCCCGGCTGGGTCGAATGGGGCGGCTGCGGCATGGTGAACCCGAAGGTGCTGATCGCCAGCGGCATCGATCCCGAGGTGTACAGCGGGTTCGCGTTCGGCATGGGCCTGGAGCGGACGCTGCAGTTCCGCAACGGCATCCCCGACATGCGCGACATCGTCGAGGGCGACGTGCGTTTCACGCTGCCCTTCGGCGTCCGGTCCTGACCCCACCCTTCGATCGAGAGAGCGAAACGACAAGTGCGAGTAGCGCAGTCCTGGCTGACCGACATCATCCAGCGCACCAACCCGGAGTGGTCGGTGACGCCGGAGGAGCTCGACGCGGGATTCGTCCGGGTCGGGCTTGAAGTCGAAGAGGTCGACGAGCTCCGGCGGGTCGCGGGCCCGGAGGGCGGGGAGCCGCCGCTGGTGGTCGGCCGGGTCGCCGAGATCACCGAGCTCACCGAGTTCAAGAAGCCGATCCGCTTCTGCAAGGTGGACATCGGCAAGCCCGAGCTGCAGGAGATCATCTGCGGCGCACGGAATTTCCAGGTCGGTGACCTGGTGGTGGTGGTGCTGCCCGGCGGCGTGCTGCCCGGCGGGTTCGAGATCACCTCGCGCAAGACCTACGGCCACGTCTCCAACGGGATGATCTGCTCGGTCGCCGAACTCGGCATCGGCAAGGACCATTCCGGCATCCTGGTGCTGGAGCCGGGCACCGCCGAGCCGGGCGCCGACGCCAACGCGCTGCTCGGCCTGGACGACACGGTCATCGAGCTGAACATCACGCCCGACCGGGGCTACTGCTTCTCGGTGCGCGGCCTGGCCCGCGAATTGGCCTGCGGTTTCGATCTCGAATACGCCGACCCGGCGGTGCGGACCCTGCCCGACCACGAGCGGGAAGCCTGGTCGATCCGGGTCGAGCCGGATTCGAAGTGCACCCGTTTCGCGGCGCGCCGGGTCACCGGCATCGACCCGAACGCGGTGAGCCCGTGGTGGTTGCAGCGCAGGCTGCTGTTGTCGGGCGTGCGTCCGATCTCGCCCGCGGTGGACGTCACCAACTACGTGATGCTCGAACTGGGGCAGCCGCTGCACGCCTTCGACGCCGCCAGGGTGGCGGGCGGGCTGGTGGTCCGTGCCGCGCACGCGGGCGAGACGTTGCGCACCCTGGACGACGTGGAGCGCACGCTCGACGCCGAGGACGTGGTGATCGCCGACGATTCCGGCGTCATCTCGCTGGCCGGCGTGATGGGCGGGGCGAGCACCGAGGTCGGCGCGGACAGCACCGACATCCTGCTCGAGGCGGCCACCTGGAACCCGCTGCAGATCTACCGCACCGCGCGCAGGCACAAGCTGGTGTCCGAGGCGGGTAAGCGGTACGAGCGGGTCGTCGATCCGGAGATCAACGTCGCCGCGCTCGACCGGGCGGCCACGCTGCTGGCCGAGATCGCCGGCGGCACCGTCGAACCCGTGCTGACCGACGTCCGGGCCCCGCTTCCGGTGCCCGAGCCCATCCGGATCGACATCGACCTGGCCGACCGCGTCGCGGGCGTTACGTACCCGACGGGGACCTCGGCGCGCCGCTTGGCCCAGATCGGCTGCACCGTCGAGGTCGGCGTCAGCGAGGCCGGGCACGGCCAGCTGGTGGTGACCCCGCCGAGCTGGCGGCCGGACCTCGCTCAGCCCGCCGACCTGGTGGAAGAGGTGCTGCGGCTGGAGGGTCTGGAGCAGATCCCGTCCGTGCTGCCCGCCGCACCGGCCGGGCGGGGACTCACGGCCACCCAGCGTCGTCGCCGCGCCGTCAGCCGGGCGCTGGCGTTCGCGGGCGCTGTGGAGGTTCCGCCGCCGGTGTTCCTGCCCGCCGGGGTGTTCGACACCTGGGGCCTGGATGCCGACGACCCGCGCCGCGCCACCACGAAGGTGCTCAATCCGCTGGACGTGGAGCGCGCCGAGCTGGCCACCACCTTGCTGCCCGGTCTGCTCGAGGTGGCCGCCCGCAATATCTCGCGGGGCGCGCGTGATCTGGCGATCTACGGCATCGCGCAGGTCGTGCTGCCCGGAGCGAGGACCAGGGCGATCGATCCGCTGCCGGTGGACCGTCGCCCCACCGACGAGGAGATCGCCGAGCTGCTCGACTCGCTGCCCGAACAGCCGGTGCACGTGGCCGCTGTCCTGACCGGCCGCCGCGAGCCGCGCGGGCCGTGGGGGCCGGGCCGTCCGGTCGAGGCCGCCGACGCGTTCGCTCTCGCCGACGCCGTCGCGGACGCGGCCGGGGTGACCATCGAGCGCCGTGCGGCGGCACACCTGCCCTGGCACCCCGGCCGCTGCGCCGAACTGGTGGTGGACGGCACGGTCGTCGGCTACGCGGGCGAACTGCACCCCGCCGTGCTGGAACGTTCCGGTCTGCCGCCGCGCACCTGCGCCGTCGAACTCGACCTGGACGCGTTGCCGCTGCGGGAAGCCCGGCCGGTTCCGACTGTGTCGCCGTTCCCGGCGGTGCTCCAGGACGTCTCGGTGAGCGTCGAGAAGACGGTTCCCGCGGCGTCGGTGCAGGCCGCGCTGCGCACCGGCGGCGGCGATCTGCTGGAGGACATCGCACTGTTCGACGTGTACGAGGGCGCTCAGGCGGGCGAGGGACGCAAGTCGCTCACCTATGCCCTGCGTTTCCGCGCCGCCGACCGGACCCTCACCGAGGACGAGGCCAGTGCGGCGCGCGACGCGGCGGTCGCGGTGGCGGCTGACGCCGTGGGCGCGGTGCTGCGCGGGTGAGGGCCGTGGGCGCGGTGCTGCGCGGGTGAGGGCCGTGGGCGCGGTGCTGCGCGGGTGAGGCCGTGGGCGCGGTGCTGCGCGGGTGAGGCCGTGGGCGCGGTGCTGCGCGGGTGAGGCCGTGGGCGCGGTGCTGCGCGGGTGAGGCCGTGGGCGCGGTGCTGCGCGGGTGAGGCCGTGGGCGCGGTGCTGCGCGGGTGAGGCCGTGGGCGCGGTGCTGCGCGGGTGAGGCCGTGGGCGCGGTGCTGCGCGGGTGAGGCCGTGGGCGCGGTGCTGCGTGGCTGACGCCGTGGGCGCGGTGTTGTGTGGCTGAGGCCGTGGTCGCGGTGCTGCGCGGGTGAGGCCATGGGCGCGGTGCTGTGTGGCTGAGACCGAGTTCTCGTAGCGACAGAGGCCGTGCGGCTGAGCGCGTACGGCCTCGTTGTTACCCGCCCGCCGTCTTCCGGCGCTCGTTGTCGGACGGTCTAGTTGGCGCGGGTGTCCGCCGGTCGCGGCTGGGTCGCCCGGCCGAGGCGACGAGCGGCGTGCGGCGGCGAACGCGCCCGCGTTCGCCGATGCCGAACGCATCCGGCCAGGCCCGGGCATGAATCGTCGCCGCCGGTCGAAAGCGTCGCCCGTGAGGCTCGACGGTCGGCCGCCGCTTCGAGCCGATCTTCCGGTGTCGCCGTCGCCTCGGTCATGAGATCGAAGCGCGGTGACCCGCCGGTGTCCCAGCACCCGCCGGACCCGGTCTCTGCTCCCCAGGAGTAAGAACGTGGGCATGCGACATCCAGCCCGTCCGATCCTCAACGCGCTGACGTATCTGCCGGAACGGACGCTGCTGCAGACCCCGGCGCTGCTCGGCATGGCGTACACCGACCTGTCCCTGCGCACCCCGGACGGGGAAACGCTGCACGCGTGGTGGATGCCCGCCGCGCATTCGGTCGGGCACATCCTGTTCGCGCACGGCAACGCGGGCAATCTCGGTGACCGGGTGCCGATCTTCGCGTTGCTCACCGAGGCCGGCTTCGACGTGCTGGCCTTCGATTACCGCGGATACGGGCGCAGCACCGGCAGACCGACCGAGCACGGCACCTACCTGGACGCGCACGCCGCGCGACGGGCGTTGCTCGCCCAGCCGGGCGTCGATCCGAACCGGGTGCTGTACCTGGGCAAATCCCTCGGCGGCGGGGTCGTGCTCGAGCTGGCGCAGCATCATCCGCCCGCCGGGGTGATGCTGATGTCCACCTTCAGCGGCCTGCGCGATGCGGCTCGGTCGGTGTATCCGTTCCTGCCCGCCCCGCTGGTGCCGAACGCATACCCGAACGAACGCCGCATCCGCGCGCTGCGCGCCCCGGTGCTGATCATGCACGGCGACCAGGACGAACTGCTGCCGCTGCGGCACGCGCACCGGCTCTACGCCGCCGCGCCGGAGCCGAAACGGCTCGTCGTCTTCCCCGGGGCCGGGCACAACGATCTGATCGTCGTCGGCGGCTCGGCCTGGTACGACCTGGTGCGTGCGTGGGCGGGTGCGCTCGTGCGGTCGTGAACGGCGGGCGGTGCGCCTGCGTAGCCTGGCGGTATGAGCGACAACAGCGAAATCGTGAGCCGGTTGGCGGGGCTGTCCGACGCGGAGCTGGCCGGGGTCCTGCTGGTCGCCACGGCGGGGCGTCCTGGTTTCGCGGCGGTCCACGCGGCGCTGACCGGATTGTCGGAGGCTGGTGATGCGCGGGCCGCCGAGGATGTGACTCCTACCACCTCCGCTGATGCCGGTGCGTCCGCTCGGCGAGCTCCGGACGTATCCGGCCAGGTAGGCGGCAGTTCTGCGGTACCGGCGGTACCGGTACCGCCGCCGGGTATCGCCGGGGACCCCGCGAGCGGCGGATATTCGGCTTCCGGTGTTCCTACTTTCGAGTCAGTTCGCGATAAGGTCGAGCAGCGCTACGGCACCGCGCAGGGGATGGGCGAACTCGACCGGCAGACTCCAGCGGGCCGCAGCGTGGACGAACAATGGCAGGCACGCGAGAAGGCCGCGCGTGAGCGCCTGGATCGGATCCGGAAATCGTTGCACGGCAACGACATCGACCCGCACCAGCCGTGAGCCGGGCCGGGCGCGCCGGACAACAGTGATGGGTGGAATGCGATGAGCGAGCCGCGTGAGATCGCCGAACGGTTACTGGACGCCCAGGTGGAATTCCTGCTCGCGGAGGTGACCGGCGAACGTTTCGCCGAGGTGATCGCGCGCGATACCGAGGCCGTGCTCGGAGTCGCCGACACGCTCGTTTTCCGGGACGTCGTGGAGATCGAGCAGGCCAAGCAGACCGTCCGCACCGTCGTCGAGCTGATCGGCGGCAGTCCGGTGTTCGCCGACATGGTCGGCGTATTCGCCGACTCCATCTACGACCACATCGCCGCCAACGACGAGTACACCCTCGGCGAGGTGGTCGATCGCGAGCCGGTCGAGGCACTGCTGGAGAAGATCTTCGGCATGCACCAGGCGCAGGAGCGCATTCTGGACCGGCTCACCGAGAGCCCGCTGGTGGCCACCGTCGCGTCGAAGTTCGTGGACAAGCTGATCAACGACTTCATGCAGGCCAACCGGGAGCGCGCCGAGAAGATCCCCGGCGTCTCCTCGCTGATGTCGCTGGGCCAGTCGGCGGCCAATCGCGCCAAGAAGGTCGCCGCCGACAGCACGTTCGTCGGCGATCTGGCGGGCAAGGGCGCGCTGTTCGCGCTCAAGCGCACCAACAACGCCATTCGCGAGATGCTGCGCGACGCGCCGGTGCACGCCGCCGCGATGGAGTTCTGGGATCTGCACGCCGACGAACCGGTCAGCGGCCTGCGCGAATACCTCAGCCGGAAGGACCTCAACGAGCTGGTGCTGCTGTGCTACGAGATCGCCGTCACCACCCGCGAGAAGGAATACTTCGGCCTGCTCCTGGACGAGTGTGTGGAGGTGTTCTTCACCAAGTACGGGGATTACACCTTGGCGGCCATGCTGCCCGAACTCGGCCTCACCGGTGACGACATCATGCAGGAGATCCTCCGGTACGGACCGGCGGTCATCGAGGGCGCGAAGCGGGAGGGAGTGCTCGCCGGGTTGATCCGTGAGCGCCTCGCCCCCTTCTACACCTCCGACAAGGTGCTCGACATCCTCGGTGGCTGAGGTCGCATACCGGTCATCTCGGCAGGGTGGGGACGATCGCTTCGCCGACGGTCGCGAGGCGTTCGCAGGGGTTCTGCTCGGCGGTCTTGTTGACCAGCGTCAGTTGCAGCAGGCCTTGGCGAGCGGGGAAGAGCACGTCGCACATCTGGTCCTTGGCGGCGTCGTCGACGCGGAACTGCCGTCCGGTGCGCCCGCCGATCGTGACGTCCTGGAAATCGACATTGCCCGGTTTGCGCTCGAACTCGGCCACGGACATGCCGTTGGAGAACACGCCGAGGGTGAAGTCGGCGCCCTTCCAGCCGCAGATCTCCCAGCCGGGCTGCTCGACCCCGCCGACGCCGACCTGCTTGCTCGCCGGATCGAGGCCCGCGCTCGTCAGCGCGGAGTCGGGGATGCCGGTGCAGGGATCGAACAGCTGGGTGGCGGTGCTCGCGGCCTGCGTGGTGGTGGTCGCCGGTGCCCCGCCGGACTCGTCGCCGCACGAGGCCGCTCCGAGCACAAGTGCTATTGCCAAGGGAACCAACGTGATTCGGTGCGCCATCCAGCCCTCTTGCCCTCCGGTGTGTCGCGCCGGACTGTATCAGAGTCGCACCGCGAGGTTTCGCGGCGGGCGAGGACGGGTACCACGTTTCTCGTGCGGCTGTGCCGGCGGTCGCATTTCCATCGCCGAAATCGGTACCGCGCTGGAAGTCTCGATCGGGGTCGGCAAGCCGTCGTCCGCGACCGGGCCGCCCGACACGTGATGTGCGCGTCGCCGTTGCCATCGAGAGGATCAGCGCCATTGTCCTGGCACTGCGACACGCGAAAGCAGACCATGCCGTCCTCGGTGAAGATCGTGGTGAGCGGCGGACTCGGCGCCGGGAAGACGACGTTCGTCGGGGCCGTCTCCGAGATCGGCCCGCTGGTGACCCAGGCGGAGACGGCCGAGCCGATCGTCGTCCTGGACGATCCGGAGCGCCGGGCGGACTGGAAGCCGACCACCGTCCCCGTCGACGTGGGGCGGATCGACCTGGACAGCTCCCTACTGCTGTACCTGTTCGGCGCGCCGGGGGCGGGTGATCTCGCCTGGCTCTGGGACGATTTGGCCGACGGCGCGCTCGGCGCGGTCATCATGGTGGACACCGGCCGCGTCCACGACTGCCATCCCGTGCTGGACTATTGCGCGCGACACGGCACGCCCTTCGTGGTCGCGGTCAACCACGCCCGCGGCGGCGCCCACGCCGACCTCGGCGAGGTGCGTGCGGCGCTCGCACTCGCGGACTGGATCCCCGTCCTGGAATGCGATGCGAAGCGACGGGATTCGGTGAAAGACGTTTTGGTCGCACTGCTCGAACAGGTGCTGGCGCACCGGGCGGATCACCTCGTCGCCAGAAACGCGGGCTGAGCGGAGTGCTTCGGCGGCGGCCGGAAACTCGGGTCTCGCCGCCGACGAATTCGCCGCGCGCCCGTTCTATCGGAGTCGCCCGAAGGTTCGCGGCGGGCGAAGGTGGATACGAGCCAACGGGTTCGGCGTCCGCTCGCGTGCGCACGGGTGTCGGTTTGTCGTGCTCGTAACTCTTCGTTGCCAGTGTGTTTAGAAGTCCGCACACTGTCTGATTTGTCTGATTCTCGCGTTGACGGCGCGGTGGCCCTGTGACAGTTTGCCCTTGATTTCCGTGTGCTCGCTGTGGAGCAGGCGCGGCGGCTGATCGGAGGAGCAGAGGGTGGTGCGGTCACCTGGACGACCGGAGAATTCCGGGGGCACAACAGTTGTCCCGCTCCGCGCTCCCGACGGTGCACGCCGCGTACCGGGCAGTGGAATCGTGCGTCCGCGGACCATCCGCGGGCAGCTGGCTCGCATCCTCGTCGTCTCGCTCGTTCTGGTGCTCGCCCTTCTCGGCGGGATGGTCGCGCGCGAGGTAGACGCGTACCGCAAGAGCCGGGACACGGTGGCCGCGGTGTCGCTGGCGCTGGCGGTGGCGGATCTCGTGCACGAGACGCAGCGCGAGCGCGGCCTGACCAATGGCTTGCTCGGCGGTGACCAGCGCTTGCGGCAGCCGGTCGACGACCAGCGCGGCGCGGTCGACCGCGCCCTGCGCACGTTGCGGCAGGCTTCGGCGGACGGTCCGCCCGGCGCGGAGCGGGTGCGGGCGGCCGCTCGGCCGCTCACCGACTTGGACCTGACCCGCTCGGGGATCGATGAGCGGCGCACATCCCGGCAGGCGGCGTTCCAGTTCTACACCGACGCCATCGATGGGCTGAACCGCTTGTCCCTCGGCCTCGACCAGGCCGCCGACCCGGCGATCCGGCACGGGCTGCAAGCGCTGCACGCGCTGGGTGAGGCGAAGGAGCAGACGGCCCGCGAACGCGGCTTCCTGAACGGCGTCTTCGCCTCGGATGCCTTCGGGCCGGGCGAGTACGCGCAGTTCCTCGACATCCGGGCGGCCAAGCTGGCCGGTCTGGCCGCGTTCGCCCGCGACGCGACCTCGGCCCAACAGGCGCGCCTGGACGCCGTGCTGGACGGCGCGGACGCGGTCGCGGCCGCCGAGTCGGAGAACATCGCGATCGCCTCCAGCGCCGGACCGCTGGCACGACCGGTCGATCCGATCACCTGGTGGGCGCGGATGACCGCGGTCATCGACGAGCAGCGCACCGTGCAGCAGGCGGTCGGCGACGACGTCCGGCAGCGGGCGGAGGCGCTGCGCCGCAACGCCGCTCTGATCCTCGGCGCGTTCGTGCTCGCCGCGCTGGCGGCGATCGCGCTGGAGGTGGCGCTGGTCGTCGCCGCGGTGCGCGCGATCGTGCGGCCGCTGGCCACGCTGGCCGCGGACGCCGACGACGTGTCGAGCAGACGGCTGCCCGAGGTGATTTCCGCCTGGCGCACCGGCGATGACACCCGGCCGCCGGACCCGCCCGCCCCGGTGCGAGCGCCGCCGGGCGCGGGCGTCGAGATCGCCGCCGTGGCCCGAGCGCTGGATCGGGTGCAATCCACCGCGTTCGACCTCGCGTCGGAGCAGGCGCTGGTGCGCCGCAACACCACCGAGTCGATGGTCAGCCTCGCCCGCCGCAGTCAGAACCTCGTGCGCCGCCAGCTCGGCCTGATCAGCGAATTCGAGCGCGAAGAGCTCGATCCCAAGGCGCTGTCGAATCTGTTCGAACTCGACCATCTCGCCACCAGGATGCGCCGCAACGCCGAGAGCCTGCTCGTGCTGGTCGGCGAGGCCAGTCCGCGCAGCTGGGCGGAACCGATTCCGCTCAGCGACGTGATCCGCGCCGGTTTGTCCGAGGTCGACGACTACCGCAGGGTGGTGCTGCGCCGGATGGACGATGCCCTGGTCGCGGGTGCCGCGGCGAGCGAGCTGGCCCACATGCTCGCCGAGCTGATCGAGAACGGGCTGGCGTTCTCCCCGCCGGATCTCGAGGTGGAGATCTACGGCCGTGCCGGACCGAACGGATATCTGCTGGCGGTGGTCGACCACGGTGTCGGCATGCCCCCGGGCCACTTGGCCCAGGCCAACGCGCGACTGCGCGGCGAGCAGGATTTCGTCGTCGCGCCGACCCGCAATCTCGGTCACTACGTGGTCGGCAGGCTCGCCGAGCGGCTCGGCATCAGGGTCGAACTGAGCGTCTCGCCGGTGAGCGGCATCGTGGCGCGCCTGACGCTGCCGCCGGGGATGCTCGAGGCGGAGCAGGAACAGCGCGGCGACCCGCGTGCGCCCGCGCCCCGCTCCGCCAGGCACAGCGATTCGAGTTCGCCGATGTCGCGCATGACCGCGACTGCCCGAGTTCACACAACGGTTCCGGCAGGGTCGTCGGACGGCACCCAGTTCGGTTCCGCACGATCCGAGCCGGCGGCGAGCGTCGGCGCCGCCGAAGCACCCCGCGCGGCAGCGGGATCCGAGGCGGACGAAGCATCCGTGCGACACACCGCGAACGGCCTGGTCAAACGTAACAAGAAGGCCCGCGCCGCCACCACCGGCGTTCGTCCCGACCCGGTACCCCGGCCGGAGCCGACCCCCGCGGTCGAGCGCTCACCCGAGCAGATCCGCGGCATGCTGTCGGCCTTCCGGTCAGGACATCAGCGTGGCGCGCCCGCACGGCGCGCCGCCGAATGCGACGACCGCTTCCGCGCGGGCGGCGCGGCGAACGAATTCCGATCCGCAGCGACCATGGCAGAGGAGATCCGGTGACCACCCCCATACCGAGCGCCGACCAGCACACGTTCGACTGGCTGCTGGCCAACTTCGTCCGAGACACGGACGGTGTGCGAGAGGCGGTCGCGGTCTCCTCCGACGGGCTGCTCATCGCCATGTCCGACGGCTTGGACCGCGCCTCCGCCGACCGGCTCGCCGCCATGGTGTCCGGGCTGGTCGGGCTCTCCAGAAGCGCTTCGCGCAGTTATTCCTTCGACGGCTTGAAGCTGATCATGATCGAGATGAAACGCGGATTCCTGCTGGTGTCCGCCATGGGCGGCGGCAGCTGTCTCGGCGTGATCGCCGACAGCGGCTGCGATGTCGGACTGGTCGGCTACGAGATGGCGGTGCTCGCCGACCGCGCGGGTGCGCTGCTGGATCCCGCGCTCATCGCCGAGCTGCGTGAGTCGCTGCGGCGATGAGATACGAACCGGCTCGGGGCGACGACCGATTCGTGCGTCCCTTCGTGGTCACCGCCGGACGCACCACACCGCTGTTGGGCGGACTGCGCGTCGAGACGCTGGTGCGGGCCGAGCCCGCCGCGCTGTCCGCACCGCTGCGCTTCGAGCAGCGCACCCTCGTGCGGTTGTGCCAGCGGCCGCATTCCATCGCCGAGATCGGCACCGCGCTCGGCGTCCCGATCGGGGTCGCCAAGGTCGTCGTTAGCGATCTGGCCGCCACCGGACACGTGACCGTGCGCGCCGCCGATCAGCTCACCGCCGCCGCCATCGAGAGGATCAGGGACCTTGTCCGGGCACTCTGACACACGCGCGCCGACCATGCCGTCCTCGGTGAAAATCGTGGTCAGCGGCGGATTCGGCGTCGGGAAGACGACGTTCATCGGGGCCATATCGGAAATCGAGCCCCTGGTGACCGAGGCGGCGATGACCGAGGTGGCGGTCGGCGTGGACGACGCGGGGCACGGGGCGGACAAGACGCAGACCACCGTCGCGCTCGACTTCGGGCGCATCACCCTGGACAGCGCACTGCTGCTGTACCTGTTCGGCACGCCGGGACAGGACCGTTTCGTCTTCCTGTGGGACGACCTGGTAGACGGCGCGCTCGGCGCGGTGATCGTGGTGGACACCAGTCGCGTCGACGACTGCTATCCGGTGCTGGACTACTTCGAGGCGCGCGGCACGCCCTTCGTCGTGGCGGTCAACCGCTTCGACGGCGGCACTCGCTTCGATCTCGACGAGGTCCGTGAGGCACTCGAGCTCGAGACGTGGATCCCGGTGCTGGAATGCGATGCAAGGCGACGTGATTCGGTGAAGCAGGTGCTGGTGTCGCTGCTCGAACAGGTCCTGTCGCACCGTGCGGATCACCTCACCGCCCGAGACGCGGGCTGAAATCGGGTCGATCGGCGACTGCGACAGTGCCCCGGGCCGCCGATGAATTCGCCGCGCGTGCGTCGTCTGTACTGTTGCCCGACCCTGACGAACAGAAGGAGCAGCAGCATGAGCAACGGCGCGGATCTCGCCCTCACCCACATCGGCGTCCTGGTCGCCGACCAGGACAAGGCACTGGAGTTCTACCGCGACGTGATCGGCCTCGAGGTGCGGGCCGACCTGCCGTTCGCCGGTGGGCGCTGGCTGACCGTCGGCCCGGCGAAGCAGCCGGGCATCGAGTTCATCCTGGAAACCCCGGAGATGGTGCCGGACGAGGCGGCCGGTGCGGCGGCGCGGGCGCGGCTGGCCAACGGCGCGCAGGGCACGCTGATCTTCACCACCGACGCCGTGGACGCCACCTTCGCCCGGCTGCGCGACGCCGGTGTCGAGGTGACGCAGGAGCCGATCTCCCAGCCGTACGGCGTGCGCGACTGCGGCTTCCGCGACCCGTGGGGCAATCACCTGCGCTTCTCCCAGCTTCCCGGCTGAGCCGATCGCGGCCGGTGTGGGCCGCGTCGCATACCCCGGCGGCCCGGCGGGCAATACTGTCTGATCATGGGCGAATCGATGAGCGAGACCGAACAGGACGCCATCCGGCCGCTGCGCGACGACATCCGATTTCTCGGCGGCGTGCTCGGTGACACCATTCGCGACCACGAGGGACCGGAGGTCTTCGACCTCATCGAGCGGGTGCGGATCGAAGCGTTCCGGGTGCGCCGCGAGGAGGTCGAGCGCAGCGCCGTCGCGGAGATGCTGGACGGTGTGGACATCGCGGTGGCCCTGCCGCTCATCCGCGCGTTCAGCTACTTCGTGCTGCTGGCCAATCTGGCCGAGGACATCCAACGCGATCGCCGCCGCGCCGCCCACGAGGCGGCGGGCGAACCGCCGCAGGACTCGTCGCTGGCGGCCACCTACCGCAAGCTGGACGCGGCGGCGCTGGACGGGACGCGGGTCGCCGATCTGCTGGCCGACGCACTGGTGTCGCCGGTGATCACCGCGCACCCGACGGAGACGCGCCGGCGCACCGTCTTCGACGCGCAGGCCCGGATCACCGAGTTGATGCGCCTGCGTCAGCGCTATGCCGAGAACGAGCGCGAACGGGCCGACCTGGAACTGCGGATCCGCCGCCAGGTGCTGAGCCTGTGGCGGACCGCGCTGATCCGCCTGGCGCGCTTGCGGATCCAGGACGAGATCTCGGTGGGTCTGCGCTACTACGACCTCACCCTGTTCGACGTGATTCCGGCGATCAACGCCGAGGTGCGCGCGGCGCTGCGCTCGCGCTGGCCGGGCGTGGAGTTGCTGCCGCGCCCGATGCTGCGTCCCGGCTCGTGGATCGGCGGCGACCGCGACGGAAATCCCTACGTCACCGCCGAGGTGGTGCGTCAGGCCGCCTACCGCGCGGCGGGCGTCGCGTTCGAGCGTTACCTGCGCGAGCTGGTGGAACTGGAGAAGACGCTCTCGCTGTCGGCTCGGCTGGTCGCTGTGACGCCCGAGGTCGCCGCGCTCGCCGAGACCGGATATCCCGATCCGGCCGCGCACGCCGACGAACCGTATCGCCGTGCGCTGCACCATGTCCGGGCCCGGTTGACCGCCACCGCGCTGGCCGCGCTCGGCGAGGTTCCGCCGAACGGACTGGACGCCGGGGCGCGCCCCTACCCGACTCCGCAGGCGGTGCTGGACGACCTGGACGCGATCGACGCCTCACTGCGGCGCAGCGGCGACGGCTTGCTCGCCGACGATCGGCTGGCCGCGCTGCGCCACGCCCTGGAGACCTTCGGCTTCCACTTGCAGAGTCTGGACATGCGGCAGAACTCCGAGGTGCACGAGCAGGTCGTCGCCGAACTGCTGGCTTGGGCAGGCGTGCATCCCGACTACGCGAGCCTGCCGGAGTCACGCCGGGTGGAGCTGCTCGCGGCCGAGCTGCGGACCCGCCGCCCGTTGCTCGGCCCGCACGCACGACTGAGCGAACTGGCCGTCAAGGAACTCGACATCGTCCGCGCCGCGCGCGAGGTGGTGGACACGCTCGGCGCGGCGGCGGTGCCGACCTACATCATCAGCATGTGCACGTCGGTCAGCGATCTGCTCGAAGCCGCCCTGCTCTTGAAGGAAGGCGGACTGCTCGACCCCGGGGAGCCGGACGGGCCGCCGAGCTGCCCGGTGGGCATCGTCCCGCTGTTCGAGACCATCGAGGATCTGGGCGCCGGGGCGGCCACGTTGTCCGCGGCGCTGGAGGTGGGTGTCTATCACGATCTGGTGGCCGCGCAGGGCATGCGCCAAGAGGTGATGCTCGGCTATTCCGACTCCAACAAGGACGGCGGGTATCTGGCGGCGAACTGGGCGCTGTACCGGGCCGAATTGGATCTGGTCGAGGTCGCTCGCAAGACCGGAATCCGGCTGCGGCTGTTCCACGGCCGCGGCGGCACGGTCGGCCGCGGCGGCGGCCGCAGCTACGACGCGATCCTCGCCCAACCGGCGGGCGCGGTGCGCGGCTCGTTGCGGCTGACCGAGCAGGGTGAGGTGATCGCCGCGAAATACGCCGAACCCGGTACCGCGCACCGCAATCTGGAGTCGCTGATCGCGGGCACCCTGGAGTCGACCTTGCTGGACGTGGAGGGGCTCGGCGCCGACGCCGAGCCGTCCTACGGCATCATGGACGACCTGGCCGCCCGTGCCCGCGCCGCGTACGCGCGGCTGGTGCACGAGACACCCGGTTTCGTCGAGTATTTCCGGCAGTCCACGCCGGTCGCCGAGGTGGGCGACCTGAACATCGGCAGCAGGCCCGCCTCGCGCAAGCCGACGAATACGGTCGCGGACCTGCGCGCCATCCCGTGGGTGATGTCGTGGAGCCAGGCGCGGGTGATGCTGCCGGGCTGGTACGGCACCGGAACCGCGCTCGAGGAGTGGATCGGCGGTGACCCGGAGCGCCTGGCCACCCTGGCGGATCTCTACCGGCGGTGGCCCTTCTTCCGCACGGTGCTGTCCAACCTGGCGCAGGTGATGGCCAAGAGCGATCTGGACATCGCCGCCCGCTACGCCGAATTGGTGGACGACGTGGCGTTGCGCGAGCAGATCTTCGGCATGATCCGCGACGAGCACGCCCGGACCGTGCGCATGCATGCCGCGATCACCGGAAACGACCATCTGCTCGCGGACAATCCGTCGCTGGCCGAGTCCATCCACAACCGTTTCCCCTACCTGGAGCCGCTGAACCAGATGCAGGTGGAGCTGCTGCGCCGCCTGCGCGCCGGGGACGACTCCGAACTGGTGAAGCGCGGCATCCTGCTGACCATGAACGGATTGGCCACCGCCCTGCGTAACTCGGGTTAGCCTTCGAACGGCCCCGGGCCGGGAGGAAGGAAGGTCGTGTCGATCGACGAAGCAGCGGTGGCGGCGCTCGCGGACCGCCGCATCGGTCCCGAACACAAGGGCATGTCACCCGCGTTCTGGGGGCGGACCGTGCGGGAATTCCGCGGTGCCGCACCGGCGCTCGACGAGCTGGAGACGCCGGTGCTCACGGTGGACCGCGCGGCCCTGTCGGCGAACATCGCGGTCATGGCCGACTGGGTGCGCGCGGCCGGGGTGCGGCTGGCGCCGCACGGCAAGACCACGATGGCGCCGCAGGTGTGGGCCGAGCAGCTGGCCGCGGGCTCGTGGGGCATCACCCTGGCGACCATCTGGCAGACGCAGGTGGCGCGGTCCTTCGGCGTCGCGCGGGTGTTGCTGGCCAACGCGCTGGTCGATCCGGTCGGATTGCGCTGGGTGGCGGCGGAATCGGCGCGTGACCCGTCGTTCGAGTTCCTCTGCTGGGCCGACAGCGTCGAAACGGTCGCTCTGATGGACGCGCATCTGCGCAGCGCCCCGGACGCGAAGCCGATCAGGGTCCTGGTGGAACTCGGCGGCGCGCACGGCAGAACCGGCGCACGCACGGTGGAACAGGCGCATGCCGTGGCGGCGGCTATCGACGCGGCGGCGCGGCTGACGCTCGCCGGGGTCGGCGGTTACGAAGGAGCGCTCGCCCACGACCGCACGGCAGCCGGTGTCCGCGCGGCGCGGGATTACCTCGGCGAACTCGCCCGCCTGCACCGGGAACTGCTGGCGGCGGGGCGATACCGCGGTCCGGCCGTCGTCACCGCGGGTGGCAGCGCCTATCCGGAACTGGCGCTGGAATACCTCGCCCCGTTGTCCGACGAACAGGGCAGGCAGGGTGTCGCGACGACCGTCGTGCTGCGCTCGGGCGCGTATGTCATCCACGACGACGGCTTCTACGCGAGCATGTCGCCGCTGGCGGATCCCGAGTGCGCGCGGCCGCTGCGCTCGGCGATGCACGGTTGGGCCCGTGCCCTCTCGCGCCCGGAGCCCGGGCTCGTGTTGCTGGATGCCGGCAAACGCGATCTGCCGTTCGACGAGGGACTTCCGATTCCGCAGCGCGTCGCGGGACCACGCGGCGGTGCGCCGGCCCCGGACGCGACGGTCTCCGCGCTCAACGACCAGCACGCTTTCCTCCGGTTGCCGGACGACGCCGAGTTGCCCCTCGGCTCGGTCGTACGGCTCGGTCTCTCCCATCCGTGCACCGCCTTCGACAAATGGCGGCTGATCCCGGTGATCGATGACGCCGACGCCCCGACACCGCGGGTGGTGGATCTGCTGCACACGTTCTTCTGATGCTTGCTGACCGCGTTCGGGTTCGACTACGTGCCCGGCAATGCGCGGCTGCCTCCGAGTTCTGGCATGCGCATCGCGCCTATGGCGATGCGGACGCTCGCGCGCGGGCGGTGTGGTCGGCTCCAATCCGATCTGCCTGTCAGCGCCGCTGCGCCGCTCGGCGGCGAAGATCCCGCCACCCTCGCCGCGATCGAGAACACCATGTACGCCAATGCCGTCACGGCATGGACGCCCAGGAATTCCTACGTCGATCGTCCGGAGCGGTAGCACTCGATGCAAGTCCGATCGCTGGCCGGCGTCCTGGCGCTGCTAGCCGACGTTCACGGCGCGGGGAAGGCACGCACGGCTCGCTCGCAGCGGACGGCTTGGGCGCGGAGGGCGTCGACGAGTTCCGGCGGACCCGTGAGCAAGGTGAAGTCCAGGTCGACCGACGTGATCATCCACACCAGCTGCTCGGGCGAGTCGCTGCCGACGTGCAGGCGGCAGCTGTGCTCGTCGACCGCTTCCAGGACGCCCATCCCGGGCCACACCCGGTCGGCGGCGTCGTCGGCCGAACGGTGCAACAGCACCGTCGCCTGCTCTGGCCAGGCGCGCGCCGACAGCCGCATCGAAAGATATGCCGCGACATCGCCTTCCGGCGGCTCACGGGGTGTGAAGCGTGGTCCGGTCGGGATCCGGGGGGTGATCCGGTCCACCCGGAAGGTGCGCCAGTCGGCGCGATCCACGTCCCACCCGACCAGGTACCAGTGCCTGCTGAAGTGCACGAGGGTGTGCGGCTCCACCGTGCGCGGGCCGAGCGCGCCGCCGTGCGCGCGATAGTCGAACCGCAGTCGTTCGTGGCGTTGGCACGTCTCGGCGATGGCCATGAGCGTGTCCGGACGAACCTGCGGCACCGGCGCGCCGACCCGCAAGGTGGCGCCGCGCAGGGTGCGCACCCGATGCCGCAAGCGGGACGGCAACACCTGCTCCAGCTTGGTCAGCGCGCGCAACGACGCCTCTTCGAGCCCGGTCGCGGCGCCGCCGGAGGCGCCGCGCAACCCGACCGCCACCGCGACCGCTTCCTCGTCGTCGAGCAACAGCGGCGGCAGCGCGGCTCCCGCACCGAGGCGGTACCCCGCGGCGCCCCGGGTGGCGTGCACCGGGTAGCCGAGTTCGCGCAGCCGATCGATATCGCGGCGAACCGTACGGCCGGTGACGCCGAGCCGCGCCGCCAACTCGGGCCCCGTCCAGTCGGGGCGGGTCTGCAGCAGGGTCAGCAGTTCCAGCAGGCGGGCCGACGTTTCCAGCATGCCGCCAGCATGCCGGAAAGTTAGGAACGATCTCGTCCTAAGCGCTTCCTACCGTGGCGGGCATGACTACCGCATCCGACATCAGCCCGTTTCGCATCGCCATCCCGCAGGAGAAGATCGACGATCTGCGCCGCCGTCTCGCCGCCACGGTGTGGCCGAGCGACCTGCCCGGCGTCGGGTGGGACAAGGGCATGCGCGTGTCCCACCTGCGGCCGCTGGCCGAATACTGGCGTACCGAATTCGATTGGCGTGCCGTGGAAGCGAGGCTGAACGAGCTGCCGCAGTTCGTCACCGCGATCGACGGGCGGCAGGTGCACTTCCTGCACGTCCGCTCGCCGGAGCCGGAGGCTCTGCCGCTGGTGCTCGGGCACGGCTGGCCCGCATCTTTCGCCGAGTTCCTGGAGGTGCTCGGACCGCTCAGCGATCCGCGGGCGCACGGGGGCGATCCGGCCGACGCTTTCCACCTCGTCGTGCCCTCGCTGCCGGGGTTCGCGTTCTCCGAGGTGTCCCCGGAACCGGGTGCGGGTTCGACCGAGCGGTTCGCGGACGTGGTCGCGGCACTCATGGCGCGCCTGGGCTACGACCGCTACGGCGTACAGGGCGGCGACGCGGGATACTTCATCGCCGCTCGGCTGGGCCATATCGCCCGCGAACACGTGGTCGGCCTACACGTGAACGGCCCGATCACGATTCCTTCCTGGGACGGCGAAGACGGCGAATCCTGGGGCGCGGACGGATCCGAGGCGCAGTGGTCTGCGGAGGACCAGGCGAAACTGGCCACGCTGACCGGCGCGGAGAGCTACTCCCGCTACGACTACGCGACCGTGCAGGCGCACCGTCCGCAGACGCTGGCCATCGGCCTCCAGGACTCGCCCGCCGGATTGCTGTCCTGGATCGCCGACCTGTTCCGGCAGTTCACCAACCCGGCGATCGAGGCGCCGGAGGACGCGGTGGGCCGGGACGCGCTGCTGACCAACGTCAGCCTGTATTGGTTCACCGGAACGTTCGCCTCCTCGCTGCGGCTCTACAGCGAATCCGCGGTATGGGGCGCGCCGGTGCAGAAGTCCGAGGTGCCGACCGCGGCGGCGATCTTTCCCGGCGACATGTCCGTGCGCAAACTCGCCGAGGACGCGCACAACATCGTCCGGTGGACCGAGTACGACCGCGGCGGGCATTTCGCGGCGATGGAGGCGCCGGATCTGTTGATCGCGGACGTGCGGGAGTTCTTCCGCACGTTGCGCTGAGCGATATGCCTGCCAGCTGTACGCCGGGGGCAGTACTGAACTGGCTGCGACAGAACCTCGCCCGCCGGCGGGGGCCGCTGCGCCGCGAGCGGCCCGCGATCAGAGCGTTCGATAATGGCGCCGAGGCTGTGGTCGGTCGTCGAACCGTATCGCTGAGCGGACGACGCCCGGGGTGAATCGTCCTGCGGTCGGTGAGTCGGCGCGATCAGCGGGTCGATCGTGGTCGCGCCGGGTCTGGGGCTGCCTGGGTAGGTGCGTGGGGGGCCTGGTTTCCCGAGTAGCGCGCGTGCATGGCGGCGGCGGTCGCCGCGAGTCGCGCGCGCAGCTGCGGCGGTTCCAGCACTTCGACGTGCTCGCCGAGCGGCAGCAGGCCGTGGGCCAGCACTTCGTAGGACTCCGACGGCACCACCACCTCCACCCATCCCTCGGCGTCGGGCGGCCCGGCGGAGGCCAGCGCCTCCGCCACCGCCGCCGGATCGTTCGTCAGCCGTAGCAGGCGCAGATGGGTGGCGGCGATCCGGCAGCGCGCCCGCACACGCAGCATGGATCGCGCGAACTCGTCGGCGGCCTCGGCCCAGTGCGCCCGCAGGTCGAATTCGGCTGGGCGAACGAAGGTTTCGCCGGTCGGTTCGGCGGCGACGAGCCGACCCACCCGGTACGAGCGCGGAGTGGACCCGCTGCGGGCGACGAGGTACCAGGTGCCCGCCTTGAGCACCAGGCCGAGCGGGTCGAGCAAGCGCTCGACCACCTTGTCCTTGCGGCCGTAGCGCACGCGCAACCGACGGTCGTGCCAGAGCGCGTCGGCGATCGTCGCGAGCGTCGGCGTCTCGTCCGGCTGGTGGAACCAGCCCGGGGCGTCGACGTGCACCCGCTCGGCGATGCGCGTCGCTCGCCCGCGCAGTTCCGGTGGCAGCGCGGCGAGCACCTTCAGCTGCGCGGTGGCCAGCACGGTGCCGAGCCCGAGATCGGCGGCGGCGCCGGGCAGGCCGGTCAGCAGCACCGCGTCGGCCTCGTCGGTGGTGAGGCCGGTGAGCCTGGTGCGGTAGCCGTCCACCAGCCGCACGCCACCGGCCCGGCCCGGCTCGCTGTAGACCGGGACGCCGGCCGCCGAGAGGGCCTCGACGTCGCGGTAGACGGTGCGCACCGACACCTCCAGTTCCCGGGCCAGCTCGGGTGCGGTGAGCCGGCCCCGGGTCTGCAACAGCAGCAGCAGTTGCACCAGTCGACTAGCCCGCATGCACGCGACACTAGCGGCAAACCTTGACAGGAGACGGCAAGTTTTCGCCGTACCGTCCTCGGCATGACCACTTGGAGCCGATTCACCGACGAAGCACCGCACATCGCCGAGGTCTTCCTGCGCAGGCATCGCGCGGCGGGCAATCTCTGCATGCTCGGCACGATCCGATCCGACGGATCCCCGCGGATCAGTCCGATCGAGCCGCGGGTCTTCGAGGAGTCGCTCGTGATCGCGGGAATGCCGGGCACGACCAAGTTCCGCGACCTCGCCCGGGACCCGCGCTTCTGCCTGCATACCGCCACCGTCGACACCAACGTCTCCGACGGCGACGCCAAACTCTTCGGCGCCGTCGTCGACAATCCCGACCGCGACGTGCACGCCCGTTTCGCCCAGCACCTTTTCGACGAGACGGGCTTCGACATCCGGGGCCAGGAGTTCGACCACTTCTACGTCGCCGATCTCACCGGGGCCTCGACGGTGGAGGTAGCCGGTGACCATCTCGACATCACCATCTGGAAGCCGGGCGAGGGCGAGCGCGTGGTGCGCAAGCACTGAGCCGACGCCACTCGCACTCCAGGGCCGTCAACTGGCTCGGGAAGCCGCGGAGGTCGCCTGGCGTGAGCACGGGCCGTCAATGGCACCGGCGCGGCTGCTGTCCGCCGAGCTCGGCGCGCCTGCGCACCAGAAAGTTCCGTTCGGCCACATTCCCCGTGCGGGCGATGGCGGCGTCGTAGGCGGCAACGGCCTCCTCGGTGCGGCCGAGGCGGGTCAGCAGGTCGGCGCGGATGGCATGGAACAAGTGGTACCCCGCCAGCGGTAGTGCGTCCACCTGTTCCAATGCCGTTGCGGGACCGCATACTTCGGCGACCGCCACCGCGCGATTGAGCGCGACCACCGGGTTCGGCGTGAGCGCGGCCAGCTGGTCGTAGAGCCGCACGATCTGACCCCAGTCGGTAGCCGCGGCGACGGGAGCGTCGGCATGCACCGCGTTGATCGCCGCCTGGATCTGGTACGGCCCCGGCCGGTCGCGGCGCAGGCACTGCCGGACCAGGGCGTGCCCTTCGGCGATCAGGTCGCGGTCCCAGCGCCTGCGATCCTGGTCCGCGAGGGGGATCAGGGAGCCGTCGGCGCCGGTACGGGCCGCCCGGCGGGACTCGCTCAGCAGCATCAGCGCGAGCAGGCCGGTCACCTCGGGCTCGTCCGGCATCAGCTCGGCCAGGAGACGGCCCAGGCGAATCGCCTCGGCACAGAGGTCGGTCCGGACCAGCCGCGCGCCGGAGGAGGCGGTGTGCCCCTCGGTGAAGATCAGGTACACCACGGCCAGCACCGCGCGTAGCCGGCCGGGCAGCTCCGCGTCGGCGGGCACCCGGTAGGGAATGCGGGCGTCGCGAATCTTGCCTTTGGCGCGGACCAAGCGTTGCGCCATGGTCGTTTCCGAGACCAGGAAGGCCCGGGCGATTTCCGGGGTACTCAGTCCGCCGAGCAGCCGGAGGGTCAGCGCGACCTGCGCCTGCGGCGCGAGAGCGGGGTGGCAGCAGGTGAAGATCAACCGGAGACGGTCGTCACGCACGCCGCTCACCGCCTCTTCCGGCTCGTTCTCGGCGCGCAGGAGGGCGGCCTGCGCGTGCCGGTCCGCGCGGGAGGCCTCACGGCGCAGGCGGTCGATCGCCCGGTTCCGAGCGGTGGTGATGATCCAGCCGGGCGGGCTCGGCGGGAGACCGTCGGCGGGCCAGCGCTGGACGGCGGCGGTGAACGCGTCCTGCACCGCGTCCTCGGCGACGCCGATGTCACCGAAGACGCGGATGAGACTGGCGACCGCCCGGCCGTAGTGCTCGGCGAAGACCGCTTCGATCACCGAGCCGGTCACGGGTTCGCCCATCTACTCGTCCTGGATCGGACGGACTTCGATGGGCAGGCCGACCACGGCGGTGAGCTTGCGGCCCCACTCCAGCGCCTCGTCCAGATCGGCGGCGCGGATGACGGTGAACCCGCCGATGTGCTCCTTGCCCTCGACGTAGGGGCCGTCGGTGATGAGCACGTCGTCGTCATGAGCGCGCAGCACGGTCGCGGTGCCGGACGCGTGCAAACCCGCGGCGAACACCCAGGCCCCTGCCGCCCGCATCTCGTCGTTCAGCGCGGCGAGCTCACGCATGATCTCGTCCAGGTTCTCCGGCACGCCTTCATCGGGCTGGTAGATGCTGAGCAGGTAGTGCTTCATCGCTCGTCCTCCTCATCCGCGCCGGTAGGTGGTGATGACGACACCGGTACCGGTCGTCACGGTGTCGGCCGACCGCAGCCGGCCCAACGCCACGCCGTCGAACAGGCGGCGACCCGTGCCGAGCACCAAGGGGTGGATCAGCAACAGGAACTCGTCCACCAGATCGTGGCGCATCAGCGAGCGCAACAGGTCACCGCTGCCCAGAACCACCAGATTCCGCTCCGGTTGCCGCCGCCGCAACTCGGGCACCGCGGTCACCGCGTCGCCGCCGAGCCAGGTCGAGTTCTGCCAGGGCAGCGGTCCGCTTCCGGTGCGGGAGGCGACGATCTTCTCGGTCTTGTCCAGCGCCTCGGCCATCGGATTGCCGACTTGCCGCGGCCAGTATCCCGCGAAGTCCTCGTAGGTGCGCCTGCCGAGCAGCAGCGCGCCGCGGTGCGCTGCCATGTGCCTGCCCAAGACCTCGGCCTGCACCGGATCGTCGTGCCGGTGCGCCCAGCCGCCGTGGGCGAATCCGTCCCTGCTGTCCTCGTCCGCCCGCCCCGGCGCCTGCATGACGCCGTCCAAGGTCAGGTGCTCCACCGCGATGATCTTGCTCATCTCCGCTCCTTCCGCGACCGGCTCGGCGCCGGCCTCACCACCTACACGAACGGGCCTCCGGCGGATCGACAGCATCGCCGGGATTTTCGGGCGGATATTCCGGCGGCTCCCGATCAGGACGGCAGCTGGGCGGGCAAGAGGCGTTGGATCTTGGGATAGCTCACGATGCCCGACGGAACGGCAGCGTCCTGCCGTACGGCACGCGCGACGTCCAGGGCGGCCGACAGCGCCGCGCGGTACAGCAGCGATCCGGTGCTGATCCGGCGTACGCCGAGCTCGGTCAGTGTCGCGAGGCTCGGTCCCGTGGGCGAATAGAGGACGTTGACCGGTACTTCACTGCACGCTACGACCTGCTCGATACGCGCCGGGTCGGTCAGGCCGGGGACGCAGACGCCGTCGGCTCCGGCAGCGGCGTACCGCCGCGCGCGGTCGTGGGTAGAGCCGTGATCCAGGCCCAGCCAATGCGTGTCGACGCGGGCATTGACGAACAGTTCCGGCGTGCGTTCCTTGACCGCGGCGATCAGCGCGGCCTGCTGCTCCGGTGCGGCCAGCGCCGACCCGCGTCGGCCGTCTTCCAGGTTGACGCCCGCGATGCCGCAGGCGGCGAGTTGTTCGGCGAAGTCAGCCACCGCGCCGGGCCGCTCGTCGAAACCGCCCTCGATATCGACGGTGACCGGGACCGGTAGCCCCGCGATGCGGCGAGCGGCCGCGAAGGTCTCCGCCTTGGTGACACCCGCGCCGTCGGTGCGTCCGGCCGCGGCGGCGACGCCCAGGCTGGTGGTGCCGATCGCTGGGAATCCTTCGTCGGCCAGCAGGGCGGCCGAGGCGAAGTCCCAGGCGTTCGGCAGGACCAGGGGACTGTCGCGGTGATGCAGACCGCGGAAGATGTCGAAATCGGTCGGCGGCGGCGTCACCGCAGAAGGCGAAGTCATGCCGCGACCGTAGCGACGGGACGTTTCGGCGACCGCCGAAACGACGACGCGCCATCATGGTGGGATGCCGACCAGAGGAGCCCAACTGGCGGGCTTGGCCGCTCTGCTCGCCGACCGTACCCGCGCCGACATCTGCCTGGCGCTGGTGGACGGACGGGCCTGGACCGCGGGCGAGCTCGCCCGCCACACCGGGGTCGCGCCGTCCACCGCGACCGAGCATCTGGACCGCCTGCGCGACGGCGGACTGGTGGTCGAGCACCGGCAGGGCAGGCATCGCTATCTGCGGCTGGCGGGCCCGCACGTGGCGGACCTGCTCGAAACCATGGTCGCCCAGCTCGACCTGCCCGCCGCCCCGGCGACCGGGCTGCGTACCGCCACCGTCGCGGCAGCGCTGGCCCGCGGCCGCACCTGCTACGACCATCTCGCGGGCCGGTTGGGCGTGGCCGTCACCGACGCGATGATCGCGCGCGGCCTGATGAACGCCGACGGCGGTTTCGCGCTGACCGAGCCCGGTCTGGCGTGGCTCACCGGACCGATGGGCGTGGACCCGGCCGCGCTGCGCGGCACGCGGCGGCCGGTGGCCCGGCCGTGTCTGGATTGGACGGAACGGCGAGTCCACCTGGGGGGCTCGGCGGGCGCGCAGCTGTGCCGCCGCCTGAAGGATCTCAGGTGGATCGAAGGCGTCGGCAGCGGGCGCGCGGTGCGCGTCACCGCGCTGGGCGAAGCCGGGCTGGCTGAGACGCTGCACATCGACTGTTCGGCACTGCGCTGAGCTGTCCCGCACCCGGCCGCGCGGCCCGTCGTTTGCGCGCAGACGTGACGGGTATCAGGTGCTCGTGACCACGCTCGCGGCGACCAGGCTGTGAATGAGCTTGCACAGTCATGCATAATCATCACATGGTTGATTCCTCGGTCGGACCCGTCGTGCGGGTCGCGGTAGCCGGTGCCAGCGGGTACGCGGGCGGCGAAGTGTTGCGACTGCTGCTGGGGCATCCCGCCTACCGAACCGGGCGCCTCGTCATCGGGGCGCTGACCGCGGGCTCGAACGCGGGCACCGCGCTGGGAGAGTTGCAGCCGCATCTGCTGCCGCTGGCCGATCGGGTGCTGGCGCCCACCACGGCGGCCGAACTGGCCGGCCACGACGTGGTCTTCCTCGGCCTGCCGCACGGCCAGTCCGCGGCCATCGCCGCCGAGCTGCCCGAGTCCACGGTGATCATCGACTGCGGCGCCGACTTCCGGCTCACCGACCCGAAGGCCTGGGAGAAATACTACGGTAGCCCGCACGCGGGCAGCTGGCCCTACGGACTGCCCGAGCTGCCCGGCGGCCGGGAGAAGCTGCGCGCCGCGACGCGGATCGCGGTTCCCGGCTGCTATCCCACCGTCGCCAGCCTCGCGCTGGCTCCCGCCGTCGCCGCGGGCATCGTCGAGCCCACCGTGCACGTGGTCGCGGTGAGCGGTGCCTCCGGCGCCGGCCGCAAACTGGACATCGGTCTGCTGGGCTCGGAGGTGATGGGCTCGGCGCGGGCCTACGGCATCGCGGGCGCGCACCGGCACACCCCGGAGATCGCGCAGAACCTCACGGCGGCGGGCGGCACCGACGTCGCGGTGTCGTTCACGCCGGTGCTCGCGCCGATGCCGCGCGGCATCCTCGCCACCTGCACCGCGCCGACCCGCGTCGACGCCGCGCAGGCGCGCGCCGTCTACGAAAAGGCTTACGCGGACGAGCCTTTCGTGCACCTGCTGCCGGAAGGCGTGCTGCCGCAGACCGGTTCGGTGCTCGGCTCCAACGCCGTCACCCTGCAGGTCGCGGTGGACGCCGACGCGGGCCTGCTCGTGGTGATCGGCGCGATCGACAACTTGACCAAGGGCACCGCGGGCGCCGCGGTGCAGTCGATGAACCTGGCCCTCGGATTCGAGGAGACCGCAGGACTTTCCACCGTAGGAGTGGCACCGTGACGACAGCCGACATCGCCAGCGGCAAGCTGGTCCGCACCCAGGGCGTGACCGCACCGCTCGGCTTCCGCGCGGCGGGCATCGCCGCGGGCATCAAGGCCAGCGGCAAGCCGGATCTGGCGCTGGTGTTCAACGAGGGACCGGAATACCCGGCCGCCGGCGTATTCACCCGCAACAAGGTGAAGGCCGCTCCGGTGCTGTGGTCACAGCAGGTGCTCACCGGCAAGCGGCTGCGCGCGGTGATCCTGAACTCCGGCGGCGCCAACGCGTGCACCGGCCCGGGCGGATTCCAGGACACGCACAAGACCGCCGAGGAACTCGCCGCCGCGCTGAGCAACTGGGGCACCGAGACCGGAGCCGGGGAGATCGCGGTCTGCTCGACCGGACTGATCGGCGACCGGCTTCCGATGGACAAACTCATCCCCGCAGTCGCCGAGATCGTGCACGAGATGGGCGGCGGTCTGTCCGGCGGCTCGGATGCCGCCTGGGCCATCATGACCACCGATACCGTGCCCAAGGAGGCGGCGTTCCACCACCGCGACAAGTGGAACGTCGGCGGCATGGCCAAGGGCGCGGGGATGCTGGCCCCGTCGCTGGCGACCATGCTGGTGGTGCTCACCACCGACGCGGCGGTCACCGCCGATCAGCTCGACCAGGCGCTGCGCAACGCCACCGCGCGCACCTTCGACCGGCTCGACGTGGACGGCTCCTGCTCCACCAACGACACCGTGCTGCTGCTGGCCAACGGCGCCAGCGAGGTCACCCCGAGCCAGGAGGAGCTGGACGCGGCCGTGCTCGCGGTCTGCGACGACCTGGCCGCCCAGTTGATGGCCGACGCCGAGGGCGTCACCAAGCGGGTGCTCGTCACCGTCGCGGGCGCGGCCACCGAGGACGAGGCCGTGGCCGCGGCCCGCACCGTCGCCCGCGACAACCTGGTCAAGACGGCGCTGTTCGGTTCCGACCCGAACTGGGGCCGGGTGCTGGCGGCGGTCGGCATGGCGCCGGTGACGCTGGATCCGAACCGGATCTCGGTGTCGTTCAACGGCAAGCCGGTGTGCGTCGACGGTGTCGGCGCGCCCGGCGCACGGGCGGTCGATCTGTCCGGCACCGACATCGAGGTGCTGATCGAGCTGAACGTCGGCTCGGCGCGCGCGACCATCCGCACCACCGACCTCTCGCACGGTTACGTCGAAGAGAACTCGGCCTACAGCTCATGACCAGCGAGGTGCTGCACACGCTTTCCGCGCTGGACAAGGCGCACGTCCTGGCCGGCGCCCTGCCGTGGTTGCAGAAGTTCCGGGACAAGATCGTCGTCGTGAAGTACGGCGGCAACGCCATGGTCGACGACGACCTCAAGCAGGCCTTCGCCGCCGACATGGCGTTCCTGCGCACCGTCGGCGTGCACCCGGTGGTGGTGCACGGCGGCGGCCCGCAGATCAGCGCGATGCTGAAAAAGCTCGGCTTGCAAGGCGAATTCCGCGGCGGCTTCCGGGTGACCACGCCCGAGGTGATGGACGTGGTGCGGATGGTGCTGTTCGGCCAGGTCGGCCGCGAGCTGGTCGGCTTGATCAACACGCACGGCCCGTACGCGGTCGGCATCTCCGGTGAAGACGCCGGACTGTTCACCGCCACCCGCCGCACCGTCGAGGTCGACGGCGAGCCCACCGACATCGGCCTGGTCGGCGACGTCACCGAGGTGAACCCGGACGCGGTGCTCGACCTGATCGGCGCGGGCCGTATCCCCGTGGTGTCGACCATCGCGCCGGACGCCGAAGGCGTGGTGCACAACATCAACGCCGACACCGCCGCCGCGGCGCTGGCCGAGGGCATCGGCGCCGAGAAGCTGGTGATGCTCACCGACGTGGAGGGCCTCTACACCGACTGGCCGGACCGGTCCTCGCTCACCTCCAGCATCGATACGACCGCACTGGCCGAGTTGCTCCCCCGCCTCGATGCGGGCATGGTGCCCAAGATGGAAGCCTGCCTGCGCGCCGTGACGGCCGGGGTGCCGACCGCGCATGTCATCGACGGCCGGGTCCCGCACGCCGTGCTGCTGGAACTGTTCACCGGAGAAGGAATCGGAACGATGGTGACTCCCGCCCCGCTCATCCCGAACGGGTCCGGCGCACCGAACGGAACGAAACAATGAGCACAGCTGAACTGCAGAAGCGGTGGTCTGCCGCGCTGATGAACAACTACGGCACACCGAAGGTCGCGCTGGTGCGCGGCGCGGGGGCCGTGGTCTACGACGCGGACGGCAAGCGCTACGTCGATTTCCTCGGCGGCATCGCGGTCAACAGCCTCGGCCACGCCCACCCGGCGATCCTGGAGGCGGTCACCCAGCAGCTCGGCACGCTCGGGCACGTGTCGAACCTGTACGCCAGCGAGCCGGTCGTGGAGCTGGCCGAGCGGCTGCTCGCGCACTTCGGCGACGGGGAGGGCCGGGCGTTCTTCTGCAACTCCGGCACCGAGGCGGTCGAAGCGGCGTTCAAGATCGCGCGGTTGACCGGGCGGCCCAAGATCGTCGCCTGCGAGGAGGCGTTCCACGGCCGCACCATGGGCGCGCTGGCCCTCACCGGGCAGCCGTCCAAGCGGACCCCGTTCGAACCGATGCCCCCTGGCGTCGTGCACGTGCCCTACGGCGACGCCGCGGCGCTGGAAGCCGTGGTCGACGAGGACACCGCCGCGGTGTTCCTGGAGCCGATGATGGGGGAGAGCGGCGTCGTGGTCCCGCCGTTCGACTACCTCGCCAAGGCGCGCCGGATCACCGCGCGCAACGGGGCGCTGCTGGTGCTCGACGAGGTGCAGACCGGCATCGGACGGACCGGGAAGTTCTACGCCCACCAGGCCGTCGGCATCGTGCCCGACGTCATCACGCTGGCCAAGGGCCTCGGCGGCGGGATGCCCATCGGCGCGGTGCTGGCCAACGGGCGGGCGGCCGAACTGCTCACCCCCGGCCTGCACGGCACCACGTTCGGCGGCAACCCGGTCTGCGCGGCGGCGGCGCTCGCGGTGCTGCGCACCATCGACGAGACCGACCTGCTCTCGCACGTCGAGTCGGTGGGCAAGCGGCTCAGCGACGGCATCGAACTGTTGCAGCATCCGCTGATCGATCAGGTGCGCGGTGCGGGCCTGCTGCTGGGCATCGTGCTCACCGACGAGGTGTCCGCGCTGGTCGAGGCGCGGGCGCGGGAGGCGGGCTACCTGGTCAACCCGGCCAAGCCCGACGTGATCCGGCTGGCACCGCCGCTGGTGCTCACCGAGACCCAAGCCGACAATTTCGTCGCCGACCTGCCGGAGATCCTCGACGCCGCGCTGGCGGACGCGAAAGGGGCTGCGGCGCAATGACCTCCGTGCGGCATTTCCTGCGTGACGACGACGTCAGCCCGGCCGAGCAGGCCGAGATCCTCGCGCTCGCGGCCGAACTCAAGAAATCGCCGTTCGCGCGGCGCCCGCTGGACGGCCCGCGCGGCGTCGGCGTGATCTTCGAGAAGAACTCCACCCGCACCCGGTTCTCCTTCGAGATGGGCATCGCCCAGCTCGGCGGGCACGCGGTGGTCGTGGACGGCCGCGACACCCAGCTGGGCCGGGAGGAGACGCTCGGCGACACCGGCCGGGTGCTGTCCCGGTACGTGGACGCCATCGTGTGGCGCACCTTCGAGCAGTCCCGGCTCGACGAGATGGCCGCCACCGCCACGGTGCCGGTGGTCAACGCGCTGTCCAACGAGTTCCATCCCTGTCAGGTGCTCGCCGACCTCCAGACCCTCGCCGAGCACAAGGGCGAGCTGACCGGACGCGAACTGGCCTACTTCGGCGACGGCGCGAACAACATGGCGCATTCGCTGCTGCTCGGCGGCGTCACGGCGGGGCTGAACGTGACCATCGCCGCGCCCACCGGATTCGAGCCGCAGCCGTGGGTCGTGGAGGCCGCGCGCAAGCGGGCCGCCGAGACCGGCGCCACCGTCACGGTGACCGGCGACCCGGTCGCCGCCGCCTGGGGCGCCGACGCGCTGGTCACCGACACCTGGACCTCCATGGGGCAGGAGAACGACGGCTTGGACCGGGTGGGCCCGTTCCGCCCGTTCCAGCTCAACGCCGACTTGCTCGCCCACGCCAAGCCGGACGCGGTCGTGCTGCACTGCCTGCCCGCGCATCGCGGCGAAGAGATCACCGACGAGGTGCTCGACGGGCCGCACAGCGTGGTGTGGGACGAGGCGGAGAACCGCCTGCACGCGCAGAAAGCGCTGCTGGCCTGGCTGCTGGAGCGACGATACGGGGGAGCGGCGTGAGCGGTCGGGCCGGCAGGCGGCAGCGGTGCCTGACCGCCTTCGCTCGTGCCGGAAGGCGCAGCGGGAGCGTTCAGGCCGGAAGGCGGCGGCGGAGCGTAACCGGCTCCGCTCGTGCCGGAAGGCGCAGCGTGAGCGAGGACGTGCGTATCACCCGGCATGGCCCGTGTTCATCTGTGCCCAGCGAGCGAATCGGTCCTCGACGCCTCGGCCCGCGCTGGACCAGCGAGGTGCGGCGGTGAGCCGGTGTCAGCGCCTGCGCCGCGCCCAGCCGCGTACGACGATCACATGCCCCGGCGAGGCGCGGTCATGAGCATCTCACAGTCGGAATCGGGACGAAGCGGCCCCGCCATCGCCCGCACCCGCGCCGGGCGGCAGTCGCGCATCGTCGAACTGCTGTCGGCGCACGCGGTCCGCAGCCAGACCGAGCTGGCGGCGCTGCTCGCGGCCGAAGGCATCGAAACCACGCAGGCGACATTGTCACGTGACCTCGACGAACTCGGGGCGGTGAAGCTGCGCGCGGCGGACGGCGGCGCGGGCGTCTACGTGGTGCCCGAGGACGGCAGCCCCGTGCGCGGCGTGACCGGCGGCACCGACCGCCTGTCCAAACTGCTCGGCGACCTGCTGGTCTCCACCGACGCCAGCGGCAACATCGCCGTCTTGCGCACCCCACCCGGCGCGGCTCACTACCTCGCCAGCGCCTTGGACCGCGCCGCCCTCCCGTACATCGTGGGCACCATCGCGGGCGACGACACCATCGCCGTCATCGCCCGCGAACCGCTGACCGGGGCGGAAGTGGCGGCGAAGATCGAACAACTAGCCTGATCGTCGCGCACGGGACAACCGATCTCGTACGAATACGGGTGACTCGCCGGGATGCCGGAACGCGTGACGAACGGGCGTGTTTCCTGCTGTGGGCAGACGGTGCGCCCGTGCTTCTGAGAGGGTAGAGGGGAGGGTGTCGGCCCAGCTCAGGGTTGGCCACACCCGATTATGAATGGGCTTGCATCGTCGTGCATAATCATTTGCAGGACGTGCGGGCCGCTGTGGCGGGAAGCCGGTCCGTATCACGCAGACGAGCACCGAAACATCGAGGAGCACACAGAACATGTCCGAGCGCGTCGTACTCGCCTACTCCGGTGGGCTGGACACCTCCGTCGCGATCAGCTGGATCGGCAAGGAGACCGGCGCCGAAGTGGTGGCCGTGGCCATCGACCTCGGCCAGGGCGGCGAGGACATGAACGTGGTGCGCCAGCGCGCCCTGGACTGCGGCGCGGTCGAGGCGATCGTGATCGACGCCCGCGACGAATTCGCCGACCAGTACTGCCTGCCCACCATCCAGGCCAACGCGCTGTACATGGGCCAGTACCCGCTGGTGTCGGCGATCAGCCGCCCACTGATCGTCAAGCACCTGGTCGAGGCCGCCAAGTTCCACGGCGCGACCACCGTCGCGCACGGCTGCACTGGCAAGGGCAACGACCAGGTCCGTTTCGAGGTGGGCATCGGCGCGCTCGCGCCCGACCTGAACGTGATCGCACCGGTGCGTGACTACGCCTGGACCCGGGAGAAGGCCATCGCCTTCGCCGAGGAGAACGCGCTGCCGATCAACGTCACCAAGAAGTCGCCGTTCTCCATCGACCAGAACGTCTGGGGCCGCGCGGTGGAGACCGGGTTCCTCGAGGACCTGTGGAACGCCCCGACCAAGGACGTCTACGACTACACCTCCGACCCGACGGTGAACTTCGAGGCGCCGGACGAACTGATCATCACCTTCGACAAGGGTGTGCCGGTGGCGATCGACGGCCGCCAGGTCAGCGTGCTGGAAGCGATCGTCGAGCTGAACAAGCGCGCGGGCCGCCAGGGCGTCGGCCGCCTGGACATGGTCGAGGACCGCTTGGTGGGCATCAAGAGCCGGGAGATCTACGAGGCGCCCGGCGCCATCGCGCTGATCACCGCGCATCAGGCGCTGGAGCACGTCACCATCGAGCGCGAACTGGGCCGCTACAAGCGGCAGGTCGAGCAGCGCTGGGGCGAGCTGGCCTACGACGGCCTGTGGTTCTCCCCGCTCAAGCGCGCGCTGGACGCCTTCGTCCTCGACACGCAGCAGCACGTCTCCGGTGACATCCGGATGGTCCTGCACGGCGGCTCGGCCGTGGTCAACGGCCGCCGCTCGGAGCAGTCGCTCTACGACTTCAACCTGGCCACCTACGACGAGGGCGATACCTTCGACCAGTCGCTGGCCAAGGGCTTCGTCCAGATCCACGGCCTGTCCTCCAAGGTCGCCGCCCGCCGCGACCTGAACCAGAAGTAGGCCGCAGGCGTGCCGGTGCCGAAACGAGCACCGGCACGCGAACGCCTGCCGCGAGGTCGTAGTCTCGAGTCGGCGTTCGGAGCGCGCTGACAGGGCAGCAGTGCGCCCTGACAGCCACCTGCGAACGCCTTCGCCCCGGCGCATGAGGCCGCTGTCGGCGGATAGCGTCGAGCAACCACCGAACGGCCCAGCTGCGTCGAGCAGAAACGACTCGACCTCGCGCCGACGCAACAACTGGTTCCGCGAGCCAACGGAACGACTGGGTCGTAAGCCACGCCGACCTGATCCCCAAGCCAGCGCACAACCGATCTCACGAATCAACGCACGAACTGATTTCGCAAGAACATGGGTAACTCACCGGGTACGCCCAGAACCCGACGGTCACCCAACGCAGGACCTGAACGTGAAACAGCCCCGTCCCCGACTTGCACGGCCTCGAGGCCCAGCGAGGCGGGGAGCCTGAATATCCGGAGAGGCGGAACAGCATGAGCACGAACCAAGGCGCGCTTTGGGGCGGCCGATTCGCCTCCGGCCCGGCCGAGGCCATGGCCGCGCTGAGCAAGTCGACGCACTTCGATTGGGCACTGGCCCCCTATGACATCCGCGCCTCGAAGGCACACGCACGGGTGCTGCACAAGGCCGGGCTGCTGTCCGACGCCGATCTGTCCGGCATGCTGGACGGGTTGGACCGCCTCGCGGCGGACGTGGCTTCCGGCGCGTTCGGCCCGGCCGAATCGGACGAGGACGTGCACGGCGCGCTGGAACGCGGCCTGATCGAACGGGTCGGTCCGGAGCTCGGTGGCCGGTTGCGGGCGGGGCGTTCGCGCAACGACCAGGTGGCCACGCTGTTCCGGATGTGGCTGCGCGACGGCGTGCGCCGGGTGGCCGCCGGCGTGCTCGCGGTGGTCGACGCGCTGGTGCAGCAGGCCGCCGCGCATCCGGACGCGGTCATGCCGGGCAAGACCCATCTGCAGGCGGCGCAGCCGGTGCTGCTGGCCCATCATCTGCTCGCGCACGCCCACCCGCTGCTGCGCGACCTGGACCGGCTGCGTGATTTCGATCGCCGCGCGGCGGTGTCGCCCTACGGTTCCGGTGCGCTGGCGGGTTCCTCGCTCGGGCTCGACCCGGAGGCGATCGCGGCGGAACTGGATTTCGACTCGGCCGCCGCCAACTCGATCGACGCCACCTCGGCGCGGGACTTCGCCGCCGAGGCCGCGTTCGTGCTCGCCATGATCGGCGTCGACCTGAGCCGGATGGCCGAAGAGGTCATTGTCTGGAGCACACCGGAGTTCGGTTACGTCACCCTGGCGGACGCCTGGTCGACGGGGTCGTCGATCATGCCGCAGAAGAAGAATCCGGACGTCTCCGAGCTGACTCGCGGCAAGGCGGGCCGGTTGATCGGCAACCTCACCGGCCTGCTGGCCACGCTCAAGGCGCAACCGCTGGCCTACAACCGTGACCTGCAGGAGGACAAGGAGCCGCTGTTCGATTCGGTCGCGCAACTCGAACTGCTGCTCCCGGCGATCGCCGGCCTGGTCTCGACACTGACTTTCCACACCGATCGCATGGCCGAACTCGCGCCCGCCGGTTTCACGCTGGCCACCGACATCGCCGAATGGCTTGTCCGCCAGGGTGTTCCGTTCCGGGTCGCGCACGAGGCGGCGGGTGCGTGCGTGCGTGTCGCGGAATCCCGCGGCGTCGGCCTGGACGAACTCACCGACGAGGAGTTCGCCGCGGTCGACCCGGCGCTGACCGGGAAGGTGCGCGAGGTGCTCACCGTGCAAGGGTCCATCGCGTCCCGCGACGCCCGGGGCGGTACGGCCGGTGTGCAGGTCGCGGCGCAGCTCGCGGAGGTGCGCGAGGCGGCGGCCGCGGCGCGGGCCTGGCTGGACTGAACCCGTTTCGCTGACCAGCGGGTGAATCGGCCTAGCCGACGATGGTGATGTCGGCGCCGCTGAACAGCAGATCGCCGCGGCGCCGGATGCCCCGGGCCTCCGCCATCGGTTCGGCCTCCGGCGCCAGCTCGCGCAACTGCCGGAGGAATACCTCGACGGCCAGCGTGGCCATGCTCTTGCCGGGGCAGACGTGCCTGCCGAAGCCGAAGGTCAACGGCAACTTGCCGGTCCCGTCCAGCGCCAGGCAGTCGGGGAAGGCTTCCGGATCGCGGTTGGCCGCGGCGAACAGCACGAGCAGCGGTCCGGCGGGCAGCCGCGTGCCACTGGAGAGCACGACCGGCGTCCTGGTTCGGCGCTTCCATGCCACCAGCCCGGGATCCAGTTGCAGGATTTTCGCGGCGACCCGTGTTCCGCCCTCCGGTTCGGTCAGGAGGTTCCACCAGTTCCGGTCCGGATCGCCGAGCAACCGCTGTACGCCTTGCTGGATGCTGCCGCTCACCGTGTGCACTCCGGCGGCGAGCGAATTCGCCATGGCCGACACCGCGATCCGATGGGAGAGCCCGGCGTCGCGGAGCTTGCGCGCGAACCCGGCCGCCTCGCTGCCCCGGCCTTCTCGCACCGCTCTGCCGCTCACCGTGAACAACCACCCCAGCGCGCTCACCGCGTCGGCCAGTTCGCGTCCACGCATCACCCGGCCGAGCAGCCCCGATTGCGCTCCGCTCCACGCGGCCACGTGCGGCCAGTCCGCTGCGGGCAGGCCGACCGCCGCGCAGACGGTCCGGGCGGCGTAGCCGATGGACAGGGCGGTCACGTCCAACGGCGACCCGGCGCGGAATCCCGCGTCTCGCACCGCCTCGTGGAAGTGCTCGGCCATCTGCGCGGCCCGAGCGGGCCGATCCGCCGCGGAAATCGTGAAATGCCCCTCCGGCCCGGCCATGGTGTTCCACACGCGCTTGTGCAGCCGATCGTCGGCCAGGTTGGCGGTGGCCTTCGCGGGTGGCGGAACCAAATGCCGGACGAAATGCGGGATGGCTTGCGGTGTCGCCGCGATGCGCGCGTAACCGACCAGCGGGTCGAGCGAATTCGTATTGGAAATCCCGGGCGTCGTCGCGTCCAGCACCTCGCGCACGTCGGCGTACTTCCAGATCATGCGCAGCCCGCAGCGGTGCGCATAAGTCGGCTCGGGCCACTCGTGCAACCGCCGATACCGCTCGTCGCGCTCGGCGTACGGCAACTCGTTGCACGTCACTTCATCGAAGGGAAAATCGGTTACCGCAACGTCTGAGCTACGCATGGCGCGATGGTATCGACGCATCGGCCGAGGTCGCCGTGCCGCGAATCCCCGGTGCTGGGGAGCGGCCGCGGGAGGCGATCGCGGACCGGTGCGCGCCCGCACGGCTGTGGCTACGCTGCGAAAATGACCTTGTTCCTGCTCGCTATGGCCATCGCTTCCGAGGTGACCGCCACCGTTTCGCTGAAATTGTCCGACGGATTCGCCAAGCTCGTCCCCTCCATCGTGGTGGTCGTCGGCTATTGCGCGGCGTTCTTCTTCCTGGCCCAGGCGTTGAAGCGGGGCATGCCGATCGGGGTCGCCTACGGCATCTGGTCGGCGGTCGGCGTCGCCGCGATCGCGGTGATCGGCGTGCTTTTCCTCGAGGAGCGGCTGACCTTGGTACAGGTCGGCGGCATCGCCCTCGTGATCCTCGGCGTACTCGCCCTGGAACTAGGCGGTGCGCACTGACGCCGACCACGCGCACGAGCGGCACCTGGTTGCGGCATTTCGCGAGTAGGTTCCTCGGTGGTGTGCCACTCGATGAAGCCCGGACAGCGGCATCGGTCAATCCGAGTCGCGGACCGCGTATCCCGCGTTCGCGAGGGCGGTGAGCACGTCGTCGCGGTGGTCGCGGCCTCGTGTTTCCAGGGTGAGGGCCACCTCGACCTCGTCGACCGCCAGCCAGGTCCCGGTCCGCGAATGCGCCACGTCGACCACACTGGCGCCCGTCTTCCCGATCACCGCGAGCAGCGCCCCCAGTGCGCCGGGGCGATCGGAAATGGTCACCCGCACGGCCAGATAACGGCCTGCCGCGCTCAGGCCGTGCCCGATCACCCGGGTCAGCAGCAGCGGGTCGATGTTGCCGCCGGACAGGATCGCGCAGACCGGCCCGCGCAGGCCGAGTTCCTCCGGCGCGTGACTGGTCAGGGCGGCGACCGCGGCGGCGCCCGCGGGCTCGACGATCAGCTTCGCGCGTTCCAGGCACAGCAGCAACGCCTGCGACAGCGCTTCCTCGTCCACCGTGACGATGCGCGAAACATGCTGCGCCACATGATCGAACGGCACGATGCCGGGACGCCCGACCGCGATGCCGTCGGCCATCGTCGCCATCCGATCGACCCGCACCGGGCGGCCGGCCGCCAGCGAGTCCGGCCAGGCGGCGGCTTCCGCCGCTTGCACCCCGATGACGCGCGCGTCCGGCGCCAGCTGCCGCAGCGCGACCGCGACTCCCGCCAAGAGCCCTCCGCCGCCGGTGGGCACGAGCACCGTGCCCACCTGGGGCAACTGCTCCGCGATCTCCGTGCCGACGGTGGCCTGACCGGCCACGATATCGGGATGGTCGAACGGGTGGATCAGTGTCGCCCCGGTCCGGTCGGCGAAATCCAAGGCGGCCTCCAGCGACTCGTCGATGGTTTCGCCGACCTGGCGGACCTGCGCGCCGTACGCCTTGGTCGCCATCAGTTTCGGCAGCGACGCCCCGACCGGCATGAACACCGTCGAGGCGATGCCGAGCGACGCCGCCGACCACGCGACGCCCTGCGCATGGTTACCGGCGCTCGCGGCCACGACGCCGCGCTCCCGCGCTTCCCGCGGCAGATTCGCGATCCGGTTGTAGGCGCCGCGTGGCTTGAACGAACCGGTGCGCTGCAAGTTCTCGCACTTCAGCCACACCTCGGCGCCCACGCGTTCGGACAGCACCCGCGAGGCCAGCAGCGGCGTGCGCCGGATCACCGGGGCGAGCAGCCGCGCGGCCGCCTCGATCCGGACCATGTCGACCGATTCCATACCGCCATGCTGCCACTCGGGCCGGGGAGGTCAGGCCGCTCTGGCGAGGTTGTGCGCCAGCGCGCCCAATCGTGCCAGGCGCGCGTCACCGAGCGGTGTGATCCTGCTGCCCAGGCGATTGGTGACGAAGCCGAGCGACATCCCGGTCACCGGGTCGGCGAAACCGCCGGAGCCGCCGAGGCCGAAATGGCCGAAAGCCGAGATCGGTTCGGCCTTGGACGGCTTCATCGGCACGCCGTGGTAACCGAGGGCCCAAGGGATGCGGAAGGCCAGCACGTAGTCCGGGGTGAACACCTGCCGCCGGGTCATCCGCTCGATGGTGTCCGGGCTCAGCAGCCGGTAGCCGTCCAGCCGGCCGCCGTTGGCGAGCGCGCCGTACACGCGGGCCAGCGCGCGGGCGGAGAAGACGCCGTTGAGGCCGGGCATCACCGAGTCGTACAGGCGCGGATCCGCTACCAGCTCGGCGAATCCCACCGGGGTGGTATCGGCGGCGGCCGCGAAACGGGTCCGGGCGAGCAGCCGCGAGCTGCGCTCCCAGCTCATGCCCGCCACCGTCAGGCGCGGGAAATTGGTGGCGATACGCCCGCGTTCGGAGGCCGGGACCCGGAACCAGAGGTCCTCGGCCGCAAGCGGCTCCGCGATCTCGGTGCGCAGCACATCGGTGAATTCCGCTCCGGTCACCCGCCGCACCAGTTCGGCGGTGAGGTGCCCATAGGTGATGCCGTGGTAGCCGCTGGTCACCCTGTGGCGCGGATCGGGCGCGGCGGCCGCGAGCGCCGCGGTGACCGCGGCGTCGTCGAAGAATCGCTCGACGGGCCCGGGCAGCAGCCCGCGCAGCCGGTGCAGCCCGGCCCGGTGCGTCAGCATCGCTCGCACGCTGATGTGTTCCTTGCCCGCCGCCGCGAACTCCGGCCAGTACGTCGCGACCGGCTCGTCGTAGTCGATCAGGCCGCGCTCGGCCAGACGATGCACGAGTGTGCTGGCGATCCCCTTGCCGGTGGAGTAGGCCATCGCGATAGTGTCGTGCGCCCACGGGACGTGGGGGTGCGCGTATCCGGCCCAGACGTCGACCACCGGCTCGCCGTGCAGGTAGACCGCCAGCGCGCCGCCGCCGTCGGACGGACGCCGGAACAGCCGGTCGAACTCCGCCACCAGTCGCGCGAAACGGCGATCTACGAACTGCCCTGCCGAAACTGTCATCGGAACCTGTGCCTGTCTTTCAGCGCCTGCGGCGTCGCGAACAATCCCATGCTAGGTGTCTCGTTTCGCTCGAGACCGGTGGCCGGGACCCGCACCCACCACGCGACCGGTCGGTACTGTGAGAAGACGTTTCCTGACCGTCACACGGGTGACCGGGAACGCAACACGCTGCCCCTAGCGTGTTGCCATGCCCCCGAGACGACGTTCGGCGCTGCTCGCGAGGTTGGTCGTCGACACACCCGGCCGCCCGCAGATCATCCTCGGCGAACTGCGCCGGGTGATCCTCGACGGGGCGGTGCCGCCCCGCACCGTCATCCCGCTGCGCGAGGTGGCGGAACTGTTCGGCGTGAGCCATATTCCGGTGCGCGAAGCGCTCAAGACACTGATCGGGGAGGGGCTGGTCACCCACGAGCCGCACGCGGGGTACACGGTGGCGCAACTGACCGCCGCCGAGTTGCGCGAGATGTACATCGCGCGGCAGACCTTGGAGACGGCCTCGCTCGCCGCGGCCGCCATGAACCACTCCGCCGCCGACCGCGCCGAACTGCTGGATGTGACCGAGGCCCTGGAACAGGCGATTCGCGACGACGACCCGGCCGCCTACCACCGTGGGTCGCGTGCCTTCCATGTGGCGCTGACCCGGCCGTCACGCATGTTTCGACTGCTGCACATGTTAGAAGCGGCGTGGAACGTCACCGAGCCGGTGCAGTCGATGGTGCACATCGGCCGGGCCGACCGAGTGCGGCTGCACACCGACCACGCGTTGATGCTGGACGCGTTCCTGGCCCGGGATGTCGAGCGCCTGCTGCTCGTCGCCGAACATCACCATCGCAGGCTGGAGTCCGTGATCGCGACCTTGCCCACCGATACTGGTCTGCTCGCGCCGGAAGATATATCTGCCGCGCAATAGCCGGGCAATAACCGCGCAATGGACGGGCAATAGCAGATTCCTACCGTCGTTTCGATCACCGTTTTCACCCTTCGGATGGGAAACACCATGACCGAAACCATCGCCGCGGCAGCCGCTCCCGAGCGGATCGCCCCCGTCGGCTACGACCCACGGCTGACCAACGACGATCTCGCGCCGCTGCGCAAGCAGAACTGGGGCTCTTACAACATCTTCGCGTTCTGGATGTCGGACGTGCACAGCGTCGGTGGCTATGTCACCGCGGGCAGCTTGTTCGCGCTCGGCTTGGCCAGCTGGCAGGTACTGGTGGCCCTGCTGATCGGGATCACCCTGGTGTATTTCTTCTGCAATCTGGTCGCCAAGCCGAGTCAGATGACCGGCGTGCCGTACCCGGTCATCTGCCGCAGTGCGTTCGGCGTGCTCGGCGCCAACATCCCCGCGATCATCCGCGGGCTGATCGCGGTGGCCTGGTACGGCATTCAGACGTTTCTCGCTTCGGCGGCACTGGATGTCGTATTGGTGAAGCTGTTTCCGTCCCTCGGGCCCTACGCGGTGGCAGGCGACTACGGGTTCCTCGGTCTGTCGCTGCTCGGCTGGGGCAGCTATTTGACGCTGTGGGTGGTGCAGGCCTGTGTTTTCTGGCAGGGCATGGAGTCCATTCGCCGGTTCATCGACTTCTGCGGGCCCGCGGTGTACGTGGTGATGTTCCTGTTGTGCGGTTACCTGATCGCGAAGGCCGGCTGGGGCGCGATCGATCTGAACCTGGGCGCGGTGCGGTACACCGGATGGGACTCGGTGCCGGTGATGCTGGGCGCCATCGCGCTCGTGGTCTCCTACTTCTCCGGGCCGATGTTGAATTTCGGCGACTTCTCCCGGTACGGCAAGTCCTTCGCCGTGGTTCGCCGGGGCAACCTGCTCGGTCTCCCGCTGAACTTCCTGCTGTTCTCGTTGCTGGTGGTGATCACCGCCTCGCTGACGGTGCCGGTCTACGGCGAGCTGATCACCGACCCGGTCGCCACGGTGGCGCGCATCGACAGCACCTTCGCGATCGTGCTCGGCGCACTGACCTTCACTGTCGCCACCATCGGCATCAACATCGTCGCGAACTTCATCTCGCCGGCCTTCGACTTCTCGCATGTGAGTCCGCAGCGCGTCAGCTGGCGCGCGGGCGGCATGATCGCCGCGGTGGGCTCGGTGCTGATCACGCCGTGGAATCTCTACAACAACCCGGAGGTCATCCACTACACGCTGGAGGTGCTCGGCGCCTTCATCGGCCCTCTGTTCGGGGTGCTCATCGCCGATTACTACCTCGTGCGCAAGCAACGCGTGGCGGTGGACGACCTGTTCACGATGTCCAGCAGCGGGCGCTATTGGTATCGCGGCGGATACAACCCGGCCGCGGTGATCGCGACGGTCGTCGGCGCGCTGGTCGCGGTGATCCCCGTGCTGGCCAAGGACGTCACCGGTATGTACACCGCGGCCCAGTACAGCTGGTTCGTCGGTTGCGGACTCGGCTTCGTGGCCTACTACGTCCTGGCCACGCGCACCCGGCCGGCGGTGCGGGAGAGCGCGGCCTGATGCGTATTCGCGTGGTCAACCCCAACACCTCCCGGGCGATGACCGACACGATCGAGCGGTGTGCCAGGGCCGTCGCTGGTCCTGGCACCCTGCTCGACGCGGTGACCTCGGAGATGGGACCGGCCTCGATCGAAAGTCACTACGACGAAGCGCTCAGCGTTCCCGGCCTGCTCGCCGCGATCCGGCGCGGGGAGGCCGAGGGGGTCGACGGCTACGTGCTGGCCTGCTTCGGCGACCCCGGTCTCGACGCCGCGCGCGAGCTGGCCGGGGGACCGGTGATCGGGATCGCCGAGGCCGCCATGCGTACCGCCGCTCATCTCGGTCGTGGGTTCAGCGTGGTCACCACCCTGGGCCGGACCGTCGGCCGGGCGGCCGATCTGGCGGAGCGCTACGGGATGCGGCGCTTCTGCCGCGGTATCCACGCCTGTGAGATTCCCGTGCTCGCCCTCGACAGCGATCCGGACGCGCGCGAGATCGTCACCGAAGCGTGCAGGGAAGCGGTCGAGGCGGACCGGTCCGATGCGATCGTTCTGGGCTGCGCGGGGATGGCCGATCTGTCCGCGCAGGTGCGCGCCAAGGTCGGCGTGCCGGTGGTGGACGGTGTTGCGGCGGCGACCCTGACCGTCCAATCGCTGCTCACGCTCGGTCTGCGCAAGTCCGGACGGGGCGAATTCGCCGCGCCGCCGCCGAAGCCGTTCACCGGCTCGCTGCGATCGTTCGGCACCTGAGCGAGGCTCAGGCGGCTACCGCGATGGCGAGCTTGCGCAGCTCGGCGTCCGGGTCGGCGACGTCGACCACCAGGCGTGTGACATCGGCGCCCGCCAAGTCGATACGGATGGCGTGTCCGTCGAAGCGTGTGTCCCAGAATTCCTTGCGGCCCTTGCCGCGAAATGTCCCGGCCGCGATCACGCCGGGGAAGAAGGTGCCGGGCGCGCGCACCCACGGCGGGCGGCGGTCTACCCCGGCCAGGCCGAGCGCGGTGATGTCCGACAAATCGAAGGTCAGGTGGTCGCGCAGTGCCAGCACTTGATGTGCGCCGAGCACGTGCACCGTCACCCTCGTTCCGGTGACCTCGAATTCGACCATCACGCACCTCACTTCACCGAGAACTCGTACAACATCAACGATGCAGAACGGTCCTGGCCGCAGCCTGTGCCGTTCCTATGAGTTCTCTCAGGTTGGCTCCATGGTGTTACAGGGATATGCGCATCCAATCATGTGATCCACTAGTGACCGCAGTGACGAGCAGGTATGTCGAGCCGCACTACAGCCGAGAACAGAACCCATTGCGGGCCGGATCGAGGCAGCGGTGCAGTCGATGCTGCGCTTCGCCGCCTCGCTCCAGGGAGATCGAGCGAACGCGACGCTCAGGGTGCCGTAGCGCGGGTGACGTGCGCGTGCTCCGCGATGTCGAGCACACCCGCCAGCCACGGCGTGTAGGCATCCGGATTGTCGGCCAGGGCGTCGCGTAGTGCGTCCGGTTGGATCCAGGCGAAGTCGGCGACTTCGGCCGGGTCTGGCCGAGGCGTGCCGATGTCCAGCCGCCCGATCAGCACGTGATCCCATTCGGACTCCACGCGGCCGGTGCGGAGGTCCGCCGCGTGGTAGCGGTAGACGCCCGCCTCGGTGAGCGCGATCGTCAGGCCCATCTCCTCGGCCAAGCGCAGCCCCGCCGCGGTTGCGACGGGTTCGCCCGGGGCGGGGTGGCCGCAGCAGGTGTTGGCCCACAGCGACGGAAACCTGGTCTTCACCGCCGCGCGCTGCTGTAACAGGACCCGGCCGGCCGAGTCGAACAGCAACACGGAGAACGCGCGGTGCAGTAGTCCCGGAGCCAGGTGGGCCTCGGCGACCGAGCACGCGCCGACCGCGCGGCCCGCGTCGTCGACGAGCTCGACGGGCAGGGCCTCGCGGTCGGTGTACGGCTGGACGAGGGTGTCGGTCACCTGCCCACCTTATCGGCGGCGATGAGCAGGTAGTGGAAGCTGCCCTCCCGGTACGCGGTCAGGAACGGCTTCTCGACACCCGTGGCGAGCTCGGATTTCGTGCGCAGCTCCCAGTACGGGATGGTCGCCGCGGTGAGTTCGGTCACGGCGATGGGCACGAGGTCGTTCTCGGCCATGGCGCGGAAGTACTCGCTGCGCGGATGGATCATGCAGCCGTAGTGCGCGTCGATCCAGCTCACCGAGGACGAGCGGCCGCCGGTCACGTCGTTGGAGCAGCCGGTGATGCACACGTAGCGCCCGCCCGGCTCCAAGAGGCGGGAGAACTCGCGGAACAGGTCGAACAGGTCCACGTACATGGTGGTCTCGTTGGTCCAGATCCCGCGCATGGAGCCGCTCTCGAATCCGGTGTCCAGCATGTTGCGGAAGTGGAACCGCACCTTGTCCGCGACGCCGCGGCGGACGGCCTGATCGTTGGCGAAGCCGACCTGGTACTCGGAGATGGTGACGCCGTCGACCTGGCAGCCGAAGCGCTGGTTGGCCATGAAGCTGGTGCCGCCGCGACCGGAGCCGCCGTCCATCAGCCGGTCGCCGGGACGGATGTCGCCGAGGTGGTCGAGCAGGAAATCCGCCTGCGCGGTCTCCAGCCGGTGCAGTTCGGTGACGATGCGCTCCTCGCGGGTGTCCTCCGGGCCGGTCAGCACGGACAGGTCCGGGTCGCCGATGCCGTAGTGGTGGTGGTAGAGCCCGTCGACTTCACCGAGTTTGGTGTTGACCCGGTCGTCGTTCGGGTTGTTGTTCCAGTACGCGGCGACGGATTTCTGGTAGCTGGTACGCAGAACGGTCCCGGTCTCCGGGTTGAGCATGGTCATGCGCGATCATCCTCTCTCGGTGCGGTACTGCTTCATTGCTCACTTGCGGGTAGCTTCAGTGCGGGTCGCGATAGCGTTTGCTGTCGGCGTGCCAGGCGCGGTTGCCTCCCATCCAGGCCCACAGGCCGGTGAGGAAGCGGCGTAATTCCGGTGAGCCCAGCGCGGCCAAGGGCGCCGCCTCCCGTTCGAACCGGTGCACCAGTTCGTCGTGTACCTCGGCGGTGCGCAGCACGGCCTCGCGGCGCGAGCAGCGCTCCTCTGCGGCCAGGACGGTCGGCAGATTGAACTCTCTGCCGTTGGAGAGGTCCTCACGCGCCATCGAGTACAGGTCGTTCACCATCTGGCTGGCCAGCGCCGCCGTGGTGACCACGCGGCGGACCGCGGGGTCGGTGTATTCCGCGGCCTGCAACTCGTAGCCGCCGACCACGTCGGTCGGCGCCATGCACGGCAGGAAACTGTGCGGTTGCCGGTTGGTCAGGTACTCCCACACCGGCGGCATCCGCCCCGCGGCCCGCCAGCCCGCCTCCGCGCCGAGCGCGATGAACCAGCCCGCGATCTCGGTGCGCAGCCGGGCCAGTTGCGCCGGACGCGCATAGCGGGCGAGATGCTCGAAGGACGTGCGGAAAGCGCGCAGGATCGGGTCGGCGTCGAGGGCCGCCTCGAGCTGCGCGACGTACCGCGCGGGAAGGTGCACCGGGTCCATGGCGGCGGCCGCCAATTCGAGCCGGGGACCCAGCTCCGCCTCGGCGCTGGAGGGGGTGCCGTCCGGAGCCCGGTCGTCGGCGTCCTCCTCGCAGTAGTAGTCGTCCACGGACCATTCCGAGACCGCGCACTTCGCCGCCGCCAGCAGCAGGTCGGCGTTGTCGCAGTCCGGGTGGGCGAGCATGATCAACCGGCCGAAATCGGCGTCGCGCAATTCGTCCAGCCGGCCTTCGTACAGCCCGATGTCCCTGGCCCACTCGACGATGCCGGTGTTGACGGCCTCGGCGAGCGCCGGATCGTCGCGCAGCGGCGGCGGGCAGTACAGCGGCGGGATCGGGTCCTCGCGATCGCGGTACTCGGTGGCCGTGCCCGATCCGGCCACCACAGCCGCGCCGTCCGATCGGGTTCGCTGCAGCGGCATGGGCTCGGGCGTGCGTGGCAGCGTGGCCAAGCCGTGGATTCCCGATAACGCCGCCGCCGTGCCGAGCCCGGTGGGTCCGGCGGGGACGCGTGACGCTGTCGGCGACTGCGTTCTCCCCGCCGCCGGGGTCGGCACTCGAGCGCTGCCGAAGGTAGGCGACGGAGTGCTGATGCCGCCATGGGCGGGGGAGGATGTCGCGCTGGTGGACGTGGTTCCACGATCCGGAAGCAGTAGTGCTGCGGTACCCAGCCCGGAGGGACCGAGCAACCGGCCGGGCTTCCCGCCCTTTTCGCTCGGCAGCGAAATACCGTGCGCCTCAACCTTTTCGGATGTGAAAAGCTCGGCCGGAGCGGACGTCCGGGTGTTGGTGAGTAGCGCCACGACGGCGGCGGCCACCTCATCGGTGGCATGCGCCGCCCCGGCGCGGGAGAGCACCGACATGCCCATCACCCCCGGTCAGTCGGCTTGCCGGGCGACCGAGACGTTGTCGAGCACTCCGAGGGCATCCGGCACCAGCACGGCCGCCGAGTAGTAGCAGCTGATCAGGTAGGAGATGATCGACTGGTCATCGATGCCCTTGAAGCGCACGTTCAGGCTCGGCTCGTACTCGTCCGGGATCCCGGTCTGGTGCAGGCCGATCACGCCCTGATCCTTCTCGCCGGTGCGCATGGCCAGGATCGAGGTGGTCTGGGTGTCGCTGACCGGGATCTTGCCGCACGGGAATATCGGTACGCCACGCCATGCGGGCACACGGTGCCCGTCCACCTCGACCGGATCCGGGTAGATCCCGCGCTTGGTGCATTCGCGTCCGAACGCGGCGATCGCCTTCGGGTGAGCGAGGAACAATTTCGTGCTGCGGCGCATGCTGAGCAGTTCGTCGAAGTCGTCCGGGGTGGGCGCGCCGGACTCGGTGTAGATGCGCTGTTTCAGATCGCAGTTGTGCAGCAGACCGAAATCAGGATTGTTGACCAGGTCGTATTCGCGCCGTTCGTAGAGAGCTTCGATGGTCAGGCGCAATTGCTGCTCGACCTGATTCATCGGGTCGTTGAACAAATCGGCGACCCGGGTGTGCACCCGCAGCACGCTCTGCGCGAGGCTGAGTTCGTATTGGCGCGGCGCGGCGTCGTAGTCGACGAACGTGCCTTCCAGCAGCGGTTCGCCGGCGTGGCCGGAGGAGATCGTGATGTCGGCCTCGCCCTTGTTGTTCTGCGGACGACTGGGCGCTGCGGCGACGCGGTCGAGTTGCTCCCGCAGCGCCGGAGTGTTGTCGAGGAATTCCGTCAGCGATTGCCGCGGCAGGGCCAGGACGGTCGTCCGCGTGACCGTCTTGATGGTGACCGGCCAGATCGCCGAGGGCTCGGTGAGCAGGGTGTCGCCGAAGAAGTCGCCACCGCCCAGGATGCCGAGCTTCGTCTGCTCGCCGTATTCACCTGATCCGATCTTGCTCAATTTGCCGTGCACGATCAGCACGACTTGATCCATGGCATTACCGAATTCCGCCACCACGGTGCCGGGTCCGAGATCGCGTTGTTCGAAACGATCGGCGAGGCCGCGCAGGACTTCCTCGTCGTCGAATCCGCGAAGTGCCGGAAGTTCTTGCAATTCCAGCGGAATCACCCGCGCGGTGGAACCGTCGATGACGAATTCCACCTCGCCGTTGCCCACGGTGTGCGTCAGGCGGCGATTGACCCGGTACACACCGCCGTTGACCTGCGTCCACGGGAGCGCGCGAGTGAGCCACCGGGAGCTGATGCCCTGCATCTGCGGTTCGGATTTGGTGGTGTGCGCGAGCAGCCCCGCCGTGCTGGTGCTCAGGCTCTTGCGCACGTTGTTTTCCGTTTGGACTGGCATTTCAATGGTCATGCGTGGTCCTCACCTCGAGACGGCCACCGGGACATGGTGACGGGTTGTGGAGCAGGGTGGAATTGAGGGTCGCCGATAGTTCAGAGTCGCTGGGTGTTCACATCAAACAGCAGCGGGTATGCCCGCACAGAGCTCATCGAACGAAATTGCCTACGCGCCATGGCGTTCCAGACACGATCGATGGTAGACGCCGAAAGCGGCTGAGCGCAGGAAAATTTCGAAGATCGTCCCGTGGCCCGGCGGATGGTCACGACACGCGGTCGATTCCGGAAACGGTGGGTGGCGTCGCTGGGGCGGTCTTCGGATTGCCTTCTGGTCGCGAAGGATTAGCTGTCCCGGGGTGCTCATTCGCGCCGGGCGGTTCGGTGCTCCTCGTGCGTTCACCGCGGCCGGGGGCCGCCCTCATCCACCGGAACCGGGCTGCGCCGCGACCGATGTTCGCCGACGCCGCCGTGCCGGGCGCGCTGTGTTCCGCGCCGGGTCGCCTACGCTGAGCCGAGCGGAGGAACTCCGTGCCGTGACTCCGATCGGAGGCACGACCATGTCCGTCCCGGACGCCTGTGCCAGGTGGGGCGGTCGACGTCGGGGATCGGGCTGCTCGGCTTCTCGTTGCCGGAGCATCGACCGACGACGTACTCGAGCCGATAGGTGGACGTCCGGGAAGCCGACCGCGGCATCCTGGCATGTGACGTGTCACAGCGGACACATAATGGACAGATGGTGTGGGAAGCTCGTTCGAACACCTCGCGGTGTGTGATGCGGGTCACGTTCTAGGGTAGGGCCAGGAGCGATGGTGAAGTTGAATGCGAAGGTTGTGGTGGGCTCGGTGCAGCGGTTGATGGCGACCGCGCAGAACGGCCTGGAGGTCATCCGCTTCGGCGGCCTGACCCATGACGTCGCGTCCTCGCCGTTCGAGGTCGTGGAGCGCAGACGCATGTACCGGCTGCGCCATTACTTCCCCGACGACGCGACCCCGGGGCGGCCGGTGGCCCTGCTGGTCCCGCCGCTCATGGTCAACGCCGACATCTGGGACGTGAACGCCGAGGACGGCGCCGTGGGGATCCTGCACCGCGGCGGCGTGGACTGCTGGGTGGTGGACTTCGGCTCGCCCGCGAGCGAGGAGGGCGGCTGGCAGCGCGACCTCGCCGACCACGTGCTGGCCGTCAACAGCGCCATCGACACCGTCAACGAGGCCACCGGCTCCGGCGTGCACCTGATGGGCTACTCGCAGGGCGGGATGTTCGCCTATCAGACCGCCGCCTACCGCTACGGCAAGGGCGTGGACAGCATCGTCACCTTCGGCAGCCCGGTCGACATCGTCGCGGGCATGCCGTTCGGGCTGCCCTACGGCATGGTCTCCGACGTCGCGGACTTCCTGGCCGATCACGTGGTCACCCGGCTGCCGATCACCGACTCGATGGTGCGGATCGGCTTCCAGCTGCTCGACCCGGTGAAGACGGCCAAGTCCAGGATCGATTTCCTCCGTCAGCTGCACGACCGGGAGGCGCTGCTGCCGAAGGAGCGGCAGCGTCGCTTCCTCAACAGCGACGGCTGGGTCGGTTACGCCGGACCGGCCGCGGCGGACCTGCTCAAGCAGTTCGTCGCGCACAACCGGCTGATGCTCGGCGGTTTCGTGATCCGGGACCACCCGATCTCGCTGGCCGAGCTGAAGTGCCCGATCCTGGCGTTCGTCGGCGAGGTCGACGACATCGGGCAACCCGCCGCGGTGCGCGGTATCGTGCGGGCCGCGCCGAACGCGGAGGTCTACGAGGCGACGCTGGTCGCGGGCCACTTCGGCTTGGTGGCCGGAAGCATGGCCACCAACCACACCTGGCCGCTGGTGCGGCAGTGGGTCGAGTGGATGAACGGCGACAAACCGCTTCCCCCGGAGATCGTGCCGATGGCCGAGCACGTGGCGAACAATCGCCCTCGGTCGGCGGCGACCCGGGTGGTGCACACGGCCGCGACACTGGCGGAGGCGGGCACCGGGGTGGGCAAGGCGCTCGAGGGCATCGCGAACAACACCGTGCGGGGTTCGATCGAACTGGCAGGCGAAGCGGCGCGGGCGCTGCCCAGGCTGACCCGGCTGGGCATGATCCAGCCGCACACACGCATTTCGCTCGGCCGATTGCTCGCCGAGCAGGCGCGGCGCGCGCCGCAGCGGGACCTGTTCTTGTTCGACGACCGCGTGCACACCAACGCGGCGGTCAACGAGCGCATCGACAACGTGGTGCGCGGCCTGATCTCGGTCGGCGTGCGCCCCGCCATGCGGATCGGCGTGGTGATGGAGACCCGGCCGAGCGCGCTGGCCTCCGTCGCGGCGCTGTCGCGGCTGGGCGCGGTGGCGGTCCTGCTGGCCCCGAACAGCGATTTGAGCCGTGCGATCGAACTGACCGGCGTGGAGACGCTGATCTCCGATCCGGAGAACCTGCGGCAGGCCGCCGCGACCGGCGCCAGGGTGCTGGTGCTCGGCGGTGGCGACACGCGCGAGCTGGCGCTGCCGATGAGCGACCGCTTGATCGACCTGGAACAGATCGATCCGGCGCGGGTGCACGTGCCCGCGTGGTACCGGCCCGACCCCGGCCTCGCCCGGGAGCTGGCGTTCGTGCTCGTCACCGGAACCGGCGAGCGGCTGGAGACCAAGTACATCAGCAACCATCGCTGGGCGCTGTCCGCGTTCGGTACCGCGACCACGGCCGATCTCAACCGTAGGGACACCGTGTACTGCCTTGCGCCGCTGCACCATTCGTCCGGGCTGCTGGTCAGTCTCGGCGGGGCGGTCGCGGGCGGGAGCCGGATCGCGCTGGCCCGGTCGCTGGATCCGGAGCGCTTCGCCGAGGAGGTGCACCGGTACGGCGTCACCGTGGTCACCTATACCTGGACCATGTTGCGCGACATTCTCGACGCCGAGGTGTTCCCGGCCGGTCATCGCCACCCGATCCGGTTGTTCATCGGCTCCGGTATGCCCGCCGGACTGTGGCGGCGCACCGTCGAGCAGTTCGACCCGGCCCGCGTGGTGGAGTTCTACGCCTCGATCGAGGGCGACGTGGTACTGGCCAATGTGGCCGGAGTGAAGCGCGGCTGCAAAGGCAGGCCGGTCCCCGGCACCGCGAAGGTGGAGTTGGTCGCCTTCGATCCGTTGACCGAACGCATCCTGGTCGACGGCTCCGGCTTCGCCCGCCGCTGCGCGGACAACGAGGTGGGCCTACTGATCGGCAAAGCGTCCGACGGCGTCGACCTCTCCGCGGGCGGGCTGCGCGGCGTCTTCGCGGCGGGTGACTCCTGGATGCCGACGGAGAACCTGTTCCGTCGCGACAGTGACGGCGACTACTGGCTGATCGATCGCACCGACACGGTGATCCACACCCGGCGCGGGCCGGTCTTCGGCCAGCCGATGGTCGACGTGCTCAACGATGTCACCGCCGTCGACATGGAAGTCGCCTACGGGCTCAACGTCGGCGACCACTGCATAGCGGTGGCCGCGGTGAGCGTGCGCAAAGGCTTCCGTCTCGACCCCAAGGACGTCACCGAGGCGTTGCGGGTACTGGATCCGGATCAGCGCCCTGATGTGGTGTACGTGGTGGACGACATCCCGCGCAGCCCGTCGTTCCGTCCGTCGTCCCGCGCGGTGCAGGCGGCCGGGCGGCCGGAGCCGGGACCGGACACGTGGTGGTACAACCGGGCGTCGGACGCCTACGAGATCCTCACCGCGGACCAGGCGCGCACGCTGTTCGGTGACTGAACGCGATTCACATTGCCGAAGCACCGGATTCACCGACCGATGGCATAGTGAGTGCCTGTGAGAACGAGCCTCATCTACCGCAACGGGACCGTCTACGAGGTTCTGATGCGCGGGTTGTACGGCAGGCACTACACGGCTCGGTATCGCGCGATCGCGGAACTCGTGCCCGCGGGTGCGAGTGTGGTCGATCTGTGCTGCGGGCCCGCGACGCTCTACACCCGCTACTTGCGCCACAAGTCGGTCGACTACACGGGGCTCGATCTGAACGAGCGTTTCGTCGCGCGCGTGAACGAAGCGGGCGGGCGAGGCAGAGTGTGGAACCTGCGTTCCGGCGACGCGCTGCCCGAGGCCGACTACGTCATCATGCAGGCCAGTCTCTATCACTTCCTGCCCGAGCCGCGCCCCCTCCTCGATCGGATGCTCGCGGCGGCCACCGAACAGGTCATCGTCGCCGAGCCCGTTCGCAACCTGGCGACCAGCGACAATCCGGTTCTCGCGACGATCGGCAGACGGTTCACCGACGCGGGCGACGGCGAGCAGGCGCACCGCTTCACCGAGCGGACGCTGGACGAGCTCTTCACGGCGTACGGACCACGGGTGGCCCGGCGGTCGCTGATCGCGGGCGGCCGGGAGAAGCTCTACGTGCTCACCGCGTGATCAGACGGTGAAGGCGGTGACCGCGTCCACCACCCGGGCCACCTGCGCGTCGGTGAGATCCGGCCAGAGCGGCAGGCGCACGACGGTCGCGGAAAACTCGGCGCTGCGGGCGCACGCGCGCGGCGTGCGGCCGAGCTTGAAGCCGGCCGGGCTGGAATCCAGTGGAATGTAGTGGAAGGGCGCGGAGATGCCCTGCTCGGCCAGGTATGCGATGAGGTCGTCGCGGCGGCGCTCGGTCGGGGTGCGCAGGTAGTACAGGTGCGCGGTGTGCTCGCGATCGGCGGGTACCGACATCAGGCGCACGTCGTTGCGCCGGGCCCAGTCCGGCAGGGCGGCGGCGTAGGCATCCCACACCCGGTGCCGTCCGGCCTGGATGGCGTCGAACTCGTCCAGCTGCGCGTCCAGCACGGCCGCGTTCAGCTCGCTCGGCAAGTAGCTGGAACCGATGTCCTGCCAGGAGTACTTGTCCACGGCTCCGCGCAGGAACCGGGCCCGGTCGGTGCCCTTCTCCCGGATGATCTCGGCGCGCGCCATCAGGATCTCGTCGGTGAGCAGCAGCGCGCCGCCCTCGCCGCAGTGCACGTTCTTCGTGTCGTGGAAGCTGAGCGTGCCCATCGTGCCGATGGTGCCGAGCTTCCGGCCGCGCCAGGTGCCGCCGAGCCCGTGCGCGTTGTCCTCCACGACGGCGACACCGTGCGCGTTCGCCAACTCCAGCAGTCCGGCCATGTCGGCGGCGACGCCGCCGTAGTGGATGACCACCACGGCCTTCGTGCGCTCGGTGAGCACGGCCGCCACCGACTCCGGATCGAGGTTCCCGGTGGCCGGATCGATGTCGGCGAAGACACAGGTCGCTCCGCGCAGTGCCATCGAGGTGGCGGTGGAGGTGAAGGCGAAACTGGGCACGATCACTTCGTCGTCGGGGCCCAGCTCCAGCAGCAGGCCCGCCATTTCCAGCGCGGACGTGCAGGACGTGGTGAGCAGGGCGTGCGGCGCGCCCGTGATCGCCTTCAGCTTCGCGGTGGCCGACGCGGTGAACTGTCCGTCGCCATGGCTGTGGTCGGAGGCCAGCACCGCCTCCAGGTTCGCTAGTTCCCGGCGCGCCCGGTACGGGCGGCTGAAGATGACGCGGTCAGTGCTCAACCCGGTCGGTCCCCCTGCTGGCGGTGGTGGCGGTCGGTTCCGAAGCGTCCGCCGGACGCGGTGTCGGCGTCTCGACGGTCAGATAGAGGGGCTTGCCCACCAGGATGTGCAGGGCCACGCCCAGATACTCGGCGATGAGCCCGAGTGAGAACAGGATGGCGCCGGAGCACAGCAGCAGTACCACGATGGTGGAGGCCCAGCCTTCGGGCGCCCAGCCGTCGGTGGTCAGCGCTTCGAAGACGACGATCGCGGCCATCACCCCGCCGGCCAGCGCCAGGGTGACGCCGAGCAGGCTGACCAACCGCAGACCGCGGGTGCCACTGCACAGCACCATCTTCCAGAACAGGGAGAACAGGCGGCGGTAGTTGTAGCCGGACTCCTCCCGGCCTTCGGCGCGCAGCACCACCGGCGCCTGCGCGACGGCGCCGACCACCCAGGTCAGCGCGACGTCCAGGTAGACGCCGTTGGAGGCGACCTCGGCGAGCTGCCTGCCGATGTCCCCGCGGATCAGCCGGTAGCTCTCGAACCGGGTGGAATCCGGGAACGCGAACAGCGTCGCGAGCACCAGCTTCGCTCCGCGCGAGGTCAGATTGCGCAGGAATCCGTGCGGCCGGGTGTTGCTGGGCTTGGAGTAGACGAGATCGGCGCGCTGCGCCAGCGCCGTGTCCAGGAACGTGCTGATGAAGCGGGGATCGTGCTGGCCGTCCTCGTCCATGGTGACGATCCAGTCACCGGCGGCGACCGACATTCCGGCGATCGTGGCGGCATCCTGGCCGAAGTTCCGGCTGAGCCAGACGGTGCGCACCGCGGGGTAGGTCCGCTGCAATTCCTGCAGGACCACATCGGAGCGGTCCGGGCCGTGATCGTGCACCAGGATGATCTCGGTGACGGTGAACGCCGTGCCGCCGGGAGTCTCGGAGGAGCGCGTGAGATCGTGCAGCTCGGCGACCAGGCCGGCGATCGTGTCCTCGCCCCGGTACACCGGCACGACCACCGACACCGTGTGCGGCCGGTCCACGCCGGGCCGCGCCGATGCACCGTTCGTCGCGGGGGCGCCGGAACGGAGTGTGCGGGCGGGGGGAATCGGCATCAGCTGGTTCGACTTTCGATGACGGTGCGTGCCGGTACTCGGCGCAGGACTGCAGAGCCCGAACCGGTGTGGACTCTAGCACGGGGCGCAGGGCGGCTACCGGAGCAGCTGATCATGCCCTCATCTTGGTGGCGTCCGCGACCGATGCCAAGCGGAGGGCTGCCCTGTAGGGTTTGGAACTCGTGACGGACAGTGCAGTGCCCGGCTCGCGGCCGGATGTCTATTCGCGGCGAGATGTCTACCGGTGGGGGGCCATCACCGCGCTCGGAGTGATCGCGGGTTACCTCGCTGTCCTGCTCGCCAACGCCCGGCATTTCTTCACCGACGACACCGAATCCCAGTACACCTCGCTGTGGGTCGGTCTCGGCCGTGCGCTGCGCGCGGGCGAGTTCCCGGTCATGGTGCCCGAGCAGTGGATGTCGGGCAACAACACCATGGACGACGCGGGCCTGTTCAACCCGCCGCAGCTGCTGATCGATCTGATCGCGCCCTCGGTGGACAACGTCGCGCTGTACGCGACCGTCGTGAAGCTGATCTTCTCGATCATCGCCGCGCTCGGCGTGTATCGCGTCTGCCTCGCCTACGGCGGCAGGCCCGCCTGGTCGGCGGTGGCGGGCATCGCGCTGCCGCTGTCGGGCTTCTTCCTCTTCTTCGATGAAGCCAGCTGGATGACCGCGCTCACCGGCACCGCCTGGATGGTGCACGCCTGGGCCGCGTCGGTGCGCTACACGCGAGGTCTCGGCGGGCCGATCCCGGTGTTCGTCTACCTCTACCTGACCATCTCGACGCAGTACATCTTTCCCGCGGTAGAAGCCGTGCTGATGCTGCTGGCCGTGGCCGTGGGCGAGCTGGTGTACCAGCGCAAGTGGCAGCCGGTGCTGCGGCTGACGCTCGCGGCGGGCTGCGCGGGGCTAGCGGGCCTGCTGACCTTCTTGCCGTCGATGCTGTCGGCGAAGGTGACCTGGCGGGGCACCGCGCAGATCAACAACGACCAGTTCCTCACCGTGCCGTGGTCGGAGTCGCTGAACGCCAGCCTGCCCAGCTCGCTGCCCGCCTTCACGTCGTGGTGGGGTTACGTGCAGCCGCTGCCGGTCACCTACATCGCGTGGTTCCTGATCCCCGCCCTCGCGTTCGTCGATTGGCGTCGCGCCCGGGAGGCGTGGCGGGAGCTGAGCGCGATCGCGATCTTCGCGATGATGATGCTGATGTGGACCGCGGGCCCCGGTTCGGTCGGTCCGCTGCGCTGGCCCGCGCGCGTGCTGCCGATGCTGGCCATCGGCCTGCTGATCCTGGTGTGCGTGCTGCTGGGGCGGTACGGCACGGTGCGGGATCCGAAGAGCCGCGGCATCGCGGCGGGCGTGCTGATCCTGCTGCTGTGGGTGCGCTCGTTCTCCGCCGACCCGCACGACGTGATCTGGCACGTGATCGCGGCCCTCGCGCTGGCCGCGCTGGTCGCGGCGGCGGTGTGGCTCGGGCGCACCAAGGGAACCGCGGCGGCGTGCGCGCTGACCATCGTCGCGATGTTCCCGATCGCCTACTTCCAGGTCGACGCGGCGCAACCGACGCCGATGTCGTGGAATCTGCCCGCGAAGCGTTCGCAAGCGAAGGCGGCGTTCCCGGATTTCGCGGGCAACACCATCCAGCTGGGCGATCGAGGACTGCTGCAGCCGCAGGACAAGAGCATCGAAGGCGCGTACGGCTCGCTCGTCTTCGGCAACTACGCCCGGGGTCTCGAGCTCGACTACGTCAACGGGTACACCCCCAGCGGCCACTTCTACTTCGGTGAACTGCTGTGCATGCGCTGGGACGGCAGCGTCTGCCCCGACGCCTACCGGCGGATGTTCGCGCCCGAGCCGACCACCGGGCGGCCGCTGGTCGATCTGATGAATCTGGATCGCGTGGTGCTGCAGCGGGCGCTGTTCCCCGACGCGCCCGGCCAACCGGCGCCCGAGGGGTGGAAGTGGGTGGACTACCCCGGGCACGAGCGTTACATCGCGGTGCTGGAACGCGTGGGCGGACTCATCTCGACCACGAACGGCCGCGTCACCGATGCCGAGAAGGTGAGCGCGACCTCGATCTCCGAAACCGACACCACCAGCCGGGTGCGCGTGTCCTCCGCCGAAGGCGGCCGGGTGGTGTTCGCTCGGCTGGGCTGGCCTGGATACCGGGTCACGCTGGACGGCAAGTCGCTTCCGATCACCACGGTCGCCAAGTCCTTCATCGCCGTCGACGTCCCCGCGGGCACCCAGAACGCCGAACTCGTGCTGACCTGGCGTCCGCCCGGCTGGAAGATCGGCATCGCCGCCGCCGTGGCGGGCGTGCTCGGGCTCGGGGTGCTGCAGTGGCTGCATGTCCGGTCCCGGCGCCGCGAGGAGCCGGAGGAGGCGGGCGACGCCGAGCGCACCGAGCCGGATCGTGAGCTGGCGGACGTCGTTTCGTGAAGACGAACGCGCGCCCGGACGCCGCGGCGGCCGCGGCCGTGGGTGACGGGCCCGCGCCGGGACTCCTGGTGCGGGTGTTCCGGCGACAAGAGGTCGCGTTCGCGGTGGTCGGCGCGGGCAACACCCTGCTCGGCATCGCGCTGACCGTCGCGTGGCTGGCGGTGCTGGGCGACGCGTGGCCGCCCGCGGTCGCGGTGGTGCTGGCCTACGCCGTCGGCATCGTCGTCGCCTTCGTCTTGCACCGCACGCTCGTGTTCCGGGTCCGTGGCCGCCTGCTGCGCGACTTCGCCGGCTTCGTGGTGGTGAATTCGGGTGGGCTGCTGCTGAATACGGTGCTGTTGTCGCTGGCCGTCGCGGTGCTGCACCTGCCGCGGATTCCGTCGGCGGTCGTGGTGATGGGCCTGGTGGCCGTCGCCAGCTTCTTCGGCCACCGCTACATCTCGTTCCACCGTGAGCCCGAGGCCGGGGCCCGAGGCGCCGCGCGATAGCGCCTTCCCGGACGGCGTTCCGGCACTGGCATGCCCGCGCGGCACCGCGTTGACGGTAGGGTCTGGGACTCGTGGCCGAACGTAGCACCTTCCCTTCACGCGAAGTCTGGACATGGGGCGTCATCACGGCGCTCGGGGTGGTCGCGGGATACGGTGCGGTGCTACTCGCCAACGTCCGGCATTTCTACACCGACGACACCGAATCGCAGTACGCGCCGCTGTGGGTGATGCTCGGCCGGTACCTGCGCGAAGGACGGCTCCCGGCACTCGTGCCCGAGCACTGGATGGCGGGCAACTACACCATCGAAGAAGCCGGACTGCTCAATCCACCGCAACTGCTGATCGATCTGATCGCGCCGTCGGTGGACAACCTCGCGCTGTACGCCACGGTGGTGAAACTGATCTTCGCCATCGTCCTCGCGCTCGGCGTCTACCGGATCTGCCTGGCCTACGGCGCGAAGGCGCCCTGGGCGGCGGTCGCGGGCGCCGCCATACCGTTCACCGGATGGCTGCTGTTCTTCGACGAGGCCAGCTGGATGACCGCCTTCACCGGCACCGCCTGGCTGGCCCACGCGTGGGCCTCCGGCGTGCGCTACGCCCGTGGGCGCAGTGGGCCGATCCCCACCTTCGTCTTCCTTTATCTGGCCATCTCGGTGCAGTACATCTTCCCCGCGGTGGAAGCCGGTCTGATGGTGGGCGCCGTCGTGATCGGCGAACTCGTGTATCAGAAGGCGTGGCGTCCGGCGCTGCGCCTGCTGACGGTCGCCGCGTGTGCCGCGCTGGCCGGGTTGGCGACCTACCTGCCGTCGATGCTGTCGGCGAAGGTGACCTGGCGAGGCACCGCGCAGATCAACAACGACCAGTTCCTCACGGTGCCGTGGTCGGAGTCGCTGAACGCCAGCCTGCCCAGCACACTGCCCGCGTTCAGCTCCTGGTGGGGCTACGTGCAGCCGATGCCGGTGGTCTACATCGCCTGGTTCCTGGTCCCGGCGCTGGCTTTCGTCGACTGGCGCAAGGCGCTCGGCTCGGCGCGCGAGTTCGTCGCGCCCGCGCTGTTCGCGGTGATGGCGTTGATGTGGACGGCCGGTCCCGGCGCTGTCGGCCCGTTGCGCTGGCCTGCGCGGGTGCTCCCGATGGTGGCTTTGGGCCTGCTGGTGCTGGTGTGCGTGCTACTGGGCCGCTTCGCCACCGTCCAGGACTGGCGGCGGCGTGGCGTCGCGGCCGCGGTGCTCATCGGTCTGTTGTGGGCGCGTTCCTTCTCGGCCGCGCCGCACGAGGTGATCTGGCATGTCGTGGCGGCGCTCGGTGTGGCGGCGCTCGGCGCCGTCGCGGTATGGCTGGGGCGCAGCCGTGGCGCGGCCGCCGCGTGCGCGCTGATCGTCGTTTCGGTGTTCCCGATCGCGTATCTGCAGGTGTGGGCGGCGCAACCGACGCCGATGGGCTGGAATCTGCCGGAGAACCGGTCGGAGATGAAGGCCGCGTTCCCCGATTTCCCCGGCACTACGCTGCAACTGGCGGACCGAATGCTGATCCCGCCGGCGGAACGCAATCTTTCCGGCGCGTACGGATCGCTCGTCTTCGGCAACTACGCGAAAGATCTCGAGCTGACCTACGTCAGCGGGTACACCCCCAACGGGCACTACTGGTTCGGCGAGACGTTGTGCATGCGCTGGGACACCAGTGTCTGCCCCGATGCCTACCGGCGGGCGTTCGCGACCGAGCCGACCACCGGCCGGACCATCGTCGACCTGATGAAGGTCGACCGGGTCGTGCTGCAGCGCGCTCTGCACCCGGACGCGCGCGACCGACCCGCGCCCTCCGGCTGGAGGTGGGTCGATTACCCGGGGCACGAGAAGTACATCTCCGTGCTCGAACGCGTCGACGGCCTGATCTCGGCGCGTGACGGCCGGATCGCGGCCACCCAGGGAGTGACGGCCACGTCGGTCGCCGAATCGGACACGACGAGCCGGGTACGGGTGAACTCCCCGGAAGGTGGGCGGGTCGTGTTCGCCCGGCTCGGCTGGCCCGGTTACCGGGTGACCATCGACGGCCGTGCGATCCCCTCCACGCTGGTCGCCAAAACCTTTGTGGCTGTGGATATTCCGGCCGGTAGCTCCGGTGAGCTGGTACTGTCCTGGCAACCCCCGGGCTGGCGGATCGGCGTCGCAGCGGCACTGGCCGGGCTGCTCGGCGTCGGTGCGCTGGAGTGGGCCTACCTGCGCGGCAGGCGGCGGCTCGACGGGTCGGCCGAACCGAGTGACGCGCCGTCGCCGCCCGACCCGGCCGTGACCCCGGACACCGATTTGGCCGACGCCGTCCGATGAGCGCGGGCGCGGCGGATCGACCGGGTGCGGCCCGGGCCTTCGAGACGGATGCCGAAGGCGTGGAGTCCGCGGCGCTTCCCGCCGACCCCGGCCCGCTGCTGCGCGTGGTGCGCCGCCAGGAGATCGCGTTCGCGATCGTCGGCGTGGTGAACACCGGCCTGGGCATGGCCCTGACGGTGCTGTGGCTGGCGGTGCTCGGCAACCGGGCGCCCGCCGCGCTCGCGCCCGCCCTGGCCTACAGCATCAGCGTGGTCGTGGCGTTCGTCCTGCACCGAACCCTCGTGTTCCGGGTGCGCGGCCGCCTGGCGCGGGACTTCCTCGCGTTCGTCGCGGTGAATTCCGGCGGCTTGGTGCTGAACATGGTGCTGCTCCAGCTGGGGGTCTCGCTGCTGCACCTGCCGAGCATTCCGTCGGCGGTCGCGGTGATGGCGCTGGTGGCGGGCGCGAGCTTCTTCGGTCATCGCCACATCTCGTTCCGCCGGACACCCGCACTCGATACGGACGGTTCCCGGCCCGGCCCGGCCGGAAGGTAGGTTTCTCGTATGCCTGAGCCCACCTTGGATGCCACATTGCTGAGCCTGCTGGCCTGCCCGCAGGACAAAGGCCCGCTGCGCCTGGTCCGTGCCGCCGACGGCAGCGCGCTGCTCTACAACCCGCGCCTGCGCCGGGCATACCCGATCGAGAACGGCATCCCGGTCCTGCTCGTCGACGAGGCCAGGGATGTCACCGACGCCGAGCACGACGTGTTCACCGCGCAGGCCGACGCCTGACCTACCCGCCCTGCCGTCCGGCTTCCGCACGACTCGCCCGTCGCCCGGCAACGGATCCGTCACGGTCGTTTTGCCTCCATTGACCGTTCCGAACCGGCTCCGCCATGATCATTTGCACCTCGGAACGGTCCGCTCGCTCCAGCGAAGGGGTGACGCGGCCGGCCTGACGAGCGGCACCGAGTGGCGTATGGGAGAGAGGTCGGGAACGTAATGAGCGATACGCGTTTACGTAACTGGACAGCTCGGTGTGCGATTGCCTTCGGAGTCGCGGCGGCGGGATTCACCATGGCGGCGCCCGCACAGGCCGAACCTCTTTGGCCCGGTGGTCCGGACATCCCCGGGATGCCCGCGTTGATTCCGCCCCCGCCTCCCGTCGCGCCGTGCTCCACGGCGGCCCGTGCGTGCATGCGGCTGTCCACCGACGAAGCGTGGCTGATGGACGAGGGCAAGGTGGTCTACGGCCCCACGCCGATTTCGCACGGGATGCCGGGATACGAGACGCCGCCGGGAGTCTTCCGCGTGTCGTTCAAGAAGGAGTTCCATTGGAGCACCATGCACAACGCTCCGATGCCGTACGCGACCTTCTTCAACGGTGACATCGCCTTCCACGTCGGCCCGATCGAGAAGAAGTCGCACGGCTGCGTCCGGATGACCCACGAGGGAGCCAAGGCTTTCTACGAGTATCTGTGGCCGGGCGACGTCGTCGAAGTCGTGGAGTGACGGCCCGGTCGGCGTTCACTGTCCGATGTCGCCGGTCAGATAGCGCTGCAGCGTCGGGCCCACGGCGGCGACCAGGTCGGCGGCGGGCATCGAGGCCAGGGGTTCCACCCCGACGATCTTGCGTCCCACCAGCACGCCGATCATCTGGGACGCGACCAGGCCGATCCGGACCCGGCCGTCGTCCTGCGGGGTGGCGATACGCGAGCGCACGCGTTCCAGCACCACTTCCAACAAGAATGTCCTGGCCAGAGACGGGTCGTCGCTGCCGGCCAGGATGCTGCGCACCACCGCCACCACACCGGGTCCTGCGGGGGAGTCCCACACCCCGATCACCGCGCGAATGATCGTCTCGCCCAGCTGATCCAGTGGCGCGGCCTCGATGATGCGCAGGGTCGCCTCCGGATCGACCGGCAGCTCCACCACCGCGGCGAAGAGCTGTTGCTTGGTGCCGAAGTAGTGGTGCACCAGGGCGGGATCGACCCCGGCGTCGGTGGCGACGGCGCGCACCGAGGTCTTGTCGAAGCCCGCGTCGGCGAAACGCGCGCGGGCGGCCGCGAGGATGGCCTCGCGGGCGCCCGATTGCCCCGGTCGGCGGCCGGTGCGGGCAGGCCGCTCGGCGCCGCCGGAACCGTTTCCTGCCGTCACGTGGTCCGCCGTCGTAGCGTGGCCGCGCCCAGGCACAAGGCGACGATCGCGAATCCGGCGACGATGGCCAGATCGCGCCACATCTCGCCGGTGACCTCCGGATGCGTCGAAACTTGTTGCAGCGCGTCGACCGCGTAGCTCAGCGGCATCACGTTGCTGATCACCTCCAGCCAATCGGGCAGCTGGCCGCGGGGAACGAGCAAGCCGCACAGGAAGATTTGCGGCGCGACCACGACCGGCATGAACTGTACGGCCTGGAATTCGGTGCGCGCGAACGCGCTTGCCAGCAGCCCCAGCGCCACACCGCACACCGCGTCGATCACCGCGATCAGCACCACCCAGCTGGGGCTGCCCGCAGCGTCGAGCCCGAGCAACCCGAACGAGACCAGGCAGGCGACGATCGCCTGCGCGGCGGCGGCCAGCGAGAACGCGGTGCCGTATCCGGCGAGCAGGTCGAGTTTCGTCAGCGGCGTGGACAGCAGCCGCTCCAGCGTGCCCGAGGTCCGTTCGCGTTGCATCGCGATCGCGGTGATCAGGAACATCACGATGAACGGCAGGATGCCGAGCATGCTGATGCCCACCCGGTCGAACAGCGAGACGGGGTTCAGCGGATTGGTCGGAGTGTCCTTGTAGATGAAATACAGCAGCGCCATCAGCAGTGCGGGGACCACGAGGATCATGGCGACGGTGCGGTGGTCGTTGCGCAGCTGCCGCAGGATGCGGCCGGTGGTCGCGGCGTAGGGGCGCACCGTCGGCGTCCGCCGGGGCGTGGCTTCGGAAAGGGCGGTCATGCGTTCTGTCCCATCGTGATCAGGGTGAGGAAGGCGGTCTCCAGGTTCTGCTCACCGGTCCGCGTGCGCAGTTCGTCGGGGCTGAGCTGGGCGAGCAACTGCCCCTCGCGCATCAGCAGCAGCCGGTCGCAGTGCTCGGCCTCGTCCATGACGTGACTGGACACCAGCAACGTCGTCCCGTTCGCCGCCAGCTCGTGGAACTGCTTCCACAGCTCGACGCGCAGCACCGGATCCAGGCCGACCGTCGGCTCGTCCAGCACCAGCAGTTGCGGCTGGGCGACCAGCGCGCACGCCAGGGACGCGCGCGTCTTCTGCCCGCCGGACAGCTCGTCACCGCGCTGCTGGGCGTGGTCGGTCAGACCGACCGCCGTGATCGCGTCGTCGACGTCGGCGCGGTCGCGGCCGTAGAGCGCGGCGAAGTACGCGACGTTCTCACGGACGCTGATGTCGTTGTAGATGCTCGGCGCCTGGGTGACATAGCCGATCAAGTGGCGCAGCGCGGCCGAGCCCGCCGGGCGCCCGAGCGCGCTGACGTCGCCCGATTCGATGATCTGAGTGCCGACGATGGCACGCATCAGCGTGGTCTTGCCGCATCCGGACGGGCCGAGCAGACCGGTGATCGATCCGCGCGGGATGGTGAGCGAGACGTCGTGCAGTACTTCGCGGCCGCCGCGGTGGACCCGCAGATTCCTTACCTCGACGGCGGGAGATGGGGTGGATTGCGACACGGTCGCCTCAATTCATCGAGTGTTGAATTCACTGTGTGATGAATTTAGCGCGCCCACCCGGAACAGGCAAGAGCGGTGCGCGTGGAATCAGTGACCGTGGTGCGCGGGTGGCGTTCCCGCGGTCTGCCCGGGCTCCACCACCACGAATTGGCCCATCATTCCGAGGTCCTCGTGCCAGAGCAGATGGCAGTGATACATGTACGGTGCGTCCGGATCGGCCGGGCCGTCGAACCGCATGGCCAGTCGCACCGTGCTGTTCGGCGGCAGGAAAACGGTGTCCTTCGGACCGGTCGACGCCGCGGGTACCGGGCCGTCGTCCACCGCGATCACGCGGAATCGCACGTCGTGGATGTGGAAGTTGTGCGGCATGCCGTCGTTGTTGCGCACCACCCAGATCTCCGTGGTGCCGCGCGTGACCGCGAAGTCGATGCGATCCATGGCCATCGGGGTGCCGTTGATCCCGCCGAGATCCAGGTCGAAATGCCGTTCCCGGACCGCGTCGCCGCCGTCCGGCGTCGCGGACGAGGCCAGGAACGCGGGCAGTTCCGGTGAGGGACGCAACGTATCGGCCGCGCGTAATTCGAGGACGTCGAAGGTGTCGTCGCCGCCGGCGAAACGCTGGGTCCAGAAATCGAGCCCGGCGTCGAGTTCGCCGCTGCGCAGCACGGTGCGCTCGCCCGGGCGCATCCGTACCACGATCTCGGCCCGCTCACCCGGCGACAGCCGCAACCGGTCCTGCGTGCTCGGCCGTTCCAGCAGGCCGCCGTCGGTGGCGACGAGCGCGAACGGTCGCCCGTCGGCGAATTCGAAGGTGTAGACCCGTGCGGTGGATGCGTTGAGCAGGCGCAGCCGGACGAGCTCGTCGCCGACGTTCCGGTACGGCGCGAGCGTTCCGTTGACCATGGTCCGATCGCCGAGGAATCCGATGTCGCGGAAAATCCCGTGCGTGGAGTCGAACTCCGCGCCGTCGAATTTCACGTCCTGCACGATCACCGGCAGATCGTCCACCCCGTAATGCGAGGGAAGGGTGAGCGTGCTGGATACGTCGTCGTCGAGCAGGAACATGCCCGCCAGCCCGCGGCGCACGTGGGCTTCGGTCGCGCCGTGCGGATGGGGGTGATACCACAGGGTCGCGGCGGGTTGGTCGACGGTCCACTGCGGCGTCCAAGCGGCGCCCGGCGCCACCATCTGGTGCGGGCCGCCGTCCATCGCCGCGGGCAGATGCATGCCGTGCCAGTGCACGGTGGAGGCCTCCGGCAGCGTGTTGCGCACGGTGACCGCCACCGTCTCCCCGCGCCGCGCCCGCAGCGTCGGACCGAGGTAGTCGCCGTTGAACCCCCAGGTCCGCGTGGCGCGGCCGGGTAGGAATTCGCGCTGCCCGGCGCGCATGTCGAGTTCGAACGTGCGCGTGCCGTCGGCGCCGACCCGCGACGGCGCCAGCGGAGGGATGGCGAGTTCGTCCCGGAATTCCGTCTTGCCGACGGTGGATACGACCGCACCGGCGTATATCCAGGCGACCCCTCCGATGATCAGGACCGGCAAAGTCGCGAGGCAGACGGCGACCACGAGCAGCCGCCTGCGCGGCCGGGCATCCGAAGACATGGACCGACGGTAGAAATCCGCAGTGCCGCAACACATCCGGAACCATCCCGATTTCCTCCCCGATCCGCCCCCGAGGCCGGTGTCGTGACCTTCAGGGTGTGCGGGCGGCCGAACCGCCGGCACCGTCGGGTGATCTCCTGCCAAATGGAACAGACTGGCCGGTCTTCCAGCGGCGTGGCGGTGGCCGCTCTAGGCTCCAGCCGTGACCAACCAGAGCACCCTGTCCGCCGACGGTGGTCAGGTGCGGGCCTCGACGCTCGAACTGTTCTTCGATCTCGTCTTCGTCCTCACCATCACTCAGCTGTCGCATGTCTACACACACCATCCGGGCTGGCCGGCGCTCGGGCAGGTGGCGCTGTTGTTCGGGCTGATCTGGTGGATGTACTCCGGCTATGTCTGGCTCACCAACGAGGTCGCGCCGAACAGTACGACTCGGCGCACCTGGTTGCTGGTCGGCATGTTCGCGTTCTTCGTGCTGGCCCTGGCGATCCCCGACGCGTTCCACGGCACCGGCATCGCCTTCGGGTTCGGATACGTCCTGGTCAACGCCGTGCATACCGCGCTGTTCGCCTCGGCGGGCGGCGCATCGGCGACGAACGCCATCCGGCGGATCGGTCCCCTGAACGCGGTGGCCGCCGCGCTGGTGCTGGCGGGCGGATTCGTGCACGGCTGGGCGCAGTACGCGTGCTGGGGGGCCGCCTTCGCGGTCCAGGTGATCAGCCCCTACCTCGTCGACACTGGGGACTTCGTGGTCCGCGCCAGTCACTTCTGCGAGCGGCACGGACTGGTCGTGATCGTCGCGATCGGTGAATCCATCGTCGCCATCGGCGCCGGTCTGGCCGGCGAACAGATCACCGTGCAGCTCATCGCCACGGTGGGGCTGGGCCTCGGCCTGGCCTACGTCCTGTGGTGGGCGTACTTCGGCGTCGACGACGAGCGGGGCGAGCACGCACTGGCCGCGGTGCCGGACCGGGAACGCTCCCGGCCTGCCGTGCTGGCCTACGGCTACGCCCTGTACCCGCTGCTGATCGGCGTCATCGTGGCCGCGGCGGGCATCCAGATGAGCATCGCCCACGGTCACGAAGCGACCTCGGTCGCCGTGGCCGCGGCGCTCTCCGGCGGCGTCGCGCTGTACTTCGTCGGCCAGTTCTCGTTCCGCCTCGTGCTGCGGCTGCCGCGCCCCTGGGCACGCCTGCTCGCCGCACTCGCGGTGGCGGCGACCACTCCGATCGGCGTCTACTGGGTGTCCTGGGCGCAATTGGCCGCGATCGTCGTCGTGGGCTACGTCGCCGTGATCGCCGACGATCTGCTCACGCTGCGATCCGGTGAGCACAGCGCGTACTTCTGACCGGTTTCGCCGATGTACCGGTAGCGAGATCGAACACGGGTGCGGCGTCGCTTCTCGTGGCGCGACCGATCATGCCGACAGCAGAGGTCGACCACGGGTGCGTCGTACCCCGGCGTCGCGCCTCGATGCGCGACCGGCCGCGCCGAAAGGGGAGCGGTCGCCGAACGGCTGGGCGAACCCTTGTCGTAGCCGTCGAGGACAATGGCGGCTGTGTGTGCCCACTCTGTCGAGGAACTTGCCGTCGAACCTCCAGCCGCCGCCCGGCGCTTGCTCGGGGCGACCTTGTGGTCGGGTCCGGTCGGCGTGCGGATCGTCGAAGTAGAGGCCTACGGGGGAGACCCGGCGGGGCCGTGGCCCGATCCGGCTTCGCATTCCGGTCGTGGCCGGACCAAGCGCAACGACGTGATGTTCGGCCCGGCCGGTGTGCTGTACGTCTATCTCAGCTACGGCATGCACACCTGCATCAATGTGACCAGCGGGCCGGACGGAGTCGCCAGTGCGGCGCTGATCCGCTCCGGCGAGGTCATCGAGGGCCTGGAAGCGGTGCGTGCGCGACGGCCGGGCGCTCGATCCGATCTCGACTTGGCCCGGGGGCCGGGCAATCTCGGCAGTGCGCTGGGCATCACGTTGAACGACTACGGAACTCGCCTGTTCGACCCGTCGTCACCGATCCGGCTGGAGTTGCGCAGTCCGGTGCGGACGGCCGAGATCGCCAGCGGTCCGCGGGTCGGCGTCAGCAGCGCGGCGGATGTGCCGTGGCGTTTCTGGCTGCCGGATTCGCGGGCGGTGTCGGTCTACCGGCGCAGCCCGCGCGCTCCGCTGCCCGCCACGAAGTCGGCCTGACGACGCGGAGGAACTCCGCCGCCGCGCGACGAGTGTTCCCCGGCGGCCCGTTCCATCGGAGGAACGCGCCATCGACCTGAAGCACTGAGGGATGACCCGCCATCGCCGGAAACGCATCGCAGTAGTTCGTCCCGGCAGGGTGCTCGATCGCACCCTTACGGCCTGTCTGTGGTGGGGGAAACGCTGTCGAGCTGACTGACCGCACGTGCACCGCGGACGGCCGGTGGACTTCGGTCACCGGCGTTGCGGGGCGATCCGCAGACACCTGGGACGTTCGGGTCGGTGTGCCTGCCGAGCACTCGTGGAGGTCGTGCGCCGAGCTCGCTGTTCGGCGCTCGGTCGTATCGAACCCGGGCGAGCGCATGGCCGCGACCTGCCCAGACGAGGCCGCGACGGGTGACCGAGGTTGTCGTCCACCGGCGCACTTCGGCTCGCGCAACAGTGTCCCGATGTCCTGATCGCTGCTGTCCCGCTCGTTGGCAGCCTTGCGCCGTCTCGACGGCTGTCCTCGAGCGCGATCGCGCCCTCGTGTCGACTGTGCGAACGATTCCTGCCGACCTCGCGGAACGACTCGCCGAAATCGTTCGACCCACCCGCACCGCACCACGACACTGAGGTGCACACGAGGCCCCGGACCTCGTGCGGAAAGATAGGACATCGTGAGCGGCGACATCATCGACGAACTGACCTGGCGCGGTCTGATCGCGCAGTCCACCGACCTGGATGCCTTGCGTGCGGCGGCGGCCGCCGGGCCGCTGACCTTGTATGCCGGTTTCGATCCCACCGCGGCCAGCCTGCACGCGGGTCACCTGGTGCCGTTGCTCGCGCTGAAAAGGTTCCAGCGCGCCGGCCACCGCCCGATCGTGCTGGCCGGTGGCGCCACCGGGCTCATCGGCGACCCGCGCGACGTCGGCGAGCGGACCATGAACTCCACCGACACGGTGGCGAGCTGGGCCGATCGCATTCGCTCCCAGCTGGAGCGTTTCGTGGACCTGGACGACTCGCCGACCGGCGCGGTCATCGCGAACAACATGGACTGGACCGGCCCGCTGAGCGCCGTCGACTTCCTGCGCGATATCGGCAAGCACTTCTCGGTGAACGTCATGCTGGCGCGCGACACCGTCAAGCGGCGTCTGGACGGCGAGGGCATCTCGTACACCGAGTTCAGCTACATGCTGCTGCAGGCCAACGACTACTTGCAGTTGCGCCGCAACTACGGCTGCACCCTGCAGGTGGGCGGCTCCGACCAGTGGGGCAACATCATCGCGGGGGTCGAACTCAACCGCCGGGTGGACGGCGCGTCCGTGCACGCCCTGACCGTTCCACTGGTGACCTCCGCGGACGGCAAGAAGTTCGGCAAGTCCACCGGCGGCGGCAGCCTGTGGCTCGATCCCGAGATGACCAGCCCGTACGCCTGGTACCAGTACTTCGTGAACACGGCGGACGCCGACGTGGTGCGCTACCTGCGCTGGTTCACCTTCTTGTCCCGCGCGGAACTCGACGAACTCGAGCGCGCGACCGCGGAGCGCCCGCACGCCAGGGAGGCGCAGCGCAGGCTCGCCGCCGAGATGACCACCCTGGTGCACGGGGAGTCCCACACCCGCGCGGTCCAACGGGCCAGCCAGGCGTTGTTCGGTCGCGGTGAACTGCGCGAACTCGACGAGGCGACCCTCGGCGCGGCATTGCGCGAAGCGGCGATCGACGGCGAGGTCGCGCAGATCAAGGCCGGCGAGCCGAACACCATCGTGGATCTGCTCGTCGCGACCGGTCTGTCCGAGAGCCGCGGCGCCGCTCGGCGCGCGGTGAACGAAGGCGGCGCCGCGGTGAACAACGTGAAGATCTCCGATATCGAATGGACCCCGGAGGACGCCGACTACCTGCACGGACGCTGGCTCGTGCTGCGGCGCGGCAAGAAGAACCTCGCCGGCGTGCTGCGGGCAGGTGCGTGACGATCCCGGTGGCTTGAATCACATCCGTGTGATTCAAGCCCTTCTTCACTGCGAGAGCGCGCCGCTGACCTGCGGAAACGCCGGTTCGTTCAGGCGATTTGACGTAGCGTTTTCCGCCGCGTAACTTAGTCCAAGTCAGAGCGACACGGACACCAACCCGGAGCCGAAGCGAGGCGGAGACGCTGAGCAGGACCGGGAAACGAGGTAGGACGAGGAGCGCCTGGTAGCCCAGTTCAACGCGGATCTTCCGATGGTCTTGACTTCGGTAGGCTGCTTGGTTAGGCTGGGAAAGTTGCCTCACAGAAGGTCCGGTCAACACTGGCCCGGATGTGTGTGCGTGTGTTCTTTGAGAACTCAATAGTGTGTCGATGAATGTCAGTGCCAAATGTTTTTTTGGTTCCGGCTCTTCCGCTCCCCGTGTGGAGGGTCGGGCATTTTTTGTCAGCTAATTTTCCGGCTGGCGATTGTTTTGCTAGGTTTTCGGACTCTAGTTTAGATATTTCTGATTCACCTCTTCGGGGGTGTTTCGTGAGTCTTCAACGGAGAGTTTGATCCTGGCTCAGGACGAACGCTGGCGGCGTGCTTAACACATGCAAGTCGAGCGGTAAGGCCCTTCGGGGTACACGAGCGGCGAACGGGTGAGTAACACGTGGGTGATCTGCCTCGCACTTCGGGATAAGCCTGGGAAACTGGGTCTAATACCGGATATGACCACTGGTCGCATGGTTGGTGGTGGAAAGATTTATCGGTGCGAGATGGGCCCGCGGCCTATCAGCTTGTTGGTGGGGTAATGGCCTACCAAGGCGACGACGGGTAGCCGGCCTGAGAGGGCGACCGGCCACACTGGGACTGAGACACGGCCCAGACTCCTACGGGAGGCAGCAGTGGGGAATATTGCACAATGGGCGAAAGCCTGATGCAGCGACGCCGCGTGAGGGATGACGGCCTTCGGGTTGTAAACCTCTTTCGACAGGGACGAAGCGTGAGTGACGGTACCTGTAGAAGAAGCACCGGCCAACTACGTGCCAGCAGCCGCGGTAATACGTAGGGTGCGAGCGTTGTCCGGAATTACTGGGCGTAAAGAGCTTGTAGGCGGTTTGTCGCGTCGTCTGTGAAAACTCACAGCTCAACTGTGAGCTTGCAGGCGATACGGGCAGACTTGAGTACTGCAGGGGAGACTGGAATTCCTGGTGTAGCGGTGAAATGCGCAGATATCAGGAGGAACACCGGTGGCGAAGGCGGGTCTCTGGGCAGTAACTGACGCTGAGAAGCGAAAGCGTGGGTAGCGAACAGGATTAGATACCCTGGTAGTCCACGCCGTAAACGGTGGGCGCTAGGTGTGGGTTTCCTTCCACGGGATCCGTGCCGTAGCTAACGCATTAAGCGCCCCGCCTGGGGAGTACGGCCGCAAGGCTAAAACTCAAAGGAATTGACGGGGGCCCGCACAAGCGGCGGAGCATGTGGATTAATTCGATGCAACGCGAAGAACCTTACCTGGGTTTGACATACACCGGAAACCTGCAGAGATGTAGGCCCCCTTGTGGTCGGTGTACAGGTGGTGCATGGCTGTCGTCAGCTCGTGTCGTGAGATGTTGGGTTAAGTCCCGCAACGAGCGCAACCCTTGTCCTGTGTTGCCAGCGGATTATGCCGGGGACTCGCAGGAGACTGCCGGGGTCAACTCGGAGGAAGGTGGGGACGACGTCAAGTCATCATGCCCCTTATGTCCAGGGCTTCACACATGCTACAATGGCCGGTACAGAGGGCTGCGATACCGTGAGGTGGAGCGAATCCCTTAAAGCCGGTCTCAGTTCGGATCGGGGTCTGCAACTCGACCCCGTGAAGTTGGAGTCGCTAGTAATCGCAGATCAGCAACGCTGCGGTGAATACGTTCCCGGGCCTTGTACACACCGCCCGTCACGTCATGAAAGTCGGTAACACCCGAAGCCGGTGGCCTAACCCCTTGTGGGAGGGAGCCGTCGAAGGTGGGATCGGCGATTGGGACGAAGTCGTAACAAGGTAGCCGTACCGGAAGGTGCGGCTGGATCACCTCCTTTCTAAGGAGCATCTGCTCGGTCGCCTCGAACAGTCGAGTGTGGCTGTGCCAGAGCCGTTCATGTCCTCGAATGTGGGACTGCGGAGCTCATGGGTGGAACGCTGACAACTTCTTCGCATCGACGGCGGCCCTGTGTGGTTGTCGGCGGGGATATATCGACACACTGTTGGGTCCTGAAAGAACAGACGTTCTTTCCAGGCAAGAGATAACGATCTGCTCGGATCTGCTTGATACCGGCCTTCTTGGGAGGGTGCTGGTCTTGCGTGAGGGTTCGGGTGGGTGTGTTGTTTGAGAACTGCACAGTGGACGCGAGCATCTTTGTTTGTAAGTGTTTAAGAGCGTTCGGTGGATGCCTTGGCACCAGGAGCCGATGAAGGACGTAGGAGGCTGCGATAAGCCTCGGGGAGCTGTCAACCGAGCTGAGATCCGAGGATTTCCGAATGGGGAAACCCGGCACGAGTGATGTCGTGTCACCTGCCGCTGAATATATAGGCGGTTGGGAGGGAACGTGGGGAAGTGAAACATCTCAGTACCCACAGGAAGAGAAAACAATTGTGATTCCGTGAGTAGTGGCGAGCGAAAGCGGATGAGGCTAAACCATGCGTGTGTGATAGCCGGCAGGTGTTGCACGTGTGGGGTAGTGGGGCTCACTTTCCTATCACTGCCGTGGTAGGCAACAGTCAGAAAAGTGCGTGTTAGTCGAAGTGGTCTGGAACGGCCTGTCGTAGAGGGTGAGAATCCCGTAGGCGAAAATGCGTGCTCTGTTGTAGTGGGTGCCCGAGTAGCAGCGGGCCCGTGAAATCTGCTGTGAATCTGCCGGGACCACCCGGTAAGCCTGAATACTCCCTGGTGACCGATAGCGGACTAGTACCGTGAGGGAAAGGTGAAAAGTACCCCGGGAGGGGAGTGAAATAGTACCTGAAACCGGACGCTTACAATCCGTCAGAGCCTTCCCTTTGGGGTGGGGTGATGGCGTGCCTTTTGAAGAATGAGCCTGCGAGTCATCGGTGTGTGGCGAGGTTAACCCGTGTGGGGTAGCCGTAGCGAAAGCGAGTCCGAATAGGGCGTTTTGAGTCGCATGTCATGGACCCGAAGCGGAGTGATCTACCCATGGCCAGGGTGAAGCGACGGTAAGACGTCGTGGAGGCCCGAACCCACTTAGGTTGAAAACTGAGGGGATGAGCTGTGGGTAGGGGTGAAAGGCCAATCAAACTCCGTGATAGCTGGTTCTCCCCGAAATGCATTTAGGTGCAGCGTCACGTGTTTCACATCGGAGGTAGAGCTACTGGATGGCCTAGGGGGCCCACAAGCTTACCGAAGTCAGCCAAACTCCGAATGCCGGTGTGTGAGAGCGTGGCAGTGAGACTGCGGGGGATAAGCTTCGTAGTCGAGAGGGAAACAGCCCAGATCGCCGGCTAAGGCCCCTAAGCGTGTACTAAGTGGAAAAGGATGTGGGGTCGCGAAGACAACCAGGAGGTTGGCTTAGAAGCAGCCACCCTTGAAAGAGTGCGTAATAGCTCACTGGTCAAGTGATCCTGCGCCGACAATGTAGCGGGGCTCAAGTACACCGCCGAAGCCGCGGCACTCCAACATGCGCCTGCTTTCGAGCCAGGTGTTGGGGTGGGTAGGGGAGCGTCGTGCAGCCGTGGAAGTCACAGGGTGACCTAGTGGTGGAGGCTGTGCGAGTGAGAATGCAGGCATGAGTAGCGAAAGACGAGTGAGAAACTCGTCCGCCGAATGACCAAGGGTTCCTGGGCCAGGTTAATCCGCCCAGGGTGAGTCGGGACCTAAGGCGAGGCCGACAGGCGTAGTCGATGGACAACGGGTTGATATTCCCGTACCCGTGTATCCGCGCCCAGTGGCGAATCAGTGGTGCTAAGTGCCCAAATGTGGATGGACTTCCTTCGGGAAGCTTGAAGCGGCTGCGCACGACCCCTGCTGTAGTAGTCAAGCGATGGGGTGACGCAGGAAGGTAGCTGGGCCAGGTGATGGAGTACCTGGTGTAAGCGTGTAGGGCGAGTGGTAGGCAAATCCGTCACTCATGTGCCTGAGACGTGATGCGTAGCCGATTGAGGCGAATTCAGTGATCCTATGCTGCCGAGAAAAGCCTCTAGTGAGTTGGTACACGGCCCGTACCCCAAACCGACACAGGTGGTCAGGTAGAGAATACCGAGGCGATCGAGAGAACTGTGGTTAAGGAACTCGGCAAAATGCCCCCGTAACTTCGGGAGAAGGGGGACCACGTCTGGTGACGATCCTTGCGGTCTGAGCTGGGTGTGGTCGCAGAGACCAGAGAGAAGCGACTGTTTACTAAAAACACAGGTCCGTGCGAAGTCGTAAGACGATGTATACGGACTGACGCCTGCCCGGTGCCGGAAGGTTAAGAGGACCGGTTAGCCACTTTTGGTGGCGAAGCTGAGAATTTAAGCCCCGGTAAACGGCGGTGGTAACTATAACCATCCTAAGGTAGCGAAATTCCTTGTCGGGTAAGTTCCGACCTGCACGAATGGCGTAACGACTTCTCTGCTGTCTCAACCACAGACTCGGCGAAATTGCATTACGAGTAAAGATGCTCGTTACGCGCGGCAGGACGAAAAGACCCCGGGACCTTCACTATAGCTTGGTATTGGTGTTCGGTACGGTTTGTGTAGGATAGGTGGGAGACTGTGAAGCGGGCACGCCAGTGTTCGTGGAGTCGTCGTTGAAATACCACTCTGGTCGTATTGGACTTCTAACCTCGGACCCTGATCGGGTTCAGGGACAGTGCCTGGTGGGTAGTTTAACTGGGGCGGTTGCCTCCCAAAATGTAACGGAGGCGCCCAAAGGTTCCCTCAGCCTGGTTGGCAATCAGGTGTCGAGTGCAAGTGCACAAGGGAGCTTGACTGTGAGACTGACGGGTCGAGCAGGGACGAAAGTCGGGACTAGTGATCCGGCACCGGCATGTGGAAGCGGTGTCGCTCAACGGATAAAAGGTACCCCGGGGATAACAGGCTGATCTTCCCCAAGAGTCCATATCGACGGGATGGTTTGGCACCTCGATGTCGGCTCGTCGCATCCTGGGGCTGGAGTAGGTCCCAAGGGTTGGGCTGTTCGCCCATTAAAGCGGCACGCGAGCTGGGTTTAGAACGTCGTGAGACAGTTCGGTCTCTATCCGCCGCGCGCGTCAGAAACTTGAGGAAGGCTGTCCCTAGTACGAGAGGACCGGGACGGACGAACCTCTGGTGTGCCAGTTGTCCTGCCAAGGGCACTGCTGGTTGGCTACGTTCGGAAGGGATAACCGCTGAAAGCATCTAAGCGGGAAGCCTGTTCCAAGATGAGGTTTCTCACCACCTTCGAGTGGTTAAGGCCCCCTATAGACCATGGGGTTGATAGGCCGGAACTGGAAGCACGGTAACGTGTGGAGGTGACCGGTACTAATCGGCCGAGGACTTACCAACAAAGGTTGCTACGCGTCCACTGTGCGGTATCTGAAACAACACACAGAGACTGCTGATGATCGACGGCATGATCCCGTGTTCGGGGTGGTGTGGTCGGGAGTTGGTGGTGTGGATAGTTTCATAGAGTTACGGCGGCCATAGCGGTGGGGAAACGCCCGGTCCCATTCCGAACCCGGAAGCTAAGCCTGCCAGCGCCGATGGTACTGCACTCGACAGGGTGTGGGAGAGTAGGACACCGCCGGAACATCCTTTCCGATAGGGGACCCAGTTACTGGGTCCCCTATCGGCATTTGAGCACCTGATGGAGCTCCGAAAGACTTGCCGTACCGGCCCCCACCGCAGGTACGTGATTGAATTCGTGGGAATACAGACTTTTGCGACACCAAGAAAGGGAGCACCGTGCCGGAACAGAACGACGATCGGAAGCCCTTCCGGCGCGGCGCTCCCGACTCCGGAGCCGGTCGGCGAGACGACAACCCGGACGCGAGCCGACGCGGCGGTGGATTCAACCGCCGCAGTGAGTCCGGGGAGCGCGGTGGCTTCGCGCGGCGCGAGGGCTCGCCTGGCTCCGGGCGGCGAGACAGTTCCTCCGAACGTGGTGATTCTCAGCGCCGCGACAATTTCGGAGGGTTCGACCGACGCGGAAACAGCGGCAATTACGACCAGCGTGGCGGTTCGGGTGAGCGTGGCGGGTTCCGCCGCCAGGATTCCGGCGATCGCGGTGGTGACAGCGGTGGCTTCCGGCGCGGGGGTGACGCCTCGAAGCACGGTGGCTTCCAGCGGCGGGACGACTCCGCGGGACATGGCGGCGGATCCGCCGGGAGAGGCGGGGCTGCGCAGCGCGGCGGATACCAGCGCCCGGACGACTCAGGCGAACGTGGTGGCTTCAAACGCCGGAGTGATAGCGGGGAGCGCCGCGACGATGCGCGGGGCAGCTATCGGGCCGGCGGGGACTCCGGTGCTCGCCGCGGATTCGAGCGTGGCGGTGCCGGCGACCGTGGCGGATTCCGCCGCCAGGACTCCACCGAGCGTGGCGGTGACAGTGGTGGCTTCCGGCGCGGGGGTGACGCAGCCAAGCGTGGTGGTTTCCAGCGTCGGGACGAGTCCGCGGGCGCTCGAGGCGATGTCCGTCGCGGTGAACCGGGCGAGCGCGGCGGGTTCAAGCGTCGCGGCGATTTCGATGAGCGCGGTGACGCGGCGGGGCACGGTGCGTCCGGCTTCCAGCGCCGCGATGACGAAAGCCATCGCGCGGGTCCGGATCGCGACGAACGGCGCGGCGGCGCGGACCGCGAAGGCCGAACTGCACACGGTGACGCCTCGCAGGACCGTCGCCGGGGCGGCGAAGGCGCCCGTAGTGGCGGGCGTTCCCTCGATCGCCGCCCACCGCGGCCGGAGGAACCCGATCTGCCGGACGAGGTGCAGGCCACCGACCTCGACTCGGCCGTGCGGCGGGACCTGCTCAGTCTGGACAAGGGCAATGCGGAGACCGTCGCCCGGCACTTGGTGATGGCGGTGCGGCTGCTCGAAGACGATCCCGGACTCGCGCTCGCCCATGCCCGGGCGGCGCGGCAGCGAGCCGGGCGGATCGCCGTCGTCCGGGAGACCGCGGGCGTGGTGGCCTATCACGCCGGTGAATGGGCGGAGGCCTTGTCGGAGTTGCGTACCGCGCGCCGGATGTCCGGCGGTTCGGGGTTGCTGGCCGTCATGGCCGATTGCGAACGTGGTCTGGGACGTCCGGAACGCGCGATCGAACTCGGTCGCAGCGAGGAAGCGCGTGCTCTGCGCGGTGACGACGCCGCCGAACTGCGCATCGTGGTCGCCGGTGCGCGGATGGACCTCGGTCAGTACGACCAAGCCGTCGTCACCTTGCAGACTTCGGATCTGGATCCGTCTCGGACGGGTTCCGCCGCGGCGCGCCTGTTCTACGCCTACGCCGACGCCCTGGTCGCTGCGGGCCGCACCGATGAGGGCCTCACCTGGTTCCTGAACGCCGCCTCGGCCGACCTGGACGGAGAGACGGACGCCGAAGAACGCGCCGCCGAACTCACCGGCGATATCTGAGCCTGCCGTTGAGGTGGTGCGCACCGGTTCCTCTGGCGGCGTTCCAGTGACGCGTCATCTCAGCGTTGTTCGGAAGCACAACTCTCCGCTTCGGCGGGCGAGTTCGAAAGCTGTTGGCATCGGTCCGCCTGTGCCGCCCCTGCCTCGTCTGTAAGGCGCTTCACTGCAAGCACGCCTGAGCCGCTGGATAGAAGTCCTGAGATCGTCTCCAAGACGACACACGTGTCCCTGCTGCACTCCTGGCGTGCCAGCTCCAGCGGCGTGACACGGGTCGCGCTTCGGCGGGCGAGATTTGCAGCCAGCCGTCGAGGCGGCCGCACTGACGGCTGGGGTACGGCGGCGGGTTCGGCTATCACCGGTGGCGACGAGGAGAGCGCCGTGAGGCGGCGGGCTGCCGTTGTCGACGTCGTGTGTCCGGCGATATCGGCACGAAGCGCAGCATGGCGGAGGGTGCGGAGGTGCACACTGTGCCCGCGCGATCACACCGTGGTCGTGACATGCGGGAGCGGGACCATGGGCTTGATCAGCGAAACTGCGCTGTCTCGCTTGCGATCCGGTGTGGCCGGAGTGGCCGACGCCACGTCTTTCCGGTGTGCCCGCTGGCGTAGTGTCGAGTGTCTCGGACTCGCCGAGCGGATGTGCTGCCGGAGGGTCGGCGGTGATGAGTCGGCACGGCGCCGATCGGTGACACGGAGTGAGAGTGGTGTGAAGCGACTACGAGATCGCTACCGAGCCCTGCTGCTGGATCTGGACGGGACGCTGTACCGCGGTCACGAGGTGATCGTGGGGGCGCCGGAGGCACTCGCCGCGGACGGGCAAGCCGATCAGCGGCTGGTGTACGTCACGAACAATGCCAGCCGCGGGCCGCAGGTCGTGGCCGCGCATCTGTCCGAACTCGGCTTTCCCGCCGCTCCCGACGACGTGGTGACCAGCGCTCAGGCCGCGGCGCGGTTGCTGGCCGAGCGGCTCGATCGCGGCGCGCCCGTTCTGGTCGTCGGCACCGATGATCTGGCCGCCGAGGTGGACTGCGTCGGACTGCGGCCGATCCGGCGCTTCGATGGCGCCGCGCCGGCCGCGGTGGTGCAGGGACATTCACCCGAGACCGCCTGGCCGGACCTCGCCGAAGCCGCCTATGCCCTGCGTGCGGACGCGCTGTGGGTCGCGGCGAACACCGACCGGACCCTGCCGAACGAACGCGGCCTCGCGCCCGGCAACGGCGCGATGGTCGCCGCATTGCGTGCCGCTTCCGATCGGGAGCCGATCGTGGCAGGCAAGCCGTACGCGCCCCTACTGGAGGACGCGCTCGTCCGGGCCGGTTCTCGCTCCGCCTTGGTGGTGGGCGACCGTCTGGACACCGACATCGAGGGCGCCAACCGGGTAGGTCTCGACTCGTTGCTGGTGCTCACCGGAGTCAGCACGCTGGGCGAACTGCGCAAGGCCCCGGACGCTCAGGTGCCGACCTATATCGCCGATTCGCTCGACGCCCTCAATCACGCCATCGTCGCCGCCGAGCCGGATGCCGATCTCGGCGACATGCTGCGGCGCCACCCCGGGCGAGCTGTGACGGTCCGCGCGTCCGATTCGGAAATCCGATAGCGTTGACGCCACGATGACTACACCCACGCCTCGTCCGAACGGTCCCGGCACGGCCGCCGGTGCGCAAGGTCCCCGGCCCGGGGTCCCGCTGCCCGGTCAGCACCTGCCGGGTGCGCAAGGCCGCCCGGAGCCTGCCGACCCGGATCGTATCCGCGGCGAGGTCGACAGCCTGCTCGCCGAACTCGAGCGTCCCGGCTGGAACGGGCCCGTGCCCGCGACCGACAGCGCCGAGGCCGGAGTCGACATCACCCGGCGCGCTCGCATCCTGGAGCAGGCACATGACGTGCTGGTACAGGCCTTGGCCACGGTGGACAAGATCTGAGGTGGCCAGACGCGCACGGGTGGACGCGGAACTCGTTCGCCGCGGATTGGCGAGATCGCGAGAACACGCGGTCGAGCTGATCGGCGCCGGCCGCGTCCTGATAGCTGGAACGGTCGCGGTGAAGGCGGCGACCGCTGTCGAGGCGGGTACGCCGCTGGTGGTCCGCGAGGAGCCCGACGAGGTCTCGTGGGCCTCGCGCGGCGCGCACAAACTCCTCGGCGCGCTGGCGCGGTTCGAGCCGGACGGCCTGTCCGTGGCGGGCAAGCGCTGCCTGGACGCGGGCGCTTCGACCGGCGGTTTCACCGACGTGCTGCTGGCGCGGGAAGCGCGGGAGGTCGTCGCCGTCGACGTCGGGTACGGCCAGCTGGTCTGGCGCCTGCGTACCGACGAGCGGGTCCGCGTGTTCGACCGCACCAACGTGCGCAACCTGACGCCCGAAATCATCGGCGGTGCGGTCGACGTGGTGGTGGGCGACCTGTCCTTCATTTCGCTGAGCCTGGTGCTGCCCGCGCTGGCCGCCTGCGCGGCACCCGGCGCCGACCTGTTGCCCATGGTGAAGCCGCAGTTCGAGGTCGGTAAGGAGCGAGTCGGGTCGGGCGGCGTGGTGCGCGATCCCGCGCTGCGCGCCGACGCGGTGCGCACGGTCGCGGCCGCGGCCGCGGAGCTGGGCATGCGCACCGTCGGTGTGGTGGCGAGCCCGCTGCCGGGCCCGTCGGGCAATGTCGAATACTTCTTGTGGCTGCGCAACGACGGGCCGTTCGCCTACGACGGCGAGCAGGTCGCTGCGCTGGTAGAGCGTGCGGTTGAGGAGGGTCCACAGTGAACGCGCCGGCCCAGCCTTGCGGCCGGGAGATCCTGCTGGTGTCACATCCGGGCCGCGCGGAGATCATCGAGACCGCCCACCGGGTGGCGAAGATCTTCGCGGACGCGGGAATCTGCCTGCGCGTGCTCGCCGACGAGGCGGACAGCACGCGGTTCGAGGCCGAGCCGGGCGGCTATCCGGTGCGCGTGGTCGAGCACAGCCCGGAGGCGGCGGTCGGCTGCGAGATGGTGCTCGTGCTCGGCGGCGACGGAACATTCCTGCGCGCTGCCGAACTGGCCCGCCCGGCCGGGGTGCCGGTGCTCGGGATCAACCTCGGCCGCATCGGGTTTCTCACCGAGGCCGAGGCGGAGCATCTGGATGAGGCGCTCGCGCAGGTGGTCCGGGGGGATTACACGATCGAGCATCGGATGACCATCGACGTCACGGTCCGGGTCGAGGACGAGGTCGTCGACAGCGGATGGGCGCTGAACGAGGCGAGCATCGAAAACGCTTCGCGCATCGGGGTACTGGAAGTGGTGCTGGAGGTCGACGGGCGACCGGTGTCGTCGTTCGGCTGCGACGGCATCCTGATCTCGACGCCGACCGGTTCGACCGCCTACGCTTTCTCCGCGGGCGGTCCGGTGGTGTGGCCCGAACTCGAAGCCTTGCTGGTGATTCCGAGCAATGCCCATGCCCTGTTCGCGCGGCCGCTGGTGACCAGCCCCGAGTCGCGGATCGCGGTCGAGTCCGTGGCGACCGGACACGATGCGATAGTTTTCCTGGACGGCAGGCGCACGCTCGCACTGCCCAGCGGGGGCCGGGTGGAGGCGGTTCGCGGCGCTCGACCGGTGCGCTGGGTACGGCTGGACTCCGCACCCTTCGCCGACCGGATGGTGCGCAAGTTCCAATTGCCCGTGACAGGCTGGCGTGGCCGACGGCGAACGGAGAGCACAAGTGCTGACAGAGATCAGGATTGACGGGCTTGGCGTCATTTCCACGGCGACCGCGCAGTTCCACGCGGGACTGACCTGCCTGACCGGCGAGACCGGCGCGGGCAAGACCATGGTGGTGACCAGCCTGCATCTGCTCAGCGGTGCGCGCGCGGACGCGGGCCGGGTCCGGCTCGGCGCGTCCCGCGCCGTGGTGGAGGGCCGGTTCACCATCGAGGACGTCAACGAAGCCGCCCGCGCCGAGGTCGCGCAGGTGCTCGAGGCGGCCGCGGCCGAGCAGGACGACGACGGCAGCGTCATCGCGATCCGCACGGTCGGCAGCGACGGGCGCTCCCGCGCGCATCTCGGTGGCCGCGGTGTCCCGGCCTCGGTGCTGGCCGATTTCACCGCGCCCTTGCTGACCGTGCACGGTCAGAACGACCAGCTGCGGTTGCAGCGTCCCGATCAGCAGTTGTCGGCGCTGGACCGGTTCGCGGGCGACGCCGTGTCCGCGCTGCTGCGGAAGTACCAGGTGCTGCGCCGATCCTGGCTCGACGCTCGCACCGAGTTGCTCGAACGGACCGCGCGCAGCAGGGAATTGGCTCTCGAGGCCGAACGCCTCGAACACTCGCTGAACGAAATCGACGCCATCGCTCCGGAACCCGGCGAGGACGTGCGCATCGTCGACGAGGTGCGCAGGCTCAGCGACCTGGATTCGCTACGTGCGGCGGCGGCCACCGCGCATGAGGCGCTGGCCGGCCCTGCCGACGCACCCGGAGACGGGTCCGGCGCCATGGAAGCGCTCGGCACCGCTCGCGCCCGCATCGAAGCCGCCGACGATCCGGCGCTGGTCGCGCTCGCGCCGCGCCTGGCCGACGCCATCGCCGTGGTGGTCGACGTGACCACCGAGTTGAGCGGGTATCTGTCGGATCTGCCTTCGGATCCGGGGGCGCTGGATTCGCTGCTCACCCGGCAGGCCGAATTGAAGACGCTGACCCGCAAGTACGCAGCGGACATCGATGGGGTGCTGGCCTGGGCGCAGGAGGCCCGGACCCGGCTCGGTTCGCTGGACGTCTCCGAGGAGGCGCTGGCGAAGCTGGCCGCCGAGGTGGACACCGCCGCCGAACGGGTGCGGGAGGCGGCGAAGAAGCTGAGCGCCGCGCGGCGGAAGGCGGCGGGCAAGCTGGCCGCCGCGGTGAGCGCCGAGCTGGGTGGTCTGGCGATGGGCAAGGCGCGCCTGGAAGTCGAGGTGCGGCCGGTGCTCGCGGGCGCGCAGGACTCGGCGCCGCTCACCGTCGACGGCCAGGAGTTGCATGCCGGCGCCATGGGTATCGATGAGGCCGAGTTCCGGTTGGCGGCGCATTCGGGCGCGCAGTCGTTGCCGTTGAGCAAGAGCGCGTCCGGAGGTGAGCTGTCGCGCGTGATGCTGGCGCTGGAAGTGGTGCTGGCCGGCTCCGAGCACGGAGCCACCATGGTGTTCGACGAGGTCGACGCGGGCGTCGGCGGGCGCGCCGCGGTGGAGATCGGCCGCAGGCTGGCCCGGCTGGCGCGCACGCATCAGGTGATCGTGGTGACCCATCTGCCGCAGGTCGCCGCGTTCGCCGACACGCACCTGGTGGTCGACAAATCCGACGACGGCAAGGGCGCCGTCAACAGCGGCGTCCGTGCGCTGACCAACGACGAGCGCGTGGTCGAGCTGGCGCGCATGCTGGCCGGTCTCGACGACACCGAGACCGGCCGGGCGCACGCGGAGGAACTGCTCGCGACGGCGCGCGCCGAGAAAGCGGGCGCCGAGGCGGCCGCGCGCTGAGCGCGCCGGTCAGCGCACCGCCTTCTGCGCACCCTTGATGAACTGGCCGATCAGGTTCTTCAGACCGAGTTCCAGCACCTTGGCGGGCACCGGCAGCGACGGGTCCGATTCCATCGTGTAGGAGACCAGAGTGCCGTTGTCGGCGTCGGCGAAAGTGACGATGCCGACGTGCCGCTTCACCGGCGCGCCCTTCACGATCTTGTATTCCATCCGCTCGCCGGGCACGAGCTTCGTGATCTCCTCGGTGACCCCGACCGGGCCGAGACCGATCAGGTGCTGCGCGCCGACGCCCTCGCGTTCGGTGAGGCCGGGCTTGATCAGCTTGACCTGGACCGGGATGTAGGGGCTGATGCTCTCGCGGTCGGCGAAGAGCCGGTAGACGACCTCGCGCGGGGCGGCGATGACGGCGTCGACGGTGGTGCTGGCCATGAAATCTCCTCTTCCGGTTACGTGTGACCGGCAGCATATAGCTACAGCGGGCGCCGCTCGGCGGTCGTGTCGTCCGCATCACAATCGGTGGCGAGCCGTCCTCTTCGGGAGGATTTCCGGGCTGGTGACGCCAGGCCCTTCGGCGCCGAGCTCGAGCAGGGGAGAGTGGTGGCCGCCGCACACAGCGGCTCGATCTACTGGGGAAACCCGTGCAACGCTCGCAAGTTACTCGAAGTCGGGTCTCGGCTAGACGAAAGGAAGGTACGTACCCAGCCGCTTCGGTTCACATATTGCACCTTGCGTTCAAAGGGTTTCGGCCGTGGTGGCTGCGATCGTGTGCAAGTGATGTCCGCAATGTCCGTTTCATCATCTACTATTGACCTCAGTAGGTTAACGGTGGATGAATTCCATCGGACAGCGGAAGCGCCGAGGCAAAGGGGCCGTCATGGGCAGCGTTCTTCCAGTGGTGACCGAGACGGGCGGGGAGCGCCGCCGCGGCCCGACCGGCCGACGCCGGAAAACGGTGAAAACGGGCGCATTCGCGCTGATTGTGGCCGGTCTCGCCGCGGGGGCGATCGGCGCGGCCGGTGGGGCTGCCGCGGAGTCGTTGTCCCGCTCCGACCACTCCGGTCGCGCGGGTTCGCACGGCGACTCGACTGGGTGGCACGAGATCGACCCGTTCGGCTACCAGCATTCCGACCCGAATCCGTTGCGGCAGAACGAGCATCAGCATGCCCTGCGCGAGTATCACCGCAAGAACAAGCCTCGGCCCGCCGAAAGCGGTCCCGGCGACAGCACGGGCGACGCGGCTTGGAGCCGCACGCCGCGTCCGGACGGTAGCGGCTGGACCGTGTGCCGCCCGCAGGCGAAGTGGTGCTGACGACGGCAGCCGTCACTTCGGATCAGTGCGGTAGCGGCTGATTCGCTGGCTGGCGAAACGGGCCGTGACGCGACCTCCGATCTCGGGCGGGCAGTCGCTGCGGCGCATCGATCCGGGCCTCTGGGCAGGTGACGTGGTTCGAGCGTCGTGGATCATCAGTGGCGCGGCATCCGGTTCGGAGCAGCGCTCTGAACAGTGAATATAAGTGAGAATTCGTCGCGAATCGCGGCGCGGCGGCGTAGTCGATTCAGAGGGTGGGCGCAATGGCGTGGACGCCCGACCGCAGTGTGCGGGACGGCGCGCCTCCACCAATGGTTGAGGGTTTGCCGCCATCATCGGCACATGAAGATGCCGGCGTTGTTGTCGAGAAACACCGAAACGTTGCCTGGTCTGATCGGGACGGCCCGGGTGGATCGCAACACCCGGCGGCTGCTCGGACGGGTCGGGCCGGGCGACATCGTCGTCCTCGACGAGATGGACCTCGACCGGATGACCGCCGACCGGCTGGTCGAGGCGCGTGTCGGGGCCGTGATCAACACCTCGCCGTCCATTTCCGGCCGTTACCCGAATTTGGGACCCGAAGCGCTCGTCGCCAACGGGATCCTGCTGCTGGACACGGTGAGTTCGGATGCGTTCAAGAAGATCAAGGACGGCGTCAAAGTTCGCGTCGTCGACGGCGTGGTCTATGCCGACAAGCTGATCAAGAAGGAACCGGAGGTCCTCGTCGAGGGCATCGAACTCACCGAGTGCGCGATCGCGGAGCGGATGATCGAGGCGCGCAACGGGCTGGCCGATCATCTCGAAGCGTTCGCGGGCAACACCATCGAATTCATCCGCACCGAGAGCGCGCTGCTCATCGACGGGTTCGGCGTCCCGGAACTGGATCTGGTGATGAAGCACCGGCACGTGGTGGTGGTCGCCGACGGCCCGGAGCACGCCGAGGATCTGCAGCGGCTCAAGCCGTTCATCAAGGAGTACGCCCCGATCCTCATCGGCGTGGGCCGTGGCGCGGACACCCTGCGCAGGCGTGGGTATCGGCCCGACGTCATCGTGGGGGACCCCGAGGAGATCACCACCGCCACCATGAAGTGCGGCGCCGAGGTGATCCTGCCCGCCGACACCGACGGCCATGCCAAAGGGCTGGAGCGCATCCAGGACCTCGGTATCGGTGCGACGACGTTCCCCTCCTCGGGATCGGCCGCCGATCTGGCGCTGCTGCTGGCCGACCATCACGGCGCGGCGCTGATCGTCACCGCGGGGGCGCCCGCCTCGCTCGACGACTTCTTCGACCGCGGCCGCCGCGACAGCAATCCGGCCACCTTCCTCACCCGGCTCAAGGTCGGCACGAAGCTGATGGACGCGAAGGCGGTGGCCACCCTCTACCGCAACCGCGTGTCCGGGGTCGCCGTCGCGTTGGTCGTGCTCGCCGCGCTGGTCGCGGTGATCGTCGTGCTGCTGGCGTCCAACAGCGGCGGGGACGTCCTGGACTGGGGTGTGGACATCTGGAACCGCTTCGCGCGGTGGGCGCAGGAGCAAGCCGAATCTTGGGAATTCTGAACGGAGAACGATGATTTCGATGCGCCAGCACGCCATCTCGATCGTCGCGATCTTTCTCGCGCTTGCGATCGGTGTGGTGCTCGGGTCTCAGACGCTCGCGGCCGATCTGCTGTCCGGATTGCGGGCGGACAAGACCGACCTGCGCCAGCAGGTCGACATCCTGACCGAGCAGAATCGGTTGCTCGGCGAGCAGGCCGTGGCCGCCGACCGATTCATCGCGGGGTCGTCGGGGCGCATCCTCGGCGGTGCGCTCGCCGATCGCAGCGTCGTCGTGTTCACGACGCCGGACGCCGATCCGGGGGACGTCGAAGCGGTGACGCGGGCGCTCGCGGTCTCCGGGGCGGCAGTCACCGGCCGGATCGCGCTCACCGAGGCGTTCGTCGACGCCACGGAGGGGGACCGGATGCGCACGGCGCTCACGAACGTCATCCCGGCCGGGGCGCAGCTGCGGACCGGCGCGGTGGACCAGGGCAGCATGGCCGGTGATCTGCTCGGACTGGTGCTGCTGCTCGATCCGGGGAACGGGCAAACCCGGAGCACGCCGGAGGAACTGGGGCTGGTCCTGGAGACCCTGCGGGGCGGCGGGTTCCTCGCCTACGGCGACACGCCGGTGCGGCCCGCGCAGCTCGCCGTCGTGATCACCGGCAACGGCGTCGCCGCCGCGGAGAACGGTGCCGGCTCGAATACCGCTCGCTTCGCCGGCGCCTTGCGCGGCCGTGGGGCGGGAGTGGTCCTCGCGGGGCGCGCGGGCGCCGCCGACGGGCAGGGGCCGATCGCGGTGATCCGCACCGACGCCGCGCTCGCGGCCCAGGTGAGCACCGTCGACAATCTCGACCGGGAACTCGGCCGGGTCACCACCGCGCTGGCGCTCGGCGAACAGCTCAACGGTGGCGCCGGACGCTACGGCACCGGCGCCAAAGCCACGTCGCTCACCCTGGCCGCCGTCCCGGGCTGATGAACTGAGCGGGTCGTGTCGCCGGGGTATTCGCAGGTCACGGGCTTGATCGACCGTTACGCCGACGCCGGGCCACCGGCTCGGGGTGAATACCGGCGAGCGGGACGCGACCGACCTCACAATCCGACCGCCGTGGCTCTGATCGCAGTCTCGGCGATCGGCGGGCAAACGTGCGTGGCATTCGAACGGACGGGCGGATTCGTGTTACCGTGAAGACCCGTGGGTCAAACACGGATTCAGGCGCGAACGGACACGAAGCACATCTTCGTCAGCGGTGGTGTCGCCTCCTCATTGGGTAAAGGTCTTACCGCCTCCAGCCTCGGTCAGCTGCTGACGGCGCGTGGGCTGCGCGTCACGATGCAGAAACTCGACCCGTACTTGAACGTCGATCCCGGCACGATGAACCCCTTCCAGCACGGCGAGGTGTTCGTGACGGAGGACGGCGCGGAGACCGACCTGGACGTCGGCCACTACGAGCGCTTCCTCGATCGGGACCTGTCCCGGGACGCGAACGTGACCACCGGGCAAATCTATTCGTCGGTCATCGCCAAGGAGCGCCGCGGCGAGTACCTCGGCGATACGGTGCAGGTGATCCCGCACATCACCGACGAGATCAAGAACCGGATCCTCGCCATGCGCGGCCCGGATCTGCAGGGCCAGACCCCGGACGTGGTGATCACCGAGATCGGCGGCACCGTCGGCGACATCGAGTCGCAGCCGTTCCTGGAGGCGGCTCGCCAGATCCGCCACGACGTCGGGCGGGACAACGTCTTCTTCCTGCACGTGTCGCTGGTGCCCTACCTCGCGCCCTCCGGTGAGTTGAAGACCAAGCCGACCCAGCACTCGGTGGCGGCGCTGCGCAATATCGGCATCCAGCCCGACGCACTGATCCTGCGCTGCGACCGCGAGGTGCCGCAGGCCCTGAAGAGCAAGATCGCGCTGATGTGCGACGTCGAGGTCGACGCCTGCATCTCCACGCCGGACGCGCCGTCGATCTACGACATCCCGCGCGTGCTGCACCGGGAGGGCCTGGACGCCTACGTGGTGCGCAGGCTGGGACTGCCGTTCCGCGATGTGGACTGGACTGTGTGGGGCGACCTGCTCGACCGGGTGCACTCGCCGCGCGAGACGGTCGAGGTCGCGCTGGTCGGCAAGTACGTCGACCTGCCCGACGCCTACCTCTCGGTCACCGAGGCGCTGCGCGCGGGCGGATTCGCCTCGCGCGCGAAGGTGAACATCCGCTGGGTGCCCTCCGACGAGTGCGAGACCCCTACCGGCGCCCAGCACGCGCTGCGCGACGTGGACGCCGTGCTGATTCCCGGCGGGTTCGGCATTCGCGGCATCGAGGGCAAAGTCGGCGCGATCCACTACGCGCGCACCCGCGGCATCCCGCTGCTCGGCCTGTGCTTGGGACTGCAGTGCATGGTGATCGAGGCGGCGCGCCGGGTGGGGCTGGCGGAGGCCAACTCGGCTGAATTCGAACCGGACACACCCCATCCCGTCATCTCCACCATGGCCGACCAGGAGCAGGCCGTGGCCGGCGAGGCCGATCTCGGCGGCACCATGCGGCTTGGCGCCTACCCGGCGACGCTGGAGAAGGGCTCGGTCGTCGCGCAGGCCTACGGCAGCGAGCACGTCTCCGAGCGTCATCGCCACCGCTACGAGGTGAACAACGCCTATCGCGACAAGATCGCCGAGAGCGGCTTGCGGTTCAGCGGCACCTCGCCGGACGGGCACCTGGTCGAGTTCGTCGAGCTGCCCGCCGACGTGCATCCGTTCTTCGTCGCCACGCAGGCGCACCCGGAGCTGAAGAGCCGGCCGACCCGCCCGCATCCGTTGTTCGCGGCGCTCATCTCGGCGGCATTGAAATACAAAGCGGCCGAACGGCTTCCGGTGGATATTCCGGGTGAAGAACTGGCGGGTGCGACGGAACAGGCGTAGCGGCATGACCAACGGGGGTGCTGCCGAGCCCGGCAGCCACGATTTCGAGATCGAATCCAGCAAGACCGTCTACAGCGGCGCGATCCTCGCGTTGCGGCTCGACCAGGTGCGCATGCCGGGCGGACGGGTCGTCGAACGCGAGGTGATCGAGCATCACGGCGCTGTCGCCGTCGCCGCGATCGATGACGACGGCAACGTGGTGCTGATCAATCAGTACCGCCACCCGATCGCCAGGCGGCTGCTCGAGCTGCCCGCCGGGCTGCTCGACGTGCCCGGGGAGGATCCGCTGCTCGCGGCGCGCCGCGAGCTGGCCGAGGAGACCGGGTTGGCCGCCCGGGAATGGGCGGTCCTGGTGGACGTCGCGCTCTCGCCCGGGTTCACCGACGAAGCGCTGCGGATCTACCTGGCCCGCGGGCTGTACGAGACCGACCGGCCCGATCCCGAATTCGAGGAGGCGGATCTGGAGGTGGTCCGCATGCCGGTCGACGCGGCGGTCCGCGCGGCGCTGAGCGGGGAGATCGTCAACGCCACCGCGGTCGCGGGCGTGCTCGCGCTGGCGGCCGCGCGGGCGGGCGGCATCGAACCGCGGCCGCCGGACGCGCCCTGGGACGGTCAGCCCACGACCTTCCTCCGCCGCAAGGCGGCCGAGAAGTCCGAAGACTGACCGGAGGTGCTCGGTCGCGAGCTCGACGCCTACCTCGACCATCTCGCCGTCGAGCGCGGCGTCGCGCCCAACACCCTGGGGGCCTACCGGCGTGACCTCGGCCGCTATCTGGACTTCCTGACCGGGCGCGGCATTCGCTCGCTCGACCGGGTCGCGGAGTCCGACGTCGCCGAGTTCACCATGGCGCTGCGGTCGGGCGGCCACGGGCACCCGCCGCTGGCGGCGAGTTCGGTGGCCCGCGCGCTGATCGCCGTGCGCGGCTGGCATCGCTTCGCCGCCGCGGAGGGGCTGACCGACACCGACGTGGCGCACGCGGTGAAGCCGCCCGCGCCGGGCCGCAGGCTGCCCAAGGCGCTGCCCTACGACCAGGTGCTGCGGCTGCTCGAGGCGGCGGGTGGCGGTCAGGGGGACGCCGCGGCGGGCGTCGACGGCGGACCGCGCGGCCTGCGCGACCGCGCGCTGCTGGAATTGCTGTATTCCACCGGCGCCCGGATCTCGGAGACGGTCGGATTGGACGTGGACGATCTCGATCTCGAGGAACGGTCGGTCGTGCTGCGTGGCAAGGGCGGGAAACAGCGCCTGGTGCCGATCGGGCGGCCGGCCCTGGCCGCCGTGGACGCCTACCTGGTGCGCGGACGGCCGGTGCTCGCCGCGCGCGGAAAGGGCAATGCCGGAGCCCTTTTCCTGAATGCCCGGGGCGCGCGGCTGTCCCGGCAGAGCGCCTGGCAGGTGCTGCACACCGCCGCCGAACGGGCCGGTATCGCGGCGGCGGTATCGCCGCACACGTTGCGGCACTCCTTCGCCACCCACTTGCTCGACGGTGGCGCCGATGTCCGGGTGGTGCAGGAACTGCTCGGCCACGCCTCGGTGACCACGACCCAGATCTACACCCTGGTCACCGTCAACACCTTGCGTGAAGTCTGGGCGACCGCGCACCCGCGCGCACGGTAACCCGTTCGGCGCTCGGCGATTTCACTCGTGTGGGCGGTTTCCGCCGGCGCGGCTCGTGGGCGGAACAAAGTGGACTCTGGTCCGGTTGTCTTCGGTCATCGGGTGCGTGCGGTGTGCTCACCGGCGGCCCGGACTCCGACCACGACACGAGGTGAGCTGCATGGCAAAGTCTTTCATCGTCCACGAGGCCGACGTCGAGGCGGTTCCGCTACCAGGGGGCGGCTCCTTCCGGCTGCTCGAGGACAGCGAGAACTCCGCAGGGCTGTTCGGCGCCAATCGGCTCACCCTGGCCGCGGGTGCGGACGGCACCCGGCCGCACCACCACACGAAGTCGACCGAGATCTTCTATGTGCTGGACGGCACGATGGAGTTCCTCGTGGACGGCGCCCGCAACGCCGTGGGCAAAGGCGGCCTGGTGGTGGTGCCACCGGGGGTCGTGCACGCCTTCGGCGCCGGCGCGGAGGGGCCCGCGGAGTTTCTGGCTGTGCTCACACCCGGTATCGTCCGCTTCGAGTACTTCCGGCAACTCGGCCGGATAGCGCGCGGGGAGGCGGACTGGGACAGCATGAACGAATTGCACGACCGGTTCGATGTTCATTTCGATGGCGGACCGCAATGGCGCTGACCAGCACAGGACGAACACGCCGCGCGCAGGCGCGGCACTCGAGTGCCGTCAAGCGGTAGCGTCTATCGAGAGCTGGACCGCACGAAAGCGAGGTCGGCCCTGATCGGCCTCGCTACGCTCGGCGAGGCAACGGGCAGGAACGTATAAGGAGCAGCGGATCGTGACGACAGCCGGAGCGGCAGAGCCGCCGATGGGTGCTGGGGCGGAGCCGCTTACGGGCTCGCGACCGGGTCCGTACTCGGACGCCGCGGCGGAAACGCTGTGGGGCCACGGCGTCGAGCCGGTCCCGGAGGACGCGACGCTCGGCCCGACCGGACGGCCGCTGCGGCTGGTGCCGGACCCGCCGCCGGTCGGCGAGCACGGTGACGCGTTGATCGTGGCCATGTGCAACCAGAAGGGCGGGGTCGGCAAGACCACCTCCACCATCAATCTCGGTGCCGCGCTGGCCGAATACGGCCGGCGCGTGCTGCTGGTCGACCTGGATCCGCAGGGCGCGCTGTCGGCCGGTCTCGGTGTCGCCCACCACGATCTCGACTCGACCGTGCACGACCTGCTCATCGGCTCCAAGGTGTCCATCGATGACGTGCTGATGCAGACGCGTGTCCCGAACATGGATCTGCTGCCGAGCAACATCGACCTCTCCGCCGCCGAGATCCAGCTCGTCAACGAGGTGGGCCGGGAGCAATCGCTCGGACGCGCACTGGAGCCGGTGCGCAACCGCTACGACTACATCCTCATCGACTGCCAGCCTTCGCTGGGCCTGCTCACGGTCAACGCGCTGGCCTGTTCGGACGGTGTGATCATCCCGATGGAGTGCGAGTATTTCTCGCTGCGCGGGCTCGCGCTGCTCAACGACACCGTGGAGAAGGTTCGGGACCGGCTGAATCCGCGGCTGAGCCTGTACGGAATAGTGGTCACCATGTTCGACTCTCGACTGCTGCATTCCCGCCAGGTCATGGCGCGCGTCGTCGAGGTGTTCGGTGAGCTGGTCTACGACACGGCCATCGCGCGCACCGTCCGTTTCCCGGACGCCAGCGTCGCGGGCGAGCCGATCACCACATGGGCGCCGAAATCCAGTGGCGCCGAAGCGTATCGGTCGATGGCCAGGGAAGTCATCCACCGATCCGGCCGGTGAGCGGCCGCTCCGACCCCTCGTCTGCGTCCCACCACGACCCGTCCGGCCAGGGGTCTTCCTCGGCCGGATCGACAGCCAGGCCCGACGACCGCGCGGCCGACTCGCCGGACCCGACGGGTCCGGGGCAGCCTCCCGCGCTCGGGAACGCGGCCGCCGCGTTCATCGCCGCGGGCCGGGACGCGGCGCCCCGGCGCCCGAACCCGGCTATTCTCGGAGCCGCCGCGCCCCAGCCGGACGCCGATGCCCCGCTCCGGCCGCACGGCGCGGAGGAACCGTCCACGAGCCCACCCACGCAGCCCATCGAGGCTGCCGCGCGGGAGGCCGCCGAGATATCGGCTGATCGGCCCGCTGACGCGCCGGACGCCCGCGGCGGTTCGCCGGATGCGCCGAACCCGTCCGCCCGTTCGGCGGACGCAGGTGCCGCTTCACCGGCACCCGGCCTTTCGCCGGATGCACCCGGGACCGTGAGCCGTCCAGCGGACGCACCGGAAACGTCTGTCGGTCCGGACGCCGCACGGTACGTTTCGGGGGCTTCGGTGGTGGCCGAAGCCGCAGGTGGCGCCTTGCCGACCGCATCCGGCCTTCCACCGGACGCAGCGGACGCAGCGGACGCAGCCGGTCGTCCGCCGGACGCGCGGGACGCATCGGGCGGTTCGGCGGATGTCTCACCCATACCTGACGCTTCACCGCCTGCGCGGAGCATGTCGTCCGGCATGGCGGACGCACCTGGTACTTCGCCGGAAACATCTGAGGTTTCCGGTGGTCCGGCGGGCGCGCGCGACGCAGTCGGTGGTTCTGCGGGCGCACCTGACGCAGCCGGTCGTTCGCCGGACGCCTCCGGATCTTCACCGGGCACAGCGAAGGCGGGGGAGCAGCCGACGGCCGAGCCGTCCGGGTTCCGGTTGCGGCTGAGCAACTTCGAGGGTCCGTTCGATCTGCTGCTCACCCTGATCAGCTCGCGCAAACTGGACGTCACCGAGGTGGCGTTGCACAAGGTCACCGACGAGTTCATCGCCTACACCAAGGCGTTGACCGCGAACATGGCGCGGCAGAACACGTTGCGCGCGGACAAGATCCTGGACCAGACGACCGAATTCCTGGTCGTCGCCGCCACGCTGCTGGATCTGAAGGCCGCGCGCCTGCTGCCGTCCGGGGAGATGACCGACGCCGAGGATCTCGAACTGCTCGAGGCGCGCGACCTGCTGTTCGCCCGGCTGCTGCAGTATCGCGCGTTCAAGCAGGTCGCCGAACTGCTCGGCGAGCTGGAGGCGGCCGCGCTGCGCCGCTATCCGCGGGCGGTCGGCTTGGAGGAGCGCTACGCGGGCCTGCTGCCCGAGGTTACGCTGGGTGTCGGGGCGGCCGAGTTCGCCGCGATCGCCGCGGCGGCCTTCCGGCCCCGTCCGGTACCCAAGGTCGGGCTCGACCACTTGCACACGCACGCGATCTCGGTGGCCGAGCAGGCGGCCCTGGTGCTGGAACGGCTCAAACAGCGCGGTGCGGGCGCGTGGACCTCGTTCGGCGAGCTGGTCGCCGACTGCGAGGTGCCGGTCCAGATCGTCGCCCGTTTCCTGGCGCTGCTCGAGCTGTATCGCGGCAAGACGATCGAGTTCGACCAGCCGGATCCGCTGGGACCCCTGGCGGTCAGCTGGATCGGCGACGAGGCCGCGCAGCAGGCGGACACCGTGACAATCGAGGAGGACTACGGGTGAGCGAGCACAGCGCGCGATCGCGCACGACGGGGCCGGGCTCCGGCGAGGCTCGGTCGTGAGCGAGGCAGTGGTGGAACTCACCCCGGAGCCGCTCGCGGACGACGAGTTCCGTTCCGCGCTGGAGGCCATGCTGCTGGTCGTCGACTCGCCCGCACCGGCTGACCAGCTCGCGGCCGCGCTCGGCGACACCGCGGAGCGCGTCGAGCACACCCTGCGCGCGATGTCCGCCGAACTGTCGGCGCGGTCCAGCGGGATGGATCTGCGTTTCGTCGGCGACGGCTGGCGCTTCTATACTCGCAGCGAGTACGCGCCGTATGTGGAGCGGATGCTGCTCGACGGCTCCCGGTCGAAACTGACCCGGGCGGCGTTGGAGACGCTGGCGGTGGTGGCATACCGGCAGCCGGTGACCAGGACCAGGGTCAGCGCGGTGCGCGGCGTGAACGTCGACGGGGTGATGCGCACGCTGCTGGCCAGGGGCCTGATCGCCGAGGCAGGCGTCGACCCGGAGACCAACGGGACGCTGTACCGCACCACCGAGCTGTTCCTGGAACGGATCGGGCTCGCTTCGCTGAGCGACCTGCCGCCGCTGGCGCCCCTGCTTCCGGGCGTCGACCTGATCGATGAGATCAACGAGAGCCTGGAGACCGACCCCCGGTACACCAGGCTGAAGAAACCCGCCGAGGCCGATTTGGACCTCGGCACCGAAGAGTGACAGGACATCATGAATACGCCCGCTCGCCGAGATGGCACACCGGATCGTAGGAAACGCGGCGCCCAGCCCGAACGGGGCGGGGCCGGCCACAGCTCGAATTCGCGCGACGCGCGTTCGGCCCAGCGGGGGGTAACCGCCCGTGGCGCCCAGCAGGGTGGTGCGGGCCGGGGACTGGCGCAGCGCGGATCGGGGCAGGCTCCCAATCCGCAGCGGCACACGGCCGCGGCCGGTAAGAAGAAGCCCAAGCCGCAGCGCCAGGCCGTGCAGCCGCCGCTGCTGAGCAATGCCAAGCCCGCGCGCCACCAGAACGTCGAGGTCACCGAGTCCGGTGGCCACACCAAGCTCCCATGGGGCGAGGGAGAGCGGTTGCAGAAGGTCCTCGCCAAGGCGGGCGTCGCGTCGCGCCGGGCCGCCGAGGAGATGATCGCGCAGGGCCGCGTCGAGGTCGACGGCATGATCGTGCGCGAGCAGGGCCTGCGGATCGACCCGCAGCACGCCGTGGTGCGCGTCGACGGCACCCGCGTGATGGTGCGCGAGGAACTCGTGCACGTCGCGCTGAACAAGCCCAAGGGCTGGCAGTCCACCATGTCCGACGATCTGGGGCGCCCCTGCGTCGGCGACATCGTGGCGGAGCGGGTCGCCGCGGGGCAGCGCCTCTTCCATGTCGGAAGGCTGGACGCGGACACCGAGGGCCTGCTGCTGCTCACCAATGACGGCGATCTGGCGCACCGGCTCATGCATCCGTCCTTCGAGGTCTCGAAGACCTATCTGGCGACGGTGCAGGGCGAGGTGAACAATCGCGCGGTCGCCAAGCGGTTGCGGGAAGGCGTCGAGCTGGAGGACGGCCCCGCCAAGGTCGACCGCTTCCAGGTGCTCGAACTGGGGGAGGGACGTTCCCTGGTGAAGGTGGTGTTGCACGAGGGGCGCAAGCACATCGTGCGGCGCCTGCTCGACGCGGTGGGCCATCCGGTCGTCCGGCTGGTGCGTACCCATATCGGTCCGGTCGCGCTGGGCGACCAACGGCCCGGCACCCTGCGGGTGCTCGGCCGCGATGAAATCGGCAAACTCTACGAGGCGGTGTCGTTGTGAACGGTGTGGAGATCCCGGTGCAGGCGCCGGCGCGGATGGCCGGTACGAGCCCGCTGGTGGTCGCCATGGACGGGCCGTCGGGCACCGGCAAGTCGAGCGTGTCGCGGCGGCTTGCCACCCGGCTCGGCGCCCGGTACCTCGACACCGGCGCCATGTACCGCGTGGCGACGCTGCGCGTGCTGCGCGCGGGCATCGAGCTGACCGACACCGCCGCCATCGCCGCCGCGGTCAAGGAGCTGCCGCTGTCGATCGGCACCGATCCCAGCCGCGAGGTGATCGAACTCGACGGCGAGGACGTGCGGTCGGAGATTCGCGGTGACGCCGTCACCAAGGCCGTTTCGGCGGTCTCCGCGGTGCCGGAGGTGCGCGAGCTGTTGGTCGCCATGCAGCGCGACATCACGGCGGCCGCGGGGCGCATCGTGGTGGAGGGCCGCGACATCGGCACCGTCGTGCTGCCCGCCGCGGACGCCAAGATCTACCTGACCGCCTCCGCCGAGGCGCGGGCCCACCGGCGCAATCAGCAGAACATCGCCGAGGGCCGGGGCGACGACTACGCGGGCGTGCTCGCCGACGTGCAGCGCCGCGACACCCTCGACTCGACCCGCAAGGTGTCCCCGCTGCGCCCGGCCGAGGACGCGGTGGACGTCGACACCAGCGAACTGTCCATGGACGAGGTCATCGACGAGCTGTATCGCGTTGTGGCGGAGCAGGTCTCGGCGTACCGGGCCGGAGGTGACCGATGAACGAGGACGTGCTGGCAGGCGATGGCGTCTGGAGCGACGAGGCCGACTGGGAGCTGGCCGAGCTCGAGGGCGAATTCGAGGACGCACACCACGTCGCGATGCCGACGCTCGCGGTGGTCGGGCGCCCGAACGTGGGCAAATCGACGCTGGTGAACCGGATCCTCGGCCGCCGTGAGGCGGTCGTGGAGGACATTCCCGGCGTGACCCGCGACCGCGTGTCCTACGAGGCGAACTGGGCAGGCCGCCGATTCCTGGTCCAGGACACCGGCGGCTGGGAGCCCGACGCCAAGGGGTTGCAGCAATCGGTGGCCCGCCAAGCCGAGCTGGCCATGCAGACCGCCGACGCGATCCTGCTCGTGGTCGACGCCGTCGTGGGCGCCACCGCCACCGACGAGGCGGCGGTGCGGAAACTGCGCCGTTCCGCGGTCCCGGTCATCCTGGTCGCGAACAAGGTCGACGACCAGCGGGTGGAAGCGGAAGCGGCGGCGCTGTGGTCGCTCGGGTTGGGTGAGCCGCGCATGGTCAGCGCCGCGCACGGCCGCGGCACCGGCGACCTGCTCGACGACGTGCTCGAGGTGCTGCCCGAGACGCCGCGCGAGGGGACCGGCGGTGCGGGCCCACGCCGGGTGGCGCTGGTCGGCAAGCCGAACGTCGGCAAGTCGAGCCTGCTGAACAAGCTGGCCGGCGACGAGCGCTCCGTGGTGCACGATGTCGCGGGCACCACGGTGGATCCGGTCGACTCCCTCGTCGAACTGGGCGGCAAGGTCTGGAAATTCATCGACACCGCGGGGCTGCGCCGCAAGGTCGCCAACGCCAGCGGCACCGAGTTCTACGCCTCGCTGCGCACCAAGTCCGCGCTGGAGGCCTCGGAGGTGGCGATCATGCTGATCGACGCCTCGCAGCCGATCACCGAACAGGACCTGCGGGTGATCAGCATGGTCGCCGATTCCGGGCGGGCGCTGGTGCTGGCGTTCAACAAGTGGGACCTGGTCGACGAGGATCGCCGCCTGCAGCTGGAGCGTGAGGTCGACCGCGAGCTGATGCGGGTGCCGTGGGCGCAGCGGGTGAACATCTCCGCGCAGACCGGTCGCGCGGTGCAGAAGCTGGTGCCCGCCATGGAGACCGCGCTCGAGTCCTGGGACAAGCGCATTTCGACGGGCAGGCTCAACACCTGGCTGAAGGAAGTGATCGCCGCGACCCCGCCGCCGATGCGCGGCGGCAGGCTGCCCCGCGTGCTGTTCGCCACCCAGGCGACCACCCGGCCGCCGACGTTCGTGCTGTTCACCACCGGCTTCCTGGAAGCGGGCTACCGGCGCTTCCTGGAGCGCAGGTTGCGCGAGGAGTTCGGGTTCGCGGGTTCGCCGGTCCGCATTTCGGTGCGTGTGCGAGAGAAGCGGGATCGGTCGAGGAAGTAGGCGGTCACCCGAGACCGGAGGCGGCCCCGCGGCCGGCGTCGGCACGGGTGTGCGCTCGAAGGCGCGCACATCCTGTCGCGGCCGTAGGCGGGGCCCCATTGGCGCGGCCCCCCCACCTGCTGCGCCTCGCGAGGTCCTCGGCCCCGTCGTCCGGCCGCTGAAGCCGATGGATCTCGTCGCTCGGACAGGTTGCGATCCGGCCACTCGGGGCGGGGGACGGTCAGGCTGCCCCGTTCCTGGATCCGGCACGCGCACTCGCCGACGGGCGGCGCCCACGGGACCCCGCAGCGTACACGACGTGATTGCCATCCGATCACGAGCTAACTGCTGGCGATTCGCTTTCGGTGCGGCATGTTCCATGAAATTTACTAATAAAACCGCCCATCTTCTCGTATAGATGACGATATGCGCGTACTCGTCGCCGGAGTGGCAAATAGCTGGCATCATCCGGTCATGGTCATTCCCAGCGTGCTGCCGGAACCGCCGGCCGTCCTCACTCCCTTCAAGACGGGATGGCCCGTGCGTCTCGCCGACACCGACCGCGACCAGCGCCTGCGACTCGACGGCGTCGCGCGCTACCTCCAGGACGTCGGTTACGACCATCTCGACGTCTTGGCGGACGGCGATATCCACCGGTTGTGGGTGATCCGCCGGACAGTGATCGACGCCCTCAAACCACTCGCGTTCGGTGAGTGGGCGACGCTGCGGCGCTGGCCCTCGGCCACGTCCACCCGGTGGTGCGCGATGCGGGTGCAGATCTCCGGCAGCGCGGGCGGCCTCGTGGAGACCGAGAGCTTCCTCATCCACTTCGGCACGGAGTCGGGCGTGCCGACAAGGATGAGCGACCGGTTCCTCGCGCCCATGCTGGCGTGCACCACCGAGCATCGGCTCCGTTGGAAGGCCGAGCTCACCGAGCCCATGCCGGCGGCAGGTGAACCCGGCGTGCAGATCCGGCCCTTCCCGCTGCGGGTCACCGATATCGACCTGCTCGACCATATGAACAACGCCGTCTACCTCACCGCGCTCGAAGAGGTACTCGCCGATCACGCCGAACTGAAATCCGGGCCGCACCGCGTGGTCGTCGAATACGGGAAGCCGGTGCGGTCCGGCGAGAACGTCGAGCTCGTCGCGCGACGCGGGGAATCGAGCCTGGACGTGTGGTTCGCGGTCGGCGCGGATTGCCGCGCGGTCGCCCGCGTCACTCCTCGTTAGCGGGCCAGCTCCGCCACGGTGGCGTGCGCTCCCCTGGTGCGCAGGCTGTGCAGAGCGGCCGAGTACGCGGCCACGAACCGAGGGTGCTCGATCAGGTCGCCGAACAGCGAGCGCTCACCGAGAAAGGCGGCGGGTTCCTCGCGCTCCCGCCGGGCGAGGGGAATCAGCCGGTCACGCAGCCGGTCCACGATCTCGATCGGTTCGCCGTGCTCGTCGACGCCCTCGGCGTAGCGAGCCCAGCTCGCGACGACCGCCGCCGCGCACTCGATGTCGCCGCCGGAGGCGAGCTGGGCCCGGACCACCGGCAGCAGCCACTTCGGAATCCGGTCGGAGGATTCCGCGCACAGCCGGGCGATGGTGTCGCCGATCGCGGGGTTGGCGAACCGGTCGAGCAGCGTCCGCTTGTAGTCGTACAGGTCGACTCCGGGCACCGCACGCAGCGTCGGCGTCGCCTCGGTGTCCATATAGCGCAGCAAGAAGCGCCGGAAGGCCGGGTCCCGCGCGGCTTCGTGGACCAGCCGGTAGCCACTCAGATAGCCGAAGTAGCACAGCGCTTGATGGCTCGCGTTCAGCAACCGGAGTTTCATCAGTTCGTACGGGGTGACATCGTCGACGACCTGCACTCCGACTTCCTCGAGGGCCGGTCGGCCGAGTCCGAACGAATCCTCCAGCACCCACTGGACGAACGGTTCGGTCACTACCGGCCACTGATCGGTGAGGCCGTAGCGACGCTCGATCTCGCCGGTCGCTGCGGCGGGGGTCACCGGCGTGATCCGGTCCACCATCGAATTCGGGAAGCACACCTGCTCGGCCACCCAGGATCCGAGTCCGGGATCGCGCAGCCCGGCGAACGTGCCGAACATCCGCCGCGCGACGTTCCCGTTGCCCTCGATGTTGTCGCACGACAGCACGGTGAACGGCGCGACGCCGCGGGATCGGCGCCGGGTCAGCGCTTCGGTGACGAGCCCGAAAACCGTCACCGGCGGCCCGGTCCCGGCGAGATCGGCGCGGATGCCGGGATCATCGGCGTCGAACTCCCCGGTGGCGGCGGCGATGTGGTAGCCACCCTCGGTGATGGTGAGCGAGACGATCCGGGTGGCGGGGTCGGCGAGTTTCGTGACGACGGCCTCCGGATCGTCCGGCGCGTACCGGTACTCGATGAGGGAGCCGATCGTGCGTGTGGTCCACGTGCCGTCCGGCTCGACCGTCGACAGCGTGTACAAGCCGTCCTGGGCCCGTAGCACATCGCGCATCCGGCGATCACCGGGCAGGACGCCGACCCCGCAGATACCCCAGTCCTGCCCGAGCCCGCGTTCGAGCAAGCGGTCCACGTACATCGCCTGGTGGGCTCGATGGAACCCCCCGACTCCGAAATGCACTATGCCCGTCGAGATCCGGGATCGGTCGTAACTCGGTGTCGAGACGCGACCGGCGAATCCCGCCATCGTCGCTGCCCGTAAGGGCGTCGCCGTCCGCTCCGGCATCACGCACCTCCCCGTGTTGTGTGTATCACACCATAGTGCAGCGACGGTCCCGGGCCGGGCGGCGCGGCCTCGGTGCGTCGAGCTGTCCGAGCCGGTCGCCCGGTTGCGGATCAGCACCGTGGTGCGGCGATGGCATTGCCGCCTCCGGACGGACCCGAACGGTCCGCACACACAGAAGCGGGGCGGGTGCGAATTCGGTCATGTCGTCGCCGATCGCCACCGTGTCGCGTCGCTCCGCTCGGCCGACCGCGTGGTGCCCGGCATCGGTCCTACCAGCCTGTTCGCGCCCCCGCTCCGCTTGGACGAGTCGAGCAGCAGGGCCGCGCCATGAGCCGGGGCGCCCGCCCCGTTTTCCCGGCCCGGCACTCTACCGGAAGGTTTAGCGCGGCACGACTGGGTAGACCGTCGATGACCCGGATCGACGGCAGAAAGGTGCAAACCATGTCCCAACCCATCACCAGTACGTTGGACCCGGAACAGCAGCGCATCGCGGGCGAGACTCTGCAGGCGACGGTGGTCGACCTGATCGACCTGTCGCTGATCGCGAAGCAGGCGCACTGGAACGTGGTCGGCTCCAACTTCCGGTCGGTGCACCTGGCGTTGGACGAATTGGTGACCGCGGCGCGGGAGTTCACCGACGCGGCCGCGGAACGCGCCACCGCCGTCGGCGTCAGCCCGGACGGGCGCGCCGCGACCGTGGCCAAGGATTCCGGCGCGCTGGGCATCGGCGAGGGCTGGCAGCAGGACACCGACATCATCGACACGATCGTCGGCAACCTCGCCGCCGTGATCAAGCGACTACGTGAGCGGATCGCGGCGACCGAGAAGGCCGATCCGGTGACCCAGGATCTGTTCCTGGCGATCGCGGCCCGGCTGGAGCAGTTGCACTGGATGTGGCAAGCGCAGCTCGCCACGGTCTGATGCGGCTGATCACGTGCGCGTTCGGCGCGCCCGCCACCGAGACCACCACGGTCGCGGTGCGGATCCCCGCCGACGCGCGGCACCTTGCCTTGATCCGCGCGCTGAGCGACACCGTCTGCCTGGTCGCCGAGGTGCCGCTGGACGCGGCCGCGGATATCCGCCTGGCGATGAACGAGGCGGCCACCATGCTCATCGCGGGCGCCGTTCCCGGCTCGACGCTCGGCTGCGCGTTCACCTACGGTCTGGGCCGGATGAGCGTGCGCGTCGACGCCGTGGCCGTGGCCGAGGTCGAAAGCGACCCGTTGAGCTGGGAATTGGTCCGCATGCTCACCAGTTCCCGGTCGATTTCCCGTGACCCTTTTGATTCCGATCTCGGCGGGTACCCGACCGTTATCGAATTCAGTTGGGAACGAGGACCATTTGATGACACGTGAGTTCACGACCGACGGAAATGCCACGGCGAGCCGTACCCGCGCGGGCGATAGTTACGACAACATCGAGCCGTGGTTCGAGAAGATGGCCGCGATGGAGGAGGGCGATCCGCACCGCGCGGCGCTGCGCGAGGAGGTGATGCGGCGCTGTCTTCCGCTTGCCGAGCACATCGCCCGCAAGTTCTCCGGTCGCGGTGAGGCATACGAGGACCTGCTGCAGATCGCGCGGGTCGGGCTGGTACTCGCGGTGGATCGGTTCGACGTCTCGCGCGGCAGTTCCTTCCTCGGGTTCGCGGTTCCCACGATCATGGGCGAGGTGCGCAGGCACTTCCGGGACAACACGTGGTCGTTGCGAGTGCCGCGCCGCCTCAAGGAGATTCAGTTGCGCGTCGGCCCCGCCACCGAAGCGCTGTCGCACCGCCTCGGCCGGATGCCGACGGCCAGGGAGATCGCCGAAGAGTTGGACGTCGAACTGGGTGAGGTCACCCAAGCGCTCATCGCGAGCAACGCCTATCAGACCAACTCGCTGGACACCGGCGGCCGAGAGGACGCCGAGGGCGCGCCGCAGTCGCTCGCCGACACGCTCGGCGCCGAGGAACCGTGCTACAACCTGCTGGAGCAGGCGATGGCGGTGCGTCCCCTGATCGCCGAGCTGCCGCCGCGCGATCGGCAGGTGCTGATCATGCGCTTCTACGAGTCCCGGACCCAGAGCCAGATCGCCGAGCAGCTGGGCGTCTCCCAGATGCAGGTCTCGCGCATCCTCGCCCGGATTCTGGGCAACCTGCGCGAGCGCGCGCTCGGCTCCGACGAACTCGCGTCGAGCGCCGCCTGAGGCGGTCTAGGTGCGCGGTCGCGCGGCCGACTCGGTCATCGGCGTGGCGGAGACCTCGCCCGTCCAGCCGCACGGCAGGGCGCAACTGGCGATGACCTTGGTCTCCATATCGCCGTTGTCGTAACGCACCGTGGTGGTGGCCGCGTAAGCGGGATAGCCACACGCTCGGCATTTGCCGAAGAAATCGAGGATTTCCTCGGCGCGGGAGTGCGCGATTCGTCGTGCGGGCTTGTCGTCCATAACCTCTCCAGCCAGCGTGCGGTCCTGCCGAGCAGGCGTCTGCGACGTTAGGAGCGGCGGTCGGCGGACGGCGGGCGTTTACGTGATCGTTGGGCTGATTCACAGGCGCGGCGCGCGTGCTTTGGGCCGGTTCCCAGGCGCAGGTGAATGCTGGGCAATCGCAGCGTATTTCCTGCGTATCGCTGGTAGTGGCGACGAGCCGGGGGCTACTTGACCTTATCTGTGACTGACGTTACAAAGGAGCTACCCGCCGACCCGAAGTTCTTCGAACCGGCCGACGAGAAGTGCACAAGTTGGTTACCGATGTCATCGATGTGGTCGCCGAGTTCGCGATCGCCCGCAAGACCATCTGGGATCTGCTGCTCGAACCGCAGACGTATCCGCGCATGTTCACCGGTATCGGTGCGTGCGAGCAGATCCAATCGGCCGATGGCACCGTCGTCTGGCAGATGCGCGTCGGCACCTACCGGTCCGGCATCCGCACCCACCAGATCCGGCTGAGCGTGGGCCGGTGGTACGAGAGTTTCGAGATGCAGTACGCCGCGCTGGGCAGTTTCGCGTCGGTGCGGCTGCACGGCGACGAGGAGCGCACCAAGGTCACGGTCACCTATTTCGCGCCGAGCCGGGTGCACCCGCGCGTGGCCGAGTTGTCCAACGTGGCGATCGCGGACTGGACCAAGAGCGGGCTGAAGCGGGTGGCCGACGTCGCGAAAGGCGCGCGCACGTCCTTGGTCGTCAACGGCGAGGATTCGCCGATCCGGCGCAACGCGGGCGTCGCGCGGCAGATGGTGGCCACCGGTGTCGTGCTGCCGGTTCGTCTCGATCGCAGCTTCAAACAGCTGCGCTCGCTGGCGAAGTGGGGGTTCAATCTGGCGGGCGGGTACGCGGCGGGAGCGGCGTCCACGCCAGAGCGCATCGCCGTCATCGACGATCGCGGCACCCGTACCTTCGCCGACATGCACGAGCGGACCAACGCGCTGGCCGGCGCGATGGCGGCGCACGATCTCGGTCCGGGTGACGCCATCGGCCTGCTGGCGCGCAATCACGCGGCCATGGTCGAATGCATGGTCGCCGCGGGCAAATTGGGCGTGGACGTGGCGCTGCTCAATTCCGGGCTCGCGGGCCGCACCATCGAGGAGATCGTCCAGCGCGACCGGTTGTCGGCGCTGTTCGTCGACGGTGACCTGGAGGAGTTGGTGCGCTATCTGCACGCCGACATCCCGCGATACAACACCGACGAACGCCCCCCGGTGCCGGACCGGACGACCGTGAACCAACTCGTCGCCGAGGGGCACACGACCTTCCGCACGCCTGCCCAGCCGGGCCGGCTCATCGTGCTCACCTCGGGCACCAGCGGGACGCCGAAGGGGGCGCGCAGGCCGCATCCGAAGGGCTTCGGGTCCATCGCGGCCTTGCTGTCGCGCATCCCGATGCAGATGGACGAGACCATGCTGATCCCCGCGCCGCTCTTCCACACCTGGGGGCTGGCCGGATTGCAACTGAGCACCGCGCTGCGCGCGACCGTGGTGCTCGCGGAACGCTTCGACGCGGAAGACTGCCTGCGCCGCATCGCCGAGCACAAGGTCAACACGGTGATCGTGGTGCCGACCATGGTGCAGCGCATCCTGGATCTGCCCGCGCACGTGCGCGGCCGCTACGACACCTCCAGCCTGCGGCACATGATCAGCTGTGGTGCGCCGCTGGCCGGCGCGACCGTCGAGCGTTTCATGGACGCCTACGGCGACGTCCTCTACAACGTCTACGGCTCCACCGAGGTCTCGTGGGCGACGATCGCCACCCCCGAGGACCTGCACACCTCCCCGACCACGGCGGGACGCCCGCCACTGGGCACCAAGGTCGCCGTACTCGGACCGGATCATCGCAGGCTGCCGATCGGGGCCACCGGTCACATCTTCGTCGGCAATCACATGCTGTTCGACGGTTACGTCAACTCCGCGCCGCCGGACGAGGCATACGGCATGCTCGACACCGGCGATCTGGGTTATCTCGACGCCGCGGGGCGGCTGTTCATCGCCGGGCGCGACGACGAGATGATCATCTCCGGCGGCGAGAACGTCTTCCCCCGTCCCGTCGAAGAGGCGCTCGCGCATTTGCCGCAGGTCAGCGACGTCGCGGTGGTGGGTGTGCCGGACCACGAGTTCGGTCAGCGGCTGGTGGCGTTCGTGGTGAAAAGGGAAGGGGCGGGGCTGGATTCGGATATGGTCCGCACCTACATCCGCAACCGGTTGAGCCGCTTCTCGGTCCCGCGGGACGTCACCTTCCTGTCGGCGTTGCCCCGCGGCGACACGGGCAAGATCCTCAAGCGTCTGCTCGCCGGTCCCGGCGCGGCCACACCGGAGCTGCCGCCGTCGATCAACGGGCTGGGGACGGCGAGTTCGTCCTGACCCCGCCTGCTGGGCGCGACGAGGTCTCGGCACAACGGCGGCGTCCGGCGATCAGTAGACGGTGTCCTCCAGATCGGTCAGCGCGGATTCCAAGTGATCGAGCAGCCTGGCCACATCGGGCACGCTGCGGCGGCAGGCGACGATGCCGATGTCCAGGCTGTCGGCGCTGCTGGTGAGGGTGATGTTCACCGCCTGGCCGTCGAGCGGGATCGACAGCGGATAGCTGGCGGCGACGCGGGCGCCGTTCCAGTACTGGGGTTCGCGCGGCCCCGGGATATTGGAGATGACGATGTTGAACGGCGGGCTGGTCAGCGCGACCGTGGCGGGCAGCAGCAGCGACAACGCGAGCGGACTCAACGTCAGCGCCGAGAGCGACACCGCCTGTACGGGCGAGAGCGCCCGGTAGATCTCCTTGCTGCGATGCATCGAGGAGCTGATCGCGGCCAGCCGCGCGGCCGGGTCGGGCAGGTCGGTGGCGAGATTGCACAGCAGCGCCGCGACGGCGTTGCCCCCGCTCGCGCCGTCGTCGGATTCCGGACGCAGGGAGACCGGCACCATGGCGATCAGCGGCTTGTCCGGCAACGCGACGTGTTCGAGCAGATAGGTGCGCAGCGCACCGGCCGACATGGCCAGCACCACGTCGTTGAGCGTGGTGCCGGTCATCTTCTTGACTTGCCGGATCCGGTCCAGCGGCCAGGAGCGGGCGGCGCACCGGCGGGCCCCGCCGATCGGGACGTTGAACATGGTGCGCGGCGCGGCGAAGGGCAGTGTCAATTGCTGTTCGAGCAGTGCGGTACGGGCGAGGCGCAGCACGGAAGGCGCCGAGCCCGCCGCGGCGAGCAGCGCACGCGCCCGGGTGCCGAGCGTGTGCTTGCGCGGTTCGTGCTCACGGCGCCCGGTCGACGGCGGAAGATGCCAGGGCACCAGCGCCTCGCCGGACTCGGGGTCGGTGGTGAGCGTTCGCTGCAGCAGCCGTTGCGCGCCGACGCCGTCGATGAGCGCGTGGTGCATCTTCGCGTACAAGGCGACCCGGTCGCCGGCGAGCCCTTCGATCAGATGTGCTTCCCACAGCGGCCGGTGCCGGTCGAGCAGGGTGCTGTGCAGCCCTGCGGTCACCTCGGTCAGGGCGTCCAAGCCCCCCGACTCCGGCAGCGCCCAGCGCTGGACGTGGTAATCGAGCTCGACGGCGCTGTCCACCGTCCAGGCCAGCTGCGGAGTGCCGAACAACCGGGCCGGGCGCTTGCGGAACATGGGGTGGAAGTTCTGGTCGGCCGCCAGCGTCGCGTACGCGCGCCGGGCGAACTCGGGCCCGGTGCCGTCCGCGGGGTCGAAGATCGACAGCGAACCGACGTGCATCGGATGCTCGCGTGATTCCGCGACGAGGAACAGGGCGTCCACCGGCGAGATGAATTCCATGGGCAGTTCCCTCCTGGCGACGCTCGACTCCGCCACGGTCTGGTTCAGGACGTGGGGGAAGGTCGGCGACGGGCGGCCGGACTGCTCATGGCGCGGGATGCCGCACCGGTCGAACGACGATCCACCAACCGATGATTCGATGCCGAATCCGGACCGGCTGGGCGGCTCGCCGCGGAATTGTGCGTCCGGGTCTCAGGACAGGCGGCTGACCGGCCAATCCTGCGGCAGCTCGAGGCGTTCGCTGATCATGTTGATCGCGTTGTGCAGCGCCTGGATCTCGTCGACGCCGCTGACCACCGACGCGCCCTGCTCGCTGATGTGGAACCGGCACAGATGCTTGCGCCGGTCGGCCGCCAGGTAGGGCCTGCCGATGATGATCGACAACGAGCTGTCGGCATCGCGCAGCGTGCGGGCGGCGATGAGAGCCTGCGGTTCGTGCACGGCGGTCGTGGCGGCGCGCGACGGACGGGTGGGGGCGGCGGGGAACCCGGGGTCGGAGGGCTCCGTCACGGCGAAGTGCGCGCCGTGGCTGTTGGCCTCCCGCAGCTCCTGAGCGATCTCCTGGAAAGCGCGGTACAGAGCGGCGATGGAATCGGCGCCGTGCGCCCACCGCTCCCCGATGCCCTGGATGCGGAATCCGCACACCACGCCGGTGTCACCCGGTGCCATCTGCGGTTTTCCCACCTCGATCGACACTTCTCGCGTGGCATCGGCGACGGTGCGGGTGGCGATCACCTCCCTGATCCGCCGCCATTTCGTGCTCGCGATCGCACCGCCGTGTTCGGACTCGCGCACTGCGGGCGTGGTCGTGTCACCAGTGACCCGCGCCGGTATCGCTCTCATGATTTCTGGAGTACCCAAGTTGGACCCCGGTTTATCCTGCGGTTCGAGGTGACCTGGACCGCAGGGTGAAGACACGCCGGACCGGCAAAAGGGCTACCGGACGGTTAACGCGCCTCGGGTTTGGCAGGCTGTCGCCGAGGTGTGATGGTGGGGCCGCGACGATGAGGAGGGGCGGACGAAGTGGTAACGATTGCGCAGTTGCGAGCGGTTCTGTCGATCCTGCGCGTCGACCCGGAGGAGGTCGGCGGGCGACTGGACGATACGGGTCTGCGTGGTCCGGACGCCGAGCGCGTCCTACTGATCGGTTTGCTACATCGGATCGCGAGCAGTGAGCTGCGCCAAGTCGTCACCACGACGATGGACGAGGAGGAGGCCGCCAGGGCCGCGGCGGTGAGCACCCTCCCGGTGAACGGCGAGAACCCCACGGAGCAGGCGCGTTTCGACGCGCACTGGCTGCACGACCGGATCGGCGCGCTGGCGGCGGGCGCCACCGTGGATCCGGTGCCGGTGCTGTTGGACGCCGCCGCGCGGTCGGCGGACGCGGCCGAGGTCCTGCTGCTGCTCAGCCGCAATCCCCGCGGCCACGACGCGGACACCAGATGGGAGCGCGCGCTCGACGATCTGGGGCGCGCCTATCACCTGATCAACGACGAGCGCGTGGGACGCTCGAACACGACGACCGCGCCGCTGTAGCGGCGCGGTCGTCGAAGGTCTCGCCCGGCGGCGTGGCACACCGCCGGGACGGAATCACTTGGGTTGCGCGGGCGTGGCCTGGACGGGTTTGTCGGCGAAGCGGGTGGTGCCCTCGGCCGCCTGCAGCGTGGTGAGCAGGTCGACGCCCGCCACGACGAGCGTGGGTCCGCCGACCGCGATGGTTCCGAGGATGCCGCCGAGGCTCGCGCCGGTCAGCAGGCCGGCCACACAACCGAGGGCGATGGTGACCAGGCAGCCGATCGTGGCGCCGATGGCGGTGCCGACGAAACCTCCGATGGCCGTGGCGAGTCCGAACTGGCTGGCGAATTCGTCGCGGGCGCGCTGATTCTCGGTCATCGACGCGACCGGTGTGGCGACCAGCGGTTCGGTGATCGCGACGCCTTCCGGCCGGGTCGGCTTCAGCTCCAGCACCGTGCTGTCCTTCTTCACCTCGGGACGCACCGGAATGGCGGCGCCCGCGAGCCGGAAGTCGAGCGGCAACGTCATGGTGACGTGGCCGTCGCGGTCGCGGATATCGACCACGTCGATCACTTGCGCGATATCGGCCGGGGTGCCCGTGTGGTCGACGAGCACTCCGTCGCGCTCGGTTAGTCGGGCGTGCTCGTCGCCTGCGGGCTGATCACGCAGCGCTTTGGACAATTCGAAGGTCCCGCCCCGGAGTGCGGCGACCACGGTCTGGTCGACGATCTTGGCCGAGTAGGTGATGTCGGGAGCCGGCTCGGCGTGCGCGGCGCCCGCGCCGATGGTGAGCGAGCCGATGGCGAGTATCGCTGCCGCAGTGGTGCCGCGGAGTTTCATCATTCGTCCAATCCTTCATCGGGTTCACACCTGCGTCCAGCACGGCCGGACCCGCGCACTCCGGCGGCGCAAGAGCAGTCGTTCAGGGTCGCTGAGCAGCCTAGCAGCGCCCACAGCAACCTATGAGCGTTCCGGCTCGACCGGTCGGAGATATCGAATGATTCTCCGACCGGCCGATTCTCGAATCGGCGATCAGTGCGCCGCGGCGAGTTCGCTTGCCTGCTCGGCGCGCAAGATCATCGCGCTGGTGCCGGGCGGCCACTCGAGTCCCGCGTCGAGCCGGTCGAGCACCTCGGCGCTCGGCTGCGCGTTGCGCGACCGCTCGATCTCGCTGACCAGCTTGGCCGGCGGGCCGCCGTTGCCCGCCACGTCCGCCTGGGTCCACTTCCGCTCCCGCCGCCGCGCACGCACCCGCGCGGCGAGCGCGTCGAGGTCGAGCGCGACCTCCGTCTCGACCTCGTCCGGAAGCTCCGGCGCCGGGCGCGCCGGCTCGCCGGGCTCGTCCGTCCGGTGCTTCTCGCGCAGCATTCCGCTGGTGATCAGCCTGGACCGTTTCCGCCTACCCATTTTCGCCACACGCTCTCCCATCCTCTGTCGAGTCGATCGATTGCGTCGCACTGCTCCGGCGGCGGACAGCGCCCAGCGCGCCGGGAACGCTGAACATCATGGAGGGAGGGCGGGTGCGGACCGCGTTCGACGCGCCGGGCGCGGGCTCAGTGCCCCTCGTCGTCCGGCCGCAGAATCAGCACCGGTATCTCGCGCTCTGTCCAGGATTGGTAGGCGTCGAAGTCCGCGTAGAGCGCTACCAGCGAGGGCCACAAGCGTTTTCGCTCCTCCGGCGTCGCCACCCGGGCGCGGACGCGGCGCTGCTCGGCGCCGATCTGCACCATGGCCGCGGGATGTGCCAGGAGGTTGAAGTACCACTGCGGATGGTTCGGCAACCCGCCCTGCGAGGCGACGATCACCAAATCGTCGCCGTCGACGAGGTACAGCAGCGGGGCGGTGAACAGCTTGCCCGATTTGCGGCCCCGATGCTCGAGCAGCAGCGTCGGCACCGGTTTGCGGAAGCCCGCTCCGATCCGCCATCGCCCGCCGACGTGTCCCGCGGTCCGGCGGAAGACCCACACCTGGGCTCTCGACATGTACTTGATGAGCGCCGCGACCAGCGGGGAATCGAGATGGCGCGGCCGGTTCGGCGTCATCGAACGCCCCGATCGCGAGGGGATGCGCAGGCGTACTCGAGTGTGGTGGCGAATGATTGATCCATACCCTTGTCCGTAGTATCGTCCAGACAGATGTCCGGTTACTATTCCATAGCGATGCGGCGTGTGTCGCGGCGGTGGCGGGAACCGGCGACGAGCACGGTGGAGGAAACATGGATCGGGTCAGCGGCAAAGTCGTTCTGGTAACCGGGGCGGGGCGGGGGCAGGGCCGCAGTCACGCGGTCGCCTTGGCCGAAGAGGGCGCCGACATCATCGCCTTCGACATCTGCGCCGACATCGCCAGTAACGAGTACGCGCTGGCCACCGAAGCGGACCTGGCGGAGACGGAGGAACTGGTCGCGAAGACCGGCCGCCGGGTCGTGGCGCGCAAGGTCGACGTGCGGGATCGTCCCGCGCTGCACGAGGCGATCGCGGCGGGCGTCGCCGAACTCGGGCGCCTGGACGTGGTCGTGGCGAACGCCGGGATCTGCCCGCTGGGCCACCACGTGCCGCTGCAGGGATTCGTCGACGTCTTCGACGTCAACTTCGTCGGTGTGGTGAACACCGTGCACGCCGCGCTGCCGCATCTGGGCGCGGGCGCCTCGATCATCGTGACCGGTTCGGTGGCGGGCTTGGTGCCGCAGACCGGGTTCAACGGCCAGCAGGCCCTGCAAGGCCCCGGCGGCGACGGCTACGGTCTGTCGAAGAAGATGATCCGGTCCTACACGCAGACGTTGGCGTTGACGCTGGGGCCGAGTTCGATCCGCATCAACGCGGTGCACCCGACCAATGTCGACACCGACATGCTGCACAATCCGGGCATGTATCAGATCTTCCGGCCCGACGTGCAGAACCCGACGCGCGCCGACGCCGAGGTCACCTTTCCGTTCATGCAGGCCATGCCGATTCCCTACGTCGAATCCTCGGACATCTCGCATGCGATCACGTTCCTGGCCTCCGACGAGTCGCGCTACGTGACCGGTTTGCAGATGTTCGTCGACGGCGGGGCGTCGCTGAAACTGGGCCTGGCCGGGCAGTGACGCAGGCCCGCCGCGTCACTGCAGGATGAGCAGCGCGGACCGCTCGATGCGGTCCGCGATGTCGGAATACGATTCGTAGCCCATCCCGGCGTGGACCAGCGCGCCCGCATACAGCAATTCGAGCGATTTCAGAATGTCCGCGTCGGGACTTCCGGACAGCGCATGCGCGAGCCGGGCGCGAATTTCCAGACCGATGCGCGCCCGCAAATGTTCGACATCCGGATCGCGGCCGAGCAGTGCGCTGGTGACCGCGCCGGACAATTCCGGTTCGTCGGCGACGAGCAACGCGATGCTGCGGAGTTCGGCGATCACGCGCACGGTGGCGTCCGGATCCGTGCTGACGGGCGAGGGCGTCGCGCGCAGCCTGCGCCAGAAGATCTCCGCGACCAGGTGCTCCTTGGAGGAGAAATAGGTGTAGGCGGTGGCGGTGCCGACCTTGGCGTTGGCGGCGACCATCCGGATGGTCATGCCCGCGAACCCTTCCCGGGAAAGCACTTCCAGCGCCGATCTGGTGAGTTTCTCAACGGTGTCGGCTTGTTTTCCGGACAAGCGCCGCCGCGTCGCCTCGACGGTTCTGGAATGGCTTTCGGACATCTGTCTAGACTAGTGTTGTCATTCTGTTCGGGCAACTTCCATGGTGGGCGAACGGGTGTATGTCCGACCACTGTGGAAATGCCCGTGCGTGAGCGCTACGGCCGGGCGCCCATGCCGAGGGGCCGTCCCACGGCGGTCAGCTTGCCGGAGAGTCGTTCCAGATAGGCGAGCACCGCCGGTTCATCCTTGTCCGGCAGCCCGTAGACGACGTCGGTGACGCCCGCGCGCTCCCAATCGTCCAGGCGGGCGGCGTCCGGTGTGAAGTCGAGAGCCACCACGCGTGGACGTCCGGAGCGACCGGCCTGCTCCCAGATCTCGTGCAGCAGTGCGAGCCGATCCCTGATCTCCGTTTCTCCCGGTGTGGTGATCCAGCCATCGGCGGACTCGGCTATCCAGCGGAAGGTGCGTTCCGTGCCGGCCGCGCCGATCAGCACCGGCACCGCGCGCCGCACCGGCTTGGGCCACGCCCAGCTCGGTCCGAAGCGCACGTACTCGCCGTCGTGGCTCGCCTCGTCCTGGCTCCACAGCGCCCGCATCGCGGCCAGGTATTCGCGCAGCACGGTGCGTCGTTTGCGCGCCGGCACGCCGTGGTCGGCGAGTTCGTCGGTGTTCCAGCCGAATCCGGCGCCCAGCAGCACCCGGCCACCACTGAGATGGTCGAGGGAGGCGATCGTCTTGGCCAGGGTGATCGGATCGTGCTCCACCGGGAGCGCGACGGCGGTGGCCAGCTCGATGCGCTCGGTGACGGCGGCCGCCATGGACAACGCCACCCATGGGTCGAGCGTGCGCAGGTACCGGTCGTCGGGCAGGGACGCGTCCCCGGTCCGCGGGTGCGCCGCGGTACGCGCGACCGGGATATGGGTGTGCTCGGGGACGTAGAAGGAGGCGAATCCCGCCTGCTCCGCGGCGCGGGCGGCCGGGGCGGGCGCGATGCCGCGGTCGCTGGTGAACAGCACGATGCCGAATCGCATGGGAACCCTTGTCTCGTCGAGTCGTTCGGTGTGGCGTCCGTCTTCCGCCTGCGGCGCTTCTCGCCGGGTCGAGGCGGCTGTCTGAGTCTAGCTGTCTGGACAACTGTTCGGAAGCTAGTCCGGTTAGTACGCCGCAGCAAGAACGCGTTTCTGTTTCTCGGCGGGATGGGGCAGATCGGCGGCGTCGGCCCCTGGGTTCGAAAGAGATCGGTCGTTCGGGGATTGTCCTGAAAATGTGTCAGTGGTACCGTCCAGACACATGTCCAGCTATGTGTCTCCCAGGTGTGCGGTCCAGCCGCCCCCAGTGGGGAACGTGTTCTCGGTTTGGGAGTGTGGGCGATGACCGCTGCGGTGGAGCCGCTGGTGTTCGATCCGTATGACTACGGGTTCCACGAGGATCCGTATCCGACGTATCGGCGGCTGCGGGAGGAGGCGCCGCTGTATCACAACCCGGATCTGGGGTTCTGGGCCTTGTCGCGGCACGCGGATGTGGTCGGGGCGTTCCGTGACAGTGCGCGGTTGTCGAGTGCGAACGGGGTGTCGCTGGATCCGGCGGCGTGGGGGCCGCATGCGCATCGGGTGATGTCGTTCCTGGCGATGGACGATCCGCGGCATATGCGGATGCGGCGCTTGGTGTTCAAGGGGTTCACCCCGAAGCGGGTGGCGGAGATGGAAAACCGGATCCGGGAGCTGACGCTGTCGTATCTGGAGCCCGCGGTGGCCGGTGGTCGTTTCGATTGGATCGATGCGGTGGCGGGCAAGTTGCCGATGGACGTGATCTCGGAATTGATGGGGGTCCCGGCAGCGGATCGGGTGGAGATCCGCCGGTTGGCGGATCTGGTGGTGCACCGGGAGGACGGTGTGCTGGATGTTCCGGTGGCCGCGGCGGAGGCGTCGATGAAGCTGCTGGTCTATTACGCCGAGATGGTGGCCGAGCGGCGGCGTGCGCGGCGAGAGGATCTGACTTCGGCTCTGCTGGACGCGGAGATCGAGGGCGACCGCTTGTCGGACGAGGAGATCATCGGGTTCTTGTTTCTGATGGTGGTGGCGGGAAACGAGACCACCACCAAATTGCTGGGTAACGCCTTGTATTGGGGGGCGCGTAATCCGGGGGAGTACGCGAAGGTCGCCGCGGACCCGGATCTGGTCTCGGACTGGGTCGAAGAGACCTTGCGTTACGACACCTCCAGCCAGATGGTGGCGCGCACGGCGGCCGAGGATCTGGACTATCACGGCGGCACGATCCCGGCGGGGTCGAAGGTGCTGCTGCTGATCGGTTCGGCCAACCGTGATCCGGATGTGTTCGACAACGGTGACAGTTTCCGCATCGATCGTGCCGACAAGTCGGGTTCGGCGAGTTTCGGTGCGGGAGTGCATTTCTGCCTCGGCGCCCATCTGGCCCGGCTGGAAGCGACGATCGCGTTGCGGGAGTTCGCCTCGCGGGTCGCGAGTTTCGACATCGTTCCCGACGGCATCCAACGCGTGCATTCGTCCAACGTGCGTGGATTCGCGCACCTACCCATCACCGTGGAGACGCGATGAGCCGCCGATCCGAACGGTTCCGCAGGCCGGGCTCGTCCCACCGGATCGCGCGGAGCCGGTCATGAGAATCCGGGCCGATCTGGATCTGTGCCAGGGGCACGCGGTCTGTCAGGCCGAGGCGCCGGAGGTGTTCCGGGTGCCCAAACGCGGCCGGGTCGAAATCCTCGACGACGGGCCGGACGCCGGCCTCCGGCCCGCCGTGGCGGACGCGATCCGTTACTGCCCTACCCAAGCCCTGTCGATCGCCGGCGAAGGCGCGACCGACCCCTCCCCGAAAGGTACCGACTGATGCCAGGTTTCGACCGCGCCGAGCTCGACGAGATGATCCAGCGCTGGATCGTCGAGAACCAGCGCTGCGAGGAAAAGGGCGACTGGAAGCCGCTCGCGCAGATGTATACCGAGGACGCCACCTACGGCTGGAACTACGGCCCCACCCAGGAGTTCATGGCCGTCGGGCGCGACGAGATCCGCGATCTGGCCCTCGGCCAGGAGATGGCCGGGCTGGAGGGCTGGACCTACCCCTATCAGGAGTTCGTGGTCGACGACCGCACCGGCAACGTCATCGGACTCTGGAAGCAGGTCAGCGAGGCCACACGTCCGGATGGGCGCAACTACTCGCCCGAGGGCATCGGCGGCAGCTGGTTCCGCTACGCAGGCGACTTCCAATGGTCCTGGCAGCGCGACTTCTTCGACTTCGGTAACGTCTCGGCGCTGTTCCTGGAGATGATCACGAACAAGGCGCTGACGCCGGGCATGCAGAAGCGCATCGAGCGCTCCGTCTCCGGTCAGCCACTGCCCGGCTGGTATCGCGTCGGCGAGTCCCCCGTTCCGCTGTGGTGACCGACATGGCCGCACCACACAGCCGATTCGCCGACCTGGACCGGGACACCCTGGCGGCGCTGGTTCCCGAATTGCTCCTGTGCGGGCACCTCATCGACCGCTCCGGCATGGCCCATTCGATCGCCGCCTTCGGCCGCGAGGGCATGACCGCGATCGCCATCGAGGAGTGGCAGGTGGCCAGCCCGGTCTACACCCGGCGCATGCAGCGGGCGCTCGGTTTCTCCGGCGACGGCGTGGAGACCATCTTCAAGGGCCTGCAACTGGACATCGGCGCCCCGCCGCAGTTCATGGACTTCCGGTTCCGGGTCGACGACCACCACCGCGGCGAGTTCTGGCTCGACCACTGCGGTGCGCTGGCCGATGTGGAACCGATGGGCGATGACTTCGTCGTGTCGATGTGCCACGACATCGAAGACCCCACCTTCGACGCGACCGCGCTGGCCACCAACCCGCACGCCCAGGTCCGGCCGATCCACCGCCCGCCCCGCCGTCCGGCCGACCGCAAGCCGGTGTGCGCGTGGACGGTCGTCATCGATCCCGCTCACGTGCCGCCGCCGGTGCCGCCCAACGCCGAGCTGGTCGCGGGATCCGCGGCGGCCGGACTGGAGCTGGCCGCGATCGACCGCGACGACGAAGGGCGGCCGGACTACTCCGGCCCCCTGCTCAGTGATGTGCGCTTCGCGGACTTCTCCCGCTCCGCGCTGGTCCGTCTCGCCGACGAGGTGTGCCTGCAACATCATCTGCTCACCCTCGGTTTCATGATCGCGGTGCGCGCCCGGGTGGACGCCGCCGCGGCGCTGGAGATCGGGCGTAAACAATTCGCGGGGATCGCCGGGCTGACCAGTGAGCGCTTGCGCGGTTGCCTCGGTCTCGGTGACGACGCCGCCGCGCTCGCGACGGTGCTGCGACTGCATCCGGCGCTGAACCCATTGCCGTACACCGATATTCAGATCGAGGAGACCGGCGGCACGGTCACGGTGACGTTCCCGGCCGCGAGCGGCGCGCACACCGACGGAACCTGGCCGTCGATGCTCGACCCCGACCACCTGCAGCCGCTGAACACGCTGGTCCGCGGCGTGAACCCGCGCTTCTGCGCCGAAGTCGTCGCCGCGGGTGAGTGGGGTTGGCGCGCCGCCGTCACGCTCGGCGACAAGTCGTTCCGGGAGGCGACCGAGGTCGCGCTGACCCGGTTCAGCACCGGCGCCGCCTTCACCTTCACCGACCGGGGGATACCCCTGCCGCTCACCGTCGTGTGACCGCCCACCCAGAGATGGAACGACATGGCCAACAACTTCGCCGACCTCTTCGAGCATTCCGTGGACGCCATGCCCGAGCGGGTGGCGCTGATCCAGTCCGGCCGCCGGGTGACCTTCGGTGAACTCGACGCCCGTGCCAACCGCCTCGCGCACCATCTGGCGAGCGTCGGCGTCGCGGCGGGAACGCACGTGGGTTTCCAGATGCACAACAGCATCGAGACGATGGAGACGCTGATCGCGTGCTTCAAGCTCGCCGCGGTGCCGATCAATATCAACTACCGGTACGGCGTGGCGGAACTGGCCTACGTCTACGCCAACGCGGATCTCGAAGTGCTCGTGCACCATTCCTGTTACGCCGACGCCGTGCGGGAAGCCCGCGCGCGGACACCCGCGCTGCGGCACACGATCTGCGTCACCGACGAAGGCGGCACCGCCACGGAGGGCGCCGGTTACGAGTCCGCCCTTGCCGGTCGGCCCGCCGATCGTCCGGCGGTTCACCGCAGCGCCGACGACCTGTTCATGATGTACACCGGCGGGACGACCGGGATGCCGAAAGGCGTCATGTGGCGGCAAGAGGACATGTGGCGGGTCCTCGGCGGCGGCATCGACTTCTACACCGGCGAACCGGTCGCCGACGAGTTCCAGCAGTCCCGCATCGGAGCCGGGATCGATCCGAGCAGGTGGCTGGTGCTGCCGCCGCTGATCCACGCCGCCGCCATGATGCCCACCTTCACCGCGCTGTGGTCGGGCAACACCGTGATCTTCGAGTCCCGCTTCGACGCCGCGCGCGTCTGGCGGACCGTCGCCGAGCAACGCCCGCAGGTCATGGTGATCACCGGCGACGCCATGGCCAGACCGTTGATCGAGGCGTACCAGCGCGAGCCGGTGGACGCCTCGTCCTTGCTCGCGATCGCCTCCGGCGCCGCGCTGCTGTCGCAACCGGTGAAGAACGCGCTGCTGGAGCTGTTCTCCTGGGCGGTCGTCTCGGATTCCATCGGATCGTCCGAAACCGGCTTCGGCGGCATCGGTTTCGCCCGGAAAGACGACGACCCCGCCCGCGGCCCCCGCGTGCAGACCGGCCGCGGCGCGGTCGTCGTGGACGACGACGGCCGCCCTGTCGCGCCCGGATCGGAGGGCTGGCTGGCCAAGACCGGCAACGTGCCGATCGGCTACTACAAGGACCCCGGCAAGACCGAGAAGCTGTTCAAGACCGTCGACGGCGTCCGCATGGTCGTCACCGACGACCGAGCCCGCGCCGAAACCGACGGCTCGATCACGCTGCTCGGCCGCGGCAACATGGTGATCAACACCGGAGGCGAGAAGGTGTTCGTCGAAGAGGTCGAAAGCGTGGTGAAGACCCACGAAGCGATCTACGACGCGGTGGTGATCGGGGTGCCGCACGAACGCTGGGGGCATCAGGTCGCCGCCGTGGTGTCGCTGACCGGCCCCGGGCCGCTCCAGTTCACCGACCTGCACGCGCACGTTCGCACTTTCCTGGCCGGATACAAAGTGCCCAAACAGATCTGGGTGGCCGACGCCATCGTGCGCGCGCCCAGCGGCAAACCCGACTACCGGTGGGCCAAGCAGTACGTAGCCGGTCGAGGGCCCGACCACAAGGCGGACTGACATGATCCGGGTGATCCAATGGGCGACCGGCGGGGTCGGACGGGCCGCCATCGAGGGCATTCTCGACCATCCCGAGCTGGAACTGGCCGGAGCCTGGGTGCACAGCGCGGACAAGGACGGTATGGATCTGGGCGAGCTGGTCGGACGCCCGCCGGTCGGGGTGCGCGCGACCACCGACGCCGACCGTCTGCTCGCCACACCGGCCGACTGCGTGCTGTACAGCCCTTTCCTGGCCGACACCGAGACGGTGCGCGCCATCCTGCGCTCCGGCAAGAACATCGTCACCCCGCTGGGCTGGTTCCATCCGCGCCCCGCGGAGCGGCAGCGATACGACGAGCTGTGCCGCGCCGCCGGAGTGACATTGCACGGCACCGGCATACATCCCGGCGGCATCACCGAGAAGATCCCGCTGGTGGTGTCGGCGCTGTCGGGACGGATCACCGCGGTCCGCGCCGAAGAGTTCTCCGACATCCGCACCTACGGCGCGCCCGAGGTGGTCCGGGACTGGATGCTGTTCGGCGCGACGCCGGAGCAGGCCGCGACCAGCGTCATGGCCGACGTGCTCGCGGGCGGCTACGGCCAGTCGGTCCGGATGATCGCCGAAGCGCTGGGCATCGTGCTCGACGAGCAGGTGCGGGTGACGCACGAGACGGCGGTGGCCACCGCGCCGATCGATTCGCCGATCGGCCCGATCGCGCCGGGACGCGTCGCCGCCCAGCGCTTCCGCTGGCAGGGAACCGTCGGCGGCGCGCCGGTGATCACGGCCGCGGTGAACTGGTTCATGGGCACCGAGAACCTGGACCCGCCGTGGACCTTCGGACCGGCGGGTGAGCGCTACGAGGTCGAGATCGTCGGTGATCCCGGTGCGACGGTGACGTTCACCGGCATGCATGCGCACAGCGCCGCCGCCGGTCTGGTTCGTAACCCCGGCATCGTCGCCACGGCCATGCATTGCGTGAATTCGATTCCCTACGTGGTCGCCGCCCCGCCGGGTGTGCGGACCTATCTCGAACTGCCGCTCGTGGCGGGGCGCGCCGCCGCATCGTTGCGCGGGGCCGCCTGCGACGCGTCCGCGGCGGCCGAACCCGGCGCCGCGCGGCGAACTTCGCCGCGCTGACCGGCGTGCCCGTTTCATCTAGGAGGTAGCAATGGCAGCACCGGCATTACCGGTCGGATGGGACTTCACCGACCCGGCGCTGTGGGAGAACCGCAGTCCGGTAGCGGAATTCGCGCAGCTGCGCCGGACCGCCCCGGTGTGGTGGAACGCGCAGTCCGACGAGTCCTCCGGAGGGTTTCGCGACGGCGGCTACTGGGTGGTCAGCAAGCTCGCCGACATCAAGGAGATCTCGAAGCACCCGGAGCTGTTCTCCTCGGAGCGCAAAGGGGCCATCATCCGCCTGCCCGGTGACATCACGCCGGAGCAGATGTCGCTCACCGGCGCCCTGCTGGTGAACATGGATCCGCCCAAGCACTCCAAGATCCGGCGGATCATCTCCAAGGGCTTCACCCCGCGCGCGGTGGAGAGCCTGCGCGCCGCGCTGACCGAACGCGCCGCGCGGATCGTGCACGAGGCCAAGAAGTCCGGCAGCGGCGACTTCGTCGAACAGGTCGCCTGCGAACTGCCGTTGCAGGCGATCGCCGAGCTGCTCGGCGTGCCGCAGGCGGATCGGCGCAAGCTGTTCGACTGGTCCAACCAGATGCTCAACTACGACGATCCCGAGTACGGCGATCCCGCCATGGCCTCCACGGAGATCCTCGGCTACGCCTGGAACATGGCCGAGCAGCGGCGCGCCTGCCCGGTGGGGGACATCGTGAGCGAGCTGGTGCACGCCGATGTGGACGGTGAGGCGCTCGGCTCCGACGAGTTCGGCTTCTTCGTCATCCTGCTCGCCGTGGCGGGCAACGAGACCACGCGCAACGCCATCACGCACGGCATGAAGGCGTTCGTCGACCATCCCGAGCAGTGGGAGGTCTACCGGCAGCAGCGCCCGCGCACCGCACCCGACGAGATCGTCCGGTGGGCCACCCCGGTGACCGCCTTCCAGCGCACCGCGACGCAAGACCTGGAACTCGGCGGGCAGCACATCCGGCAAGGCCAGCGGCTCGGATTGTTCTACAGCTCGGCGAATTTCGACGAGGCGGGCTTCACGGATCCGTTCACGTTCGACGTGCTGCGCGATCCGAATCCGCATGTGGGCTTCGGTGGCACCGGCGCTCACTATTGCGTGGGCGCGAACCTGGCGCGACTGGAGATCGATCTGATGTTCAACGCCATCGCCGACGCGATGCCCGATCTGCGGGAGGTCGCCGAGCCCGTGCGGCTGCGGTCCGGGTGGATCAATGGCATCAAGAGCTGGCACGTGCGCTACGAGTAGATCCGGGCGGGCTCCCCGTCACCGACGGGGAGCTCACGGCCCGGCCGCGCTGTCAGCCGTTGACGTCCCTGCGGCGCCTGCGGTAGCGGACGGTGCAGGGCTGGGCGAGTTGCACGACCATCTTGGAGTGATCGTTGCGGTAGCTGTCCGACGGCTGGGTCATCTCGAACTCCCAGTCCCGCAACAGCAACGAGAAGATCGCCTTCAGCTGCATCAGCGCGAACGCCGCGCCGACGCAGCGGTGGCGGCCCGCGCCGAACGGAATCCAGGTCCAGCGGTTGACCAGGTCGGCCTGATTGGGATCGATGTAGCGGCCCGGATCGAAGGCGTCCGGATCGGGGAAGTCCTCCGGGATCCGGTTCGAGATCGCGGGGGTGGCGGCGACGTGGTCACCCGGCTCGATCCGATGCCCGCAGACGTCGAATTCGCCGCGCGCCACCCGCATCAGGATGATCAGCGGCGGATGCAGACGCAGCGTCTCCTTGAGCACGGATTCCAGCACCGGGATCTGGCGCAGCGCGCCGAAGCTGATGTCCGAGCCGTCGGCGTAGAGCTCGTCGAGTTCGGCGACCACGCGGCCGAGCACCTCGGGGTGGCGCAGCAGTTCGATGATCGTCCAGGCCGCCGTGCCGGAGGTGGTGTGATGACCGGCGAACATCATGGAGATGAAGATGCCGGTGATCTCGCTGGCGCTGAAGCGCGGTGCCCCGTCGTCGCCCGGGATCGAGATGAGCACGTCGAGCATGTCCCGGTCGTCCTTGCCGGTGGGCGGGTCGGCGGCCCGCCGATCCATGATCGCCTGGACCAGTTCGACCAGCTCGGCTCGCGCCTGGTCGCGCCGGCGGAAGCTCTCGATCGGGGCGTACGGGTCGACGTAGGCGAGGGCGTCGGTGCCGCGTTCCAGGTCGTGGTACAGATGGGCGAAGCGGTCGTCGAGGTCGTTGCGGAATTTCACCCCGATCAGGCAGGCCGAGGACGTGTAGATGGTCAGCTCGGCGAAGAAGTCCAGCAGGTCGATCTCGCCTTCGTCGCCCCAGCGCGCGAGCATCCGCTCGACCTCGCGGGCGATGGTCGCGGCGTGCCCGCGCATGTGCTCGGCGCGCAGCGCCTGGTTGTGCAGCATCTCCTTGCGGCGTTCCGGGCTGGCGTCGAAGACGACGCCCTCGCCGAAGATGGGCTTCATGAAGGGGTAGGCGGCGGCCTGGTCGAGGTCGTCGTCGCCGGCGCGGAAGAAGAATTCGTTGGCCTCCGCGCCGGACAGCAGGATGACCTGACGCCCGGCCAGGTCGAACGAGCCCACGTCGCCGCACTCCGTGCGGACCCGGCGCATGAGCCCGATCGGGTCGACGCGGAACTCCTCCAGATGACCGTGCTCGTGGTCGCCTCCGGATACCCGCCGTGGTTTCACCAGAGTCATTGGAAATCCTTCCCCAGATAAGTGTCCAAGTTTTATGATGGACACGTGTCTGGACAGTACTACGGTTAGCGAGCGTCCGGCAAGACGCGGCCGCCGTCGCGCACGCCGGACGCCATGGCCGCGGGATGCGTGATCGGTGGATTCGACGATGAATTTCGGCAGGCAGACAATGCTGGTGACGTGGCGGCTCCTGCGGTTGAAGATCGCGGGCGCGGTGCTGATCCTGCTCGTCACCACGGTCGTCGTGGTCGCGGTGACGATGTACGCCGGGCGTTTCCGTGCGACGGTGCCCCTCACCGTCGAGACGTCGCGTACGGGACTGGTGCTCGACACCGACGCCAAGGTGCGCATGCGGGGCGTCGAGCTCGGCAGGGTGGACGCCGTGGAATTCCACGGTGATCGGGCGCGGGTGCGCCTCGCGCTCGATCCCGAACTGCTGCGGCTGGTGCCGGCCAACGCAACGGTGGACATCCGCTCCACCACCGTATTCGGTGCGAAATACGTGAATTTCGTCGTGCCGAGCATTCCTTCGCCGACTCCCATGCGCCCCGGATCGATGATTCGCGCGGAATCGGTGACGGTGGAATTCAACACGCTGTTCCAGCGTCTGAGCGACATCCTGGCGAAGGTCGAACCGGGAAAGCTCAACGCCACCCTGGCCGCGTTGGCCGCCGCGCTACAGGGACGCGGCGACCGGCTGGGCGATCTGCTCGCGCGCGCGGACGACTACCTGCGGCAGATCAACCCGAGCCTGCCCGCGCTGCGGCGTGATCTCTCCGCCGCCGGGCAGGTCACCGGCCTCTACGCCGACACCGCCCCGGATCTGCTGCGCACGGCGGACAACGCCACCGCGACCGGCCGGACGGTCGCCCAGGACGCGGAAGACCTGGACGCCGTGCTGCTCAGCCTCATCGGCCTGGCCGACACCACCCGGTCGACGCTGACGGACAACGAGCGGGACCTCGCCGCGGTGCCTGCGATCCTGCGACCGACCGCTTCGCTGCTCGACACGTATTCACCTGTGCTGTACTGCGTCGTGGTCGGCATCGCGACAGCGCTTCCCGCGGCCGAGGCCATCATCGGCGGTAACAAACCCGGGGCCATCTTCAACGCGAGCTTCATGTACGGGGCGCAGCCCTATGAATATCCGGACGACTTGCCGAAAGTGAACGCGACCGGGGGGCCGCGCTGCGGCGGGATCCTGGACCGGGTTCCCGGCAGCCACGCCGACTATGTGGTCACCGATACCAACGAAGGCGCCCCGTTCACCCCGTCCACCACGATTGCGCCCAACGCGCCCAAGGTCTTTCAGATCCTCTTCGCCGGAATGCCCGGCGTGCCGCGCTAGTCGACCGTCTCGGGGAGGCTTCCGCGCAGGACCGTGTGCGGATCGCCCTCGCCGATGACTCGGCCGTCCCGCAACAGCAGACAGTGGTCGGCGCGCAGGGCGTCCTCGCGGCTGTGTGTCGCGTGGACGACCGTCACGCCCTGCGCCCTGACGTGGCGGATCGCCTCGGTGATCTCCTGCCGGGCGGTGGCGTCCAGGCCGGTGGCCGGTTCGTCGAGCAGGAGCAAGTCGGACTCCTGCGCGAGTGCCTGTGCGAGCAGCGCGCGTTGACGCTGACCTCCGGAGAGGGTGTCGAGCCTGCGCTCGGCCAGGTCGGCGATGGCCATCCGGTCCAAGCACGCGCACACGACGGCGCGATCCTGCCGGGTGAGACGCCGCCATGCGCCGCGGTGCGCCCAGCGCCCCATGGCGACCGTCTCGCGGACGGTGATGGGCAGGGTCGCGGGTACCGCACTGTGTTGCACGACGAACGCCGGCCGCCGCAGATGTGTCCGCTGAACGGTGCCCTCGGTGGGCGTGATGACTCCGGCCAGGACCCCGAGCAGGGTGGATTTGCCGGAACCATTGGGTCCGACGAGGGCGGTCACTCGCCCGGCCGGGATCGCGGCGCTGAACGCGTGCAGCACGGGACGTCCTCGATAACCGGCCGTCACCTCGGCGACGTCGACAGCGGGCGGCGGCATGCGGGCTCCGATCAACTCATTGAAATGAAAACCGTTATCATTGTAGAGTGCTGCCTCATGGAGTGGTTGGCCCCGTTCGAGGTGTCGTTCGTGCAGCGGGCGCTGTGGGGCGGATTGCTCGTCTCGTGCCTGTGCGCGCTGGCGGGCACCTGGGTGGTGGTGCGCGGCATGGCGTTTCTCAGCGACGCGATGGCGCACGGCATGCTGCCCGGCGTCGCGATCGCCGCGTTGCTCGGCGGAAACCTGCTGGTGGGCGCGGCTTTCAGCGCCGCGGCCATGGCGGCCGGAGTCTCCGTGCTCGGCCGCGGCACCAGGTTCGCCGCGGACACCGGTATCGGACTGCTGTTCGTCGGGATGCTGTCCGCGGGCGTGATCATCGTGTCGCGATCGCCCTCGTTCGCGGTCGATCTGACCGGCTTCCTCTTCGGTGACGTGCTCGCCGTCGGTGAGCGGGATCTGTGGTATCTGGCGGCGGCTTCGGTGCTCGCGGCGGCGATCTCGCTGCTGGGCTACCGAGCGTTCGTCGCGCTCACCTTCGACTCGCGCACCGCGCACACCCTCGGACTGCGGCCCCGCGTGGCGAACGTGGCGCTGATCGCCCTGGTGACCCTGGCGATCGTCGCGTCGTTCCACATCGTCGGCACACTGCTGGTCTTCGGCCTGCTCATCGCCCCGCCCGCGGCGGCCGTCTACTGGGTGCACCGCATCCCGCTGATCATGCTCACCGCCGCGGCGCTCGGCGCGCTGGCCACCTTCGCCGGACTGCTGATCTCGTGGCACGCGCGCACCGCCGCGGGAGCGACCATCGCGGCGACCGCGGTCGCCCTGTTCTTCGTCTCGGCGCTGTCGTCCTGGCTTCGTGACCGGATCCGCTCCTTCCGCGTGACCCCGAAACCACTGGCGCTCGCGCTGGCGCTTGCCGCGATCATGCCCCTGATCGGTTGCGGGACAGACGAACCCGCGCCCGCCGCGCCCGCTCCGCACGGGTACGTGGCGGGTGCGGAGGAGACCGACGAGGCGCAGCCGCGTCTCGTCGCCGCCGACACCGTCACCGGCGCCGTGCGGGTGGTCGACCTCGTCACCGAGGACGTCCAGGATCTCGGCCGGATGGCAGGCGTCGACCGGGTGACCGCCGACGGGCGCTTCGCGTTCCTGTCCGCCCGCGACGGGGCGCGGATCGTGGACGCGGGCGCGTGGACGGTCGACCACGGCGACCACGTGCACTACTACCGCGCACCCGCCCGCGATCTCGGCGAGCTCACCGGTGGCCGGATATCCGCCGTGCATGCCGACAGCGCGGTCACGGCAGTGGCTTTCGAAACCGGTGGCACCACACTGCTGGACCGGTCCGCGCTCGGCGCGGGGTCGCGGACGGAGCGCGGTGCGATCGCGGACGGAGCCGCCGTGCCGTACGCCGAGCGTCTGCTCGTGGCCGTGCCGGCCGGTGGGCGGATCGAGGTCCGCACCCGGGACGGCGCGCCCGCCGAGGTGCTCGCGCAGCCGTGCCCGCATCCGCGCGGCTCGGCGGTGACCAGGCGGGGCGTCGTCTTCGGCTGCGCCGACGGTGCTTTGCTGGTGACGGCGCGGAACACGGTGTTCACCGGCGAGAAGATCCCCTACCCGCAGGGCACCGCGGACGACGAGCGCGCGGTCGAGTTCTTCCATCGGCCCGGCAGCGCGACGCTGGTGGCCGAGGCCGGACGGCGTGGCGTGTGGGTGCTCGACGTCAGGAGCAAGACCTGGACCGTCGTGGCGACCGGTCCGGTGGTCGCGGCGAACACGGCGGGGGAGGGCTCCGCTCTGCTGACCCTCACCGCCGACGGCTTCCTGCACGGCTACGACGTCGCGTCCGGCCGCGAGTCCGCCCCGGCGCGCCCGCTCATCGCACCGGTGCCCGACGGCGCGCCCTCGCCGCGGATCCTGGTGGACGAACACCGCGCCTACGTCAACGATCCCGCCGCGCGGGCGATCCACGAGATCGACTACACCGACAACCTGCGCACGGCGCGCACGTTCCGCCTCGACATCGCGCCCACCTCGATCGCGGAGACCGGCCGATGAGACACGCTGCCCGCTGGTTCGCGCCGCTCGTCGTCGCGCTGCTCGCGCTGACCGGATGCTCGATCGCAGGCGCGGACCGCGACCGCGTCGTTGTCACCACCAACATCCTCGGCGACCTCACCCGCGCCGTCGCGGGCGACGCGGTCGAGGTCACGGTGCTCATGCCGGCGAACGCGGACCCGCACTTCTTCGCCGTCTCCGCGCAGCAGGCGGCCGAGCTCGAACGCGCGAGTCTGATCGTCTACAACGGTCTCGGCCTCGAGGAGAGCGTGCTACGCAATGTCGAGGCGGCCGAGCAGGACGGGGTGGCGAGCGTAGCCGTCGGCGCGGCGATCGACCCCATCGGCTATACGACGGAGGATGCGGACGGGAGGCCGGATCCGCACTTCTGGACCGATCCGCGTCGCGTGCGCAGGGCGGTGGAGGTTATCCGGGACCGGATCGTCGACCGGGTTCCCGGCGTGGACGCCGCGGCCGTCCGCGCCGGAGCTGATCGCTACCTCGCCGAACTCGACCGGCTCGAGCGCTGGATGACCGAGCGGTTCGCCACGATCCCCGCCGAACGGCGGAAGCTGGTCACCAACCACCACGTCTTCGGTTACCTGGCACGGCGATTCGGCTTCGAGGTGGTCGGCGCGGTGGTCCCGGGCGGAACCACGCTCGCGTCACCGAGCCCGTCGGATCTTTCCGCCCTCGCAGGAACCATCCGCGCCGCCGGGGTGGGCGCGATCTTCGCCGACTCCTCGCAACCCGACCGCTTGGCCCGCGTGCTGGCCGAGCAAGCCGGTGTGCGCGTGCAGGTCATCTCCCTGTACTCCGAATCCCTCACCGAACCGGGCGGCGGTGCGGGCACCTACCTGGAAATGATGCGGGCCAACACGGAGGCGATCGTGCGCGGCCTCGCTGCCCCTTAGCGCCCAACCACCAACGAAGACGGAGTTACTCATGCCCGTTCGGTCACGAACCACGACATCGTCCGCTCTGATCGGCTTGCTGACCGTCGTGCTCGCCGGTTGCGGCGCCGACGCTTCCCCGGAAACGGAAGACCGGCGCGCACCGATCGCCGATCCCGTCGCGATCACCTACGACGGCGGGATCCACGTACTGGACGGAAACAGTCTCGCACTCGCGGCCACGGTCGAGCTCGACGGCTTCAACCGGCTCAACCCCGCGGGGGACGACCGTCACCTGATCGTCTCGACCAACGAGGGCTTCCGCGTCTTCGACGCCGCCACAGCCGAATTCACCGGCACCGACTTCCCCGGACCCCACCCCGGGCACGTGGTCCGGCATGCCGGGCGCACGGTGCTGTTCAGCGACGGCACCGGCGAAGTCGTCGCGTTCGATTCCGCCGATCTCGCCGGCGGGCGGCCGGGGACCTCCACCTACCGCGCCGCCGCCCCGCACCACGGCGTCGCGATCGAACTCGCCGGCGGCGACCTCGTCGTCACGCTCGGCACCGAGGAGAAGCGGACCGGAATCGTGGTGCTCGACAAGAACCGTGCCGAGAAGGCGCGCAACGAGGACTGCCCCGGCGTGCACGGGGAGGCGACGGCCGCGGGCGAGGCCGTGGTGATCGGCTGCGAGAACGGCGTGCTGATCTACCGCAACGGCGTCATCGCCAAAGTGACCAGCCCGACCGAGTACGGCCGGATCGGCAACCAGGCGGGCAGCGAAGTCTCGCCCGTCGTCCTCGGAGACTACAAGCAGGACAAGGACGCCGAACTCGAACGCCCGCAACGCGTCTCGCTGATCGACACGGCCACCGGCGCGTTGCGCCTGGTCGATCTGGGCACCAGCTACACCTTCCGCTCACTGGCCCGCGGCCCGCACGGCGAAGCGCTGGTCCTGGGCACCGACGGCCGCATTCACGTGATCGATCCCGGCGCGGGCGCCGTCGTGCGCACCATTCCGGTGACTGGCCCCTGGCAAGAGCCGCTGGAATGGCAGAAGCCCCGTCCCGCGCTGTTCGTCCGCGGCGGCACCGCATACGTCTCGGATCCCGCCGCGAAGCAGATCCACCGCGTCGACCTGGCCACCGGAGCGAAGACGGCGAGCGTCACGCTGCCGAGCACACCGAACGAAGTGAGCGGCGTGGTCGGGCACTGACGCGGGGCTCTCGTCGGTGGGGACGCAGGATAATCACCGTGGCCTGCTGGGTGCGCACCTGTGCCCCGAGTGAAAGGACGCGTATGCCATCGCCGCCCTGGAGAATCGGCCGTCGTGCGCTGTTGACCGCGGCGGCGCTGATACCGCTGGCCGGGTGCGCTACGGACCAGGCGTCGTCCTCCTCCGCTCCCGCAGTGCGGGCGGACGAGCGCCACGAACGCCTGATCGAACTGGAACGAAAGTTCGACGCCCGCTTGGGGGTCTACGCCCGCGCCACGGGGACGGGCGCCACCATCGCCCACCGCGCGGACGAACGATTCGCGTTCTGCTCGACCTTCAAGGGTGTGGCCGCGGCGGCGGTGTTGCAGCGCAACCCGCTGTCGCACTTGGATACCGTCGTCACCTACACCCGGGACGACCTGCTGAAGAACGCCTCCGTCACCCCACGCCACCTGGATACGGGTATGACGATCCGGCAACTGTGTGACGCCGCGATCCGCTACAGCGACGGCACCGCGGGCAATCTCCTGCTTCGCGATCTGGGTGGCCCCGCCGAGTTGACGGCGTACGCGCGGAGTCTGGGCGACACGGTCACCCGGATGGACCGGATCGAGCCCGCGATCACGGAAGCCACCCCGGGAGACCCGCGCGACACGACTTCGCCGAGGGCGTTCGGCGAGCTGTACCACCGCATCGTGGTGGGCGACGCGCTGCCTCCCGACAAACGTGACTTCCTGCGCGACCTGATGGAACGCAACGCGACCCCGGCCGGAGCCCAGCGGATCCGGGCCGGCGCACCGCAGGGCTGGACGGTGGCCGACAAGACCGGGACCGGTGACTACGGCACCCTCAACGACATCGCGATCGTGTGGCCCCCGGCTTCCGCGCCCCTCATCGTCGCCGTCATGTCCAGCAAGGCCGCCCGAGACGCCTCGTACGACCAAGCCCTCCTCGCCGAAGCCGCCGCGTACGTCATGGAAACTCTCACCTAGCGGGCTGACGCGGTAGTCGACCGAGTGCGGGTCCCGCTCGAAGGCGACCTCGACCGAGATCGACCTCCCGTGGACCGGCATCGCGGGCAGCGTCGCGCTGATCGAGGCGTTGCCGGCCGACACGGCATTGGAGATCGAGGAAGTGCAACCGTCGAGTGACCTGTCGTATCGGCGGGACCGGCAGTTCCCGTAGCCGCGCGGGGACGGATCCGCGGCCCGACCGCCGCTACGGTGGGATGGCATGGACACCGCTGTGCTCACCGAGCCGGAGTCGCCGCGCGTCCCTCGGGCGACGGCGCGGGGCCGGTTCCGGAGGATTCCGCACGTGCGGCCGGTAGTCGTCGTGGCCGGTTGCCTGCTCGTGTTGCAACTGGCGATCCGCTGGTGGGTGGCCGACAGCGGCTACTTCTATTGGGACGATCTCATCCTGGTCGGCCGCGCGGCCCGATTCGGGTTGTGGTCGACGGACCTGCTGCTGTACGACCACGACGGGCACTTCATGCCGCTGGCCTTCGCGATCGCATGGGCGGTGAACGCGGTGGCGCCGCTGGTCTGGGCGGGTCCCGTGGTGGTGCTGCTGCTCATGCAGCTCGGCGCGTCGGTTGCCGTGGTGCGCATGCTGCTGCTCCTCGCGGGCCCTCGATGGCCCATCTTGTTTCCGCTGGTCTTCTACCTGTTCTGCCCTCTGACGATCCCGGCGTTCGCCTGGTGGGCCGCCGCGCTGAACGCCGTGCCGCTGCAGTTCGCCCTCGCCTGGGTGATCGGCGACGCGGTGCTGCTGGTCCGGACCGGGCGGCGCCGGTACGCGCTGTCCGGGATCGCGGTGTCGGCGCTGGCGCTGCTGTTCTTCGAGAAGTCCGCGGTCGTGCCGTTCGTTGCGTTCGCCGTCGCGGCGCTGGCCCGCTACGTCGACGGCGGCGCGAACCCGATTCGGGTGGTGGCGCGGCGGGGCGCGCCGCTGTGGGCCGGGGCGGGCGCGGTCCTGGCCTGCTGGTCGATCGCCTATCTCGTGGTGGTCGACGGTCCCGGCTTGCCCGACGGGTGGGACGAGTTGCGCGACCTGCTGCCCGGCGCCGCGTCGCTGGGGATCGTGCCGGCCCTGTTCGGCGGGCCCTGGGTGTGGGAGCGGTGGCTACCGTCCACGCCGTGGGCGGATCCGCCCGGGTGGGCGGTGGTAGCGGCCTGGCTCGCGCTGGTCGCCGTCGTGGTGGTGACGATGCGCGCCCGGCAGCGGATCGCGGCGGTCTGGCTGACGGCCGCGGCCTACGTCCTGATCGCGCAGCTGGCCGTGGCGCTGGCCCGCGGCGGACCGAACACCGCGGGGGAGTTGATGCAGTCGCTGCGCTATTTCGCCGACACGGCGGTGGTACTGGCGGCCGCGGGTGCGCTCGTGCTGCGGGCCCGTCCCCGGCCGTCCCGGGGACCGGCACTCCCGGGTCGGCCCGTGACTGTCGCCCTGACAGTGGTGTTCGTCGTCAGCAGTCTCTGGTCCACCTGGACCTTCGTGCGGTCGTGGCGCGTCGGGCCGACCGAGTCCTATATCACCACCGTGAAATCGGGCCTGAGCGCGTGGGACGGCGCGCCCCTGCTCGAGCAGGAAGTGCCGTGGAATGTGCTGAATCCCTTGGCCTATCCGCAGAATCTGACCAAGAACGTGCTGGCGCCCGTGGCCGCCCCCGGCACGTTCGCGGACTCGACACCGCACCTGCGGATGATCACCGACAGCGGCGCGATCGTCGACGCGGCGGTCTGGTGGAACCGGATCATCCTGCCCGGACCGGAGCCCGGCTGCGGGCACCGCATCGACGGCTCCGCCCCGGCGCGCCTGCCGCTCGACGGCCCGATGCTCGACAACAAATGGACAGCGCAACTCAACTACCTCGCCAGCCGCGACGGCCGGATCACCGTCGCGCTGGAACACGGCGAAGCGGTCACGGCGCCGGTCCGGAAAGGCCCGAACACCGTGTTCGTTCGTCTCATAGGCAGCGGGTCCGCACTCCGGATCGCCGCCACGACACCGGACTTGAACCTGTGCGTCGGCGTCGGACCGATCGGTGTCGCCTCCTACGACAACTGAACCGCCACACCGTTTCCGGTGCCGCGCGATCGTCCGGCCGCCGCGCGACCCACTTCGCCTGCTCCCGCGTCCCGATCGCGCGGGGCGTGGCTGCGGTTGAGCCTGAACGCACGGGAGATGTCTGATGACCTCCACGGTGCTGAAGATTTCCTCACCTGAGCCTTGACGATGATTTCGTCGTAGTTGATGATTTCATCGGATGCTGTGGTGACGGAGACGGTGACGAGCGTCGACGGCTCGGTCCGCTTCCCCGTCCGGACAAGTGAGGACTTCGATGACCGTTTCCCGATTCCGCAGGACGATGACCAGGCGTGGGGCACTGAGCGGCGCCCTCGCGGGAACGCTGGGCGCGGCCGCGACCGCGGCGATCGCTCGCGCGAACCCGGTTCGAACCCGGCAACCTGCGCCGTCGGGCACCTACCGGATCGACCTGCACGCGCATTTCCTCCCGCCGGACTACCGCGCGGCGTTGCTCGACCACGGTCACGTCACGATCGGCGGATACCCGACCCCGGACTGGTCGCCGGAACACGCGCTGGCGTTCATGGACTACTACGGCATCCAGGCGCAGGCGCTGTCGGTGTCCGACCCCGGCGTGTCGTTCCTGCGCGGAAAAGAGGCCAGCGACCTGGCCCGTTATTGCAACACCTACGCGGCGGGACTGTTGCGGACGCATCCCGAACGTTTCGGCGCCTTCGCCGTGCTGCCGATGCCCGATATCCCCGCCGCCATCGCGGAGGCCGTCTACGCGCTGGACGAACTGCGGCTCGACGGTGTGGTCCTGCTGTCCGCCTACGACGGCAGCTACCTCGGCGACCCCCGTTTCGAGCCGTTGCTGATCGCGTTGAACCAACGCAACGCCTACGTCTTCGTGCACCCGGCGGCCATCCCCGCCGATGCCAAACCGAAGCTGCCGCTGCCGGATTTCCTCGAGGAATTCACCTTCGACACCACCCGGGCGGCGACCTTGATGATGGTCACGGGCATGACGCAGCGCTACCCGAACATCCGTTTCCAGCTGGCGCACGCGGGCGGGACGCTCCCGTTCCTGTCCCACCGCGTCGGCGTGGCCGCGCAAACGGTGATCGGCGAACTGTGGCCCGCGGACCTGCCCCGGCCGTCGATCCTCGACACGCAACGCCAGATCGCGAACTTCTACTACGACACCGCGCTCAGCGGATCGGCCGCGGCGATGGCGAGCGTGCTCGCGGTCAGCTCCCGCGACCACGTCGTCTTCGGTTCGGACTGGCCATTCAGCGCGCTCACCCTGCCGCAATCGGGCACCCACGATCCCGCTCCCGGCCTCAGCGACATCTTCGACGCCGATCAGCGGATGGAGGTCGAACGGATCAACCCGTTGCGGCAGTTGCCCCGGCTGGCCGCGGCGGTCGACGCGTGAGCGACCGTCGCCGCACGCCAGAGGGGCTGCGGTCGCTCAGTTCCGCGCGACCGCCTCCTCGGCCGCGGCGCGGGCACGTGACAGCGCCTCCGGCACCGGAATCCGGCCCAGATACATTTCGGCGAGGATCGGGTCGACGGCGCGCAATGCGGCCGGGAAACCCGGCCCGCCACCGGAAGAGATGCGCGGGCCGCGCAGCACGTCGAAGAAGGGGGCGACGTCGACCCCCTTCCCGGCCCAGTAGTCGCGATAGCGCTGCTGTTCGGAGACGACTGCCGGGATGATCGCGCCGCCTTCGGCCAGAAAGCGATTTCCCGGGCCGCTGCCGAGCCAGGCCAATACCCGGCGTACCGCGTCCGGATGCCGGGTGGCCGCGTTACCGGCGACGCCGATCGCGTTGTTCGTGCTCACCCGCCCGGCCGGGCCCGCGGGCAGCAACGCGACGCCCCAGGCGAAGCGGGCCTGCTCGGCGATCTGGGCGAGATTGAACGTTCCGGACTGGAACAGCGCCAGTTTTCCTTGCAGGAACGCGTTCTTCGCGAAGTCGGGATTGGTGTTGGTGTCCGCGGGCGAGGGCGTGAGTCCGTCGGCGATCAACCGCACCAGATAGTCGAACGCCGCCACGCCCTGCGGGCTGTCGAAGACGAAGTGATCGCGATCGTCCTGGAAGCGTGCTCCCGCCGAGCCCAGATAGGGCAGTTCGACGGACTGGAAGTCGCGGCCCCCGTTGTAGGCGTACGGGGCGACCGCCGCCAACCGGCGCAACAGCGGGCGTAAGGCCTCGTCGCCGTCCGGATTCCACCGCAGCGCGTTCAGCTCCGCGGGATCCACGCGCGCGGCCGCGAGCAAGTCGCGGTTGTAGTAGACCGCTGTCCCGGCATCGACGAATTGCGGGACAGCCCAGAGTTTTCCGTCGCGGGTGTACTGCGCCACCGCCGACGGGTCCCAGGCTGTCACGGCCTCGGGACCGAGTGCCGCCCCGATGTCGATCAAGCGTCCGGCGTCGGCGTAGTCCTCGTACAGATTGGTCCAGAACAGGTCGTCGGCGGTGCCTCCGGCCACGTCCAATCGCAGCTTCTGCTGATACGACGACCACGGCACCACCGTGATCCGCACGTCGATGTCCGGATTCGCCTGTTCGAATTCCGCGAGCGAGGCACGATAGGCGGGGACGAGGCTCTCGTCCCAGATCCGCAGCCCCAGGACCGTGCGGCCGGACCCGTCGCCGTCGCGGCCGAGCCACAGGACGGCCGCGACCAGCAGCACCGCGGCGAGCGCGAGGGCGACCACCACGCGGGTCGAGGTCCTCATTTCACTCCCGTCCACGCGATCGAGCGCAGCACCTGCCGCTGGAAGATCACGAACAGCACCACCAGCGGCGCGATGGCCAGTGTCGTGGCCGCCATCACCAGCGTCCACTGCGCGTTGTACCGGGTCTGCAGGTTCGCCGTCGCCACGGTCAGCACCTGCCACGAGCGCCCGCTGCTCGCGACCAGCGGCCACATGAAGTTGTTCCATTGCGAAACGATCGTGATCAGCGTCAAGGTCGCCAGCACCGGCCTGCTCATCGGCACCATCACGTGCACGATGATGTCGAGGGTGTTCGCGCCGTCGAGCCGCGCCGCCCCGATCAGCTCCTGCGGGATCGCCCGGAAGTACTGACGCAGCAGGAAGATCGCGTAGGGCGAGCCGAATACGAACGGCAGCACCAGCGCCCAGAACGTGTTCAGCAGGTCCAGTTGCGCGAACATCAGATAGAGGGGGATGAGCGTCACCATCGGCGGCACCATCATGGTGGCCAGGTACATCCAGAACAACGCGTCCCGGCCCGGGAATTCGGTGCGCGCGAACGCGTATGCCGCCAGCACCGAGGTGACCAGCTGGCCCCCGGTGACGAACGCCGTCATCAGGGCGGTCACCAGCACCGCCCGCCCGAATCCGTAGTCCAGCACAGTCCGGAAGTTCTCCGCGGTGATCGGATGCGGAAGGGCCAGCGGCGATCCGGTGGCGAACTGCTCGGGCGTCTTGACCGCCGTGAGCGCACTGAGCAGCAGGGGAGCTACGGTCAGCAGAGCCCCGGCGGAGAGCGCCGCGTAGGCCGCCGCCGAACGAAGGCGATCAGAACTCATAGGTGGTCCGATTCCGGAAGTAGCGGTGCTGCGCCATGGTGATCGCGAACATCACCGCGAACACCACGAGCGCCATGACGGCGGCGCGGCCCGGACGCGCCGCGTCGAACGCTTCGGTGAAGATCCGCATCGCGAGGACGTCCGTGCGATCGCCCGGCCCGCCCTTGGTCAGCGCGTACACCGTGTCGAAGGTCTGGAACGCGCTCAGCACGCCGGTGACCAGGACGAAGAACATGGTGGGACGCAGCAGCGGAAGGATCAGCCAGCGAATCCGCCGCCAGCCGGTGGCACCGTCCAGCGCTCCCGCGTCGAGTATTTCGCTCGGTATCGCGCGGATCCCGGCTACGAAGAACAGCGCCACGTACCCGAAGTTCGCCCATACGCTCACCGCGGCCACCGACGGCAGCGCCAGCGCCGGATCCGACAACCACTCGACGCGCCGGCCGAGTACGGCGTTGACGGCGCCACCGGTGGGCGCGAACATCCACTGCCACACCACACCCACCGCCACCGGCGCGCACATCCACGGCAGCGTGTACATGACCCGCAGGCTCGTCGCGCCGCGCCGTCGCGCCAGCAACGCCGCGACCGCGAAACCCAGCACGGTCTGCGCGGGCACCACGATCGCGGTCAGCGCGAGCGTCACCAGCAGGGCATGGCCGAACGCGGCGTCGGTCAGCACCGAGCGCCAGTTGCGCAGGCCCACGAAATCCAGCGGCCCCAACAGGTTCCAGCTGTGCAGACTGAGCCAGGCCACCACCAGGATCGGCGCGATCAGGAACGCGCCGACGCCGAACAGGCTCGGCAGCAGCAGAACATAACTCGTCACGCTACGACGAGCCCCAAGCCGGTTCATGTGCTGCGACGTTACCGCCCCCGCCCACCTCCACCCCGCGGGCGGGGCGGCGTCGTCAGTCGGTCGGACCGCCCGCCACGTAGATCACCTGGCCGGATACGAAACCGGCGCCCTCGCTGACGAGGAACGAGGCGGTGTGCGCGATGTCCTCCGGAGTTCCCACGCGCTGCACGGGAATCTGCGCGGCGGCCGCCTTCTGGAAGTCCTCGAACGAGACGCCGACGCGCTCGGCGGTGGCGGCGGTCATGTCGGTGACGATGAATCCGGGCGCGATGGCATTGGCCGTCACGCCGAACTTGCCCAGCTCGAAGGCCAGGGTCTTGGTGAAGCCCTGCAGGCCGGCCTTCGCCGCCGAGTAGTTGGCCTGGCCGCGATTGCCGAGCGCCGAGGTGCTGGACATGTTCACGATCCGCCCCCACTTCTGCTCGACCATGTACTTCTGCACCGCGCGGGTGAGCAGGAATGCGCCACGCAGGTGCACGCCCAGCACCGCGTCCCAATCCGCGACGCTCATCTTGAACAGCAGGTTGTCGCGCAGGATGCCCGCGTTGTTCACCACGACGGTCGGCGCGCCGAGCTCGTTCTCCAGCTGCTGGACGGCGGCGGCGACCGATTCCTCGTCCGACACGTCGGCGCCGAGCGCGCGGGCCTGCCCGCCCGCCTCGGTGATCGCGCGGACCGTATCGGCGCAGGCTGCCGCGTCGAGGTCGAGCACGCCGACCCGAAGCCCGTCCGCCGCCAAGCGCTTGGCGATCGCCGCGCCGATCCCTCGTGCGGCGCCGGACACTACTGCAACTCGCTCGCCCATGAGCGCGTCCCTTCGTCGGTCGGATATCGGATCAGTCATACCGCACCGGCCCGCCGTCGTGTCCGGGACCGGCCGTCGATCTCGGGGCCCGGATCGGCGCGGAATTTCCACCGGTCTCGAGCAGAAGGCTTGCCCAGCTCTCGGCCCGATGCTTCGATCGGCACGTGACCGACCAGAACGAGGTTCCCCGTATCGTCAGCGCCAGCCGCGAGATCAACGCGGGCCCGGCGGACATCTTCGAGCTCATCGCCGATCCCGCCGAGCAGCCGCGCTGGGACGGCAACGACAACCTGGCCGAGGCCGCGACCGGGCAGCGGGTGCGCGCAGCCGGTGCGGTGTTCAGCACGACGCTGACCAACGGAGCGGTGCGCGACAATCACGTCGTGGAGTTCGCCGAGGGCAGCCGCATCGCGTGGCGCCCGTCGGAGCCCGGGAAGGAGCCGCCCGGCCACCTCTGGCGCTGGGAGCTCGAGCCGGTGGGCGAGGGCCGCACCCGGGTCACGCACACCTATGACTGGACGTCGCTCACCGACGAGAAGCGCCAAGTCCGCGCTCGCGCGACTACCGCGGACAAACTCTCGGCCTCCCTCGACCGCCTCGCCGCACTCGCCGAGCAGCAAGCGGTTTCGTCCTAACGGTAACCGATCGCGTCAGCGCGGGCCGGCGGATCGGGCCGGCAGCAAGCCGATCAGTCCGGCTTCCTGTCCTTGGGTGCTGATCATATCGCGGGCGGTCTGCTCGACCACGCCGCCGTGCAACAGGCGATCCGCGGCCTGCGCCATCTGGATGCCGCCGACGGTCGCGCACGAGCGCCGGACCCAGCTGGTGATGGACGAAGTCATGGACATACCGGCCCTCGGCGGTGAGGGCGCCTTTCCCGTGTGCCCGGTTACGGTCCCGTGCGATCTCGGACGGCTGTGGTCGGCTCCGAGCGTGGGCTGGTGCGGCTGTCGTGGTGGTGACAGCGTCGTGGTGTCCGAACGATCCGGTAGGGCGTGGTGGCGTCGAAGGAGCGCCGGATCCGGCGCGGCGCGACGGCGTCCCTACCCGCCGAGTCGAGCCGATCCGGCTCCGTCGCCGTGCCGGACACTATTGTCCGGTATCGAACGTAGTGTGCGCGAGGTGACGGCCGCGCGTCAGTGGGGGTGCGGCTCGTACCGCCCGTTCCCGGGCGTTCGGCGCGGTGCGGGCGGTCCGTCCCGGTCCGGTAACCTTGCCCGAATGACCTCGCCACGCCGTGTGAACAGGGGGCCGAAGGCGGCGGCCGGCAACCGGGCGGCCTTGATCCAGGCGGCGCGAGAGGTCTTCGCCGACAGCGGATTCGACGCGCCGTTCAGCTCCATCGCGCGGGCCGCGGGAGTCGGGCAGGGCGTGCTCTACCGGCACTTCCCGACCCGGGAGAGCATCGCGCTGGCGGTGTTCGAGGAGAACATCGACGGCATCGAGGCGCTGGCGGCCGATCCCGCGGTCACCGTGGACGATCTGCTGGCGATCATGGTCGACCAGATCACCACCTCGGCGGCCTTCATCGCGATGATCCATCCCACCAACACCGAGGACATGCGCCTGTTCGAGGTGGCGCGACGGCTGATCACCCTCATCGCGGAGAAGCTCGAGGACCCGGCTCAGCGCGGCACGATCAGTGCGGACATCACCACCGCGGACGTGGTCCTGGCGCTGGCGATGCTCGCGGCCGTGCTGTCGAAGACCGACGCGCAATCGAAGAAGGAGACCGCCCGGCAGGCGTGGGCGTTGCTGGACCGCGCGCTGCACGACTGACGGCGAGGGAGCGCGTGGCAGTGCGCGTTCAGCACGAGCGATCGATCGACGTGAGCGCGTCTGCGACCCGGTCGAACGAACGGATGATGCGCAGCAGGCCGTTGGCGAATTCCCGTTGTCCGACGTCTATTCCGGTTTCCGACGACCAGCGGGCGAGCAATCGGTGTACCGTGGCGTCGGCGCCGCGGGTGCGTAGTCACACCGCGGCGGCACGTGTGTGCCGCTGTGCCGGACCGTGCACGGCGACAACGCTTTCGGCGGTATGTGCGGCGGAGTCGGTGATGATGTCGACCAGTTCGACGGGTTCGTCGGCGAGCCCGATCGGATCGTGGATCTGCGCGATCTCGGCGGTGATCGCCATGTGGTCGATGCAGCAGCGCAGCAGGAGGGCCAGCCGGCGCAGGTGTCCGGAAGCGGGCGGACCGGCGCGCCTGCGGGGATGAGGCTCGCCAAGCGGTGCCGGATGGGGTGACCTCGCGTGCAACGGGGTCGGCCGGGCGATGCGTCCTGCCTGCGCTGGGAAGGCCGGGTTTTGAAGTTAGCCTATCCTTATGAACGCGACCGCGGTGATGCCCGAGCCTGGCAAGCGGATCGTCGCAGCGCGCAGGCGAGCCCGGAAACCGGTGCGCCGCAGGCTGATCATGATCCACCGCTGGTCGGCGTTGCTGCTCGGGCTGGTCCTGGTGATCCAGTCCACCTCGGGCGCGATCCTGCTCTACCACGCCGAACTGTTCCGGGCCCAGCACGCCTCGTTCTATCGGCACACCGACGGACCGCCGGTGCTCGACAGCGAGCAGGCCGTCGCGCTGGTTCGTGCCGCCGATCCCGATTTCGACGTCGGCTGGGTCGGCACCGACGGCGGTGTGCTCGTGATCGGGAACATCGACTACACCGCCGCCTACTCCGTCGATCCCGGCACCGGGTCGATCAACGAGCGGGTGCGGCTGACCGACGGACTCTTGGGCTGGCTGGCCAATCTGCACAACTGCGCCTTCGGCTGTGCGCGGTACTCCGGCGCGATCCCGGTCCTGGAGAGCAAGGCGCCGGTCATCCACATCAAATGGGGGGCAGTGATCGTGGGCTCGCTCGGCCTCCTGCTGGTATCGCTCGCGGTGTCCGGTGCGGTCATCTGGTGGCCGTCGCTCAAACGGCTGCGCCATGGGTTCCGGGTCCGGCTGGGAAAGGGCCGCTTCGCCCGGGACCGCGACCTGCACAACCTGATCGGCATCATCGCCGTGCCGTTCCTGCTGGTGTGGGGCATCACCGGCATCACCATCGAATGGCCTGCCGTGCAACGCGCCTGGCTGGTCGCCACCGGCGGGAACGCCGTTCTCGAACGCACCGAGAAGTCGTTCGTGCCGCGGTCCGGCGGTGCGGGCCGGGCCCCTCTCTCCCTCGGCGAGGCCGGTGAGATCGCGCACCGGGCCGCGCCGGGCCGGCTCGCCTACCTCGTGCTACCCACGGATACCACCCCGTACTACCGCGCCACGGTCGCCGGCGCCTATTCCCCGCGCGAGCACCGCCTGTTCTACAGCGGCGACGTGCTGGTCTACGTGAACGCCTACGACGGCTCCGACATCAAGGTGGTCGACGCGAGCCATGACCGGCCGCTGGCGAACACGTTCTACGCCAAAGTCTTCGAGCCCGCCCACTTCGGCTGGCTGGTGAACGGCTGGTGGCGGCTGATCTGGCTTGCTCTCGGACTGACTCCGCTCGCCCTCGCCGTCACCGGTCTGTCGACCTGGCTGGTACGGCACCGGACCCGGCGCCGCGGCAACCGCGCGGCGACGTAATCGAGGAGCTACGACGGGAAGTAGATCACCTGGCCCGCGAAGATCGTGTCGGGGTCGCCGATGTGGTTCGCCGCCGCGGCGACCCCGACGCGGGTGTCCAGATCACCGGTGCCGTACACATGGCGGCACATCGTGCGCAACGTATCGCCCGCGACGCTTCGGCGGCGGTTCAGGCCGGGCACGACGAGCACGTGGCCGGGCGCCGGTTCGGCGCCCGAAAGGTGGTTCGCCAGTTCGATCACCAGCGCGAGATGCTCGTCGCCGTACCAGCGTTCGGCCAGAATCGCGAGGGTCTCGCCTTCGACGACCGTATGGTGGCCGACGTCGCCCAGTTCCGGAATGTGCAACCAGGCGCCCGGCTGTATTTCCCGTTGTGCCACACCGTTGACGACTTCCCAGATCAACTGCACGCCGGTGTCCTCGGTGCCGTAGTAGCGCTGGGTGATCTGCCTGCGCGTAGCGGTGGAGTCGGTCGTGGTGACGAGATGCCGCCGCGTGATGTAGGGAATCCAGAGTTGCTGTCCGACATCGATCGAATCCGGGTCGGCGAGGTGGTTCTGGCGCGCGATCGCCGGGAACAGGCTGCTGTCCCCGTACTCGCGATGCGCGATCCCGGAGAGGGTGTCGCCGGGGTGGACTTCGTATTTCTTCAACTGTTCCACCTACTCTGATCGGGCGGCGAATGTCGCCGCGACTGCGTTCCTGCGGAATCTCTCGTCGCCGCCGGTGGCGTCGGGCCGACCGCGGACATCCGCGGGGTGTTTCCGCACCACCGAATGCTCGCCGGGATCGGCGGCGCGATCGTGAGTAGCCGACTACTCGTTTCCCGGGCACCTGGGATCACGGGGTATCCGTGCCGGGAAGCCAACTGTTGCCGGGCTGGGTCCAGTGCCGGTCTTTGATCATGCGACGGGCGGCTCGCTTGTTTCTGCCGAGGAGGCGTTCCAGATAGAGACGGCCGGCGAGGTGGTCGGTCTCGTGCTGGAGACAGCGGGCGAGGTAGCCGGTGGCTTCGACGGTGACAGAGCGCCCGGTCCGGTCGACGCCGGTGACCTCGGCCCAGTGCGCCCGCCCGGTGGGATACCACTCGCCCGGCACGGACAGGCACCCCTCCAAGTCGTCGGGATCCGGCATCGTCTCCGGGAGCGGGGAGGTCCGCAGGACCGGATTGATCACGTGGCCCCGGTGCCGCAGGCCCCCGTCGACCAAGTCGTAGACGAACACCGCCCGTGGGTCCGCGATCTGGTTGGCGGCGAGGCCTGCCCCATCGGCGGCGGTGTTGGTGTCGAACAAGTCGTCGACGAAAGCGGCGAGGTCGTCGTCGAAAACGGTGACGGGGATCGCCGGCGTGGTCAGCCGCGGATCACCGGCGATGAGGATCGGTCGGACAGTCATGTTCGAGAGGGTACTCAAATACGAGTAGTCGTGTCAGACTAGCGGGGTGAACGAGACCCGGTTGTTCGTCCTCGCCGCCTTGGCCAAGCGCGGCCCCATGCACGGCCATCAGCTGCGCCGCGATGCTCGCCTGGATCGCGCCGACCTGTGGTCGCGGGTCAAACCCGGATCGCTCTACGGCGCGTTGCACCGGATGGCGGGGGAAGGGTTGATCCGGCCGCTGCGCACCGAACAAGACGGCGCGCTGCCCGCGCGCACCGTCTACGAGATCACCGACGAAGGGCGCCGGGAGCTGCGGGCGCTGCGCGACGAAGCCTTCACCGAAGTGGACATCCGCCCCGATCCGGTGGATCTCGCGCTGGCCGTCAGCGACGATCTCGACCGCGAACTGCTGCGCGGATACCTCGAAGAGCGCCTGGCCGCACTGCGAGCACGACGTTCCCGCGTCGAGCACCAGCTCGACCGGCGCTGGCCCGACCAGAGCGCCGCCGACGACCTCATCGTCGAACACGCCACTATGCGTATCCAGGCCGAAATCGATTGGCACGAAAAGGTGCTCGCCGATATCGACAAATTGGACGCCGCGCGCTCGTGACCCGAGAGACGTGCTCACCGCAGACGTTTCGGCCACCGATGACGGGTACTCACGGAGGCCGTTGCGGGGCAGTTCTTTTCGATCGTGTGAAGATGCGCCGGGGCTGATTGGGTCACCAGGTGCCGGGTAGGACCAAGACGTGGCGCACAGAGCCACAGTCGGTTTCATCCGCTACCGAAAGGAGCAAGTGATGGCAGACCAGAACAACCCCGGGCAGTTCGGCAACCGCTCCGACACCGAGGAGCAGGCGCGCCGCGGCGGCCAGGCCAGCACCGGCAGCTTCGGCGAACGCAACTCCGCCGATCCGAGCGCGGCCGGGCGTAAGGGCGCCGAAGCTCAGCCCACCGAGGCCAAGGCGCGTGGCGGCCAGCACAGCCACGCCGGTCGCTGACGTCGACCGGACAACACGGGCCGGGCGGTACAACCGCCCGGCCCGTTCCGTGTCCGGGGTCCTGCTGTCGAGGTGCCTTCCTGCGCACGCGGATCGGAGCCGATCGCCGAGGCGCTTCCGCGCCGAGCGCTATGTGACTATCGATTAGCGATGTAACCGGGCGTCGTATGAGGTGATGCCGCTACCGTTTCCGCTGGCTTTGGGGTAGCGGACGATTGTGGAACGTGTGTCCGAATGCTGCGAATATGCTGTTCATACCTGGTGATCACCTCGTCGGCGGTGGCGCCCGAGCGCGGCGTGAGCGGGTGAGAACAAGTTCTGAAAAGTGGAGACAACGAGGCATCCATCTTGCTAAGTTAATGACTGTTCTTCTCGCTTGCGACGGCGAGCTGGCGGGCGTCGCACCACACGTCGCATCATCACGGTGACGCCCGCGCTCAATGAGGAGTGGCGCAGACATGGATCGACTCAGCAGGCGTAATGCCTTGAAGGCCGGGGGCGTACTGGGCGCGTTCGGCGCTCTGGCCATGGTGACCCCGGCGCGCGCGGAGCCGTGGACGTGGTCACCGCAGGGTTCGGTGGCGGGCACGGGAGACGGGGCCGACCCGCTCACCGTGTGGGATCCCGAGGTGGACCAGCTGGTCGCCTCACTGGTGGACCGGGGGGAGGTACCGAGGGTCAACGAGTTGTTGCGCACCTGGACCAGGAACGGCCAGCCGCTGCCCGCCGGGCTGCCGACGGAACTGCGCGACTTCATGGAATACGCCCGTCAGTTGCCGCCCTGGGCGGATCGGGGCAAGCTGGCCGCCGCGGTCGAGTTCAACAAGAAGCGCGGCCTGTATCTCGGCGTGCTGTACGGCCTGGCCAGCGGCATGATGAGCACGGTCATTCCCAAGGAGGCGCGCGCGGTCTACTACTCCAAGGGCGGCCATGATCTGAAGGACCGCATCTCCAAGACCGCCAAGCTCGGCTACGACATCGGGACCGCCAATGCCTATGGCCCCGACGGCGAGATGGTCGTCACCTGCTTGAAAACCCGGTTGGTGCACGCCGCGGTGCGCCACCTGCTGCCGCAGTCCCCGCACTGGGTGCACTCCGCCGAGGAGGACATCCCGATCAGTCAGAACGACATGATGGTCACCTGGCACAGCCTGCCCACGACCGTCATGAAGCATCTGACCGCGTGGAACGTGCCGATCCCCGCCGCCGAGTCCGAAGGGTTCCTGCACTCGTGGCAGGTGTGCGCGCACATGCTCGGCATCCGGGACGAGTACATCCCGAACTCGTGGGCCGAGGCCAACTCCCAGGCCGCCCAGGTGCTGGACCCGATCCTGGCGGCGACCCCCGAGGGCGCCAAGCTCGCCGACCGCCTGCTGCGCCTCGGCGCCAATCTCGATCTGGCCATCCTGACCAAGCCGGTGCTCGGTGCGTTCACCCGCTTCCTGCTCGGCGACAAGATCGCCGACGGGCTGGCCATCGCCAGGGAGCCGGTCTGGGACCCGCTGCTGCGGGTGAGCTGGGGGCCGTTCATCGCCGTGCGCGAAGGACTGCTTCCGGTGGTGCCGCTGGCGCCGGATGCCTACTGGTTGTTCGACGAGTTCCTCCGGCAGGCCGCCCTGGTCTACCTGGCCGAACTCGAGATGCCGATCAGCATCGAGATCCCGACGGTGAACCGGGACATGAACCGGCCGCCCCGCTGATTCGCCGCGGCTGCCACGCCGGGTTCGGCGCGCCGGCGCGACCGGTGCCCGGGCGGCAGGCGCGCAGCCGCAGGTCAGGGGGTGGCAGTCTGCTGCCGAAGAGTGCTTGAGCCCGCGGGCGTTAGCTAGTAAGTTACTAGTTATTCTTTGTATGAGATCACCGAGATGAGTCGCACCTCGTCATCAGCGCCGGTACGGCGGTCGGCCCAGCCGAGGATAAGCGACATATCTCCAGCTAAGTTATGAGGAGTTCGTCATTCAATGAGCCATTGGACGCTCGGTCCGCTGCATGGCTCGACCGCGATGCGATCGATGTCCGGAAGCGGAGCGGGATATGCCGCATCGGTAGCGACACGCCGAACAGTGCAGCGGCCATGACAAATCCGCAGCATATCCGGCATATCCATATCGAATCCGGCGCCCTGATCCTGGATTACCGCGCTTGTGCGGAACAGGCCAGGAGCGTGGCCGCGGGCTTGGCGCGCAGTCATCCGGAGTTGATCGTCACCATCGATGACGACGTCCACGTCGAGTTGCCGGAGTTGCCCTGCGGCGATCTCTGGCGGTGAGTACCGCAGGTCGAACCTCTTCCGGCCCGACGGCGTTTGCCGCGCCACGCATCCGGGCGAAGTGCTCGACCGGGAGCGATGAGTCGGCGCCCATGGCCGCGCCCGCTCAGCGCTCGTACGCGCGCCAGGCGAAGTTCTCGCGCCGCTCGACCAGAGTGCCGTGCGGCGATTGCGGGGATTCGTCGCGCACCCTTGTGCGTCGACCGGAGCAGGAGCAGTCCGGAAACCCGGTCGTCCCGTCGACGGGATCGGCTCGCCTACGCACGTACGCGTAGGCGAGCCGGGGGCGGCTGCGTCGATCGTCGTAGCCGGTCGCGCGTCCGCGCGGGAGCGCGAGCACTCGGGGATGCCGTACGCTCACGGCATGGTTGTGCAGGCGGCGTCGCGACGGCTGTCCGCCTGGTTCTCGCGCCGGCCCGCCTGGTTTCCGGATGTCCTGCTGGCGTTGTTCGTCACCGTGATCCAGGTGCAGAGCGCCGCGATCCCGGTGCCGCTCGAGCCGGCGTACACACCGGTGTCGGGTTTCGGATATGTCCTGCTGATCGTCAGCGGCCTGGCTGTGGCCGCGCGCCGGACGCAGCCGGTCGCGGTGTTCGTGGTCACGGCGCTGGCCAGCCTGGTCTATTTCGGTCTCGGCTTCCCGGACCGCGCTTCCTATCTCGCGCTCTTCGTCGCCCTGTACACCCTCGCCGCCTACGGGGACGGGCGGCGGTCGCTGCTGATCGCCGGTGGCGGCATCACGGTGCTCGCCCTCGGCTGGCTGATCGCCGCGGCGGACGTCAAGCCGCTGGTGGCCATCGGCTGGGTGTTCTTCCGGATCGGCGCGTCGGTGATCAGCACGATCCTCGGTGAGTCCGTGCGATCCCGCCGGGTCATCGCCGCCGACGCGCAAGAACGGGCGGAACTGGCCGAACGGTCCCGCGACGAGGAAGCCAGGGCGCGGGTCGACGCCGAACGGTTGCGCATCGCCCGGGAGGTCCACGACACCGTGGCCCACGCGATCGCGATCATCAACGTGCAGTCCGGCGTCACCGCGCACGTGCTCGACAAGCGACCGGAACAGGCCCGTGAAGCGTTGCGCACCATCGAGCAGACCAGTTCGCGGGCACTGCGGGAGATGCGCGCGATTCTCGGGGTCCTGCGCGATGGCGACGAACGCGAGCCGTACCCGGGCCTCGACCAGATCGACGAACTCGTCGGCAAGGCCCGCGACGCCGGGCTCGACATCGCTGTCGAGCAGACCTCCCCGGTGACGCCGCTGCCGAGCGCGGTGGGCAGCGCCGCGTATCGCATCGTGCAGGAATCGATCACGAACGTGATCCGGCACGTCGGCCCGACCAGAGTCACGGTGGCGCTCGACCCCGGTATCGACACCTTGCGGATACGGGTGGCCGACGAGGGCCGCCGCGACTCCGCGCAGGTCCCGGCGCGTCCCGACGGCTCACCCACGACCGGCCGCGGCATCGTCGGAATGCGCGAACGCTGCCTGCTGCTCGGCGGTGAACTCGACGCGGTGGCGCGTCCCGGCGGCGGATTCGAGGTCACCGCCCGCCTGCCCCTGACCCCGGTCGGATCACGCCTGTGAACTCCACGCCACCGATCAAGGTCCTGCTCGCCGACGACGAACGCCTGGTCCGTTCCGGCTTCAAAGTCCTGCTCGACCTGGAAGACGACATCACGGTGGTCGGTGAAGCGACCACCGGCGCGGAAGCTGTCGAACTCGCGCGTGCCACTCGCCCCGACGTCGTCCTCATGGACATCCGCATGCCGCGGCTGGACGGGATACGCGCCACCGCGCAGATCGCGGCGGCCGTCGGGATGGAGCAGGTCAGGGTGCTCATCCTCACCACCTACGACACGGACGAGAACGTCTTCGACGCTTTGCAGGCGGGCGCGAGCGGATTCCTGCTGAAGGACGCCGGACCCGCCGAACTCTTGCACGCCATCCGGGTGGTCGCCGCCGGTGACGCGCTGCTCGCGCCGCGGGTCACCCGCCGCCTCATCGGCCAGTTCACCGCGCAGCGCAGGGCCGCCAAGTCCGCGCAGGAGCGGCTGGCCGTGCTGACCGACCGCGAGCGCGAAGTGCTGGCGTTGGTGGGGCAGGGCATGAGCAACGACGAGATCGGCGCCGCACTGTTTCTCAGCCCGGCCACCGCACGCACCCACGTCAGCCGCGCGATGGTGAAACTGGGTGCGCGCGACCGAGCGCAGTTGGTCGTGATCGCCTACCAGACCGGGCTGACCGATCCCACGCAGTAGCCGGTGCCGTGCAGCGTCGCGAATAACGTGAATTCCGTGCGCATCTCGCTGCCGAGTGCGCGAGGGGGTACGACGACCGGCGCAGCCGATCGCGATCGTCGTACGCGTATTCACGTAGACGGCGACTCCCGTCGCCGGAAGCCGAGCATGCCCGGCGGGCGCGACGATCGACGGCATGATCCTGGATCCCGAACTCGAAGCAGCTGTTCCCTTCTTCCCCCCGGCCGACCTGTCCGACCCCGGCACGGCCCGGGCGCACCTCGCCGCGCTGGCCGCCGCGATCCCGGCGCCGGCCACCGCGCACCTGGACATCGAGAACCGCACGGTGCCAGGCGTTGTCGAGGTGCCGGTACGAATCTATCGGCCCCGCGAGGCGCGGGGCGCGATCATCTGGCTGCACGGCGGCGGATTCGTCATGGGTGATCTGGACACCGAACATCCGTGGGCCGCGCTGCTCGCCGGCAATTCCGGCGCGACGGTGATCTCGGTGGGCTACCGCTTGGCCCCCGAACATCCGTTCCCCGCCGCCCACGACGACGTCTACGCGGTGCTGACCTGGACCGCCGAGCACGCGGCCGAGCTGGGCATCGACCCGGCGCGGATCGCGATCGGCGGCCACAGCGCCGGCGCGGGCCTCGCGACCGCGGTCGCCTTGCGCGCGCGGGACGAGCAAGGACCGCCGATCCGTTTCCAACTGCTCAATCAGCCCGTCCTCGACGACCGGCAGCAGGCCTGGTCGGCGCGCACCTTCACCGACACGCCCTTCCTGACTCGGGCGAAGGTCGCCCAGATGTGGCAGCACTACCTGGGCGTCACGCCCGCGACGCCGTACGCCGCGCCCGCGCGGGCCACCGACCTGTCCGGGCTGCCGCCCGCCTACATCGCCACCGCCGAGTTCTGCCCGAACCGCGACGACGACATCGACTACGCGCTGCGCCTGCTGCGAGCGGGCGTGCCGGTCGAACTGCACCAGTGGCCGGGCACCTTCCACGGGTCACAGGCGGTCATGTCCGCCGACGTGTCCCAGCGTCAGAGCGCCGAACTCGCCGCCGCCCTGCGCCGCGCCCTGACTGCGGAGGCGTCGGCGGCCTCCAAGACCACAGTCTCCCAAGGTATTTGACGAAGGCGGGAGAACGATGACCATCATCGAACTCGCCGACGCGAGCAAGCAGACCACCCCACCCGCGCCGGACGTCGATTCCCCGGCGGAGCCGAGCACGGCGACCTTGCTGCGCCCCTACGCGGGCGGTTTCGCCGCCGTCGTCGTCCTGCAGATCGTCGGCGCGGTCGCGGGCCTGGCGCCCTTGCTCGCGGTTGTCGAGCTGGGACGGATTCTTCTGTCGCCTAACGCTATCGATCACGATCATGTCCGGATGATCGTGCTCGCGGGCGCGGCCGGACTGTTCGTCCGGCTGCTGTGCACGGCCGCGTCGTCCGGCATCGGGCATCTGCTCGACGGCCGGGTGCAACTGTCGTTCCGCAGGCAACTGGCCGCCCGCCTGGGGCGGGTGCCGATCGGCTGGTTCTCCCGGCGCGGCAGCGGCGAGCTGGCGAAGATCGTCGGCGAGGACGTCGATGCCGTGCATCCGCTCATCGCCCACGCCCCGGGCGAGCTCGTCGCCGCATTCGTGGTGCCGCTGGTGTCGCTGATCTATCTGTTCACCGTCGACTGGCGGCTCACCCTGATCACGCTGGTACCGGTCGTGCTGGCGGTGGCGCTCGTACCCCTCATGATGACCCCCACCCGGTTGCGTGAGCAGAAGGAATTCGACGCGGGAATGGGCCGGATCGCGAGCGCGACCGTCGAGTTCGTCCAGGGCATCTCGGTGGTCAAGGCGTTCGGCTCCGGCGAGCGCGCCCACCGCAGGTTCCGCACCGCCACCGACGATTTCGCGGACTCCTTCCTGCGCATGGTGCACGGACTGGCCGGGATCGGCGCGGCGATGCAGGTGGTGCTGTCGCCGCCGTTCGTGCTGCTGGTCGTGCTGCTCGGCGGAGCGGTGCTGATCCCGAGCGGTTCGCTCGCCCCGGCGGATCTGCTGCCGTTTCTGCTGCTGGGACTCGGCCTGACCGCTCCGGTCGCCGCGCTCGGCCACGGCTTCGACGATCTGCAGGCCGCGCGGCGCGCGGTCGGCCGGATCCGGGACGTGCTCGCGGTGCCGTCGCTGCCGGAGCCCGCGCACCCGACAGCGCCGCGCGGGCACCGGGTGGAACTGCGTGACGTCCGGTTCGGTTACGAAGCCGAGCACGAGGTGCTGCGCGGGATCGACCTGGTACTCGAGCCGGGGACGGTCACCGCGATCGTCGGGCCGTCGGGAAGCGGGAAATCCACACTGGTGCAGCTGTTGCCCCGGTTCTACGACCCCACCCACGGATCGGTCCGGCTGGGCGGCGTCGATCTGCGCGCACTCGGCAGCCGGGAGCTCTACCGGAAGGTTTCCTTCGTCTTCCAGGACGTACGGCTGCTGCGCGCCTCGGTCGCGGACAACATCGCGTTGGCGGTACCGCGGGCCGACCGCGACGCCGTGGTCCGGGCAGCGCGGCTGGCGAACATCCATGATCGGATCCTCGAGCTGCCGCGCGGCTACGAGACGGTCATCGGCGCCGATGCCGGATTGTCCGGTGGTGAGGCGCAGCGGATCGCGCTCGCACGCGCGCTGCTGGCCGACGCGCCCGTTCTCGTGCTCGACGAGGCGACCGCCTTCGCCGATCCGCAGACCGAGCGCGCGGTGCGCCGAGCCCTGACGACACTGAAGGGCGATCGGACGATCCTGGTCATCGCGCATCGGCTCGAGACGATCGCCGACGCCGACGCCGTCGTGCTGCTGGAGAACGGCCAGATCGTCGAACGCGGCAACCCCGCCGAATTGGTGGCGCGGGGAGGGAAGTTCGCCGACTTCTGGCGGTCGCAGCGATCCGCCCGAACCGATGACATCGAAACCCTCGGCGGCGTGCTGCGGCGCGAGATCGGAGCGTGGGGCGGCCGCCGGAACGCGACCACCCCGCGGCCCGCCGACGTCGCCGACCAGGCATCGCGAGGAGGCGAGTCCCGATGATCCGCATCCTGCTGCGCGTGCTGGGATACGAGTACGCCCGGCCCGTACGTCGCACCGTGGCCCTGATGACGGCCACCTCGATCGCCGAAGGTCTGTCCTACGCGCTCCTGGCCCCGGTGCTGCGGGCGCTGTTCGGGAACACGCCCACCGACGCGTGGCCCTGGCTGATCGCGTTCGCAGCGGCGATCGCGGGTTACGCGGCGCTGCGCTATCGCAGCGATCTGTCCGGATTCCTCGTGGGAACCACGCTCTTGCGCGGGGTCTATCGCCGCTTCGGCGATCACCTGGCCCGACTGCCGCTCGGCTGGTTCACCGCGCGCCGCGTCGGAGAGGTGTCGGTGCTGGCGAGCCAGGGTGTGCTGCAGGCGATGAGCGTGATCGCGCATCTGCTGGCACCGATGATCAACGCCGCGGTGACTCCGCTGACGATCGTCGCCGTGCTGCTCGCCTACGACTGGCGCATGGGGCTGGCCGCGCTGGCCGCCGTACCGGTCGTGGCGGCGATCCAGATCTGGACCGGACGGTCGATGGCCGCCGCCGACGCCGAACGCACCGAACGCGCCGAGGAAGCCACGGGCCGCGTCATCGAATATCTGCAGGCGCAGCCGGTGCTGCGGGCAGGCGGCCGGACCGCCGAACGATTCCGCTTGCTCGACGACTCGTTGGCGGGACTCGAACGCGCCTCCCGCCGCGCGATGCTGTCGGCGCTGCCCGGCATCGTGGGCCTGGCGCTCACGGTCCAGGCGATGTTCACCGCGCTGCTGGCCCTGGGCGCTTACCTGGCGCTCGGCGGCGACGTCGGTGCGGCGGAGATCCTGACCATCCTGGTGCTCGCCGCCCGCTGCGCGGACCCGCTGCTGGCACTGTCGGAAATCGCGGGCAAACTCCGCAGCGCCCGTTCCGTGCTTGCCGGTCTGGACACTCTTTTGGGCACCGAGCCGCTGCCGGAACCCCGCCGGCCCATCCGGCCGGCCGGACACGACCTGGCGTTCGAGTCCGTCGTCTTCCGGCACGGCGGCCGTACCGTGATCGACGAGGTGTCGCTGTCGGTGCCCGAGGGACGGCGGGTCGCCATCGTCGGACCGTCCGGCGCGGGCAAGAGCACACTGCTGCAGTTGGTCGCCCGGTTCTACGACGTGGACGGCGGCACCGTGCGGGTGGGCGGGGCCGACGTGCGCGCGATCGGCACCGACGTGTTGATGGAGCGGATCGCCATCGTCTTCCAGGACGTCTACCTCTTCGACGGGACCATCGAGGAGAACGTGCGCCTCGGCCGTCCCGGCGCCGACGAAGCCGACGTGCGGGCCGCGGCGCACGCGGCCCGGCTGGACGAGGTGATCGAGCGGCTGCCCGGCGGCTGGGCGACGAATGTCGGCGAGGGCGGCGCGCTGCTGTCCGGTGGTGAGCGCCAGCGCGTCTCGATCGCGCGAGCGCTGCTGAAGAACGCGCCCATCGTGCTGCTGGACGAGGTCACCTCCGCGCTGGATCCGGTGAACGAGGCGGCCGTGCACAACGGCATCGAGCGGCTGATGGCGGGACGCACGGTGGTGATCGTCGCGCACCGCCTGCGGACCGTTCGCCGGGCCGATCACATCGTCTTCCTGGACAACGGCCGGATCGTCGAAGAGGGCAGCCACGACGAGTTGCTGCGCCACGGTGGCCGTTACGCCGACTTCTGGGCGATGTCCACGGCGACGGTGGCGAGCGAATGAGGTACCGGCACCGCGGCTGCCCCCGAGCCGCGGTGCCGGCTTCTCGGCTCGATCCGGAGCGGCCCGGTCACGCGGTCCGCTCGTGGTCCGGTGCGGACGGGCCGCGCGTGTGCTTCGCCCAGCGGCGCAGTCCGGCCGGGCTGCGCAGCATCAGCACGCCGATGGCGGCGACGGCGATGCCGCGCGGCGCCTCGTAGATGAATCCGGACAACCCCTGGGTGGCGGGAATCGGCAGGAAGAACCCGACCATGCCGAGCAGTGTGAGCACCGCGATCCAGCGGGGAATCGTGTTGTGGCGCAACAAGCTCACCCCCAGCAGACCCATGCCGCCGAGCATGACCAGACCGCCGATCGAGTTGAACAGCGCGAACGCTGTCGTATCGATCATGTTGTCGTTGTCCGCGATCAGATGCGCGGTGGCCGGGTCGTGCGCGAAGGGATAGGCGACGAACAATTCGACGGTGAGGTGCCCGGTCGCGGTGACGATATTGCCGAGCAGGTAGCAGACCGTGCCGAGGAACCCGGCCGTGCCGAGTCGCGGCCGCAGCCACGCGTACATCCCGGGCAGGCCGAGCACGAGCAGGACGGTTCCGATACCGAGCAGCGTCTGGGCGATCGGTGTCCCCGGGCTGGTCAGCGCCTCGACCGAGTGGCCTTTGCGCGCGACGATCGGGTGCAGCGTGCCGCCCGCGATGCACAGGACGCCGCCGATGGTCAGCGCGGCGCCGCACATCCGCAGTACAGTCTCGCGAGAGGGACCGCCTGCGGTCCGCTCGTCGCCGGTGGCCGGGGTTGGCAGGAGTGCTTGCGTGTGTGTCATGAGCCAAGAGTCGACGAGGGCGCTGGTGTGACGCTGGTGCGCGGCCGGTCCGGCGACGACCCGCCCGCCATCGCGGTGCTCGGGCCGCTGGAGGTGCGCGGCCCGGACGGCGCCCGCATCACCATCCCGGCGCGCAAACACGCCGATCTCCTGGTCATCCTGGCGGCCGAGCGCACCGCTCGCAGCGCACGGTATCTGTGCGAATTGTTGTGGCGCGGCAGGCCGCCCGAGAGCGCCCTGGTCACCCTCCAGGGCTATGTGTCGCGGTTGCGCAGGGCGTTGCGGCCCCTCCCCGAAGTGCGGATCGAGACGGGCCCGAACGGCTACGTGCTGCGGTGCGGCGGCTCGGGCACCGACCTCGACCTGCTCGACGTGCTGTCCAGGGACGCCCGCGCGGCGCACGCCGACGGTGACGTCGCACGCGCCGTCGATCTGCTCGAACGCGCGCTGCGACTGTGGCGCGGCGACGCGCTGCCGGACGTCGGCGACATCGCCGAACTCGCGCCCGAGCGGGCGCGTCTGGACGAGCTGCGGTCGGAACTGGTCGAACTGTGCGCGGAGGGCTTGATCGTGCTGGGCCGGGCCCGGCACGCGGTCACCCTGCTCACCGACGAACGCGAGCGGCATCCGCACCGGGAAGGCACGGCGCGGTTGCTGGCGCTGGCGCTGCGCGACTGCGGACGGGTCTCCGAGGCGCTCGACGTGCTCACCCGGCTGCGACGTGCGCTGCGCGACGAGTTCGGCCTCGATCCCGCGCCCGGCACCGCCCGGGTCGAGAACGAGATCCGCAATCCGCCGCAGCCGCCGTCGCCCGGACGGTCGGCCCTCGTCGGGCGCGACGACGTCGCCGCCGTTCCCGACCGCGCCCGTGACCGGTCGCAGCGAGGGCTGGTCGTCGTGACCGTGCGCGGCGCGCCCGGCATCGGCAAGACGGCCGTCGTCGAGGACAGCGTGCGACGCCACGGCGACGCGGCCTTCTTCACCGCGGGCAGCAGCGGCGGGGGTTCTTCGGCCTTGGCGACGTTGACGCCGTGGCTGGATCAGGCAGCGCTGGCCGGGCGCACCGTTCCCGGGATCCCGACGCCGCGCGCCCTCGCCACGCTGTTCGCGGAAGTGGTGCGGGAGACCGGCCGGATGGTCGCGGTCATCGACGACGTGCAGTGGGCCGACCCCGACTCGGTGCGAATGATCGCGGCGGCCCTGCGCGTGCTGCGCGCCCATCCCGTCCTGCTGCTGCTCACCATGCGGCCCGAGCCCCTCCCGCCCGAGGTGGACGCCGCGGTGCGGCTGCTTCGGGACGCGGGTTCGGCCGTCGCGGTGCACCTTTCGCCGCTGTCCGATGCGGCCGTGGCGGAGCTGGTGCGCGCGGATGCGGGCTCGTCGGCTCCCGAGGCGCAAGCCCAGATCGTCGCGTTGAGCGGCGGCAGCCCCTTCGTCGCGGCGCAACTGTGCGATCTCGTGCGGGCCGGACGTCCGCTGGACGTCGGGGGCGCGGCCACCGAGATCACGGCGGTGAAGTTGGGCGGCGTTTCGCCGTCGGCGCGAGCGCTCGCCGAGGTGCTGGCCGTCATCGGCCCGCACGCTCCGGTGGGATTGGTCGCCGCCGCCGACGGCGCGCCCGGGTTCGACGACCGGATCGGCGAACTCGTCGCCGCGCGGGTGGTCTCGGTCGAGGACGGTGTCGTCGCCTTCGGACACGAACTCGTACGCGCCGCCGTACTGGCCACCATCGGCGCCATACGAACGGCCCTGCTGCACAACCAGATCGCGGACGCTTCGGCCGACCTGCAACCCGGCGCACTGGTGGCGCAGGCAGTGCATCGCAGTGCGGCCGCGCTCGATTCGCTGGATCCCGCCGCCGCGAACGCCTGTGCTGCCGCGGCGCGGGACGCGCTGCGGCGCGACGCGGCCACCGAATGCGCCGAACTCGCCGCGCGCGGGCTGCGGCACACGGACCCCGGTGACGCGCGGGCGGCGATCGAGTTCGATTGGCTCGCCGGACAAGCGCACAACCGTCTCGGCCGATACGACGCTGCCGCCGCGTGTTTCGACCGCGCGGGGCGGCGCTGCGGTGAACGCGGTGACTGGGCCGGGCTGGCGCGGACCGCGCTGCTGGCCGCACCGCGCGGCGTAGCCGGGTATTTCTCCGGATACGGTGTGGTGCAAACGGGTTCGCCGGGATTACGGGCGCAGGCGCTGGCGCACCGCCTCGATCTCGACGCCGACCTGGTGGCCGAGGTGGAGGCCATCGAGGCCGCCGATCGCGCCATCCACGGCCTCGCGGGCGATCTCGACGCCTTGGCCGAAGCGCGGGCGCGGAGCGCACCGGGCAGCCGGTCGTGGCCGCAGGTGCTGCTGGCCGAGTTCGTCTGCACCTGGGATCCGGCGACCGTCGCCGACCGGCGCAAGATCGCCGAGGAACTAGAGGAACTCGCCGGACACGATCGCGCTGCCCGGGCGACAGCGGTCCATCTGCGCCGGGTCTGCGCGTTGGAGGCGGGCGACCTGCGGTTGGTGCGCCGGTTGTCGGCCGAATTCGCCCGGCTCGCCACCGACGGCGGCACCGACCTCGCGGCCACCCAGCTCTGGTGGCAGGTGATGCTCGCGGTGCTGCGTGGCGATTACCAGCGGTCCCAGGCGCTGATGACGCGCTTCGCCGCCGATCTGGAAGCGGTCGACGATCAGGCCCGGTTGCTCGCCGAGGCCTCGCTGCTGACCAGTAGTTCGATCGAGCTGTGGCACCGCGGACGGCTCGGCGAGGCACTGGCCGAGGCGGACCGCATGGCCGAGGACTTCGACGAGGATTTCGCGCTCGTGGTCGCGATGGCCGCAGCGGAGCTCGGGGACCACGCCCGGGCGATGTCGTCGATCGAGTCGATCGTCGCGCTGCCGGGGAGATGGCATGGTCCGCGCGTCGTCGTGCGGGTGCCGCTGCTGCTCGAGGCGCTGCTCGCGGTGGGTCAGGCGGCGCCGCGGCAGCGTGACCGGGTAGTGGAGCTCACCGCCGGACTCGAACCACTGACCCAGGGCTGGGGCGAGACGCTGCTCGTGCAATGGCCGGGCCTGGTGTGCCTCGGGCCGTCCGGCCTCTACCGCGGCACCGCACGCGGAATCCTCGGTCTCCCCGGCGCGCGCGACGAGGTGGTGGCGGCGCGCGACCGTGCGCGTGCGCTGGGCGCACGGCCGTACGAGTCACGGGCAGAGGACCGGCTGACCAAGTGGCCGTTCGCTTGATCGATCGGCGGTTCAGTGCGTGTTGCGGAGCCATTCCCGGTAGTGCGTGGGCGCCAGGCGCGCGTCCGGGCCCGCGGTGAGCACATCGCCGGGGACGGCGGCGAACATGCCCGCGGTGTCGTCGGTGACGACGGTGCGGTCGTCGTGCCGTGCGGCGAGGGTCAGCCTGCCGAGTTCGTCGAGGGTGAACACATCCGGGCCCGCGACGTTGCGGATCCCGCCCAGCGGGTCTCCGGTGGCGACCTCGACGACCGCGTCGACGACATCCGCCGCGGCGATCGGCTGGATCGGGGTGGCGGGCAGACGGACGGTGTCGCCGTCGGAGGTCCAGGACAGCACCGCGTCCATGAACTCGAAGAACTGCGTGACGCGCACGATGGAGTACGGCGTCGGCCCCTGCCGCAGCAGGTCTTCCTGCAAGGTCTTGGCCCGGTAGTAGTCGAGCTGGGGCACTCGGTCCACGCCCACGATCGACAGCACGACCTGGTGCCCGACACCGGCGTTCTGCCCAGCGGCGAGCAGATTGCGCATGGAGGTGCGGAAGAACTCCAGCGAGGCCTCGTCGAAGGTCGGCGAGTTCGCCAGGTCGACCACGACCTGCGCGCCCTCCAGCGCCTGGTCCAGTCCTTGACCGCTGATCAGGTCGACACCGGTGGACATGGCGGCGGGGACGGCCTCGTGTCCGGCCGCGGTCAGCTTCCGGACCACCTGCGACCCGATCCGCCCCGTACCGCCGATGACTGTGAGCTTCATGGTTTCTCGCCTTTCGCGGTCGGCCACCGGGCACCCCGGCGGTTGATGGCGGGCGATTGCTATGGCTTCTGCGGCCGAGCCAGCATCCCACTGGCTAATCGGCGGCGGGGCCAGTTCGCGATCCCGCACGACAGAACCGTTATCGGTTCGTTCCGGTCCTGGTACCGCGTCTGCTCGGGCGACGGGTTCGCCGGTCAGTCGCCGGTGCCGACGGCCCGGAACCGGTGGCCGTCGTCCACCCACTTCGCGCCGTCCCGTCCAGCGACCGGTACCGCACCGGTGTGGACGAAGGCGATTCCGGCAAGCGGCCTACCCATCACTGCTCTGGCGCCGGACTGTGGTCTTGCACCGGAACTCCCGAGGTTCGTTTCGGCGCAACACTGTTTCGTTGCGCGGACGTAAGGGGCGCGACAAATCCCCGTAGGGGTGTTCGTGGGGGAGCTCGGCGGTGCGGCGTTCCTCGCCTACGGCGGTCTCTGGTGGATGCTGCTCGCGCCGATCATTCCTCGCGGACAGCGCCGCCGCCATCGTGGCCGCGCTGATCGAACAGGAGCCGAGCGCCAAGGGCCGAGAGGCGGCGCTCGGCCTCGTGCGGGCCGCCGAGCGCGGACGGATCGAACGCGCCGCCCTGGCCGCGGTTTTCGGCGAGGGGGACATCGATGACGCCTACCTCCAGCTGATCATGGCTGGTGTGGCCCCGCTCAGCGGCTGAGGACGGTCTCGCGCTGCATCCGGGACAGCTTCTCGGGATTGCGCACGGCGTAGAGGCCGGTGACGAGTCCGTCGTCGATCCGTAGCGCCACCACGGTGTCGATCTCGCCGTCTCGTCGCAGGATCAACGCCGGATAGCCGTTGACCTGCGCAGGCTGCCGCGCCGCCGCCGCGAGCCTGCCCAGCCCGGCAGCCAGCACACGGGCCACCCGATCGGCTCCCACCACGGGCGACAGGGTGGCCTGGACGACGCCGCCGCCGTCACCGAGCAGGACGACGTCCGGCGCGAGGATGTCGAGCAGGTTCTGTAGATCGCCTGTTTCGACCGCGCGCTGGAACGCGGCGAGCGCGTCGCGGGTCTCGGCCGCGGAGACGACCCCGCGCGGCCTGCGGGCGGCGACGTGCGCCCGCGCGCGGTAGGCGAGCTGGCGGACCGCGGCCGGGCTCTTGTCGACGGCTTCGGCGATCTCCTCGTACGCCAGATCGAACACTTCGTGCAGCACGAACACCGCCCGCTCGACCGGCGACAGCGTCTCCAGCACCAGCAGCATCGCCATCGACACGCTGTCGGCCAGTTCGACGTCCTCGGCCACGTCGGGCGCGGTGAGCAGCGGCTCGGGCAACCAGGGGCCCACGTAGGACTCCTTGCGCCTGCCGAGCGCGCGCAGCCGGTCGAGCGCCTGGCGAGTGGTGATCCGCACCAGGTAGGCGCGCTGATCCTGGATCGTGCCGAGTTCGACGCCCGCCCACCGCAGCCAGGTCTCCTGGAGCACGTCTTCGGCGTCCGCGGCCGAGCCGAGCATCTCGTAGGCGACGGTGAACAGCAGGTTGCGGTGGGTGACGAACGCGTCGGTCGCCGCGGCGGGGCGGGTGTCGCGATCGCCGCGCGCGCTCTGCGATGTATCGGCCATGGGGACGGCTCCTGTTCCCTGTCGACTGTGTCATCCACCAGACGCCGGGCCGCGCCGTCTCGTAACACCGCGGCACGGTGGCGTACGTCACGCCGGTGCGCTGTTATACGGCTGGGGCAGCCTACGTCTGGTGTTCGTTCACGCACCAACGCGAGTGAGGACCACGTCATGGAATCCCGTTTCGATCTCAACAGCAGCGAGCTCGGCGCCAAGGTCGGCAAGCGGTTCGCCGGCACCAGCCTGGCGATCGCGCAGTCGACGCTGCCGAAGGCCACGCTGGAACTGGTGGAGTTGCGCGCCAGCCAGATCAACGGTTGCGGGTGGTGCACCGACGTGCACACCAAGGAGCTGGCGGCCGCCGGTGAATCCGCGGTCCGGATCAACCTGGTCGCCGCGTGGCGCGAGTCCGGGGTGTTCACCGAGGCCGAGCGGGCCGCGCTCGCGCTGGCCGAGGAGGGCACCCGGCTCGCCGACGCCCACCGCGGCGTCTCCGACGAGACCTGGGCGCGGGTGCGCGCGCACTACGACGACGACCAGGTCGCCGCGCTGATCTACCTGGTCGCCATGATCAACGCGGCCAACCGGCTGGGCGTGATCACGCGCATGGCGGGAGGTTCCTACCAGCCCGGCATGTTCGAGGCCATCGCGAACTGACCGGGAGGCGAATCCGGCCGGCATTCGCTCGCTCCATCTACGCCAGTGTGGCATGAACCGCGCGCACCGCCGAGCGGTCACGGATGCCGGGTGGCGAAGACGGGCCGCAACCGCGCGGCCCCGGTGATCCCGGTCGCGCGGTCCATCGCGTTCGTGCGATGCCCGGCCACGGACGAACAGGCCGGTGTCGCGATCGGGCCAACATATCGATCGCGACACCGGTCCTATCGGGTCGGATACGGCACCAGGCGGTTTCATCGGTTCCTCGGCCAACGCTGCTGCGGGACAGGGAGGAGAGCGGGAGATTTCCGCGGCCTCGTGCCCGGACAGGTATAACTGCGCTGCGCGGCAGCGGGTTCCATCGAGGCGGTGTGCACCGTGGTATGACCACGGCGGAGAGGGGAGTTGGGGAGGCGGGCGGCAGTCGGTGCGGTGCGGCCCTACACTCGACGCACACGCATGCTTCGGACGGAGGTGATCGGCGGTTGAATCCCATGGATCCGCGCGACCAGCACACCGCACGTTATGAACCCGGTTATCAGCCGGGGAATTACCGTGATCCCGGATACAACCGCGATCGCGGGTACGAACAAGATTCCGGATACAGCCCGGAACCCGGCTACGGCCAGGATCTCCGATACAGCCAAGATTCCGGATACGGCCACGGCTCGGGGTACGGCCCCGATCACGGATACAGCGCGTACGAGTCCGATCGTCCGGCCCGTCGGTCACGGCCACAACAGGGTCCGGACGTCAACGTCGGCATGTTCGTCGGCGGTGTGATCGCGGCGGCCGTGGTGACCGCGCTGGCCGCCTGGTTGTGCGCCTGGATCATCGAGATCATCGCCACCCGGGTCACCGAGAGCGGTGAGTTCGGGGTGTGGAGCCCGATGTCCCAGGACGCGTACTGGTTCGCCGTGGTGGCCTTCATCTGCGCACTGCTGGCCGGGGTGCTCTGGTATCTGCTTCGCTTGGGCACTCCGTCACCGGAACTGTTCTTCGGCTGGATCGTCGGAATCCTCACCGCCGCGGCGGTGATCATCCCACTGGCGCTGTCCAGCCACCTGTGGGTGGGTATCTCCACCGGCATCGAACATCTGGTGATCGGTCTCCCCATCTTCAGCCTCGTACGCATGGTGGGCGCCAAGAGCACCGTGTCTGCGGTAGAGCACGGTCGGCCGGGTAGCAGTCGCGGGGCGTGACGGCCGTCGGCAAGTCGGCCGCCGCACCCCGATGCGTCAGGACGCTGTCGTCATGGCGGGAGGGTCGCTCGGTGGTGCCTGCGGCGCGGCCGAGGCGGCGAGCAGGGGCCGGTGACGATTTCGCGTAGTGCGAGGCCGGGCGGATGGTGACCGCCCGGCCGTGTGGATTTCCTCGATTCGGTTCTTCCGATGGATCAGAACGGCGTGAAGAAGAAGCCGAACCACGCACCGACTGCGGCGCCGACCGCGCAACCGATGACGGCGCCGACGACGAAGAACCAGATTCCGATGGCGATGCCGATCGCGCAGCCGATCGCCGCACCGATCACCGCGCCGCCGAACAGGGCGTCGTGCATCAGGCCCTGCACCTCGGGTGTGACCGCGGCGGGCGACGGCACGCCGGCCGCCGGTGTCAACGTCAACGTCCTACCCGACTGGTCGAGCGCGGGTGTGACGCTGAAGTTCTGCCCGGTCTCCATACGCAGTGTCGTCGGTATCGTGCCGACGATCGCGCCGTTGTCGGCGATCACGTTGACCGCGTCCGGCGTCACCTCGAACTTCCCCGAGGCCAGATCGACGGTAGCGGTACGGTGATCCGCCGCCAGCGTCGTCGTGTAGGAGATAGGACCATCCACCCCGTTCATCGTGAGGTCTGCCAGGGTGCCCTCACCATGCGCTGTGGCCATTGCTATTCCTGTCGACGCTACGGCCAACAGGGCGGTCGCCACTAATTTCTTGATAATCATTGGGCGTCCAATCATGGGACCTGTGTGGATTCCCCCCGGGCGGGCATCGTCGACCGTCAGCTATGATCTTTCTCCCTCAACCATTCGGTTGTCGATAGGTATCCACTATGAGGCATTTCCATACCGGAAGTCGGAAATTGTCTCGGCCGCTCGACGGAATACAAGAGGGCACGGATCGGCGCGTTGCGGCGGTTTTATCGAGGGGCGCTGGTAAAACCCGTTCATGACTCGGCAGACACCGACAATTAGGCACGCGCGCCTGGCATTGGAGCAGGTGGCCGCTGAACTCGACCAGACGGCTTATCGTGGCGGCTATCTCACCTCGGAGCGCATGCGATTTCTGGCGACGAAGGTCCGCGACGCGTCTCAGGTGTACGACAACGCCGTCGAAGCGGTCGCACCGGCGGACTGACGGCTGCGCGGTACGCCTATCCGGCCTGCGGGCAGCACTCAGATCGGCCGGAATCCGGCGCCGACGCCATCGCGGGAGTCGATGTCGGCGAGGATGGCGTTGATGTCGGTGCCCACCTCGGGGCCGAGGCACCCCATGCCCAAGTAGGCGTTGACCATGCCGACCAGGGTGGAACCCAGCACCACCGGCGCGCCGGAATCGCCTTTGAGCACGCACATCTGGGTCCAGGTGTCGCTGCTGTCGCCCATCATGTCGCCCCAGGCGACACCGCAGGTCCGGCCGGTGGTCCGGCCTTTCTTGCACACGATGTCGGGAAATTGCGCGGGACCGCCGAGGCCGTCGATGAAGAACCCTCCGACCTCCCGGGTAGGAGCGACCCGTGCGGCATCGAATTCGATGACTCCGTAGTCCAATTCCTGATCGGCGTAGACGAATCGCCCCAGCACCCCGTAGCTCGGGTAGGTCACCGACGTGACGTGCGCCCCCGGCTCGCCGCAATGGCCGGCCGTCAATCCCACCAACCTGTCCGCCGCGTCGTAACCGATGGTGGTGAGCGTGCATTCGGCTCGGTCATCGATCGCGATACCCGAACCACCGCCCATCGGCGGCGGCGGTAACTGCGGAACACCGGCCGCCGTGCCTGCGCCGGCCGAGATCGGGCCGCACGCGAGTGCCGCCGCGGCGACGACCTTGATCAGCGAACGAGTCATTGTTCCTCCCACCGGACCGAACGTGCCTTCGGCGACCTGCACCGCAGCGTCTGCCACTGCGGGCTACCCACGCCGGCGAGACGGAAACGGAACGCCGCTCCCAGCGCGGTCCGCCGCGATGAAGCGCGCCGCTGGACCAGCAGCAGCGCGCACCGACCTGCTCGCATCGCGAAGCCGGTGAGCCGGGCTTTCCGAAGTCGGCGAGCCTGCCGCGGCGGCGCCGAAGCCGGCGGCGGGCGATAGTCAGTCGGGGTATTCGTGGATGGTCAGCAGGAGATGATCCAGCCTGGTCCGTTGCTCGACGGGACCGCCACCGGCCGCCGCGGCGACGGTGACCAATTTGGCCGCCAGCACCCGCAATTTGGTGTTCGTCTCCTGGGACCGCCACCGCAACACTTGGAAGGCTTGCTCGGCGGTCAGGCCGTAGGCCAGCATCAGCATCCCTTTGGCTTGTTCGATCGCCGCGCGGGCCTCGACCACTTCCGGCAGCGCCTCGTCGAGGACTTCACGCCGTTGCTGGTCGACGGTGGCGGTCAGATCGATGAAGTAGCCCGAGGTGCCCACGACCGCGCCGGTGCCGTCGAAGATGTGGTCGGCGACCACGAGCACGTGCCGGACGTTGCCCGCGGTGTCGATGATGCGGTGGCGGCTGCAGAACGCGCCGTGGTCACGGACCGCGGTGGCGAGGGCGTCGGCGACGGCGGCGCGGTCGGCGGGGTGTTTGTGCGACAGCACCAGGTCGGTGGTCGGCTGGACCTGGCCGGGGAGGTAGCCGTACAGTGCGGCCACCTCGTCGGACCATTCCCAGCGCTGGTCGTCGAACCAGAACCGGAAGCTGCCGACCCGGTCGGGACGTTCGTCCTCCGGCCCGGTGCTGTCCGCGGCGTCCCGCCGATCGGCGTGGCTCACCTGTCTCATCATGCTCCCTCACGTCGGCGCCGGAGGTCACAATGGATCGAGCGCCGCGACGACCCGAGCGCGGTCGGCGCCGAGGGCGCGCGGGCTTCGACCGCGATCAGCCCGGCCTTCCTCGTCCGTCCCCACCACGGGTCTGCCCGAGCCTTCCGCCGCCCGGCCGTCGACCTGTGCACGTCTTCGCGAGCCGAATCGGGGCGCACCGTTGCGGCGCGGATTCTCGACGCACGGTGGCGCGGCGCCTGGCGCCCGCGGACCTCTCCCGACGCGCCCACGGCAGGCGCAGCGGCGCCGACCGGCCGCCGCGGAACGCGGTCGTTCACCGTTGATCGACCAGCGGATGAGCGAGCTGCCGGTCGCGCACACCGAGGCGAAGGTCGACGCCCGATCGCGTGGACGATTGAGCGGCCACGCCGCGGGCATGACGGTCGACATGGACACGAATCAACCGAAGGCGGAGCGCACGGTGAACGGACCGGTGTTCGTCGTCGGGGCGGGTCCGGGGATCGGCGCGGCGGTCGCGCGACGCTTCGCCCGCGAAGGACACCCCATCGGACTGGTCGCCCGCACCCGCTCCCGGATCGACGCCGTCGCCGACGAACTGCGCGGCGACGGGCGCCACATCCTCACCGCGACCGGCGATATCACCGAGATCGACGACATCACCCGTGCCCTGGACGATCTCATCGCCACCCTCGGCGCCCCCGAGGTCGTCTGTTTCAGCCCGCTGCCGGACATCGGACTGATCCGCCCGGTGCTCGAGACCTCTCCCATCGACGTCCGAGACGCGCTGGCCCTCACCGTGGTCGGCGCCGCCGCGGTGGTTCGGTCGGTGTCGGCGGGAATGCTCGAACGTGGTTGCGGCACATTGCTCTTCACCACGGGCGGAGCCGCGGTGAACCCCAGTCCGGAACGAGCGGTGAGCGCACTCGCCTACGCCGGTCTCGGCGCCTACGTCGATCTGCTCGCCCGGACCCTGCCCGAGCGCGGCATCCACGTCGCCCGCGTGACCATCGTCGGCCCCGTCGGCTCCGGCCTGACCCACGAACCCGACGACATTGCCGAACACCTCTGGCAGCAACACTCTTCGCCGGGCGAAGCGGTGACCGTGCTGACCTGATCGACCGTTCCCGTCCGAACGCCATGTCGGTGAGCGTGTCAGACCGGTATCAGCGAGGCTCGGCGACAGTATTGCTGTGAACAGCAGAGCAATTGCGGAAGTGTTCCGCGATGGGCAGGCCGAGCCGGCTCAGCCGACGGACTGAACACCCCGGCATGCTCGCAAACATCTCCGATCATCTGGAAGGAAGGCGCTTGTCCATGTGCATCGAGGACACCTATCCATTGCGGCGATACAACGCGATCGCCGCGGTGTTGTCTCCCACTACGTGGTGACCTTCGGTAGCACGCCCGTCCGGAAGGAATTGGGCCGTGCCCTGCCGCACCCGCTTCCACGCCTCTTCCTCGGACATGAATTTGCCGAGTTCGCGTGCGCTCGTGGCCTCGCGGACGCGGGCCCGCCATGAGACCGCACCGTGGTATCGGGCGCTCCAGCACTATCTCGGAGCAGTGTCCCGGCGCATGCCCTACGTATCGGGGTCTTCATGCTGGTCGTCTCCGGGACCTGGGCCCGCCAAGTCGCCGGAAGCCTTGGACCCGCCCTCGAGGAGGTCCTTTTCCCGATCGTCAGAGGTTTCGTGCGCGCCTTCGTCGTGCGCGGCGTCGTACGGATGGTTCATCAGTCTTCTCCTCGGAGACGTAGGGCGCTGCGACCGAGCCGGTCAGGCGCCGCGGCCGGTGCGCTGCTGAAGCTCGTCGATCAGCTGCGACGCCTCCGCCTTGGTCAACTCCTCCGGCACCTCCGCACCCGCCTCCTGGGCCAGGGTGTGCAGATAGGACTCCTGCGGGCCGGTCATCGGCTCCTCGCCGGTGGTCCACTGATCCGGATCCTTCTCCGGCTTCGGCTGCACCATAGCCACTCCTCACATCGACAGAACAGGTGTTCGACTCCTGCCTACCCGGACAGGCGATCGTCAATCACCGATGTGATGATCCGGCGAAGGGTCACCGATCCGTCGACTTCTCCGGCTCGCGCACCGCATCCGCGCGGTGGGCTCCGACCGTTCCGCGCCATCCCCCGATCAGCCGCATCGCGTGGTAGATCGCCAGTGCGGCGACGGCGCCGAGGGCGATGCCGCCGAAGTCGAGGTCGCCGATCACCCAGGTGAAGTCGGCGATGCCGATAACCAGCGGGATCGCGGCGGTGAACTGGTTGATCGGCTTGCCGAAGTCCACCTGGTTGCTCACCCAGATGTGCACGCCGAGGATCCCGACCAGGCCGTAGAGCGCGGTCGTCACACCACCGAGCACCCCGGGCGGGATGGCGGCGATCACCGCTCCCACCTTCGGTGACAGGCTGAGCGCGATCGCCGCGGCACCGGCTACCCAGTAGGCGGCGGTCGAGTAGACCTTCGTCGCGGCCATCACGCCGATGTTCTCCGCGTATGTGGTGGTCGCCGAGCCGCCGCCACTGCCTGCCAGCACCGTCGCCACGCCGTCTGCCGCCAGCGCGCGGCCCATACGCCGGTCGTAGTCGATGCCGGTCATCGTCGTGATCGACTTGACGTGGCCGATGTTCTCCACCACGAGCACCAGCACCACCGGCAGGAACATCGGGAGCACCGAGAGGTGGAAGCTCGGCGCGTGGAAGTCGGGCAGCCCTACCCAGGAGGCGTCCCCGATCGCCGTGGTGTCGACCGCACCGCGCGCGAGCGCGAGCAGATAGCCGAGCACGACACTGGCGACGATCGCCAGCCGGCCCAGCAAACCGCGAAAGAGCACGAGGCACAGGATCAGCAGGATGAGCACGACTGTCGCCGTGACCGCGTCCTTCTCGAAGTTGGTCTTGGCGGTCGGAGCCAGGTTCAGGCCGATGAGGGCGACGATGGTGCCGGTGACCACCGGCGGCATCAGCGCCTCGATCCAATGGGTGCCTGCGAAGTGCACCACCACGCCGATGACGATCAGCAGGACGCCCACGACGACGATCCCGCCGAGCGCCGCACCCATTCCGTGCGAGGCGGTCGCCGCGAGGACCGGAGCGATGATCGCGAAACTCGAACCCAGATAGCTCGGCAGCCGGTTACGGGTGATCACCAGGAACAGCAGGGTGCCGACCCCGGAGAAGAGCAACGTCGCCGACGGTGGGAACCCGGTGAGGACCGGCACGAGGAAGGTGGCGCCGAACATCGCCACCACATGCTGCAACCCGATCCCGATCGTGCGCGGCCAGGTCAATCGCTCACCGGGGGCGATCACGCCGCCGGTGCCGACCTCGGTCCAGCGGAACATCGATCCTGTTCGCGATTCGGGTGTCATGGGAGCAGTGTGCGGGATCTTCGATCGTTGCGCCGGGTTCGCCCACCATGGCTGCCGGGCGCGATCGATCCGTCGACCTCCGATTTCCGAGCGGAGAACCTGCCGGACAGCTCACGTGATCCCGACCCGGCGATGATTCACGGCAGCTGGAGCTGCCTCCGGCGGACCGGCCGCGGTAGTCGCATGCCGAGCCGCGGTCAGCCGCGTGAGCGCGGCCTCGGTGAAGACCGACAACCCGAGGTCGGGGTTGTATCCGTGAATCTCCTTGACGTCGAGTTCGGCCAGGAAATACAAGATCTCCGTCGAGATCACCTGCCCGGGGACCAGCACGGGGAAGCCGGGCGGATAGGGGACGACGAAGGTGGCGGACACCAGCGGCATCCCCTTGGCGAGCCGTCGCCCGGCGTCGCCGAGCAGGACATGCTCGCGGTCCGACTCCTCGTACCCGGCGTAGAAGGCCGATCGCATGTCGCCGAACGAGCTGGCCCCGTCGGGACGAAACGCGCTGTCGAACTCGCTGAAATCGGGGAGTGCGGGCAGCTCCTTGGTGATCTCGTCGATCCGGCGCTGTTGCAGCGCTCGATCGGCTCGACCGGCCGCGCTCCGGCTGGTCTCGAAGTCGGCAGCCACCCGACGCAGCACGTCGAGCAGGTAGTGCACGCTCGACCAGGTGACGCCGATGGTGAAGATCAACAGCACGCTGTTGATCGAGGTCTTGTTGATCTGGATGCCGAAGCGGTCCATCAGGATCTTCTCGCGGAAGTCGAACCCGTTCATGCCGGTGGCGCCGATGAACAAGGTGACCCGGGTCGGGTCGAGCACGAACTGATCGGACCGCCACGCCTCGTTCCACTCGGCCAGGCCACCGTGCCTGACCTGCCGGTACGAGCGGACTTCCGAGGGCCGGAATTCGTCGGGCACCAGGTCGTCCTCGTCGAGGATGCGGAACCACTTGCCGATCAACCGGTCTTTGCGGACGCGATGACGGAACACCAGCGCCATGTCGTAGGCGTGCCGGACCAGCTGGAAGCCCTCGATGTCGACCTGCCTGCGGGCCAAGTCCAACGACGCCAGGAGTTGCTGGTTCGGCGACGTCGAGGTGTGGGTGAGAAACGCCTCGGCGAATGCCTCGCGGGCGAGCGCTGTGAAATCCTGGTCGCGGACATGGATCATCGACGCCTGCCGCAGCGCGGAAAGCGACTTGTGGGTGGAATGCGTGGCGTACACGCGGACGCGCGCACGCTCGGGGTCGGGAAGCAGCCGGCGATTGCTCCACTCGGCACGGTCGACCCCGTGCATCGACGCACGCCACCGGCGGTATTCCTCGGCGTATCCCGGCGACGACAACGTCGATTCGAGTTGCTCGGCGGCAACCATCGCGGTGCGCTGTCGTGCCCACGGCACCGCCGTCGCGAACGCGTACCACGCCTCGTCCCAGAGGAAGCAGATGTCCGGCTTGATCGCCAGGACCTCCTCCATCACGCGCCGGGGGTTGTAGACGATGCCGTCGAACGTGCAGTTGGTCAGCAGAAGCATGCGCACCCGGTCCAGTTGACCGGCCGCCTCGAGATCCAGCAGCGCCTTCTTGATCGTGTGCAGCGACACGGCGCCGTAGATCGCGAACTGTTCGAGCGGGTAGGCGTCCAGGTACATCGGGTACGCCCCGGCGAGCACCAAGCCGTAGTGGTGCGACTTATGGCAATTGCGGTCGATCAGCACGATGTCGCCAGGCCGGGTCAGGGCTTGCACGACGATCTTGTTCGCGGTGGACGTCCCGTTGGTCACGAAGTACGTCCGGTCGGCACACCACGTCTCGGCGGCCTTGTCCATCGCCACCCTGATCGTGCCGTGCGGGTCCAGCAAGGAGTCCAGCCCGCCGGAGGTGGACGACGTCTCGGCCATGAAGATGTTGCGGCCGTAGAACTCACCCATGTCCTGTAGCGACTTGGAGTTGAAGATGCTCGCGCCACGCGCGACGGGAAGGGCGTGGAACTGACCGACCGGCGCGGCCGCATAGGCCCGCAGGGCGTCGAAAAATGGTGTGGCGTACCGGCTACGGATGCCCGCGAGCACCGTGCTGTGCAGGTCGGTGACATCGTTCAGCCGGTAGAACGTGCGATCGTAGACGTCCGGCTCGGCTTCGGTCTCCGCGGCGATCGACTCGTCGGTGAGCAGATACAGGTCGATATGCGGTCGCAACTTCCGGATCCACTCGCCACATTCGACCCAGTCGGGGGCGCGGTCGGTCACGACCACGCCGTCGTTGGCGCCGAGCAACGTGGTCATCAACGGCAGCCGGTCGCGGGAACGAAGCGGTAGGTCGTGCCGGATGATCGCCGCCTGGATCTCGCCGTTCAACGCGACAGCGGTGATGGCGTCCTCGATGCTCGCCACGACGAGCAGTTCGAACTGCACATCGTCCGACGATTCGCGAAGCGCCCGCAGGCTCTCCGCCAGGCCCTCGGGCGCCTCGGGCGGGGAATCGTCGCCGAGCAGGACGGTGTAGAACTGCTGCTGCTTGGCCCGGGCCACGAGTTCCTGCTCGGCCAGCGGTGCGGATGTGTCGAACAAGGCCGCGCGGTCGCCGTACTCGGAGAGCAGGCGCACGGCCAGCGACACTTCCTCGGCGAGCCGCACCGTCGCCAGATCGGCGAGATATCCGCGAAACGCCGCCAGCCGCGCCGGGCCCGGGTACAGCCAGTACCGCTCGTAGGCGCCGAGACGATCGAGGAGGCGCCGCACCCGGGCGGCTTCGTGGGTGGTGTCCAGCCCGGCGCTGTTGACATCGGCGAGCCGGCGGCACGCGTCGTCGAGCAGATTCCACGTGTCGATCCGCGAGTACGACGGGTTCGCTACCGCCGCCAGCGCGGAAACAGAAAGCCCTTTCGGGCGTTCGCCGTCTCGATGCATGTCGTCAGTCACGCCCCTCGGTCGGTGGGCGAAGTGATCAGTCGACCAGGACAGAGCACCCTCGAACATTCATCCCTGCAGTCATTGTGCTCCGCCGTAGATCGAATTCCTAGGCGCAGGCAGTCGCGGCGGGTGGACGGAAGTCGCAGCACTGATCGCACAAGCCCACCGACCCGCTGCTGCGACATGGTTCAGCCGACCTTGTGGACTCGGGCCGTCGCCGCTGTGACGGGCTCTCCGGCCGGGGTTGCGGGGCGCAGTTCGGCGATGGGGCTGCCGTCGAGGCCCAACAGTGTCGAATGCGGCTCGTCGTCGGTGAAGGCGTGGCGTTCTCCCCATTGCCGCAGCGCGACGATGGTGGTGAAGAGATCCTGTCCGGCCTCGGTTAGTTCATAGACGCGGCGCTTGCCACCGGGAGCCGGGTTGACGGTGAGGATGCCGTGGTCGACGAGGCGGCGGAGACGGTCGGCGAGGATGTTCCGCGCGATCCCGAGGCGTTGCCGGAACTCGGTGAACGTAGCCGCGCCGTCCATGGCGTCGCGCACGATCAGCAGGCTCCACCGATCGCCGACCAGGTCGATCGTTCGAGCCACGGGGCAGGTGGGATCGGTCCACGCGCGGGGCGAACCGTGTGTGGGCGGCACAGCACTCCTCTCCATCGGTTGCAAATCGAAACCATTATGCCTACGGTCGAATGGTTTCATTCTGCTACCAAATCAGGAGGCGCGGTGTCGACGGGACTGACCCGATCCCAGCGATGGATCCTGGCGCTGGTGTGCGCCGTGGCGGTGTCGACGGTTTACGCGGTCCAGCCGGTAGTGGCGGCGGCGGGGCGCGATCTGGGACTGCGGCCGGAGTCGCTGGGCCGCCTGGTCGCCGCCGGACAGATCGGCTACTTCGCCGGTCTGGTCGTGCTGGTTCCGCTCGGTGACGTGCTGAACCGCCGACGGCTCATCACCGCGCATCTGGCGCTCACCGCGATGGGGGCCGCGATGGCGGCCGCCGCACCCAACGGCATCCTCGTCGTGGCTGGACTGACCATCGCGGGAATGTTCGCGGTCGTGGTACAGGTCACGGTCGCCTACGTCGCCGCCGTCTCCGAACCGAGCGAGCGTGGCCGCAACATCGGCGCCGTCACCTCGGGTGTGGTGATCGGCATTCTCGGTGTCCGAGTCCTCGCGGGCGCGCTGGGCGACACGGTCGGCTGGCGTGCGGTCTACGCACTGCTCGCCGTCCTCTGCGCGGCGCTGGCCATCCTCGCCCGAGCGAGGCTGCACCCGGACGTGAGGGCGACCGGCGCGCGATACACGCAGGTGCTGGCGTCGATGGGGCGGCTCGTGCGCACCGATCGACTGTTCCTGAGCCGGGGCCTGGTCGCGTTGTTCCTGTTCGCCTCCTTCGGCACCCTCTGGAGCGGGCTCGCGCTGCCGCTCAGCGCCCAGCCCTGGAACCTGGGCACCACCGAGATCGGCCTGTTCGGGTTGGCCGGCTTGGCCGGAGCACTCGGCGCCGCCCGCGCGGGACGATGGGCCGACACCGGTCACGCCCAGGCGATCACCGGTTGGTCGCTGGCAGCGCTCATCGGCTCCTGGGTGCTCATCGCCCAGGGGCGGTCGTGCCTGGGGCTACTCGTGGCGGGCATCGTCCTGCTCGACTTTGCCGTCCAAGCCGTGCACGTGAGCAGTCAGCACCTGCTCACCGCCGCGCATCCGCATCGCGCAGGCAGCGTCATCGGCGTCTACATGGCCTTCTACTCCCTCGGATCCGCCCTCGGAGCAGTCGCGACCACGTGGGCATACGGTGCAGGCGGGTGGCGGGCGTCCTGCTGGGTCGGCGCTCTCTTCGCGCTGTCCGCGCTGGTTGCCTGGGGACTGGACCGGCTCGGCAGGCGGATCTATCCAGCCGTTTCGTGTTCCGCCCCGGCTGCCGCCTCCTGATAGGCGGCGGTCAGTTCCGCGAGCACGCCATCGGTGGGTATCGGCGCTCCGGCCAGGTGGGTGGCGCGGAGTTCGGCCATGAATCGCTCCCAGAGCGGGGGACCGCCGGCGGCCAGCAGTTCGGCTCGCACAGTCAGCTCTGGCGCCGTGTTCAACCAGTTTGCGCCCCACGCGCCGAGCTGGGCCATGACGGGGACGAGCTGGATCGCCGCCTCGGTGAGATGGTATTCGACCTTCTGGCGGTGGCTCGGGTCGTCGTCGCGGGTGAGCAGACCGGCGTCGACGAGTTTCGCGAGGCGATTGGCCAGGATGTTCGACGCGATGCCCTCGAGGGACGCGGCGAGCAGCTCGCGGAAGTGGGTGTAGCCGCCGAACATGATGTCGCGCAGGACGATCAAGCTCCAGCGGTCGCCGAGCAGCTCGATCGTCATATTGATCGGGCAGCCCGATTTCCCCGGAGGAACCGGCAGCTTGTCATGAGCAACTGGTTGCACCATGGGATCAGTGTAGGTAAGTTCCTTACCGATTGCATATTGCAACCAGAAAGGGTTCCCGATGGCACAGTTGGTCCGCGTTCAGAACTTCAATGTGTCCAGCGACGGATACGGTTCCGGGGAAGGGCAAAGCTTCGAGCGCCCCTTCGGCCACGCCGATCCGAGCGCGCTCTTCTTCTGGACGGGCGCCACCGCGCACTGGCCCACCCGGACCGAGCCGGGGGGAACCTACGGCCTGGACGACTACTGCACTCGCGACTTCACCAACAACATCGGTGCCGAGATCATGGGACGCAACAAGTTCGGTCCGCAGCGGGGGCCGTGGGAGAACTACGAATGGCAGGGCTGGTGGGGAGACGAACCCCCGTTCCGCACACCCGTTTTCGTCCTGACCCACCACGTGCGTCCCTCGTTCACGCTGGGAGAAACCACGTTTCATTTTCTCGACGCGACGCCCGAAGTGGCGCTGACGCGGGCATTCGATGCCGCCGAGGGCAAGGACGTGCGCATCGGCGGCGGTGTCGCCACAGTCCGGCAATTCCTCGAGGCCGATCTGATCGACACGATGCATATCGCCGTCGCGCCGGCCGAACTCGGTCGCGGCGAGCGGTTGTGGGAGAGCCCCGATGAACTCGTCGACCGTTTTCACCTGGAGCGGATCCCGAGCCCCAGTGGGGTGGTGCACCACTTCTTCTGGCGACGGTGACGTGGTGATGCCGGCGCGGCAGCAGCCGAGCCGGTGCAACACCGAGCGCAACGTCCGTAGCGGGGTCCGCGCCGAGCGACGGCCTCGTCCGCAGCTGCGCCGCGGCGATCGTCACGGCTTCCGCCACTGTGCCGGGCCTCAGCCGAACGCGCGCATTCACCTCGGCCTGCGCGTCGAAGTCGCCGAGTGCGGGCAGTGGGACCGGAAGCACCTGGGCAACAGGGGATCTGAGCGTTATAGTCGGCCCATTCGTGGGCACGGTGCGGGAGGGGATCGTTGGTGGACGTTGTCGACGGCGCGGTGTTCGCCGGGTATCGGATCGAACGCCGCCTCGGCGCGGGCGGCATGGGCACCGTCTTCCTCGTCCAGCACCCCCGGCTGCCGCGCAGGGACGCGTTGAAGATTCTGGCCGATTCGCACCTGGACGATCCGGAGTTCCGCGCTCGCTTCCTGCGCGAGGCCGAAATCGCGGCCCGGTTGCAGCATCCCAATCTGGTGGCGGTGCGCGACCGCGGCGAACAGGACGGTCGGCTGTGGATCACGATGCAGTACGTCGACGGCGTGGACGTCGCGGAGCTGATCCGGCGCGGCCAGGCGGGTCTGGACCCGGCGCGCGCCGTTCGCATCGTCACCGAGGCGGCCCGGGGGCTCGACGAAATCCACCGCGCCGGGCTGCTGCATCGTGACGTGAAACCGGCGAACATCTTGGTCGCCCCCCAGCCCGACGGCTCGGATCGCGTGCTCGTCACGGACTTCGGCATCGCCCGTCCCGCCGACGACTCACCAACCCTCGCCGTCGGCGGCATGACGGCCAGCCTCGCCTACGCGGCCCCGGAACAGATCAGCGGAGACCGCGCCGACCGGCGTGGCGACGTGTACTCCCTGGGGTGCACGCTCTATCAGATGCTCACCGGGTCGGTGCCGTTCCCCAGGGACAGTCCGGGTTCGGTCATGTACGCCCATCTGAACGAGCCGCCGCCCCGCCCTTCGCTCGGGAAGCCGGGGCTGCCGGCTGCGTTCGACGCGGTGGTGGCCAAGGCGATGGCCAAGAATCCCGGCGATCGGTTCGGGAGCTGCGGGGAGTTGGCGCGCGCGGCCGAGGCGGCCCTGACGGGCGAGATACCGGGGGTCGCCGCGGCGAGCACGGGGCATCCCCGTGGGCGGCGACTCCTCGCGATCGTCGCCGCGGCCGCGGTGGTGGTGTCGGTCGCGATATCGGTGTGGGCGTTGGCGCGTCCCGACGAATCAGCGGCTCGCCGGGTTCCGCGCTCGACCAGTCCGGTGCCGGCGGTGTCGAGCGCTTGGGGGGCTTATGCCTATATGGCGGAGGCTTTTCCACAGTTACTGCCGTTCTCGCCGGACGGGGTCGGTTATCAGGAGGCCGCGTTCTGCCGGGCGGTGGACGAAAACGGCAGGCAGATCGCCTTCGCGACCGAGGTCCCCGTCGGGGCACTGCGGTGCAACGGTGACCGAGACCCCACGGTTCTGCTCGAGGTCTTCTGCAACGCGGATCGCTCGGCGATGGTTCAGATCCCCCGTGACCGGACCGAGGGGGTGGAGCAGTGGAGCCGTGCATCCGGCGCCGGAAGTCTGCACTGGAGCAATTACACGACGGTGCTCGGGGAAGTCTCGGGTCGGCTCGACGTGTACTTCGACGCTCCGAACCGGAAATTCTGCAGACTGCAAGTGGTCGGTGGCGATTCCGGCGCCGAAATGCGCGCTCGGTGGTGGGCCGATGCGCCACTGTGACAAGGTGACGGGGATGTCCGATCGAACAGCGGCGACTCGCGTCGTCGGCACGATCGCGGTGTTGGTGACCGTACTGCTGGTGAGCGGCTGTGTGCGGCAGGGAAAACCGGTGCCTGCGCACGCGGATCTGGCCGCACTCGACGTCGGCTACTACTCCGTGGAGCCACTGACCGAGCCACACGTCGCCGAGAATCGGTACGGGCGGGTGGTGGAGTCGGTGCGCATGGCCGAGGCGGTGATCGATCCGGTCGAGGCCTACCCGTCCCTGGTCTTCGGTCTCGGCGCGGTGCGGGTGGCGCCGTTGCCGACCCCCGTCAAGACCTCCGGACTGTTGTCGGCACCGGTCCAGGCGGTGCTGCAACGGCACGGGATGCTGGCCGGTTTCTCGGTCAGTGGCAGCGACACGGAAATGGCGGGTTCCCCGATCGTCGGCGCCGCCCGCATGCTCACCGTGATGCTGCTCCGATTCCCCGACGCCGAGTCGGCCGGACGGGCCGCACAGGAAATCGATGCCGTCGACGCCGCCGTCAGTGCCGAGAACGTACCGATCGCGATCCCGGAACATGCTGCGGCGCACAGCCACTGGCGACCGACGGTGCCGACGCTCGCGGCCACCATGGCGCACGGATCGTTCGTGATCAACGTGCTCGCCGGGCACACCACGCCGGACCCCGCCGCGCTCACCGGGCTCGCGAGTCGCGCCTTCGGTGCGCAGGTGGCGAGACTGCGCGATTTCCAGCCCACGCCGGAAGACAAGATCGCCGCGCTCCCGTTGGACCGCGACGGCATGCTCCGGCGGGTCGTTCCGGACAAGCCCGGGCAATGGACGTTCCCGGCGGCGATCGCCCCGGGCAGCGTCCGGACCGCGGGATGGAACGCCGCGATCTGGCCGGTGGGCATCGTCTACGGCCCGCGCGGCGCCTACCTGCACAGCGGACGTCCGCTGGAGGGGACGGAGAGAGGCCAACCGCAGGAGTCGCTGGCCACGATCGGACACCACTGGGTCGCGCGGTACGCGACCGTCGCCATCGCCCGCGCGGAGTTCGACGCCCACGCCGGCGATCTGACAGCGGCGGGTGTCCGGCCCGCGCCCGTGCCCGCGGGGCTGCCGGACACGCGCTGCGGCGAGCGGCTCGACGGCACCGAGTTCGCGCCGCGCTTCCGGTGCGAGGTGTTGTTCGGACGCTACCTGGCGGTCGTCGCCGGACGGACGGTGACGGACGCCCAGCAGCGGGCGGCGGCCCAGTACGCCGTATTGCTGAACAGCGAGTCCGAATGACCGAACTCTTTCCACCGGGAACAATTTTCGCTGGGTACCGAATCGAAAGGCTGCTGGGCAAGGGCGGCATGGGCGCGGTCTACCTGGCCCGGCATCCCCGGCTTCCGCGGTGGGACGCGCTGAAAGTGCTGTCGGCGCAGCAGGCGGTCGACGCCGCCTTCCGGGCCCGGTTCGTGCGCGAGGCCGACCTCGCCGCCCAGCTCGACCACCCCGATATCGTCGCCGTTCACGATCGAGGCGTAGACCAGGGGCGGCTGTGGATCGCCATGCAATTCGTGGACGGTCTCGATACCGGTGCTCTGCTGCGCCGCGCGCCCGGCGGCTTGCCGCCGCACCGGGTGTCGGACATCGTCGGCGCGGTCGCGCGCGGTCTCGACGCCGCCCACCGGGCCGGGGTGCTGCACCGCGACGTCAAGCCGGGCAACATCCTGCTGGAATCGCGCGAGAACGAACCGGACCGGGTCTTCGTCACAGACTTCGGTATAGCGAGTGCGCAGGCGGGGCCGGCGTCGTCGACCGAGACGGGAACGGTGCGGGCGACGCTCGCGTACGCCGCCCCGGAGCAGCTCACGGGCGGCGCCGTCGATCACCGCGCCGACGTCTACGCGTTGGGCTGCACGCTCTACGAGTTGCTGACCGGGGCGCCGCCTTTCGCGCGGCCGAGCGCGGCCGAAATCGTGCGGGCCCATCTGCGGGACGCGCCGCCGCGCCCGTCCGCGGTGCGACCGTCCCTGCCGCACGGAGTCGACGAGGTGGTGGCCCGCGCGCTGGCCAAAGACCCGGCCCGCCGCTACCCGTCGTGCGGGGAACTCGCCGCCGCACTCGCGGCGGCGCTCGGGACGGAGGAACAGCCGGCTCCGGTCGGCGGTTCCCGCGCATCCCGGTCGCGGAAACGATTCGTGCTCGCCGCGGCCGTCGCGGTGGCCGCCGTCGTGCTCGGCATCGGGACCGTCCTCGCCCTGACCCGCAGCCCCAGCGGCGAGTCCTCGGCCTTGCCCACCTCGGTCGCCCGGTCGAGTACCGCGGCGGCGCCGACCACGGCAGTCGGCGACCGCACCGACTGGGGCAGCTACCAGACCGTGGTCCGGCAGTTCCCGAGGCTGTTGCCGGCGACGCCGAATGCGTTCGGCCATGGGGGCATCCGATGCCATCCGGTAGATCGGGGAGGAAATCCGGTCGAATTGAACTCGCAACTCGGCGAGCTGGCCAGACTCCTGTGCGACGGCGACCGAAACCCGGTGGAGCGCCTCGTCGTGAACTGCAACACCGATCGGCAGCCGAACCCGGTGACGCCGTTCGCCGACATGACGGTGCGCGGTGACGAGTCATGGCAGCGAATCGCCGGGACCGGACGAGTCGTCTGGGGCGAAGTCGCCGGCGCGGCCGGCCGGCCGACGGGCATCCTCCTCGTGCAGTTCGACCCACCCATCCGCGACTTCTGCCATGTCCTGGTCCGCGGCGGCGCCTCCGGGCAGGATCTGTACGACCGCTGGTGGCGCGACGCCCCGCTCTAGCCGAAACGCGGCGCGCGATGGATCTTGACCTCAGGCTGGAGATCGAGTCGGAATGGTCGGTGTCTCGCCTCTCTCGGCGCGCCGGTACAAGCCCGGGGCGACGCCGTAAGCGCGCTTGAACGCTTTGGCGAAGGCGAACTCGGAGCTGTAGCCCACCTGTGCGGCCACATTCCTGAGCGGGGCGTCGGATTCGCGGAGCATGCGGCCGGCACTCGTCATGCGCCACCAGGTCAGATACGACACCGGCGGTTCGCCGACCAGCGCGGTGAACCGCTGCGCGAACACTGACCGGGACAGGCCGTTGCGCGCCGCCAGCTGTTCCACGGTCCAAGGGGCGGCTGGGCGAGCGTGGATGTCGCGCAAGGCTCGGCCGATCGCCTGGTCGCGGAGCGCTCGCGCCCATCCCGGCGAATCGGCGCACTCGTCGGCCCAGGTGCGCAGGATGTAGAGCAGCATCGCGTCGACCAGTGGGGGAACGATGCCGTCGCGGCCGGGCCGATCCCGGTCGAACTCGGTCGCCAGCAGGCCGACGAGATGACCGAGGTCCGCGTTCCCGGCGGGCAGGTGCAGAACTTCGGGCAGGTCCCTCATCAGCGGATGCGGCCGCGTTCGATCGAGCTGGTATGCGCCACAGAGCAGTATCGACCGCGGTCCCGAACCGTCGACGCGGACATGGCCGATCGGCGAATCGGGCTCCTGGCGCTCGGGAAGGAAATCGACCAGCGGCGTTCGAAGGTCGTCGGCGAGAGCGTGCGAGCTTCCGGTGCGGAGGAAGACCACGTCGCCGGGGCTCAGCGCGAGGGGTTCGCTTCCGTCGGCCAGCAGCCAACAGGTGCCGCTGAGCACGACATGGAAGGTCGTGCCGGTGACGGCCGGAAAGCGCAAGCCCCACGGCGCGCGTACGTCGGTGCGGGCCGCGCGGGTTCGGCCCGTTCGCATCGCGGCGAGCGCGTCGGAGAGAACGTCCACAAGCCAGGACTCTAGGACATGTATTCCGGATTCTCAGGCATTCATCATCCTGGCCGCGATCCGTAGATTCGCTCTCGGACAAACGATCTGAGGAGAACCCCATGACTGTTCTGGTGCTCGGCGCGACCGGCAAGACCGGTAGGCCCGTGGTGGACGCGCTGGTGGCTCGCGGCGTCGACGTGCGAGCGGCGAGCCGCAACCCCGCAGCGGTGACCGCGGGAGTCGAGCCGGTGCGTTTCGACTGGGCCGATCGTGCGACCTGGGCTCCGGCGCTGCACGGCATCGACAGCCTGTACGTCGTCGGACCGTACGCCGCACCCGAGGAACCCGGCCTGGTCGGTGATCTGCTGGCCACCGCTGCGCACGTGCGCAAGGTCGTGCTGCTGTCGGTGCTCGGTGTCGAGCAGTTGCCCGACGCGATTCCGATGGCCGCTTGGGAGGCGGACGTGCGCGCTTCGGGTAAGCAGTGGACGATTCTGCGGCCCAATTGGTTTCAGCAGAACTTCGGCGAAGGCTTCGCGGCGGCCCTCCGCGAGAACGGCGAGCTCGCGCTCCCGGTCGCCGATGCCGCGGTGGGCTTCGTCGACACCCGAGACATCGCGGAGGTGGCAGTCGCCGCACTCACCGAGGAGGGGCATGCGGGAGACGTCCACATCATCACGGGCCCAGAGGCCCTCACCCTGCGGCAGGTCACCCAAACCCTGGGCGAAGCCGCGGGCCGGGACCTGGGTTACGTGCCCATCACTGCCGATCAGTTCGCCGAAGGCCTGCGGCAGGCCGGTCTGGACGAACGCTCGATCACCTGGCAGCAGGGCCTGTTCCGGTTGATTCGGGACGGTGGCAACGCCGTGGTGACCGATACGGTCGAGCGGCTCACCGGTCACCCGGCACGGCAGCTGAAGTCCTACGCCCTCGAACACGCTGCCACCTGGAGATAGCCGCGCCCGGTATCCGGCCGATGGCGACCCTGCGGTCGATGCCCCCAGCGAGACCCCCGCCGACGGAGCCCCGGCGTGCCCACCCAAGCCATAGCGGCGTGCGATCTTGTTCTCATTCGGTTCCGAGAAAGCTTGTGAGGCAAGCCAGGTCGGCGACAAGACCCCGTAGACGACTACGCTCACCGCATTATCGGCAATAGGTGACCGTGATCGACGAGGGGAAGGCGTAATGGAGGATCTCGCCGCGCGATTCGAGGAGCTGGGTCGCCTGGTACAGATCCCCCATCCATGGGACATGACGGAATACATCGAGCGGGTGGCGGCGTATCGGGGACGGTCGATCACGTTGTGCCCGATCGACGTCGGCGCACTCGCCGGAAACGGATGCGGCACCGGAAGTGGCCTGTGGATCGCCCGGGAAGACGACGACGTGATCATGTACGGGGCCGACACCGAATGGCATGCCGATCACATCATCGCCCACGAGATCGGTCACATGCTGCTCGGCCACGGAGAGACTTCGAGCGGTCCCGCCGGTCCTGCGACCGATCTACCGTTGCGCGAATTGATGCCGTCGCTGTCGCTGGAAACCATTCACAGCGTCCTGGGGCGCCAAGACTACGGCAGTGAGCGCGAGCGCGCCGCCGAAACCTTCGCCGACCTGCTGCTGGTCGAAGCGATGCTGCCGAAGCGGTCGGCGAGCCGGTTCCGCTCGACGTTCTTCCGGAACCGGCACCGATGAGATGACTTCTCCTGTCCCGGGTCTGATCAGCTGGCCTGTCCTGACGGTGCTCGCATCGGTGCTCGCCGGTCGGTGGTGGCTGTTGCGGGAAAGCCTCGTCGACCGGCTCATCAACCGCGCGCTCGCCGCCGCCCTCCTCGAGCACCTGCTGCGGGAGGCATGGTTCGAACAGTCACTGGCCTGGCTGTTGCCCGGCGACGACCGCGACGTGGTGAACATCGCCCGGCAGCTGTCGCTGGGCGCGGTTCTGCTGGCCGTCTCGCATATCTACGGCATCGCCGAATTGTGGGCAGGCGCCGATCCCGCCCACACATGGCGCAGACAGCGGCGCTATTACCTCGTCACGGTCACCGCCACCGCCGTCATCCTGATCGCGGGCGCGCCCGCCCGCCGGGCCGACCAGCTGATCGACCAAACCCTGGGCTGGCGCGCTGTCGTCATCTGGGTCGTGTTCTCCCTGCCGCTCGGTGCCACCGCCCTGCGCGTCGGCCGGGTCAGCGTGCGCGAGATGCGCGCCGCGGGGGACACCACCTGGCAGGAACGGGCACTGTACACAGCGGTCCTCGGCACCGTGGCAGCTCTCGGGGTCGTAGCGGTCGTATACCCGATCGAGACCGTCAGCAGTGTCCTGGCCGGCCACCCGGCATGGGATCCCGAGATGCGCTGGAAGGCATGGAGCGGCTTCCTCCTCTCGGCCGTCGGCGCTCCCGCCGTGGTCACGGTGCCGCTGATCAGCACCCTGCTCACCCACATGGGATGGGACCGCACCAGCCGCTATTGCCGTCGGCTGCAGCCGATGTGGGCCGATCTCACCGCGGCCGTGCCCGGAATCGTCCTGGAGGCGCCGCGCGACCACCACGGCCGAACCGACCCGGCCATCCGTCTGCACCGCATGACGGTCGAGATCCGTGACAGCCTCCTCCATCTCAAGCGCTACAGCGACAGCCCCGGCGATCTGGCCATCACCGGCGGTGACCCGCATATCCATGCTCGCCGCGTCGCCGAGGCCATCGCCGCCAAGGCTGCTGGGCACCCTCCGCGCGCGAGCCGGTTCCCACCCCGGCACCAGATCCGGCCCGGTGCCAGGGATCTCACCGCGGAACTGCATCAGCTGCTCGCGCTCGCCGAGGCATGGCCACACGTCCGCGGCCTGACGAAGTCGCCGTAGTCATGACCGTGCGGATCTGCTCGACGAAGTCGTGACGCCCTATCCGTTGTACTCGCCGACGACGTCGACGACCCAGACGACACCGAAACGGTCACGCAGCATCCCGTAGGCGGGCGCCCAGTTCGCCGGGCCCATCGGGACCACGATGGTCGCGCCCGCGGTGAGTTTCTCCCAATAGCCCGAGACCTCTTCGACGGTCGTGCCGCGCACGGAGACGAAGAACGCGTTCTCGCCCGGGTCGTAGCCCGTCTGCACGGGCACGTCGTAGGCCATGACATGGAATCCGTTGTCGGCCTGTACTCGGCCCCACATGATCTGGTCGGCCTCGCCGCCGAGGTTCCCGGCGTCCTGGTAGGTGACGACGGCGAGCTGACCGCCGAAGACGGACTGATAGAACTCCAGCGCGGCGCGGGCGTCACCGCGGAAGTTCAAGTGGGCGGTGGTTGTGAGAGACACAGTTGCTCCTGTTCGGCTCGTCGGTTGACGTGAGCAACATTCGCAAGGGTAGTGGCCAGGTTGTGTCCGCTACTTCGGACAGGATGAGCGATATGCCGAAAACTTCCGCGCGACTGCTGGCGCTGCTGTCCCTGCTACAGGCGCGCCGGGACTGGCCGGGGGCGCTGTTGGCCGAGCGGCTGCAGGTCAGCCCGCGCACCGTGCGCCGCGATATCGACCGCCTGCGCGAACTCGGCTACCCCATCGCCACCACCAAAGGCCCCGACGGCGGATACCGGCTCGGCGCAGGCGCCCAACTCCCGCCGCTGCTGTTCGACGACGAACAGGCCGTCGCCCTGGCCGTCGCACTCCAGATCGCCACCACCGCAGGCGCCGGTATCGACCAGGCCGCGGCACGCGCGCTGAACACCGTCCGCCAGGTCATGCCCGCGCGCCTACGCCACCGCATAGACACCCTCCGGATCACCGCCGTCGCACCGCCCGAGGACCGGCCCGCGCCCGAGGCCGGCACGGAGGTCCTCACGGCGATCGGCGCCGCTGTCCACGCCCGCGAGGTGCTGCGTTTCGACTACGCGGGCGCATCACCGACGGATGCCGCCGCGCGCCCGGCACGTCGAGTGCAACCCCACCATCTCGTCACGTGGGGCGGACGGTGGTACCTCGTGGCCTGGGATCTCGACCGCGAGGACTGGCGGACGTTCCGCGCCGACCGGATCGCCCCGCGCATCCCCACCGGCCCCCGCTTCACTCCGCGTGAACTTCCGGAGGGAGACGTCACCACGTTCGTGACCAGCCGGTTCCGTGGCTCGGATGCGACCGGGAACTGGCCATGCCGTGGGGCCGTGATCCTGCGTCTGCCCGCCACCGAGGTCGCACCGTTCCTCCACGACGGAGTAGTCGAGGCGCTCGATCCCGACAGTTGCCGAGTGGTCCTCGGCTCGTGGTCATGGACCGCACTCGCCGGCGTTCTCGGCAGGTTCGACGCTGACATCGAAGTCCTCGGGCCGCCCGAACTCACCGCCGCGTTCGCCCGCCTGGCCCGCCGCTACGCCGCCGCGGCGAACAGCGGACAGGGTCGAGTCACCTGGTCGAACCCGGAAAAGAGACCGCAAGCCCCGCTCCAGGGGTGACGCGGGAACGAGGGGTCAGGCGTGGCGCGGTGCGTACATGATGACGGCGACGCCGATCAGGCAGATTAGGGCGCCGGTGACATCCCAGCGGTCGAGCCGGAAGCCGTCCAGCGCCATGCCCCAGGCCAGCGAGCCCGCGACGAACACGCCACCGTAGGCGGCGAGGATGCGGCCGAAGTGGGCGTCGGGTTGTGCGGTGGGGTGAACCCGAGCCGCTGCGCCGCCTTGATCACCCGCAACACCGTCACCGCCTGTTCGGGATACAGCCGATGCCCGCCCAGGGACCGCCGCGGTTCGGCGAGCAGCCCGCGTCGCTCGTAGTACCGCAAAGTCTGGGTGTTCACCCCGGCCGCTTCGGCCAGCTCGCCGGTGCGCAAGCCGGTCAACTCCGGCCTCCGCCGATCAAGGCGTCCACCCGCACGGCGAGCGCGTCGAGAACATCGACCTGGGCCTCGGGAACCTCGATGTGCATCACCGGTCCGGTCTCGGTGGTGTCGAAGGTGAAAGCGAAGAACGAGCAGCAGGCCGATTCCCGGGCGGCCAGGTCACGGCCGGCCGGTTCGGCGTCGCCGGCCAGCACCAGATCCAGCAGCGTGCGGGCGGGCCGATGGGTGTGCCGCACCGACTGAGCGAAGAACCGATCGAACTCCGCGACTCGAACAGGACGCTCAGCGGTTGGCAGGGTGCACGAATCCGGCACCCAATCACCCGACGAAGACGAAATCATCATGCCGCCACGGTAAGCCTGTACCCAGGTACAGGATGCAACCCCGACCCGCGCAAAATTACGCCCGGACCGCACGCAACCGCGCCGCAGGTATGTCGGAGACCGACTATCGGCAAACCGTCGGGGCTACCCACCGGTGCGGTCGGAAAGCGCCACGGCGCGGAGGCCGTCGTGGCGAAGTCGGCGTTTCGCGAGGACACTGAGGACGTAACGCCCAACTCGTCTCCAGGAGCACATGCGATGCCAGATAACGGGCCTTTCGGCATCGATCCGGAAGAATTCGAACGCGCACTGCGTGGAGCGGGAACCGAGCTCCGTGATCTGCTCGGGAAAGCCGGCGTGTTCCTGGATCGCGTAGATCACGCGAGCGTCGGTTCGCTGGCGTCGCTGCTCGGTCAGTTCGTCCAACCGCAACGGCCACGCCCACCGGAACCCGAGGGCGAGACCACCGGTGCGACCGGCAGCGGGGTGTGGGTGATCTACAGCATCGATGACAGCGGTGAGGCCAGGGTCGACCAGGTCTTTCCCAGCGAACTCGAGGCCTTGCGCGCGCATCGCGACAACACCGATGATCGCCGTCGAGTGCGATTTCTGCCCTACGGTGTCCCGGCGAGTGTGTTGGATGCACCGTGACGGCTCCGGCCGCGCCACGAAGATCGGCACGGCCGGTGAACAACGATGATCATGACCCCACCGGCCGGTAAGGCCGCGTAAGGATGTGCCGATCCCGCGCCGGCGAGGAACGCGGGACCTCGGCCGGGGGTGTTCAGTGCGGGTCGAAGATCGTTCGTTGTGGCTCTCGTCGACGGAGTGCACTTGCGGTCGTCTCCGGCTGGGAGTGCTCCAGCCCATTGATACGCCTTCTGTTCGACGTTTCCTGAGGTGGGCGGATACGAGCGCCCCTGCGTTGCCAGTTCCAGACGGGAACCAGCTCGCTGCTTTCGTTGAGAACGCGTACGAGCATGCGGATCTGCTCGAGATCGATGCCTGCCGGTGTGAGGTATCGGTATTGCCGACCCGTCGGTTCGGCGGCGGTGCGGGGGTCGACTTCGCTGGGCGGGAACGCGATGAGCAAGTCGGTCGCCGTTCGGATGCCGAGTTGGCGCAGCCTTACGCGGGTGTTGGTGCCGGCGCGAACGCCAGGGCCGAGGCTTCCGCTGAGCTGTGCGGTCCAGCTCGGGTCCTCGGAGGAGGGTTTGGACGACGATGTGTTGTCCTGACGCAGGGCCTGCCGGCGTTCACGCCGCGTCACTTCACTGTGGTCCAGGTGGAAGTACAGCTGGGCCTGATCGATCCAGTCGACCAGTCGGCCGATGGGAACACGCGTGTGGAGGATGACATCGACGAGATTCGCCGTCACCAGACTCTGCATGTCTTCGATGCCTTCTTCGATGAGCCGGGATTCGTACCACACGTTCAGGCCGTCGATCTGATTGAGCGGATAATTCGGAGTGAGCTGGGGTACCGCAGCCCGCAGAGCGACCGCCGTCGTCCTGTGGAGTGCGTAGATGCCGACGATCGGGAAAGCGCCCACAACGAAGGCAATTGCCGATCGAACACCGGCTTCGAAACTGTCGATCAGTTGATACAAGGCCACCAAGGTGGCGAAGACGACGATTATCCGCAGGAGCGCGGAGGCATACGCACTCGGCCTGAGGTCGCTCTGGAAGAACCGGCGGACGAGGCTCTGCACGGTGAATGCGTAGGCGCCGAGAAATCCGAACTTGAGGATATCCCACGCGGTCGTGGGGTTCTCGACGAAGCTCAGATCCCAGAGGACCGCTGTCCAGCAAGTCGCGAAACCGATCGTGGCGAGGAAGATGGGAAAAAGCGTGTCGGTCTTGATAACGAAATCGGATCCGCCCGCGGAGGAAACGGCGCGTCCATAATAGGCGTTGAACTTCTGCCGATAGATATTGTGTTCCTCCTCCTGGAGGTAGCCGCCGTCCGCGAGCCATTCCGCGTAGAACTCGGAGGACTTCGGTGGTCGCGGCAGGTATCTCGGTTCGTCCACTGCGAGGCGGTGGAGATTGATGACGTACTCGCTCCACAGGGCGCCTGCGCGCTGCCCGAGGAATCGGATATACAACCAGCTGGGCAAGAAAGACAGGACCCATACGATGAAGACTCTCAGTGCGGCGGTGGACACGTCGTCTGCCGAACTGTGACGATGAACTCCACCCCATACGGTGAGAAACGCGAACACGATCGGGACGACGATCAGAACATTCATCAGCACCAGAACGACTTCGCGACTGAACCATCCCGACGACCGGCTCCACGACACCGCGCCGCCTATGGGTGTACGGCTGGCGACGGGGTCGGCGGTCCCTTGCGTCAAGGAGAGCAGGGACTCTTGTGCATGCGGGTGCTCGGGCAGCGTCTGCCGCAGGTGTTGCGCGAGACGCTTGCGGCCGCCCCTGCGGCTCGTGGCTTCGACCAGGCGGCCGAGCTCCGGGTCCTCGCGAAACAATTCACCGAGTTCGCTGTCGATAGCACGCGCCACCCGGTCGTTCTCGGTGAAGAATTGTGCAGCCCGGAGGCGGTAGTCCTGGCTGTTCTGCGAGAGATTTCCAGGGCACCGCGATGCCATTGTGAGGGCCCCGGAAAGTTCCGTCGCCAAGGCATCCGTTCGTGCTGTGGCGTCCATATCTCCTCCGCCGAACTACTTCTCGATCATCGAGCTGATCTGGCCGTACTGCGAACCAACCCAGCCGCCTCGCGGGCACTCATGTGCGCGTTCGACCCGGGCTCGATACCGTCATCACATGACTCGCCGCGTTGATCTTGGATGGGGCCAACCGTAGGCTCACCCATCCGGGTGGTAACGAGTAGTCGACTACTCATTTCGAAGCAGATGGCCGCGCACGGCGCGGTCGAGGGCGCTGCAATTATTTGCTTTCCGAGCGCTTCGGCATGAGTAGCGCACTACCCGACTTCGAATCCGTCCGTCCGAGGACTTTGACGGCCGTTGTGCCGACTATACGCTGGTTTCGGCGATTCCGACCCGGACATCGTTCATCGAATTATCGACATCCTCGGGTACCGAAACGCCGAGGTTTCATCGAAAAGGAGTGAATCATGCTCAACACCCACACGGTCGCCGCGGGTGAAACCCTGTCGGCGATCGCGAAACGATTCTACGGGCAGGCTTCGCTTTTCGAGCTGATCGCCGTCGCCAGCGGGATTCCGGATCCCGACTCGATACGCATCGGGACGGTCCTGATTCTCCCCGACGTGAGTCGCAAGCACACGGTGGTGCGTGGCGAAACCCTCTCCGGCCTGGCGGGGCATTTCTATCGCCCGCAGAATTCGCACCTGTTTCCGTTGATCGCCGCGGCGAACGGAATCGACGATCCCGACGTGATTCACGTCGGCCAGGTTCTGATCATTCCCGGCATCACGTACAAGGTCGTTTCCGGCGACACGCTGTCCAAGATCGCCAAGCGCTTCTACGGGAACGCGGCACTGTTCCCGCTGATCGCCGAAGCGAACGAGATCCCGAACCCCGACGTCATCCGCGTCGGCCAGGAATTGATCATTCCCCCGAAGAGCTAGGAGACACTCATGGCAGCCGAATGGCACACAGTCGTCGCGGGGGAGACCCTGTCGGGGATCGTCAAGAAGAAGTACGGCGATCTGAGATTCCTCCGGATGATCGCCGAGCTGAACCACATCGCGGACCCGAACCTGATCAGAGTCGGCCAGGAGATCATGCTCCCCTTGCGGTCCGTTCTCGCCGGAACGGCGGACGTCGAATAGTCGTCGATCGATGCGGGAGACAGGATCCGGACGACGGGCAACCCTCCCAGTCGCGGATGCTTCCACTTCTGGGAGGGCCGGACCCACACCGGCGCCGGACCGAATGTTCTCGCCGAGGTGCGGTGCAGCGCACGGGGCTGGGGGACTCGGCCGGGCGATTCCGCGGACCCGATCGGGTGCGTGGACAGCGTATCGACCCATAGGTTCGGCTCGGCGGGGCTCGGAGGCCGGAGTCGAACCGCTTGAAGGTCGACACACCACGCCCAGTGGGTGTTCGCCATCGTGCCCGCCATGTACGCTCTCGCGGCCGCCGGACGCGACCTCGGCGGCGCGGTTATCGCTCTGTCCGACACCCTGCCCGCGGACTCGTCCGCTCGGCTCGATGGCCGGTTTCGCCGGCCTCGGATCGCTTCCGGGTTCGCCGCGGCGTTGTGGCGGTCGTGGTCACCAGTGCCGCCATCCAGGACCGTGACGCCGTCCACCAGCCGCTGACCGCCGTGCGGGCACGCTTCGCCACGATCTCGCTGGTGTGGGCCGATGGCGACTACGCCGGACGACTCGTGCAGTGGGCGAAATCCGTTCTGGCACCGATGGTTCAGATCGTCGAACGCAGCGATACCTCCACCGTATTCAACGCCATGCCCCCGCTGGGTCGTCGAGCGAAGCTTCGGATGGCTGGTCAACTGCCGCCTGGTCCGCGACTACGAGACCCGACCCGACCGCCACGAAGCCATGGCCTACATCGCCGCCATCCACACACTCACCGACGCCTCGCCCGAACCGACCAGCGCACCTGAGTTCTTCGAACTACCTTTCAGGCCATCTCGACGACCGGCCGGATGAGTAATTCGGTGATGTAGCCGTTTTCGGAATTGAGCCAGGCCCCGAAATCCTTGTCGCGGTAAGCGGTGGCCAGCGTGAGCCACCCCAGGAAGAACCCGCTTCCACCACACGTGGCACCGCCCCCGTCACCACCGCAGACGATGGTCGGCTCCGTAGTGAACTCGTGTCGATACGGATCCTGACCGATCTTCAGACCCCACAAGTTCGACTCCCGGTGCGGGCCCCTCCGGTGATCGAACGGATATCCGTCGTCCAAGCTGTCATCGCCCCATCGAAACAGAGTGCTGGCCCCAGCACCACAGGCATATTCCCACTCATCCGGAGTGCTCGCCCGCACGCCCAGCACAGACGCACTTCCCAACGCCTGCTCGTAGGAGATCTGTTCGGCCACCCAGGCGCGCTGCACTTGTCCCAGCTCGCCGAACTCGACCTTCAGACCGCCGCCGGGGCCCAAGTGCGTGATCGTGCCAGTGCGAGGACCAGACTCGGCGACCAGCTGCTGAACCCGGGGATCATCGATCCGCACGCTCTCGAGACACGGTTCCAGTGCCTCGACCCCGACAAGCATCGCAGGAAGTTCCACCACCCGATCCGGCGAAGTCATCGCATCGACGAATTCCGCGATCGCAGGCAGACCGTACTCCTCAACGCTATCGGCATAGCTGACCACCTGGTGCGGCGACGGGACGAACCTGTCCCCGTCGTAACCGAGTCGCACACGGTCGGCCGGAACCAACGAGAACCGCATACCCGCCCGCTCGAACAGGGCAATACGCTGCTGTCGGCCCGCGTACTCATGGCGATAAACACCGATCAATTCCGCATCGTTCTCGCGGGCTACCGCACGCGCAACCCCCATTGCCGACTCGTCGGACAGTTCCCGCCACCACACAGCAGCCAGATCAGCATGCGCCACCCCCACATTCTGACCAGAACCGTCGCGCCGCAACAAACTCAGCCGTGGTGACGCCACATCAAACGAGCTGTCTGGACACATGCCACATTCAGGTCCAGGCCATCTTCGCCAATTGAAAATCACCAGCGACACCGAGTTCTCGGATGCCCTCTTAGTAGTGCTTTGTTAGGTGTGGGGTGGTTGTGTTCGGGCTGGTAGGGGTTGGTGGCAGGTGTGGCAGTGCCCGGTCCAGGTGGCGAGTAGGTGTTGGAGTCGGCGCAGGACGGCGTAGAGGGTCAGGCCTGCGCAGGGGCTTTTGGGGTGAGGCGCAGCGTGGTGCAGATTGCCTGGGCGATGGAGGTGAGGGTGACGTGGCGGTGCCAGCCGAGCCAGGATCGGCCTTCGAAGTGGTCCAGGCCGAGGCCGTCTTTGAGTTCGCGGTAGTCGTGTTCGATGCGCCAGCGGATTTTCGCCAGCCGCACGAGGTCTCGTAGCGGGATGCTTGATGCCACGGTGGCCAGCCAGTAGTCGGTGGGTTCGGCCGCGCCGGTGGGCCATTCGGCCAGCAGCCAGCATTCGGGAAGGCTGCCGTCCGGTCCGCGGGTGATGTTGCGGTTGGCCGGGCGCACCCGTAAGGCGAGGAACCGGGAGCGCATCACCGCGCCCGGGTTCGATGCGGTGTGGCGGGAGCCGCGCCGCCAGGTGACGAACCGTCCCGCTGAGCGGCCGGTGGTGATGATCATCGTCTTGGCGGTGACGGGCTTGTCGGGGTAGTCGGTGCGGGTTGGGGGTCGCCCGAATCCGGAGTAGGTCGGTGGCACCGGTTCAGCGGTGGCGGGGTGGACGCTGGTCGCCGCCGAGACCGCCAGGACGTAGGTCAGGCCGCGTTCGGTCAGTCCGGCGCGGAAGGCGGTGCTGTCGCCGTAGGCGGCATCGGCGATCACCGGCCGGGCGGGCATTCCCCAGGTGAGGACCTCGTCGAGCATGTCCAGCGCCAGCCGCCACTTCTCCCGGAACCGAGCGTGGTCGGGAATCGCGCACCGTGCCCGCCGTGCGGTGATCTGTTCGGCTTCGTCCGGGTCGGTGGCGGTGTGGTCGTCCCAGGACTTCGGTAGGTAGAGCCGCCAATCCAGTGCGGCCGAGGCCCAGTCGGTGGCCGCGTGCACGCTCACTCCGATCTGGCAGTTGCCGCGTTTGCCCAACGCCCCGCAGTACATTCGCGCCACACCCGGTGATGCTGTCCCGTCCTTGGGAAACCCGGTGTCGTCGACCACGAGGGCGTCGGGGTCGACGAACCGCGCCGCCCACCCGGTCAGCCGGGCCCGGACCTGGGTGTGGTCCCAGGTCGAGGTCGTCACGAACTGCTGCAACTGCTGATGATCGACCCCGAGCCGCGCCGCCATGGGCTGCATCGACTTGCGTTTACCGTCTGCCAGCAGGCCCCGCAGGTACAGCTGCCCCTTGGCTCGTTGGTCCCGGCGGGCGAACCCGGCGAACATCTCGGCGGCGAACTCCTCGATCACCGGACGGACCACGTCCATCTCCTCGCGCAACACCATTGCAGCACAGCACATCCCGGCGCATCTAACAAAGCACTATTAGAACGCATGTGAGAACTCGGCCTCAGGCGCGGTCGAGGCGTATTCGGTCCTGATTCCTGTCTTCGGGGTCGTGTCCGGTGTGGTGCGGCGCGTTCGACCGGTTGCGGTGCGCTTGGGCAGTGTGTTCACACGTTAGGGCGGGCGAGCGCATCGGCGAGCGGAACAGCGTTGCGTGTGGCGAACTTGCGGCGGGCGCGAAGTTCGGCGCGGGTCCGCGGCCGGTATTTCGGTTCCCAGCCACAGCCGCACGGTTCGAAACCCTCGTAACGCAATCCGGCGCCGACCACGGCAGCGACCACCGACCACGCCCGGGTGTCACGGCGAGGGGGCGCCGCGAAATCATGCCCCGCACATAACATCGGTTTACCGCATCGCGGGCAATGGTGCGCTACACCGGCAATCGGCGGGTGCCGCTTGAACGACACCCGGCACCCCACGCACGCATAGTGCAGTTTGTAGTGCACGAAACCGTAGGTACACATGAAGCGACGGTATCCCCGATCGGTCCGGCCAGGCCATCGCTTCCATCAGCGCTGGGAAGCTCTCGTTGTATGACATCTAGCGGCGGTGGACAAAAGCCGGTGTGTGGCAACGCATCCACGACGTGTTGCGGGACCGGGCACGAGTCCAGGCAGGGCGTGACACGCGGCCCACTGCCGCGGTAATCGACTCGCAGACCGTTCGTGGCGCCGACACGGTCGCTGCCGGCACGACCGGTTACGACGCGGGCAAGAAGATCAAAGGCCGCAAGATAGTCGAGCATGCCGGGCGTCCGCTTCTGGAAGTACATATGGATCAGCCCGTCGACCAATTCCTGCGTATCGAGGACGCGGTGCAAGTGTCTGACGAGCTGGCCGGCAACGCTGTCGTGCACGCCCGCGCCCCGCGTGGTTGCCGGTTGATGGTGGCCGGCCACGGCTGGTTGCGTGTGGAGGTCGAGGATGCTTCACCCGCGCCCGCGCGGATCCGCCGACCCGATCACACCGGAGGGTGCGGGTTGATCCTGGTCGATCAGCTGGCCACCTGCTGGGCTGTGGACTACCACGGACCCGGCAAGACGGTGTGGGCCGAACTCGGCACCCGCGGCCGCGGCTGACCGGACTCAGCTGTCGCGGTCCGGCGCGGGCGGGTTTCGCCGGGTGATTTCGGCGTTGAGCTCGCGGGCTTCGGTGAGTTGGTCTTCCAGGGCGATGATCCGGCACGCCGCCTCCAGCGGTGTGCCCGCATCGACCAGCGCGCGGACCCGCGCGGCGATCCGCAACTGGGAACGGGAGTAGCGGCGGTGCCCGCCCGCTGAACGCTGCGGGATCAGCAGTTCGGCGGCGTCCAGGCCGCGCAGGAAGGCGGGGGTGACGCCGAGGATTTCCGCGGCCCTGCCCATGCTGTAGGCGGGGTAGTCCTCGTGATCGAGCCGGTCGGCGGCACTGGAAGCGTCGGCGGAGTCGATGGGGTGGGTGGAGTTGGTGGGGTCGTTCGCTTGCTGCACAACACCTCTGGGGTTCAACGTCGACAGGCCCCGGCGCGTTGTGCGCCGGGGCCTGGGATCGAGGGGTTTCACGTCTATCCCGCCGGTCGGACGGTGAAGCCGACCGCGGGGACCGCGCCCGGCAACAGCCCGGGACGCGGAATCTGGGAAGAGCTGTTCAGTCACCACCTCCTGGGGTTGCCGGACGTGTCTGCGGGAGTTCGTCATCCCCTCCGGCGGTCCGGCCGACTGCACCGGATTCTCTTCTCCGCCGGAGGGGATGGTGGATCTTGCTTCCGGTGCAGTTCACCTGCCCGGCCAACCAGACATCTCATCTCCAACAACAGAGAAAGTACACCCCAGCTTCCCGAATGTCTACACCCTGCAATGTAGATTTTCCCGCTTCCTGGGTAGGGCTTTTCTCCACGCCACACCGCGGGTAGGGGTGGGTGTGTGGACATCGAACAACCCCGACCGCCCGCTGACGCCGATCGGTGCGCGTTCGAAGCCGGCCGCGCGGTGATCGAGCAGGCCAAAGGAATGCTGATGCTGGTCTACGGGATCGGCGAGCAGCAAGCATTCGAGCTGCTGCGGTCCTACTCGCAACACACCAACGTGCGACTACGCGAACTGGCCGGACGCATCCTCACCGAACTACCCACCGCGGGCGGGCAAGCCCCCGCAGCTCCGATACGCGTCGAGCTGAACCGCATCCTGGCCGGACAGCCCCGCCCTCCGGCCGATGAAGCCACCCCCGATCGTGCCGAGCCGCGGCACCCGCCACACGGATCCACCGACATGAGCATCTGAACCACACCACCGGAGAGGCGGATGTCGGAGAACCGATCGTTTATCGACACCTCGTCGTGAGTGCCTGGGGGTCTGGGAACACCCGGCAGGTGGTTCCGACTCGCGAAACTCTCTGCGGTGGCGTCTTACCGGCGGATCCTGCGGACGTGGCCCCCACGCGCCGTGGATACGCCGCAGGTGCCCGCTGGCGATCAGCCGCATCAGGGGTCCCGGCCAGTGCGGGACCCCTGGATCACGGCTACTGGAACCAGCTCAGGTTGTTGACCTGGTTGCCTCGCAGATCCCCACGGAAGTGGTACCAGACACAACCGCTGACGCAGTCGTACACCTCCCCCGGCCCGGTCCCCTGATAGAAAAGTGCATCAGTACCGTCATCGAACTGCGCACTGGTGGTGCCGGGCGCAATCACCAGCACCCTCAGGCGGGTCCCGCCACGGCCGGCCGCTATTACGGCGGTGACGGGGAGGTCCAGATCGTTGTACAGCTTGTACCAGCCGACCGAGGTACGTTCCGCCGACTTCGATGCTTCGGACAACGTATCCTGCTTCACTTCGAGAGCTTGTTCCGCTTTGGTCATTGTCTCCTCCTTCGATCGGGTGTTCGTCACGCAAGGAAACGGTGGCGCGAACCCGCACATCCACGCCCGAGCCCACGCCGAGCTGCCGGTATCACCCCACGATCTGACTCCACCCTTCCTCGAGGTGACGCATCAAGTCGCTGAAGAATCCGTTCAACTGGCCTGCCTGCTGGGGCGTGTTCGACATCAGCGATTGGAGGAAGTTGAATTCCTTTGTCAGCACGTCGGACTGCAGGTTGGTGACCGCTTCGAATACGGAAAGGATCATCGCTTGCCAGTCGGGGTGCTGGCGGCCGAGGCTTTGAAGTTTTGCCTTGGTCGAGTCCCGCAGCTGAGTGAACTGGGTTTGGGCGCTGTCCATCAGTTGACTGATCAGGTCCTCGAACTGTTCGCGGGAGATGTCACCGGCGAGGACGCGCTGAGCGTATGTGTACGCGGCGGCGCCGGTGTGGCCGAGCTGCTCCAGCATGCCGGTCTCGGCGGGTTGAAGGGCGTCTTTGACCTCCTGCGGAACATCCGCCGCTCTGACCTCGGGGATGTGCGTGGGGGACTGCGCCGAAACTGTGCCGTCGCCGGCGCTGCGGCGCTGGGCGATGGTGTCGAGCAGGGTGGTGAATTCCTGTGGATCGGTTCTGGTCATTGCCCCTCCAACAAGATCGTGCACTGGGCCTTGCGATCAACGACACCAACCCGGCCAGTTCACCCGAGACTCCCGAGCCGTGTCGCGCTGAGCCGGCCGAACGGGTCAGTGCATACGGCAGACCCGCACAGTGGCTCCCACCTCTACGCGGCGCTCAACCACAGGCTATGAGCACCTTCCAGGAGCAGGGATCACCCCTTACGGATGAAACCCGCGGGATGTCGAGAACCGTTTTACGACACCTGACCGTCACGGGGATCCATGTCCTGGAGGATCGCGCGCTGCTGCGGGAAAGTAGGCGTTGCAGGATATGGTCGGCCGCGGGTGTCAGCGCTCTTCGAAAATCCGGCCACCGGCGCTCTTTGAAAATCGGCCACCCATCCACGATCGGAAGGGTGATCTCAGTGCAGGAATGGGCGCAGATCAGGTATCTCCATGCGAGTGAGGGCCTGTCGATGCGGGCGATCGCGTCCCGGTTGGGCATCTCGCGGGACACGGTCTCGAGGGCGATTGCCTCGGAGTCGCCGCCGCGATACCAGCGGGTGTCGGGTCCCTCGGCGTTCGACGAGTTCGAGCCGCTGGTGCGGGAGCTGCTGGCGCAGTTCCCGGCGATGCCGGCGTCGGTGATCGCCGAGCGGGTGGGCTGGGCGGGGTCACCGTCGTGGTTCCGTAAGAAAGTCGCGGCCCTGCGGCCGCAGTACGCACCGAAGGATCCGGCGGACCGGCTGGAGTATCGGCCCGGGGATCAGGCGCAGTGCGATCTGTGGTTCCCACCGACACCGATCCCGTTGGGCGCCGGGCAGGTCGGGACACCCCCGGTGCTGGTGATGGTGGCTTCGTTCTCGAGGTTCATCACTGCGATGATGATTCCGACCCGGACCACCGCGGATCTGCTGGCCGGGATGTGGTCGCTGCTGTCGGGGCAGTTGGGGAAAGTCCCGCGCAGGCTGTTGTGGGACAACGAATCAGGGATCGGCAAGGGCGGACACCTGGCCGTTGGGGTGGTGGCGTTCACCGGGATGCTGGCCACCCGCATCGTCCAGTGCAAGCCGTTCGACCCGGAGTCCAAGGGCATCGTCGAACGCGTGAACGGCTATCTCGAGACCTCGTTCCTGCCCGGCCGGTCGTTCAGTTCACCAGGAGATTTCAACACCCAGCTCGCCGAGTGGCTGCCGATCGCCAACGCTCGACACGTCCGGCGCATCGCGGGTTCCCCAGCGGAGCTGGTCGGCATCGACCGGGCCGCGATGACGACACTGCCGCCGATCGCCCCGGCGGTCGGGTTCACCAGCCGCGCGAGGCTGCCGCGTGACTACTACCTGCGTGTCTTGGGCAACGACTACTCGATCGACCCGACGGTGATCGGACGGTTTATCGACATTCGTGCCGATCTGGATACCGTCACCGCCCGCTGCGACGGGCTGCTGGTGGCCACCCACCGCAGAGCCTGGTCGAAAGCGGTCACCATCACCGACCCCACCCATGTCCACACCGCTGCGCAATTGCGGGAAGCATTCGGACACAAACAATCTCGGACCGTCAGCGTCGATGACGGCGGGTTGGTGCGTAACCTCGCGGACTACGACACCTGTTTCGGCGTCGACTTCGGCGGCGAGGGTGTCGCGTGATGGCCGCACCCGCCGATACCGCCAAGCAGATCGAGTACTACGCCAACGCGTTGAAGGCCCCCCGCATCCGCGACAGCGCCGCCCGCCTGGCCGACCAAGCCCGCGACGCCGGCTGGACGCATGAGGAATACCTCGCCGCGGTCCTGTCCCGCGAAGTGGCATCCCGAGAGTCCTCCGGCGCCGAAATCCGGATCCGCGCAGCAGGATTCCCCGCCCGCAAAGCGATCGAGGAATTCAACTTCGACCACCAGCCCGCCCTCAAGCGCGACACCATCGCACATCTGGGCACCGGCCAGTTCATCACCAAAGCCCAGAACGTGGTGCTACTCGGGCCACCGGGAACCGGCAAAACCCACCTGTCGATCGGGCTGGGTATCGCCGCCGCCCACCACGGCCACCGCGTCCTGTTCGCCACCGCCGTCGAATGGGTCACCCGCCTACAAACCGCCCACCAGCACGGCCGCCTCGCCGCCGAACTGGCCAAACTCCGCCGCTACGGACTACTGATCGTCGACGAGGTCGGATACATCCCCTTCGAACAAGACGCAGCGAACCTGTTCTTCCAACTGGTCTCCAGCCGCTACGAACACGCCTCGCTGATCCTGACCTCGAACCTGCCGTTCTCCCGCTGGGGCGACGTGTTCTCCGACCACGTCGTTGCCGCGGCGATGATCGACCGAATCGTCCACCACGCCGACGTCCTGACCTTGAAAGGAAACAGCTACCGACTCCGCAACACCGAAATCGACACACTCCCGTCCATGCGGACAGACAACACGGCAGACTAAACAACCACCAAGTGGCCGATCTTCAACGAGCGCCACCGGCCTACATTTCGAAGAGCGTCGACACGCGGGATTTCCGCCAGACAACGCATGACGATGCCGAAGGCAGGTGGTCGCACCGCGCTGCGGATCGTGTGACCGGCCGGGACTGCGGATGAGCCGCCACAACAGCGACGGGGTGCGGGTGTGTGTCACCTGCAACAACCGTGAGCGGGGAACGTTCGCGCCGCGCCCGTGTGCTGTCTGCGGCCGGGTACTGACGCCGCGGTTCTACGACCGTGACGGCCTGCCGCGCTGCGAGTTGTGCCCGCCGGATCCCGGGGTCGACCACGTCGAGATGATCTGTGATCTGATCGCGTCGGTCAGCCCGGCCGCCGGCCGTGATCGTGCTCGGGAACTGGTGGTGGCCACGGTGGTTCAGGCGGCGCGACGGCGGCAGGTGGCCTGGGACCTCGAGGCACGCCCACAGTTGCTGACCGGGGCGGCCGCGGATGCTTCGGGCTCGGTCCGTCGATCGGTGCAGGCGCTGGTGGACGCCGGGGTGGCGGGCGTCGTGTCGGCGAGCTGCCCGTTCTGCGGCAAGACGAAGGTGATCACCGGGTTGCGGGAGGGCCCTGGCTGCTGCCAGCTCTGCCACAACAAGACCACCGCGCGCGAATGTGTGCGATGCGGTCATCGCCGCCCGGTGGCGACCCGCACGCCCGAGGGCGACCCGTTGTGCGACCAGTGCGGCCGCCGTGAAGCATTCAACCGGAGAATATGTTCAGTTTGCGGCGATCTCGCCGTGATCGCCACCCACCGCGGCGGCTCCCCGATCTGCGAACAGTGTCACCAGATCCCGATCGCGGTGTGCTCGATCTGCGGTCAACGCAAGCCCTGCCGCCATGCCGGTTCCGACGCACCGCGGTGCCTGAACTGTGCTCGCCGCGCGCGGGTAGCCGACTGCACGCGCTGCGGCCGCCTACGCCCTGTCGGCTCACGCGACGGCAGATCCATACTCAGCCGATTTCTTGACTGTCGTCCAAGAAGGCTTTACCGTAACCGCGACCTGCTTCTTGGATGGCGTCCAAGAAGAGCGGTGGTGAAGCGGGAGGACGCGAGTCATGGAAATGAGTGGGCCGGCCGATCGGCGCGAGTCGGCAGCGGTGCGGCGACGTGAGGTCTCGTTCGCCTCTGGCCAGGACGAGTGCGCGGCATGGTTGTACACCGCACCCGATCTGAACGGCCCGCGTCCGATGGTGATCATGGGGCACGGGCTCGGGGCGGTGCGGGAGATGCGCCTGGATGCCTACGCGGAACGGTTCGTCGACGCGGGGTGGTCGGTGCTGGTGTTCGACTACCGTCACCTCGGGGCCAGCGGTGGAGCACCGCGCCAGCTCCTCGATATCGGTCGGCAACGCGCCGATTGGCATGCCGCCCTGGCCTTCGTACGCACACTTCCGGAGGTCGATGTCGACCGGATCGCGTTGTGGGGCAGCTCTTTCGGTGGCGGACATGTCCTTCAGGTCGCCTCTGAAGACACCCGTATCGCGGCTGTCGTGGCCCAGTGCCCCTTCACCGACGGACCGGCGTCGTTGCGCTCGCGTATCCGGACCGGCCCGCTGAGCGTGGTGGCGCTGATGGTGGCGGGCATCCTCGATACGGTCGGTTCCTGGTTCGGCGCGAAGCCGATCCTGGTGCCGATGGCGGGGACGGCTTGGATGCCCGCGTTCGTGGCCTCACCCGACGCCCTCGCCGGTGCTTCCGCGCTCCTGCCTGCGGGGACCCGGCTCTCGCGGCGCACCAGCACGTTGTTGAAACGGCTGCCGTCGGTGCGGGCTCAGGTGTCGAAGAACATCGAGCTGACCGAGATCGACGGTGGGGAAGAACCCGTGACCGGTGTCGGTCGCGACAGCATGTGGGGTGTATTGCGCGGCCCAGACGGCGAATTCGATGCCGCCAACGCCCTGGCCGCACGGCTGGTGCTGCACCTTCCGCTCGATCGGCCCGGTCGCGCGCTGGCTCGCTTCAGCACTCCGACGCTGCTGTGTGTCTGCGACAACGACGCGGCCGCGCCCGCGAAGACCACGAAGCGTCGCGCGCAGGGCCTGGCACACGTGCACGTCCAGAACTACCCCTGCGACCACTTCGGCATCTACCTGGGCGAGCACTTCGAACGCGCCGTGCGTGACCAACTCGATTTCCTGGCAACACAATTCGACAAAACCGCACACAACATGGAATAGGTCGCCCCTGGCTGGTGGACGTGCGGAGAGCAGGCACTCAGCCGGCGGCTGCGGCAAGACTGCGAGCGCTGTTGAGCAACGTCTCGATCACCGCGCGCCGCTGGGGCTGCTCCGTCGGATGCGTCAGCAAGCCTTCGACAACGAAAACGCCGATCGCGACCAGCGGATCCAGTTCGTCGGCGGGCACGCCGAGCTCGATCAGCTCTGCCCGGAACAATCCTTCGGCCAGCGCGTGGAACTGCTCGTGCCATTCGTGAATGGTTGCGGACTTCTCGGCGCGCATGTGCACCGTGCTGACCAACCGCCCCAGTTGCTCCAATTCCTCGACCAGCCACAACAGCCGATCAGCCAGCCCCGAGCCCAGCAGTTCGCTGTAGGAGGCCATCGAGTCGGCCAGGACCGCGTCCAGGACCGCGATCAATACCGCGTCCTTGTCCTGGAAGTACCAGTACAGCGTGTTCGACACCACTCCCGCGTCGCGGGCGATCCGCGACATCGACGCCGCGTCGTATCCCTCCTCGACGAACAACCGCCGAGCAGCCACCACGATCTCCGCGCGCTTCTCTTCCCGATCCTGCGGACGTCTGTTGCGAGGCATCTCCAGTCCTGACCTAGTACCAGGCCTCGATGCTATCTTGACCAGCGCCCAAGAACAGCTCCGACATGGAACTGTCAGGAAGGCGCGGTCCGACGAACATCCTCAAATGCCGCTCATCGAGCGGCCGAAGCCGGCGCACCGGCGTCGGTAGAAGATCAATTCTTGGGCATCTCCCCAAATCCGCGGGAATCGTCCGGACAGCTTTGCCGCAGAGGAATTCTGTTCGAACGAACGTTCGAGATGTGTCCTAACAAGCGGTCAACGGTCAGAGATCAAACTCTGTCCATAACTTGGGTGCCTACGACGAGTCGAACCGTTTGGTCTACATCGGGCACGTCGGCACCGGCTATGACAAATATGACAACTACCGGCGCAGATGACCGTCAGAACGTCACCCTCCTGGTCGGCTCGGCGAGGTGGTAGTCGGCGTACCGAAGGGTTCGCCCACGACCTCAAACCAGACCCGATCCCACCGAGTAAACGACTCCGCGGCCTGGTGCATCGAGAACACGCGGGGCCAGAGCACAGGAGGCGAAGACGGAATAGACTGTGACCAAGTGCGTTCGGCATAGCGATGCGCTTGTCCGGGGCAAAGGCGATCTCGTGTGGTGGACTGGGCAGGTGACAGATGACCACGACCGGGCCGAGGATGTTTTGACCGAGTCGCAGCGGCAGGTGTTGCGCGACGCGGTCGGCGGGCTGGGTAGCTGCGGTGCGGTTGTGGTCTGTGGGTTTCCGGCCTCGGGAAAATCGACGGCCGCGGACTTTCTGGCGCGCGTGCTCGGTACGGCGGTGCTGGACAAGGATCGGTTCGCGCCGCTACTCGAGGAATCGGTGATGGCCAGATTGACCGGTGACCGGTTCGACCGCGATTCCGACACCTACCGGACGCTTGTCGCCCCGGGTATCTACGACGGACTCATCCGCACCGGCCTCACCCTCGCCCCGGTCTTGCCCATCGTGCTGGACGCACCGTTCCTGTCGACGATCCGTGCCGCCGCCGCGCGCGGGATACGGTTGAGTGACTATCTGCGCGCCTCTACCGGCGTGACGCGGGCAGTGCCGGTGGTGACAGTGTGGCTCGATACCAGTGCGGCGGTGATCCGGTCTCGGATGCTCGTCCGCCGCGCCGAGCGTGACGCACCCAAACTCGCCGACTGGGACGCCTACCACGCAAGCGTCCTCGACAGCGGCGTGCGCGAACTCGCCCACACCCTCTGCGACCTCGTCATCCCTACCTGAACAAACAGCCGATTGCCGGACTCCGAGAGTCACATGCTGCGGCGAAGACCCTGGATCGCGGGGATAGCGCTGGCATGCATGTACCGGCGAATGTGGTGAAGCTGCTGCTCGTCAGCAGCCACCAACGGGGCGCGAACATGAGGCGGGAACCCGGGCAGCCGCGCGCCGACCGCTGCCTTGGCGAACCCGATGTCCGACAACGCCATTGCCTTGCGGGTATCGCTGTAGTCGTCGAAAACCTGCTGCCGCGAACGGGCACATTCCACCTCGCCGCACTCGGCCGCCGCAGTGATCGCGACAGGTAGTTCCGCGACCGGGCCGCCCGCACCGGTAACCACACCATCAACTCCCAGTTCATTCAGCCGCGCCGGGACACGGTCATCGCCCACATACACCGACAGCCGCGGGCAGCAGGCCTTGTACCGCCTCGTGAGGGCCGGATCCTTGCCGGAGTCCTTCACTCCATGCAGTTGCGGGAACTTCTCGGCTAAGCGGGCCACCATGCTCGCAGTGAGTGGGTTGCCGGTGTGCCGGGGGAAGTTGTACAGCAGCCACGGCTTCACTGATTCGGCCAGCACCTGCCCGAAGAACTGCTCGATGCCCGCCTCCGGCGCGGCGGCAAAGAAGAAAGGGGAGATCACCGCCAGCATGTCGGCATACTCCTCGGCATGACGAGCCGCCTCGATGACCTCCCCAGCGGCAGTAGCGCCGACATGCGCGATCAGCGTGCCCGTCCACGCGCGCCGACAATGTTCGATCACCGCACGCCGCTCACCGAAGGTCAAGCTCGCGAACTCGCCCGTCGTACCGTTCACCAAGATCGTGTCGACCCCAGCGGTCGACAGCAACTCCAAGTAGTCACTCAACGCACCGAAATCAATCGACCCGGAGGCTCGAAACGGAGTCACCACTGCCACGATCACAGAACTCGCCATTCCCCGATTCAACCGCCCACAGCAAGCCTCAGGCAGCTACGACTCCCGCTCCAACCGTAGGCGTCGCAAGCTACCCTCACCTCTACTCATGGGCTGTACACGGACGACCAACAGGGTGACGATTCCAGGGACCGCAGCCATTCAAGCTCGATGAGAGGTGTCCGATCTGAGGCTGGTTGTACGGCACGATAGAGATGCAGCGAACCGGACAAGCGGTGCCAGGCCCACGAGATCCGAACCGAGCCGGAGCTGTCGATCGCTCACGAAAGTGAATGAAAACCAGCTCGGCCAGCGGAGTACGTGCTGGTCAACAAGTGTGCTCCCCGCGCCCGCGGGGATGAACCCAGATCGCCAAGGCGAACCGTGTGCCCGTCGTAGTGCTCCCCGCGCCCGCGGGGATGAACCCTGCACACCGTCGTACGAGAGATCGAACGACACCGTGCTCCCCGCGCTCGTGGGATGAGGCCCATCGCCCAGCACGTCGCGGAACTGGGCGTCCATGCTCCCGCGCGCGGGGAGGACTCCCGGTCGGCGGGATCGTCGTTGACGCGGAAGATGTGCTCGCCGCGCCCGCGGGATGAGCGCGGAGTGCTGAGCGACTAAGCGATTGATGTAGAGGTCCGCAACGCACGCGGGTTTCAATGTCAGCTGAAATCTGACCCTGTGTGCTGGCGCGGAACCAGAGGGTCGGTACCCAACTGGATGCGACTGGAGGTATGCGCCCAACCGGGACGCATCGAACTCACCGTCCATGGGGTTGCTCGGCGAGGGGGTAGATGCACCGTTCGGTGGCTGATGACAGAGTGATGACGCCGTCATCACCCTAGGCCTGTCATCCACCTGTGCCGGAAATGGACGAGCATCATGCTGAAGAACAGCAGTGCGCGGCGGCGCAAAACCCAATCTGCGGGAACCCACCGATCAGCGGGAACCGCCGTGGACCGGCCCTGACGCCCGGTGACCTCCCAGGCCCACGAGCAGCGGATATGGGTGCGTAAGTGGGTGTGTTCACGCATGTCGGTGCGTGGGCGCAGCTGTGATGCTGACTGCCGTCATTCGCGAAGAGGAGGTCGACCGTGACAACAGACGTGGAAAGAAGCCTGAATGTCGGATCGCCGACGGAGCCCTGGTCGCACGTCACCCGGCGGCGGCGCGTCGGCAGTGATCGAAAGAGCTACGAGCCGCGTGTGCGACAAGGGTGGTCGGAGATGATCAGGGTGCGTCGAAGCGAAATCGACGGACTGTGCGCGACGTGGTTACTGTCCTGGGACCATCTGATCTCCGTCGTCGCGGTGCACGACACCTCGGACACCTTGGCGGTCGTCTCCTTCGGAACGGACGAGTACCCGGATCTCGCGCGAGCGCGAGAACTCCGTCCGGAACTGGCGACGCTGTGGGACGCGGTACGCCACGATTTCTGGAACGAAATCACTTCGCCGAATCCGCGGTCCTTCCGATGAAGGAAGCGAATACGACCTCGGCAGCCCGGCCGTTGAGAGCTCAGATCGCCGGTCCACCGGCCCATCGTCCGGAGTGTGTTTCAACGCTGCCGACTCCGGAATTCGTCTGTCCCGAGGTGCGGGATACCCGATCCCCGATCCCCGCTGCCCGGCAACGGCGCCGACGGCGGTTCCCAACGGTGTGAACCTCTAGACAGACAATAACCTGTAAAGCACGCTCGAATTGTTGACGGCATGACCGAGATATATTGCCCGCGATGCCGAGAGGCATTGCTGTCGAAAACTGATAGATATCTACGTCTGCATTTGCACTGTGTCATGGGGGAACGTGCCGGTGCGGGACTGACTCCGGCCGATTGGCGAGCCGTGGCCGCTTGGCTCTTGCCCGGTGGAAACGGCCCGAGGGGGGAGATGGGAGCCGAGTAATTCCCAGGCGAGTCTTCGCGGCGACTAGATTGGTTTCATGGCGCGTCGCAAGCCTGCTCGCGTGATCGGCAACGTGCCGTTTCCGATCACCAGCTTCGTCGGGCGGCAGCGTGAACTCCGCAAAGTCCGGGAACTGCTCGCGACCGCACGGCTGGTCACGCTCACCGGTGTGGGCGGCGTCGGAAAGACACGATTGGCCACCGAGGTCGCCGCCGCATCCCGCCAGTCGTTTGCCGACGGGGTGTGGCTGGTAGACCTGGCCGACGTGGGCGACGCGGAACTGCTGGCGCGGGCGGTGATGAACAGCCTGGGAATAGTCGACCTGTCGAACCGCGGCGCCGAGGAGCAGCTCATCGACCACCTGGCCGACCTGCACGCGTTACTCATGCTGGACAACTGCGAACACCTGGTGGAAACGGCCGGTGCGCTGTGCGAGCGCCTGCTCCGATCCTGCGCCGGGCTGCGGATTCTGACCACCAGCCGGGAGGCGCTCGGGGTCGTGGGCGAGCACGTGTATCCCGTGCTGCCGCTGTCGATGCCTACCTCGGACACGACGATCACGCCGACGGCACTGACCGCTTTCGAAGCGCCGACGCTGCTGTTGGAACGTGCCCGAGCAGTGCGCCCGGAACTCACGGTCACCGAGCGCGACATGGACGCGGTCACGCGGGTGTGCCACCGACTGGACGGGATCCCGCTCGCTATCGAACTCGCTGCCGCCCGGCTGCGGTCACTGACGATGAAGGGACTCCTGGAGCGACTCGATGACCGGTTCACCCTGCTGACCACCGACACGCAGGCCGCGGCGCCACGGCAGCGGACACTGCGAGCGCTGATCGATTGGAGCTACGGGCTGTGCCGGCCCGCGGAGCGGATGCTGTGGGCGCGCCTGTCGGTGTTCGCCGGAGGATTCACCCTCGCCGCCGCCGAGGGCGTTTGTGCTGGTCCCGACCTGCCGCGCGAACAGATTCTGGACCTGATCGACCATTTGGTCGCGCAGTCGATCGTGGTGCTCGCCCCGACCGACGGCCTGCCTCGGTACCGGATGCTGGAAACGATCCGGGAGTACGGATGGCACCGGCTGCGCGAGCTGGGTGAGACCGAGGCCCTGCATAAGCGGCATTGCGACTACTATCTCGCACTCGCCGAACGGTGCGCCGAGGCATGGAACGGGCCCGGACAGGCGGCCGGCGTGGCGGAGTTGCGCGCGGAGCACGGCAACCTCCAAGCGGCGCTCGACTGGGCGACCAACGAGCCGGCCGCCGCACGCGAGGCGCTGGCTCTGGTCACCGCGCTGCGCTACCACTGGTGCGCCGATGGATTCCTCGGCGACGGACGGCGGTGGGTCGAGCGAGCGCTGCGCTGCGCCGACCAGAACAGCCCCGGCCGGATCCCGGCGCTATGGGTCGCGGCCTGGGTGATGCTGCTACAAGGCGACCGCGACCAGGCCGACCGGGCACTCGACGAGTGCGTAGCCCGTGCCGCCGCCGTGGGCGACCGCCGTGCCATTGCCTGGGCGAACACTCTGCGCGGCACCTCAGAGCTGTTCCGGGGCCGCCTGGCGGAGTCCATAGCGATCTTCGAACGCGTCCTCGCCGATTTCCCCGACGATGACGATGTGGCGCGGCTGACCCTGTTCCAGCTCGCCATGGCGCAAGCACACAGCCGTGACGACAGAGCACCGGAGACGGCCCGGCAGGCGATCGCGCTGGCCGACATGTGCGGCGAACAATGGAGCAAATCGTTGGCCCTGTGGGCCCTCGGCTTCGACCAGTATGTCCACGGCCAGTACGGCAAGGCGGTTGCCACGACCTGCGCGGCACTGGAGATCCAGACCGGATTCAACGACCGCGTGGCCACGTCGCTGATGATCGAGCTGATGGCCTGGATAGCCGCCGCGCGCGGGGAATACCGGCGTGCGGCGCGGCTGCTGGGCGCGGTCGGATCCGAATGGCGGCGAATCGGTACCTCGATCACGGCGTTCGGGCCCCACATGGGAACGCCGCATGACACCTGCGTGCGAACCACCGGCGCGGCCCTGCCCGGGGCGGTGCTGCGGGCCGAACGCGCCCGCGGGGAAGCCCTCGATCACGACCAGGCGATCACCTACACACTCGCCCGTCACGAGTGTGCCGCCGAACCGGCGGAGCGGGACGACACCGTACTGACCGCACGCGAGCAGCAGGTGGCCGAACTCGTCGCGCAGGGCCTCAGCAACCGGCAGATCGCGGAACGGCTCGTCGTATCGCCGCGCACCGTCGACCGGCATCTCGAAAACATCCTCGCAAAACTCGGCTTCTCGTCACGAGCGCAGGTCGCCGCCTGGACGGCGCAGTCGCAGCGAGCGCGGTAACGCGGGCGGTTCGCGGTTCGGGGCCGGGGCGTATCGCTGCCTATGCCGCAGCGCTCGGCCCGCGCTTCGAGCCGCGAGTGCTGCCCGCCGACGCGGCGAATCCCTCTCCGCCGCCGTTCTTCTCACAGATCGTCGGCTGCCCGCACAGTGTGGTCACCGCGCATCTGGTCGATACAGCGGGGGAGCCGACCGCCGCGGTCTGCGACGAGATCATCGCCTTTCTCGTGAACCGGCTGACTGCGGACCTCCCGCCGCAGTGACATGACGTCGACTGCTGGTCCGGCTTCGCGGCCACTTCCACGGGCACGCTGATCCACTGCTCACCACGTGGCCGCGTCACCGGACACCGCCGGTGGTGTCCCGCCAGGCCCGCATCGATACGGGTTCCCTGTTCGGATGGGGCCGGCCTCGGTTCGTTCGTGATCACCGTGCCGTCTGCTGAGAGTTCGCGATCCCGGTGAGGATGCGGCGCAACCCGGACGAGAACTGTTCGGCCGGGCTCAGGTCGGCGGATTCGATCATGCGCGAAACCATCGGATACGCGCCGCTCTCGATGACCTTGCGCATGTAGGGGGCGACGGCGGCGCGCCACTGGTCCTCGGTCTGACCGGTGCGCTGCTGGGTCTGCTTCTCGGCGAGCTCGCGCATGACCGCGCCGCGCACGTAGTCCCTGATCAGCCCGACGGCCGAGGCCGCTTCAGCGATGTCGGAGGTCAGCGGCGTGGCCGCGGCGAGGGCGTGTTCCAGGCCGCGCAGCCAGTTGGGGCCGAGCGATGGGCGGGTGGCCAGCAGCGGAGCGAGCCAGGTGTGCCGCAACCACAACCGGCGCTCGTGGTGGGCGTACGCTTCGAGGTCGGCGCGCCAGTCTCCCGTCAGCGGCACGTGGTCGTCGTGTACCGCATCGACCATGAGGTCGAGCAGGTCGTCGCGGCTGTCGACGTAGCGGTAGAGCGACGTCGTACCGGTCGACAGTTCGGCGGCCACGCGGCGCATCGATACCGCGTCGATCCCCTCGGCATCGGCGATGGCCACGGACGCATCAACGATGCGCTCCACGCTCAGTGCCTGCCTTTTCGACCGGTACGGCTCACGTTCCCAGATAAGCGACATGGACAGGAGTCTACCGAAGTGGATACAGTGTGCCCATGAGCGGGCACACTGTATCCACTGATGTTCTGATCGCGGGCGGCGGATCCGTCGGGCTGATGCTGGCGGTTCTGTTGCGCCACCACGGCGTCAAGCCCCTGGTCGTCGAGGCGAAGCCGGAGTTGTCGCACCACCCCAGGGCCACCGGCATCGGGTCGCGGTCGATGGAGATCCTGCGCGAGGTCGGCCTGGACCACGCGGTCGACGAGGCGGCGGTCGATTTGCGGGCGGGGAAGATCAAAGGGCGCACGCTCGCCGAGGCCGACTTCGCCGAAGGCATGGCGTGGAAGGCGAAAACCGCGGCCGAGCTCACCTACACACCGGCCCGGATCCGCGGCACTTGCGGACAGAACCTGCTCGACCGGGTGCTGATCACCAAGGCCGGCGACGTGGAGTTCGGCGTGGCGCTCGAGTCGTTCGACCAGGACGCCAGCGGCGTCACCGCGACCCTGTCCGACGGGCGGGTCGTGCGGGCGCGCTATCTGGTGGCGGCGGACGGGGTGCGCAGCCGGGTCCGTAAGGTCCTCGGCGTCGGCCTCACTGGCCCCGGTGTGATGGGTCGGGAGACGACGAGCGTCCTGTTCCACGCTGATCTGCGTCCGAGCGAGCCGTTCGCCATGTGCGATATCGAACATCCGGATGCGACCGGCCTGCTGGTGACCGTCGACGGCGAACGTGAGTGGGTGTTCCTCACCGTCCTCGACACCGAGCCGACTCCCGAACTCATCCGCACCGCGCTCGGCGACCCGTCGATCGAGGTGGAGATCCGCAGTGTGCTGAGGTTCCGGGGGCGCGGCCAGGTGGCCGATCGCCTGTCGGTCGGGCGGGTCTTCCTGGTGGGCGACGCGGCGCACGCGATCCCCCCGCTGGGCGCGTTCGGGCTGAACGCCGGCATCGCCGACGCGCACAATCTGGCGTGGAAACTTGCGCACGTGCTGCGCGGTGCGGCCGGGCCCGAACTGCTGGAGACCTATCACGACGAACGGCATCCCGTGGCCCTCATGACGATGGAGCAGGCGCGCTTGCGGTTCAACGATCCGTCCCTGCACTGGGGAAAGGACATGGCACCGGCACGCAAGGCGGCGGGGGCGATCAACGCGCCGGTGGTACACCTGGGCTACCGGTACGGCGGCGCGGAACTGCCCTCCACCGAGGACGTCGCCCTCGACCTCGACGGGTCCCCGGGATCGCGCCTACCGCACATGTGGGTGGCCGACGGAGTGTCCACGCTGGATCTCGTCGGATCGCAGTGGTGCGTATTCACGGCCGATCCCGGCGTGAAGGCTGACGTTCCGGTGTACCTCGTGGACGGCTGGCCGTACGGGACGGTGCTGGTCCGCCCCGACGGTTTCGTGAGCCGCGCGTACAGGACGGCGCCGTGACCGAGAGCATCCTGCGGAGGGACAGGATCGTCGAGAGACTGTGCCAAGGACAGCTAGGGCGTTTCCGGCGGCCTCTGCCAGCAGTAGGCCCGCCCACCCCAGTGCGCTCATGTCCAAGAAGAGTCTCGACGGCGCCGAAGCGTGCAACAGGATCGGAGAAGCTCAGCTGATTGATTCGTCTCGGTTCGAGCACCCTTGGGCGGTTGTCGCAAAACGATCTTGGGCTGAAGGGATCACTGCATCACCGCGTGGAGGAGCATATCGGCGTGGAGGCTTGGGTGCGGAATTACAGGATGTCCGTTGCTCGACTCAGGCGGCGGGGATCCAAGCCGATTGGGAGGCACCTCCTCATCAGGGCCAGGGTGCAGTCGGCGGAGAACACGGTCCGGCCCTCCCGCGCCTGCTGTTCGCAACTCCATTGAGCGCAACCCGATTGCATTGGCCTACGTGGGAAGGAGGGGGATTTCGCGCAATGCCCGGCTGTTCGCAACGCGAAGTTGATCGGTCCGAGCCGCCACGCCTTGCAGTGGGGTGGCTCGTTGCCCGGGGTGGGGTCGCGGTCACGTCACTGGGCGCGATCATGGCCGGCGTACTAGTGACAGCGCTTCGGCTGCCATGCTGCGGTGAAAGAATTGTGCTGCACGAGGTTCGAACTGCGTCCAGGCGGTTGGTCGTGGCATCAGCGATCGGTCGAGGGTTTAATGGCTGTCGGGTGCGTCTGCTGCCAGGCGACTGGAGAAAGAGGTGCCTCGTCATGTCCGGAAAGCCTCCGACATCCCGTCCCACACCATCGCGGCCAACTGCCAGTGGCAGTGCGGGTTCCCAGACCGATCCCGTATCCGCGGATGACGATGTCTGGTTGAGTACGCGGGAAGTATCGGCGCGGTTGAAGATTCCGCTCGAGACCTTGGCGTCGTGGGCATCCGCTGGTCGCGGCCCGCGGTATGCGCGGATGGGGCCGATACCGACGCTACCGACTCAGCGACTTGCTGGCCAAGGAGCAAGACCAACTCGATCGCGTCGGCGGGGCCACCGCGGCGGCGCAACCCTGCTCGCGGCAAGGTGCAGGACCAGGGCGCTCTGCCCGCCTTCCGGGCCCAGGTTCGGGCGTGGGCCAATGGGGAGGCGATTCCCGGCACTCCGGCCTACACCTGTGGTCCGCCGCGGGACTGGACGGTGGTGTGGGTGGTCGACGTGATCACCGGCACCGGCATGCGCCCGCATGAGGTGTTCGCGCTGCTGCTCGGGGACATCCATCTCGACGCGCCGGAGCCCTACCTCGACGTCACCGGCACCTTGGTCGAGGTGAAGGGCAAGTGGGTGCGCAAACCCGCTCCGAAGTCCGACAACGGGTGGCGGCGCATCCTGCTGCCCGCCCACACCGTCGAGGCGGTCCGCGAGGCGGTCAAGGACCTGGAAGTCGGTGACCGTCCCAACCCGATGGGATTGCTGTTTCCGGCTCGAAACGCGTCGCTGCGCAACCCGAACCATTTCGGCCGCATCTGGCGCGCGGCACGCGGGGAGAACTTCGCGTGGGTGACCCCGCGTACGTTCCGCAAAGGCGCGGCCACCGCGGTCGACCACGCCTACGGCGATCCCGAACGCGCCGCCCGCCAGCTCGGCAACACCCGCGCGGTGGCCAAGACGCACTACATCGATGTGCCAGAGACCGTTCCGGACAATCGGGACGTCCCGGAACGCTGGGCTCGCGGCGACGAGGGCGAAGTAGGAGATTCTGACTGGCTCGGGTCGAATCCGGCCGTATGTCGATGAACGAGAAAACCCCTTCCGACGCTGGTCGGAAGGGGTTTTCTGTGTCGGGCTGACAGGATTTGAACCTGCGACCACTTGACACAGGTTCAAGTCTCCCCAGCCGATCCCGACGCTCCTCATCAAGCCTGGTCAAGGGCATGCTTCGCAGAAGCCTGGCGCTGGACACGTCCCATCGGATCCGGACATTTCGCATCGAAAGTGTGAGATTTCGGTGAGATGGATCGAATCGGCTGCTCGACGTCGGAGCGATCCGGCCGCATTGGAAGCGGCTTCGCTCGTCAGCGTGTCGCCGACAAGACACGCCGACGAATCCTGCACCGCAGCTACTGTCTGGCAAATATCACTGTGGTCTCTCTACGTTTCCGGGATTCGGCGGGTCGTGTGTACGGGTTGGATGGCGGAGTCGTCGGGTGGCATGGGTAATCGTGCCGGGAGGGGGAGTCGCCACTGCGCACACGCGGTTCGTCGACGACAGGTACTGACCCTGGCGTAAGTGCCATGACTGCCGTGTTCGACCGGGTCGAAGGGGTGCTGTATCGATAGCCACCCCAACACCGAAGGCGGTCCGAGCCGACGACCGGGTCGCCCTGTGACGCCGGCGCGGCGTTCGACGAGGGGGCCTGGACTGCTGCTGCCGAGTATCCGGCGAACGCCACCTCGGGTCTCGGTGCCCATGATCAACCGGAGGCAGTCGACGACACCAGCTACGACCCGAAACGTTGAAACTCAAGCTAATACGACACCCCCATTCCGGGTGAGTCTGCCGACCGTGCGTCAAGTGCTGAGCGCTCTCCGCTCAGGAGGGCTGATTGAGTTCTGGCTGGCATCGGCTCATTCGCCAAGTAGACCGGTCGCATCCAGCGCTCCGGATGGCGGCACTACGACCGAGCCCGACCCGGTCAGCAGTTGCTCGCACCGCGCCCGAGGGATGAAACCCTCTACGCTGGAATAGAGTTCGCTTCTTCGCACATCGCCGAACTCTTCCCCGTGGGCGCAACCCAGGTCGTGACCCGACGCGAGCACCTATTCGACAAGGAGACAGGGCGGCATGAGAGTATCGCGAACACCGTTGACCGAACCTATGCCGGTCCGCCCCCAGACTGTGACTGACGGCACCATTCCACCGAGGAACCAGATAGAACCCACCTGCGTCCAACCTCGTGATCCGCACCGACGTTCAAGGATTGCTGCATGACTGGCCAACCTGGCTCGACCACCAACGACTTCGCGCTGGTGCCCGATGAAGTCACCGATGCAGGTCGGTACGTTCAGCAGGTCGCCGAGTCCCTCATCAACGGCCTGACTTCGCTCGACACGGACATCGCAGCGCTGCTCTCCAATTGGCGTGGCACCTCTGCCGACTCGTTCAGCGCGGGGTGGATCGAAGCCAAGCAAGGCGCGGATACCATTCTCGACGCCTTGGCCGACATGGCCGAACTGCTCGGTGTCACGAGCAAGACCCTCGACGATCAGGACCGGGCGCGGGCGGATACCACCGTTACGCTCACCGGGTCGCTGGACCTTCCGGAGTTGTGATGGTCGACAACGCTCAGCCCTATCGCGTCGACCTTGACGAGCTGGAACAGATTGTCGCCCGAATCTCGGGTTTCATCGGATTCCTCAACGACAGCCTCGACGGATTGCAGCAGCGCATCTCAGCCGTCCAGCAGAACTGGAGCGGTGCCGCCGCGGACGCCCAGGCCGATGCTTTCCGGGAATGGCACACCGGGGCAACCGATGTCGCCGAAGGCATCGACACCATGCGCCAGGCTGTCCGGGACGCCCACGACCGGTACACGGCGGCGATCTCCGCGAATCTTTCGATGCTGGGCAGGTCGTAACACCTGATGACGACCTTGGTAGTCGATCCCGCGGTGTATTCCTCGGCTGGCGCGTCACTGTATTCGTACGCAACCGCGTTCCAGCGGGCATTCTCCGCACAGATCGCCGCGCTGAGCGAGACCGCCAATATGGGCGGAAATGTGGGCGAATCCAAGGCATGGGCCACGTCCTACGATTCGACCGTCACCACGGCGATGAGTATGACCGAGCTGCTCGTCACCGCAATGGGCAACTACGCCGGGATCCTGAACCAGCTCGGCTACAACCACGCGCTCGCCGATTACGTTGCCGGCACCGGCCGACCGGAACCGGGACAACCAGCACCGTTGTCGCCGGCCTGGTCAGTCTGTCTCGTGCCGCCGCCCTCGGCAGGCGGGCCGGGTAGTGGCCTGTTCGACGATGTCGGTTTCGCGGTGTCGGCGCTCGAGGATTTCGGCGTTTCGATGCCCGACGGGGAACCGCACGATCTGCAGACTGCCGCTGAGGCGTGGGACAAACTCGCCTCCGAATCGGGCGTGGGCAACCTGCCGGCCCTGCTGGACCAGCTGGCGAAGACATTCGAGAATGAGACCGCTCCCGACGCCGCGTATGTCGATGAGGACATCCGGGAGCTGAAGAAGTCCGCCGAGGGTGTGCTCACCCTCTACAAAGATCTCGCGCAATCCTGTCGCGCCCACCGCTCTGCGATCCTGGAGTTCCGTACGCAACTGGGCCAGCTGCTGGTCGATCTCGCCAAGGACCTCGCTCAGGAGGTCGCCGAGACCGTTGTCATCGGTGTGATCGCCGGCGCGTTGACGGCGGGATTCGGCGCGGCCGCAATCGCCGCGGCCAAAGCGGGCAAGCTCGCGGTGAAGATGAAAAAGTATGTCGACCGCGTGGTGGCCGCCAAACGCGCGGCCAAATTCGTCGACAAAGTCACCGAAACCGGCGACGACCTCGCAGCCAGGCGAGCCGAGCTCCAGCGCATCGCCGACCTCCTCGCACAGCGCACCGCCGATATCGCCAGGATCGCGCGCGACAAGCTGAAGAGCTCGCTGGATTACGCGCTCGACAAAGAGGCAATGGAGCATGTCTTCGTGCCGAAACACAAACTGGATGGACTGGTGAAGTCACTGGGTGGCGAAGAAGCGACGATGACGAAGATCATCGAGAGCGTTCAAGGCGTTCCGGACGGCGTATATAATGGCTCGAATCCTTTGGTGCGCACAATCAACGGCCAAACCGTCCATATTCGCGGCGCAATGATCGACGGTGTCTTCAAAATCGGCACCGCATACATTCCATGATGTAGCGCGAGAACCGAGGAGATTGATGAGTAGTACACCGATTCCGCCGCGAGCGTTGACCGACCTCGAAACCAGCGTCGTCACCAAGCTGCTGTCGTCGAACGCCCCCGGCGCCTCCGAGTATCTGGCGCAGGTGCCGTATTCGCAGGTCGTCGCAACGTGGGGTGTCGGTTCACCTAGTGTCGATCTGGCGGTGCGGCCCGGTGCGGTGCAAGCATCCGGTTCACCCGACGGGATCTTCGCCAGCGGAGCGGTCACCGACCGCAACGGAACACCGATCGGCGAGGTCATCTTATGGGTCGAGAACGGCTGGCTCAGTGGAATCGAGTACGCCTGGTATACGGACGAACGCCCACACACGCTGCCCGAACCCGGTCAGATCGAACTGCTCTAACGCAAGATGATGATTGGGTCATAGGACCTCACGCGCCGCGGCCATCCAGTGCCGATTGTCCTGGACGTAGGCCATTGCCACATCACCCTTCCATTACTCGGTGTGCACCAGTTCCTGCACGCGGCCCACCAAGTGATCGAGATGGTCGGCGGAGAAGTCTCGTGGCCAACAGCGCGGGTGGTCGCCTGGTCGATGTGATCGAGGTCAACCTCGAATTCGCGGACATGTTCTGAGTCCGACTGCAGCGAGCTGAACGACACCGTGTTCGCGTTGTCCCGGTCCTGAAACGTCGATGAGGTGACACCAAGCTTTGCCGCCAAGTCGGTAGGTGCGTCCCACGCTTCTGTTCGCCGACCTGCATGTCCTCCCCATCCGGCGCGGTACGCTTGGCGGCACTGCCCGTCCAGCTACCGAACAGCGCCTGAACTTTCCGATCCAACGACACTGACCCCCACCTCAGTTGCTCGGCGACGTCATAGGTGAACCTGCTGACCGCCTTGCACTCCTCCGGCACCTCAGCACTCGCTCGCACTTCCTGCGTGTCGTCTTGTGACCCCACGGCCCTCACCCTGAACGGTCTCCGCGTGCACACCGGCCGGATACGAGAACAAGGCCCAACCAAAACCGCCCGATACACATACTGGAACTAATCGTGAGCTGCACTGGCGGTCCGGACGCGTGAAGATACGTGTGATACCGCAGTCGGAGGGCAGAGTTGCTTATGATTAGCTGTGCCCTTCCGTCGAGAGTCCTCCGAGTCGCACCGTCCAGGTTCTCGCGCTTCCGGCGTGGGGGAACCAGATGTCTTCAAGTTGGACCCCTACCAATCTCCCGGCGGCTTGCTCATCCGGAAGGCATTTGGGGAAAGCCCGGCGATGATGGACGTAGATCGGGTCCAGAGGGTTATGCGTCAGCTCGTATCGGTCACGGTTCGATTCTCGGTCAGCGAGATACTCGGCGATGCTGATGAGAAGCACCGAGAGATGCGGGACATTCCGAGGGCTCCGATGGGGGAAACACAGGAAGAGGAATTTTCCCGCATACTCGCAGAAAGCTCACAGCATCAGAAGGAATGGCAGCGGACGGACGCCCAGCTCCGAATTGCGACCAGCGTCATGGTCAATCCGTGGATCGAGGTAATTTCGTACATCGCCACCGGCGGCCTCGGCCTCGCGATCGCGCAGGGACTCGGAATGGTCCCGAAGTTGCTTGATTTGGGAATACGCGTATCCACGCTCGGGCCCGAACGAGAGATCCGTATGCGCGAGCTACGGAACCATGCGGCGAACCTGGACGATGAGTACATACAAATCCTGTCAAACAGTACGACACGCCAAGCTAGTGCCGCGTCAAGCAACCTTCGGTAGGTAATCAGGGTGCCGGATCTTGGAGTTGACGGCGAAGTCGCGTTTGGGTCGGGCGTGCTGGTTGTACCAGCGGATGTAGGCGCCGATCGCGGCGTCTTGTTCGTCGTGGCTGCGGTGATCGGTGCCGTTCAACGCGAAGTAGCGTAGAGCCGCGAATTCGGACTCGATCCAGTTCAACCACGACGAATAGGTCGGTAGGAACACCAGTTCCACGTCGTTGACCGCGGCCCAGGCGCGCACCTCGGCTCGCTTGTGCGGGGAGAAGTTGTCGACGATGACGTAGAGCCTTTCGCCAGGCCAGCGCGCCCGCAGCGACTTCAGCAACGACAGGAACTCTTGCCACCGTTTACGGTCCCGGATCCGATAGTGGAGCTTGCCGGTCGACAGGTCCAAAGCACCGAGCAGGTGCCGCACGCCCTGGGTGCGCCGGTAGGTCGCCCGCAACCGCCTCGGGATCCGTCGCGGGAACCAGCCACGACCAGCGCGGGGTTGCAGGTTCAGCGGCCCGAACTCGTCCACACAGACCACCCGCCCATCGGTGGGCCGATGGTCGTAGAGGTCCAGGACGCGGTTCATCTTCGCGGTGAACTCCGGATCGGTGCCCGCCTTCCAAGTCTTGACCGCTTGCCACGACACCCCCTCGGCTTTGAGGATCTTGCGCAGAGTTTCGCGGCTGATCTCAACGATTCCGTTGGTGAGCAACACTTCTCGCAGTTTCGACAGACTCCACACCGAGAACGGCCAGCCCAGATCCCGCGGGCAGCACCGAGCGATGCAGGCGATGCGTTCACGCGTCGCCCGATCCACCTTCTTCGGCCTGCCCGCGCTCCATTTTGGGTCCAGCGCGTCGAACCCCCGCTCGTTGAACTCGTGGATCACCTGCCGCACATACGCCTCGCTGACCTGCATCAACCTCGCGATCGCGGGCACCGGCTGCCGCTGCGCCGAGGCCATCACCACGATCGCTCGTCGCGTCCTGATCGGCTGTTTGCTCGTCTTGGTGATCTTCTGCAACCGGCGCCCCTCCTCCGGGGTCACCGCCCGCACAAACACTTCCGGCCTCCGGGCCACCGACACCACCTCCACCGGCAGCATCACCGGACACGCGCCCACGATCAACCCGACACCCGGTTACCGAGGCAACCTACTTAGACGAGGCACTAGTGCTGTGTCACGCAACGTTCGGTAGGTAATCCGGGTGCCGGATCTTGGATCCGACGGCGAAGTCGCGGACGGGTTCGGCATGCTGGTTGCGCCAGCGGACGTAGGTGGCGATCGCGTCGTCTTGTTCGCCGTGGCTGCGGTGGTCGGTGCCGTTCAGAGCGAAGTACCGCAGCGCGGCGAACTCGCACTCGATGCGGTTGAGCCACGACGAGTACGTGGGCAGAAACACCAGCTCGACCGCGTTGGCTGCGCACCATGCCCGGACCTCGGACCGTTTGTGGACCGAGTAGTTGTCGCAGATCGGATACAACGTCTCACCCGGCCACCGGGCTCGAAGCGAGTTCAAGAATGCCAGGAACTCGGTCCACCGTTTCCGGTCCCGGATCCGGTAGTACAACTGGTCCGAGGACAGGTCCAGGGCACCGAACATGTGCCGGACCCCGTGGGTGCGCCGGTAGGTCGCGCGCAGCCGGCGTGGCCGGCGGACGGTGAACCAGCCGCGGCCGGGGCGGGGCTGCAGGTTCAGCGGCCCGAACTCGTCCACGCAGACCACGCGGCCGTCAGCGGGCGGGTGGTCGTAGAGGTCGAGCACCCGCGCCATCTTGGCCTGAAAATCCGGGTCGCCCGAAGCCTTCCACGTTTTCGTGGCCTGCCACGACACCCCACCGGCGTTGAGGATCTTCCGCACGGTTTCGCGGCTGATGTCGGCGATCTTATTGATCCGCAGCACTTCTGCCAGCTTCGACAGGCTCCATGTCGCAAACGGCCATCCCAGGTCGCGGGGGCAGCACCGGGCGATCTGACAGATCCGATCACGCGTCGCCTGATCGGTCTTCGCCGGTCTGCCCCCTCTCCATTTTGGGTCCAGCGCGTCGAAACCCTTCTCGTTGAAGTCATGGATCACTTGCCGCACATACGATTCCGACACCTGCATCAGCTTCGCGATCAACCCGACCGGCTGATGCTGCGCCGACGCCATCACCACCACCGCCCGCCGCATCCGCACCGGCTGCTTGCTGCGCCGCGCGATCTGAGCCAGCCTCCGGCCCTCCTCCGGCGTCACCGCTCTGACGAACACATCCGGCTCGCGAGCCACCGGCACCACCTCCACCGGCAGCATCACCGCTCACCCGCCCGCGATCAACCCGCCACCCCGAGCACGGTTACAGCATCAACCTTCCCGGAAGCGGCACTAGTGCCGCGTCAAGCAACCTTCGGTAGGTAATCAGGGTGCCGGATCTTGGAGTTGACGGCGAAGTCGCGTTTGGGTCGGGCGTGCTGGTTGTACCAGCGGATGTAGGCGCCGATCGCGGCGTCTTGTTCGTCGTGGCTGCGGTGATCGGTGCCGTTCAACGCGAAGTAGCGTAGAGCCGCGAATTCGGACTCGATCCAGTTCAACCACGACGAATAGGTCGGTAGGAACACCAGTTCCACGTCGTTGACCGCGGCCCAGGCGCGGACCTCGGCTCGCTTGTGCGGGGAGAAGTTGCCGACGATGACGTAGAGCCTTTCGCCAGGCCAGCGCGCCCGCAGCGACTTCAGCAACGACAGGAACTCTTGCCACCGTTTACGGTCCCGGATCCGATAGTGGAGCTTGCCGGTCGACAGGTCCAAAGCACCGAGCAGGTGCCGCACGCCCTGGGTGCGCCGGTAGGTCGCCCGCAACCGCCTCGGGATCCGTCGCGGGAACCAGCCACGACCAGCGCGGGGTTGCAGGTTCAGCGGCCCGAACTCGTCCACACAGACCACCCGCCCATCGGTGGGCCGATGGTCGTAGAGGTCCAGGACGCGGTTCATCTTCGCGGTGAACTCCGGATCGGTGCCCGCCTTCCAAGTCTTGACCGCTTGCCACGACACCCCCTCGGCTTTGAGGATCTTGCGCAGAGTTTCGCGGCTGATCTCAACGATTCCGTTGGTGAGCAACACTTCTCGCAGTTTCGACAGACTCCACACCGAGAACGGCCAGCCCAGATCCCGCGGGCAGCACCGAGCGATGCAGGCGATGCGTTCACGCGTCGCCCGATCCACCTTCTTCGGCCTGCCCGCGCTCCATTTTGGGTCCAGCGCGTCGAACCCCCGCTCGTTGAACTCGTGGATCACCTGCCGCACATACGCCTCGCTGACCTGCATCAACCTCGCGATCGCGGGCACCGGCTGCCGCTGCGCCGAGGCCATCACCACGATCGCTCGTCGCGTCCTGATCGGCTGTTTGCTCGTCTTGGTGATCTTCTGCAACCGGCGCCCCTCCTCCGGGGTCACCGCCCGCACAAACACTTCCGGCCTCCGGGCCACCGACACCACCTCCACCGGCAGCATCACCGGACACGCGCCCACGATCAACCCGACACCCGGTTACCGAGGCAACCTACTTAGACGAGGCACTAGCAGTGTGCTGCAAACAGTTGCAGAGGTCGGTCCGATTGCCGCGGACGTGACGGTTACACCCATCACCAAAGCGGAGGCCAAGGAGCGTAGCCGTAGAACACTGCAGATCGTGCGTCGTGAGAGCAGTGAAGGCACCGATCCCGCATGAACATCAGCGGATGAACAACGCCTCAGTCTGGAATCCGCCAGGTTGGCGCATCCCGCCAGCGGCCCCTCGACACATTGCTCGCAGATGTCTTCCACCCCGATCAGCTCGCGCACTCGCTCTCCATGCTCGAGGCCTCCGAACCCGACAACACGCCAGCACTCGAAGTGGCCCGCGGGTCGCTGGCTGCCATCGATCGGAAACTCGCCAGACACCGCGCCGCCCTGGAAGCGGGGGCAGACCCTGTACTTGCCGCAGGATGGTTCGGAGAAGTGCCCCGGGCGCACGGTGGTAACGAATTCAGGTATGGCAGAATACGTTTCGCGGAAACGAAACAACGCCAGGTCCGAGCGAGGGCATCGCTCGAACCTGGCGTTCGACAGGACAGCGCAGGGGCCGCAGACGCGGCGACAATGGACCAGCGATCTGGTGCGGGGTCATCGCCACCTTCGGTGGCGGGATCCGGTGGTTGTCATGGAAGTGCGCGCGTCAGCGCCGCGCTGTCGTCGCTACCTACCGCACCCTCCGAGAAACAATGCGAATACGGGTCGTGCCGTGGCCGATCCGGTCAGGTTCCATCGCCGACGTCTTGCCGGGGGCTTGGCCAAATCGTCTCGATAACGCTGCCCGAGATGAGCGTGCGCATTCTTGCTGCTCAGTACCTCCGAGAGTTCCGAGATGTCGAACAAGAACGCAAGGCTGCGAACCGTGAAGTAGTCTTCCCTCCATGTCAGGGGAGTTCCTTCATGCCTGGGGTAGAGGGAACTTCGCTGGCTAAACGATGGTTGGAGAGCACAACCAGAGCTCAGGTCTGCTGGGTCCAGCCTGACCCGGTGGCTGTCTCTGAGCTGACCTTCACAAGACCGGGCGGTACCTTTTCCTACGACCTCGGCGGCCTCCTGCAGGAGGGCGCCGTGCACAATCAGCTGTTCCTCGCGGAGGTAAAGAACTACAGGGATGCGGGGGATCAGCGGTCGTTGTATCGCGAATACCTCGCGAAATGCTATCGCGCCTTCAGTGTGTCGCCTGAGCGGTGTGACCACTTCTTGTGGCTCACCTGGGCGCCGTTCAGTTCTACAGAGTGGTCGAAGCTTCAGAGCCCGGAACGAGTCGAGGAATGCACTCGGGAGCACTGGAAGTTCAACTTTACGAGCAAGGATGAGGCAGCTAGCAGTCGGTTGGATCCAGAAGTGGTCCAGCAGGTCTCGAAAAGGCTTTGGAGACCTTTGGTCATCTCCCGGGAGCAGATCGAGCACCTATCCATGAGTCGCGAGTATCTGTCGGTCATCGCTCAGTACAAGATTGGGAAGGGGGTTTGAGATGACTTCAGAGATCGAAGCGAAGTTGTATGACGCCTTCCTGATCGAAAATGCTGTCGCATCGATTCAGCGCCTCAAGGAGATTGTTACCGAGACGCTTCTGGCAACAGATCCTTCTGCAAAAATTGTGCAGACCGAGTATTTTAATCATACTTATATCCCGGATCTAGTCGTCGAGTGGCCATCGCGAGGCAGCGGCGCAATCAGGCCGATCTACCTTCGGCCCACTCAGGACCCTTGGATTATTGAGCAAGATGTTCAGGAACATGCTGAATCGAAGCCCGTATTTGTTCATCTATCGGAATTGTTCGAGGAAGGATATTCCGTCGCGGAATCCGGAGTGGCAAAACTTTCGAGTACCGCTCGGTCAACGCAGTCGTTGGTTACCGAAGTCGAAGCATTCGATCGCATGAGCAGTATTTCAGGAAACTCCGGAGGGCACCTGCTCCCCGCATCGGTGCTTCGAGGCGGGCTCGGCCTGTTTGAAACAGAAGCGGCAGAGGACGCCGCGATCAGGGTCAGTCGCGGTTTTTCGGGCGCAATGGATGCCGACCGGCAATTGACTGAATCTGCACTGAACGCAATCGATGACTGGCTTTCTCCCGGTGAAGCATCCGAGTTGACATCCATTTTTGAAACCGTGTGGGTCGCCGCTGGCGGCTCGGCCCACGAATTCCCTCGAGAGCTCCGGAACCTTAGATTGAATTTTTCGCCGGATAGGCTACAGTTGCTTCTTGGTACGATTTCGCAGGATCTCACAGACTTCTGGCGCCAAGTTGGGCGCAGTGTCAATCTGGAGTCGTTTAAATCTCTGAATCTCGTTGGCGAACAAAGAGCGCTGCAATCCATTATGCAGACTGCACTTCCAAATATCACCGCTCGAACTTGCAGGATTCTGAATAGTTACCATCAGAATAGGTCGCGAGAACTTGCTTGGCAGGTCGAGGACGGGCGCATCTACATGACCGGACTCGGTAAGGAGGCATGGATCGGCTTCCGTGGTGATGAGCTCCCGCGCCGTCATGACATTTATGTCGATTTGCGCCCTTCTCCCAGCGCTCTCCTGAAGCGCTCCAAGAGGGGAGATTTGCCGATAGTATCGGTCGAGCTTGCGGGAAACGGTAAGAATTTGAGCTATGGTTCAGATGGAAGTTCCGACATCGGAGAGACTCTTACATCTCTCGAAGAGATGATTGGAAACAGCGCGGTTGTCAAACGAGCAACCACTTCGATTGAGGCGCGGAAGCCGCTAACGATTGATTTCGTGAGCAGCACCGCATTCGGCGGTGCTGCCGCGCGATTGAGTGCTCCCGACTTGCTTTGGGCTAGTTGGGCCATGATGGTAGATCTTGCGGAGTCCGATCAGGAACAGCTGAAAAAGGTAGTCGGCTTAACGCCGAACACCCAGAGTCTTTCCGTCACTGGTCTTGCTGCGACAGTCGAAGATCGGTTCCAACAATCGAATAACGTTGCGGCATCGCCGGCACTGTCATCCTCTGAGCTCGAGATTCCATCTATCGCGCACCGTCAGATCGAGGGATTGTCTCCTGAGGAGATCTTCATTACAGGGATAATTCTTGATTTGTTCGACAATTTCGATGAGGCCGAATGGTGGTACCGGCAGGCAATTGCCGCAGGTAATGTTGACGCAAATATTGCCCTTGTCAATTTGCGGCGACTGCGGACTGCCGGCCGCCTCCCCTCATCTGTGAGAAGTCAAGAAAAGGACCGCAGCTGGGTCCAATCGTTCATTTTGCTTGTGAACTACGTTCGCCGGGAGGGTCATTCCCGGGTTCCTGTGGGACAGGTTGAATCAGGCATGCCACTTGGAGCCTGGGTTCGTGAACAACGTATGCGTCGGGATGCTCTCGACGATGAGCGTAGGAGGCTACTCGAGCGTTTGCCGGGATGGCGTTGGGACTTTTGACACGCGGGGCGAATGGTCTCAAGACGACGAAGACAGTCCCGTCGCGGTGACCGGATGTACCGCTCAACTGCCCGGTCTGAATCGAAAAGACGCACTCCGCTTTGATAAGCGAATTGACAGCCAAGTGCGCCGAGATGCACGGCGAGTCACCGCCCGGTGGCGAGTACGATCGAGCGGGGCGCAGACGAACGCGGCGAGGAGGTGTCGGCATGATTGTCGAAGCCGCCCTTGAGCAGGCGCTGCGGACGTTGAAGCTGCCGACCTTGGACTCCCGACTTACCCAGGCCCGCGCCGGCGATCTCGGGCATGTTGAGTTCCTGCAGGTCCTGTGCCATGACCAGATCACCCGCCGGGAATCCCAAGCGATCGCCCGTTGCATCCGTCGCGGCCAGTTCGAACAGCAGGTCAGCCTGGAGGAGTTCGACATCGCCGCCAGCCCGAAACTGCCCCGCCGCCGAGATCCGCGACCTCGCCGCAGTGAGACGGCTGCCCATCGGCGAGTCGGTCATCTTGACCGGGCCGGTCGGAGAGGGAGAAACCCATGTAGCGCAAGGACTCGGCCATCTGGCGAGCCGTCAAGGCCCCGAGGTCCGGTTCACCAAGACCAGCCGCCTGCTGGCCTCTCGCCGGTGGTCACGCCGACCGGACCTGGGACAAACGGCTGCGTGAATTCGTCCGGCCCGCCGTGTTGATCCTCGACGACTTCGCAGCCGACGACCTCTACGAGGACAAGATGCCCTGCCTGATGATCAATGGGGCAGGACAATTCGCAGGCTGGTTCACCATTTTCCCGGCGTAGCGTGGCAGGATCCGTATTGCCGGATCGACCATCCGACGAGCGAGCAAGGCAGTGGGATGGTAGTCACGCCGCGCCACGCCGCCAGTGGGGCGGGGCCAGCAGGACAGCAGCATGTCCCGTACGCATCGACGTGGTCCTGGTAAATCATCGGTGTCAGATTGAGTTGGACATAGTTGATGTAGGCGCCTTTGCTCACATGGCCAGTCATCAACGCCCCGAGCCAGTGCGCGGCCTCAACCTTTTTCTCTCGATTGACCCGGCTCACCCGGTCTTGCAGGAATTTCCTTATGCAGTTCGCTTTCGGATCGTTCGGAGTCTCCTGGCAGGCACACGTCGCGTTATGTACGTAGGCCTGTGGCAGCCACCAGTTCTCCATCGCGTAGGTACCGCAGTCGGTATTGCCGATTCCGGTTGCGGGCCTACAGACCTGCGGGAACTGCGGCGAAGCCAGTTGTTTCCCGGTTAGTTGCAGGGGATTCCTGCGCTGATCGGACGTCGATCGGACCACGACCGACCGCCGCAGATACGCGTCGCCAGTGACAGGCCCATGCGAATACACGCCAGCGACCCTCGCCCCGGCATTAGCGAGAACGGACGCGGCCTGCAGAGCACGCGCGCAGGAGAGGTCTACGTTGAACCAAGATTCGCCTTCGGTGCTCGCGTATCCATCAACCGCGAGCACACGCCCGGCTTGTACGGCGGCTACGCCTTCTGCGGCGAGCCGAGCCCGTTCACCCGGTCTGAACGAATCGCAGCCTGCATCGAACCGATACGGCACGGCGTCGTCTCGCCACGATTCTGATGATCCTATGCAGCCGGACGGCGAGCCGATACCGGCCGGGCCGCAGGCTCGCTGAAGGACGCCCCCATGTGTAGTGCCGATCGAAGAAGGACGCTTCAATCCGGTCCGCTGGTCGTCCTCACAGAGGCGGCCGCTCGCACACGAGGCGCAGCACGCGCCGGATTCGACTGACGCGGATTCGTCGTTGGGTTGTCGGTCGACCGTCGAGGGGTCGGTGGATCGCTGCTGGATGCTATCCCCATTAGACGATGGATTCCCAATTTCTGGTACAGCTCCCTGCTGTATGACATGAGTCAACTCGTGTGCTAGCAGTTTTCGCCCCGAAAAGGAATCGGGGGAGTATTGGTCATTTCGGAAGTAGATATCGCTGCTTTGCGTGAAGGCTAGTGCGCCCACTGAGCGCGCTGCGGAATCCGCCGACCAATCGGTGTGGATTCGCACGCGGCTGAGGTCGACACCGAAGCGCGGCTCAAAGAATTCCCGTTGCTCGCGGGTCAGCGGGTACCCACCGCTGACGGCTTTCACATTGGCTTCGGCTCGAGTCAATGTCTGAACCCCACCCACAGTCGCATACTTTGACACAACCTTCCGCTCGAGCGCCTCCTCCTCGTAGTCGGTACAAAGGCGTTGGAGATACGTCGCTGCAGGTTCCTCCCGGAATCCGGTGGTGGCCCGCTGAATTGCCGGCGGCGTCGCATGTGTACGGTCGGGAACCTCCATCCGCATCAACTTCTCAGAGATGCGGTCTGCCTCCTGCTCGTATTTATCCCCGGGCGCATTGACCTTGAGCTTCGTTTGCAGCGGAGGATACGCGGTTCGAAGGCCTGTGGCGATACAATTTGAATCATTTCCAAATCGAGGTGCTGCGGTACTGGTCAATCCGGCATTAGGTTCTTCGGTCTGCGCTTGCAATATTCGTTGGACCGCTTGATTCCCCATGTTGTGATGCAAGTGATGGAGCCAGTTCAAGTCGCGGCCAAGTTCAGGGCATCCTCGAGCGAGACTTGGAGGCTGGACCGACACGGCCTGCTGAGTTGACTTCGGTCTCTGCACGAGGGCGTGCATAGTGTCTCCGATCGTCTCATCACTGTTTCCACGGCATGTCTATTGTTGTGGAATGCGTACGCAACCGCTCCATGGGCTAGGCGCACCATCTTTTCTGTAGGTGGTTTCTCATGAGGAGGTCGATCGATCTTTATCAAGTATCCTGCCCTCGGTGCATACCCAGCGTACCGCGAACCGGCTGGATCGATCCAGCCGTCCACGCTCGCACACTAGCCAGTGAGGTGGTCGACCAAGTTTGTCCCGCGCGGTTCGCGTTGGTGACCGTGTGCTTGGGCTGACTGAAGGGCATGTCTCACGGCAACGTCCTTTCCTTGGCTACCGAACATGTGCGCCAAGTCGCACCCAAACGTGACGGATTGGTCCCGGTACGACTTCCATCGCGGACACTCCGGCGTTATGAAACCGGACTGGGTTCGAGCACCTCTGCCTCGCGCAGTTCGCGTAGCCGCTCTGTGCGAACCTTCTCGGTGAGGCAGGGAACACCTGGTTGAAATTTTGATGGCCGACGAGATCCTTGACATCGTCCCGAAGGTGAGGCACACTCCCATCTGCACTGCGCCCGACAGTTAAGTTGCTCGAATTCCCCCGCTACCTCTATTTGGTAACATTCTAGTCTCGGAATTGTCTTCGGATCGTGGCTGGAAATGGGTTCTGATGGTCGCGAGTTCGCGGCCGTGGCCGGATTGCCAAATCTCCAAAGGGAGAAACAGCAATGTCGACTGACGTGGATATTCGAGAACGGCTTCATCGCTTCGTCGTCAGGTCCGTCGCGATAATCGTCCCGCTCCGCGCGGGTGACTCAGCGCTACCGGTCGTGATGGCCGAGCGGTGACGGTGTCCGGGCTGGTCGAGTCGCTGCGGCGACTCGACGCACTGCTGACGCGTGCCGTGGACGCGGCAGCCGAGGTGTTCGGGTCGGATGCGGCGGCTGATCCGTATCGCGGTCTGGTGATCCGGCCTGAGGAGGTCGCCCGGTTGCTGCGCCGGAGCCCCGGGCAACCGGTGTTGTCCGGTGGCGCGATTGTGACCGATGCCCATAGCGAGGTGTGTGAGTGGCTTGCGAATGCGTTCGATCTCACGGCGTTCGATCTTGATCTTCTGCTGATCGCGGCCGCACCGGAGATCGATCTTCGGTACGAGCGGCTGTTCGGCTATCTTCAGGATGACGTCAGCCGGCGCCGCGCCTCAGTCGATCTTGCGTTGCACCTGCTGTGTGCCGATGCTGCAGAGCGGATAGCGGCCAGGGCCAGGGTGGCGCCCGACGCGCCGCTGGTGCACCACGGTCTGCTGCATCTTGTCGTCGATCCGGCGCGGCCGCAGCAGCCGTTGCTGGCGCAGGAGATGCTGGTGGACGGGCAGGTGCTGCGTCTGCTGCTGTCGGAGTCCACCCTGGACCCACGGCTCGTGGGCCGTGCGTTTCTCGGTGAGCCCGGGCGGCCTCGCGCGGAGCTCCCACTGGACGATTGCACTCTGGATGCGCTGCCGACCGCGGACGTGATGCGGACTGGTGGCGACCCTCCGCCACGGCTGTTCTTTTGCGGCCCGGGCGGGGTCGGCCAGCTGGCTGCGGCTGAGGCGCTGGCTGCCGAGGCCGGTCGGCGGCTGTTGGTCGTGGATCTCGAGCGGGCATCCGGTGAAGAGCGACCGGTCGAGGAACTCCTCCGGATCGCGTTTCGTGAGGCGTGGTTTCGGGGAACTGGGATCTTTCTCGGCGGTGTCGACGCGGTGCCTGCCGCAGCTGCGGGCCGACTGCGTGCCGCGCTCACCAAAGAGGTCGCGTGCTCGCGCGTGCTCACGGTGCTGTCGGGTGAGGAGGTGTGGATTCCGGCGTCAACTCGTGGGGAGCTGGCCGCTGGTGTCGTGGCCGTGCCTTTTCCGGTGCCGTCGGCGCCCAGCCGCGCGCGGTGCTGGAGGGCGACTGTCGAGGCCGCGGGGATGGCTGTCGATGAGTGGGCTGTTCAGGCGCTTGCCAGTCGTTTTCGGCTGACGGATGCGCACATCCGGGAGGTCGTCGCAAGCGCGGTGCACCGCGGCGCGTGGATGGGTGCGCTCCCGGCGTCTGACGATCTGTTCGCGGCCGCTCGCGCGCGATCCGGCCGCGAACTCGGGACGCTGACCCGCAAGATCGACCATGTGTACGGCTGGGATGACCTCGTCTTGCCCGCCGACACGAAGGCGCAATTGGGCGAGGTGGCGAGCCGGGTAGCGCACCGTCGCCGCGTCCTCGACGACTGGGGGTTCCATCGGCTTCTGGCCTCCGGGCGCGGGATCTGCGCGCTGTTCGCGGGGCCGTCGGGCACGGGCAAGACGATGGCCGCGGACGTCGTGGCGGGTGAGCTCGGGCTCGATCTCTACGTGATCGATCTCGCCACGGTCGTCAGCAAGTACATCGGTGAAACCGAGCGGAACCTCAAACGAATATTCGACGCGGCCACGACCGCTGACGCGGTGCTGTTCTTCGACGAGGCGGACGCGATCTTCGGCAAGCGCTCGGAAGTGCGCGATGCCCACGATCGCTACGCCAATGTGGAGATCGCCTACCTGTTGCAGAAGATAGAGGAATACGACGGCATCGCGATTCTCGCGACCAACCTGCGCGAGAACCTCGATGCAGCGTTCTTACGGCGGCTGCAGTTCGTCATCGATTTCCCGGTACCCGACGAGGCGGACCGAGAACGGATGTGGCGCCGCTTCATTCCCGCTCAGGCTCCAGTGGACGACGCCATCGACTACCCCTTCCTCGCCCGCCAGTTTCGCCTGCCCGGCGGCAACATCAAGAACATCGTGGTGTCTGCGGCGTACCTCGCCTCGGCCAACAGCGGGCGGATCGACATGGGACACGTCATGCGCGCGGCGCGGCGCGAGCACCAGAAGATCGGCCGGGTGCTCTCCGACAGCGATGCGGGCGCCTACGCCGACATACTCGGTCGGGAGGGCTGATGTTCGACGATCTCGGCCTGACGCTGCGCAAGATTCTCGACGACGCGACCGCGCCACCCTCGCTCGCGGGTGTCGAGGTGACTTTCAAGACCCCGGACAAGGCGTTCGCCCCGTCGGTGACGACGCTGGATGTGTTCCTCTACGGTGTCCGCGAGAACCGGATGCTGCGTGACCCTGAGCCAATCCTGGATCTCGTTGGCGGATCGTATGTCAGGCGCACACCGCCTCTGCGGGTCGATTGCGACTATCTCGTCACGGCATGGTCGAAGAAGACCGACGACGCCGCGGTCGCCGAGGAACAGCTGATCCTCGCCAACGCTTTGCGCAAGCTGAGCCGCTTTCCGACGATCCCGCCGATCTACCTGCAGAACTCCCTTGTCGGCCAACCGTTTCCGGTCCCGATGTGGGTGGCGCAGTCCGGCGACGGGATGAACCTCGACGAGTTCTGGACCGCGCTCGGCATCTCCCCGCGCACCTCGTTCCGGCTCGTGGTGACGATTGCGATGGATCTCGAGGTGACTGCCGCGGAGGGACCGCAGGTGATCACCAGCGAGATCGATCTGGACGACGACCTGGACCCAGCCACCCCGGGCGAGCCGATGTTCGCGATCGGCGGTGTCGTCCGCGACCCCGCCGGGACCGTCGCCGGTGCTGTCGTCACGGTCACCGGAGGACGGGCGGCCACCACCGACGCCGACGGCCGTTTCCGGCTCTCGGGTCTGGTTGCCGGCGAGCACATCCTGCGCGCGACGGCGACAGGCCATGTTCCGCGGGACGAGGTGATCACCGTCCCAGCCACCGCGCCCGACGGCTACGACATCACGTTCCCGCCATAGCCGACCATCTCACACACCACCCCAGCCAACCCCATCGAGAAGGAGCCGCTGCCGATGACTGTTCCGCTTTCCCCCGGCGTCTACGTCCGCGAGACACCCCTTACACCTTCGATCGCCGGTGTGGGCACCAGCACGGCCGCGTTCATCGGCGTATCGACCGTCGCCGAAAACGAAATGCCCGTTGGCCCGGACGGCAAGCCTTACACCCTCGTCGCTCAGGGCGTGCCGTTCCCGGTGACCAACTGGGAGCAGTTCAAGCGTCAGTTCGGCGACTTCGACGCCGGCAACCTGAACCTCGCGCACTCGGTGTACGGCTTTTTCAACAACGGTGGCAGTCGCTGCTGGGTGGCCAGGGTCAGCAACTTGGACGACGCCACCGAGGTGGATGCCGTGCTGACGAGGATGGCGGCGATCGACGAGATCGCCATCGTCGCGGCACCTGGCGCCCTGAACGACGCCGTTCGCGGCAAGCTTGTGGACCATTGCGAGAAACTCAAGGACCGGGTTGCTGTTCTGGATGGCAACGACACAAAAACGATCACCGTGGACGCGATCAAGGGAGCTGTAAAAATCAGCGACTTCGCGGCCATCTACTTTCCGTGGATCGAGGTGTCGGACCCCGTGTCCGGTGGCACGGTTTCCATCCCGCCGAGCGGTTTGGTTGCCGGTATCTATGCCCGGGTGGACGGTGAGCGCGGCGTGCACAAGGCCCCGGCGAACGAACAGGTCAACGGGGCACTGGGCCTGACCTACCGGCTCTCCACCGCCGAACAGGACGGGTTGAACCCGGAAGGAATCAATGCGATCCGTCTGCTCAACGGCACCATCCGGATCTGGGGTGCGCGCACGATGGGCGGCGACCTGAACGAGGCGGCGGGCGGCATCAAGTACGTGAACATCCGCCGGTTGATGAACTTCCTGCGCGAGTCGATCGACCAGGGCACCCAATTCGCGGTCTTCGAACCCAACAGCGAACCGCTCTGGCAACGGATCACCCGCAGCGTCAACGGTTTCCTCACCGGGGTGTGGCGCGACGGAGCCCTCTTCGGGACCGTCCCCGAGGAGGCGTTCCGCGTCATCTGCGACGAGACCACCAACCCTCCCGATGTGCGCGCCCGCGGACAGGTGGTCACCGAAGTCTGGGTGGCGCCGGTGAAGCCGGCCGAGTTCGTGATGTTCCGTATCGCTCAGGTCAACGAGATCCCCGCGTAGGAGGCGGCACCCATGGCAAACGGAGTACGGGTCGACCCGTATCGCAACTTCAACTTCCTGGTCGAGATCGACGGAATCACTCAAGCGGGCTTCACCGACTGCTCAGGGTTCGGCGCCAGCGCTGACCCCATCGAGTACCGGGAGGGCGGCGACAACACCACCAACCGCAAACTGCCCGGCCCGACAAAGTACCCGAACATCACCCTGAAATGGGGGCTGACCGATTCCCGGGAACTGTACGAATGGTTCAGGGACGTCACGAAGGGGAAGGTGTCACGCCGAAACGGCAGCATCATCCTCAACGACCTGGACGGCACCGAGGTCGCCCGCTGGAACTTCTTCGAGGGATGGCCCACCAAATGGGACGGCGCGGACTTCAGCGCCAAGGGCACCGACGTCGCGATCGAAACGCTCGAGATCGCACACGAGCGAATCGAGAGGGCCTAGCCGTGTTCCAAACCGAGTACCCCTTCACGCTGCCGCTGGGCTATGTCGACGAGGACGGCACACTGCACCGCGAGGGGATGATGCGGCTGGCCACCGCGGCCGACGAAATCCAACCGCTGCGAGACCATCGAGTGCAGCAGAACGAGGCGTACCTGATCGTGATCATCCTCGCCCGTGTGGTCACCGCCCTCGGCACCCTCGGGCAGGTGAACCCGAAGGTGATCGAGAGCCTGTACGCCGCCGATCTGGCGTATCTGCAAGAGCTCTACAACACCGTCAATCAACCGGAAAAGACGAACGGAAAGGTGTCGTGCCCGCGGTGTGAGCACACATTCGCAGCGGCAACGAACGCGGCGGTGAACGGCGAGGGGGGATCGTAGGCTACCCCCTCGCCTCGCTCTACGAGGAGGTAGCCTTCCTCGCTTATCACTTCCATTGGCCACCGGATTCGGTCATGCGGATGGAGCACGCCGACCGACGCCGATGGGTCGCCGAGATTTCCGCCATCAACGAGCGTTGCAACGAAGGGATCCCGAGGTGAGCGAACTCGCAAGCGGCCCCAACCTCAAGCGCTGGACAGCATGGGCGCACACCAAAACCCGGCGCGCGAGACGCCACGGGCGGGTGCACCGGCCATCTCAGATGACGTTGCTACGTCGCCCTGTCGTCCGAGCCGAGCAATCGCGCACTCGACAGCAGTTCAGCTTCACCGCTCACCTGCACCTGACCGTCCGCGCGCGAACAGTCATGCCCCGGCCACCGGCCGGGCACGGCTCGCATGTAGTGATCGAGCAGCGCAGCACAACGCGATCGGTGCTCGCATACCGTCACGATACGGCGGTGCCCGGCGTGGGACTGGGGCGTCCGTCGTCGGAGCCGATGCGGGCGCGTGCATTTGGCTACGAGCGCTGGGATCCCCAGACTCGCGCCACTCCCAAACTCCTTCCTGCGACCCGGCCGCCCGCGGTCGCGGTGGCGGCGTCCGACCGCGCCGAGGCTCGTTTGCCCGCGGTATGCCGCAAGATGATCATGCGAGTGGCCTACGGGCACCGACGCATCGAGTCTCCAGTTCGCCCCACCGCCCTTCCTCGGAATCGCCCGGCAGTCGGCGTCGAGGTCGATCGGGCGTCGAGGGATGTCGCTCGCCGGGGTGTCGGTATTCCGGGTTTCGGGCCCGTCGCATCGAGCCCGAGCCCGGCGCTCCCACCGCCAGTTGACCTCGATGGCTTAACCGAGCAGATCGTGACCCGGCTCGACGACCGCCTCACCGCCCACCGCGAGCGGTTCGGCCGAGCGTTCTGAGAACGGTGAAGGGAAAGGTGCGTGGTGGAGAAGCTGAAAGTTACGGTCGAGCACACCGGGCAGGAATTCCTTTTACCGTTCAACCCGGAGGAGTACACGCTCAACCAGGACAACATGTTCGCCTCCCAGGCGATCCCCGGGCTGTCGGGCCCCATTCTGCAGTTCGTCAACGGCAACATGCAGACCCTGGAGATGGAGCTGTTCTTCGACACCTGGGACACCGACGACGTCGAGAAACGGGACGTCCGCGAGCTGACCGGCAAGGTTGTCGGTCTACTGGAGATCGATAAGGAACTGCATGCGCCGCCAGTACTGCGCGTGCAGTGGGGGTCGCTGGACTTCCGATGCGTGCTGGCCAAGGCGAATCAGAAGTTCCAGATGTTCGCCGACGACGGCCGACCCGTCCGGGCAAGGGTGTCGGTGACGTTCAACCGCTTCATCGACGCCGAGCGGGAGGCCAAGGAGGTGGACCGGCAGACGGCGGACTTCACCAAGATCCACATCGTGCGCCAAGGCGAGACACTCACTCGGATCGCCACCGAGCACTACCAGGACCCACGCGTCTGGCGGCCGATCGCGCTGGCCAACGCGCTCGCCGATCCACGAGAGATCCACACCGGACAACCGCTGCGGATTCCGTCGCTGCCTTTCCACGACCCTGACTCCGGTGAGGTCGTGCGCTGATGGCCCGCTACCCGTCCTACGCGCCGGAGTTCGCGATCGAAATCGATGGCGAAGCCATCCCGCCCGCCTTACGGGGGTCGATCTCGCGAATCAGCCACACCGACGGGATCGAAGGCGCGGACCGCGTCGAGATCACCCTCGCCAACGAAGGACTGCGCTGGCTCGACCACCCGCTCCTGCAAGTCGACCAGCCGTTCGCCCTGTCGCTCGGCTACGCGCCCGACCCGCTCGAACGCGTCTTCGTCGGCGAGATCACCGGCATCTCCGCCGCATTTCCCGGCGGCGGGATGCCCACCCTGACGGTGGTCGCGCACGACTTCCTGCAGCGACTGACCACCGGGACCAAGGACCGCGGGTTCCTGATCGACATCCCGACGATCGGGCACTTCCCGTTGCCCGACCCCGCGGTGACCTCCCTCGTCGCCGCCGGCAATCTGCTCATCCCACACAACGACCCGGTGGGCGCGGCGCTGTCGTTCTTTGCCCTGCTGATGGCCTACGCGATCGATCCGGATGAGGCGAAGAAGGGCGTCCGCCTACAAGGCTCACAGAGCGACTTCGACTTCCTGACCGGGATCGCGAAGGAGAACGGGTGGGAAATGCACATCGACCACACCGCCGAGCCCCGGGGTTTCGTCCTGCGATTCCAATTCCTGCTCGGAGACCTCGCACCGAGTGTGAGCCTCACCTGGGGAGCCTCCCTCGCCGAGTTCACCCCTCGGCTGAGCACGGTGGGCCAGGTGCTCGGCGTGCAGACACGCATCTGGGTCCCCAGCATCAAGACCGAACTCGTCGTGGTCCTCGGCTGGGATTTCGACCGCGCCGCCTTCGACCTGCAGATCTTCCCCGGGTTCGAGGGCATCGAGGACATCGTGGGCCCGGCTGCGGCGCGCGAGCTGGTCAAGATCGACGCCGTCGGTGCCGCGGCCATGCCCAAGACGCTGCTGAGCGAGCTACTGCCGCGGCTGAACAATCGCCTGACCGGCAGCGGGAGCGCGGTGGGCAACCTGGAGATCAAGGCCGGCCGGGTCATCGATCTAAAGGGCCTCGGCGAGCAGTTCAGCGGGCTCTACCGCATCACATCGGCCACCCACACGATCGACGGCGGCGGCTTCAAGACCTCCTTCGATGTCCGCAAGGAGGTCTGGTTCGGCTCGATACCGACGCCGAAGGGCATCGCGGGCCTGGCTCGTGTCAACGGACAGCGCATCGGCTGAAACACACCCGGTCCGACGGAGGGAGGCGAGCATGGTGTCCCTGTTCGAGTTAGAGGGCGCACGAGAGGATGGCGGACGCGGCCCCGGTGTCAGTATCGCCGCAGGCATTGTCACCCAGAACATCGACGTGCCCATGCAGGGGCGGGTCCTGGTCCGCATCCCGTCCATCGACCAGGAAGTCTGGGCGCGGCTCGTCGCTGCGGGCGCGGGATCCAGGGCGGGCCTGTTCTACGTCCCGCGCATCGATGACGAGGTGCTCGTCGCCATGGCGCACGATGACGCGCGCGACGCCTTCGTCCTCGGTGGCCTATGGAACGCCCGCGACCGCATCCCCGTCGACGACCCCCTCACCGCGCTGACCAGCCGGATCCTGCGCAGCGGACTGACCGCCGGCGCAGGCCACCAGATCGAGATGGACGACCTGCTGCAGTCGGTCACAATCTCCACCTCCACCGACCAGAAAATCACGATGGACCCAGCAAAGATCGAGCTGTCCAACCTCGCGGGCTCGGTGACGATCACGCTGGACAACGCATCACAGTCGGTCTCCATCAAGGCCGCGGCCAGTATCACGCTCGAAGCCCCGCAGATCAGCCTCAAAGGCGCGAACGTCGAGATCAACGGCGCCGCCACCACTGAGGTGAAATCCGGCGGGGTCTGCAACGTCACCGCCCCCCTCGTGAAGATCAACTAGAAAGGGCACCCCATGCCGTCCGCCGCGCGTGTACTCGACCCGACCGGGCATCCCGGCGTCATCACCGGCCCCGGCGTGCCCATGGTGCTCATCGGCGGGATGCCGGCCGCGGTGCTGGGTGACCTGCACGCCTGTTCCATGCCGCCGACCGCTGGGCCACATCCGCCCACCCCCATCGTGATGGGCAGCGCCACCGTGCTCATCGGTGGGCGCGGCGCGGCGCGGATGGGCGATATCACCGGCTGCGGTGCCCCGATCATTACAGGGTTGCCGAGCGTGCAGATCGGGGGCTGAGAATGGTCGCCGATCCGCAAGCATTCCTCGGCGTCGGCTGGGCGTTCCCGCCGACACTCCAGCTCAACGGCACCCCGACGATGGTCACCCACTCCGACGACGTGCGGCAGGCGATCATGATCATCCTCGGGACCGACCCGGGGGAGCGGGTCATGCGACCCGACTTCGGGGCAGGACTCAGCACGTTCGTGTTCGAACCCGTCAGCCCCACCACGATGACCAGAATCCGCAACCAGGTACGCGACGCGCTGATCGACTGGGAACCTCGCATCGACGTGCTCGACGTCGCCGTGACCACCGACCCGAACGAACGCAACCAACTCCTCATCGACGTCCGGTACCGGGTTCGCGCCACCAACTCGTTGCACAACCTCGTCTACCCGTTCTACCTGGACGAAGGAACGCCGCGATGACCCGCACCGAGCAACCGCTCGTCGATGCTCGCGACGCCGCCGCGTTCGTCGCGGCGATGCTGGCACGCCGGTCCGGCTACGTGCCGGAGTGGCAGCCCGGCCCCGACGGTCCCGACGTGGCGCTGACCGAAATCGTGGGCCGCTACCTGGCCGCGATCACCGCCAGACTCAACCAGATACCTGACAAGCACCAATTGGCCATGCTCGACGCGCTGGGCGTGCCGCTCGTCCCGGCACGCGCCGCCCGGGCCCTGGTGGTGTTCAGCGTCGGCGCCGACACAGGCAACATCCGCGTCCCCGCAGGAACACGGCTGGCCGCAACGCCCCCCGAACCGGTCCCGACGAACATAGGCCCCGCTGAACCTGCCGACTCCCCGATGACAACACCGCCGCAACCGGTGAACTTCGAGACCGAGCGCAGCATAGGGCTCACCTCTGGCCGGCTCGTCGAGGTGCGCAGCCACTGGCCCGGCCGCGACCAGTCCATCGATCACACGGCGGCGATCACGGCGGGCGAACCCTTTCGGCCGTGGCGGCCTGCCGATCTGCAAGACATTCCCCACCACCTCTACCTCGCCCACTCCACCCTGCTCGCGATCTCGGCCACCAGCCATGTCGCAGTCGAATTCGAACTCTCCCAAGGGTCCTCCGAGGAACTCGGCACGGTGTGGGAATACTGGGACGGCAAGGTCTGGCGCCCGTTCCGCAACACCATCGCCGCATGCGACCGCACTGCCGCCGCGCAGGAGGACAGCACAGCACGGTTTCAGCAGAGCGGGACAATCCACCTACTCACCGACTGCGCCGAAACCACGCCGGCCACCGTCGCGGGAATCGAAAGCTTCTGGGTGCGCGGGCGGCTCACCGAGCCGCTGCCGCCGAACCCAGCTCAACTGCTCCCCGAGATCGAGCAGATCCGACTGTCCACGACCACCATTCGCAGGGTCCAGATCGTGCCACCGATTGCGGGAGTCTCAACCACGCTCGCCGGTGGCTTCCTGCCGGATACAGCGATCGTTGCCGGCGCGGAGGTCGACACCAGTGCGCTGTTCTACCCGTTCGGCCCAGCACCCCAACCGGGGTCGATCTTCTACTTCTCCTCGGAGGAAGCATTCACCAAACCGAGGGCTCACCTAGACGTCTGTTTCACACGCACCAGGACCCCGCAGGATGAGCTGTCCGATGGAGACTCGTTGCCACACCTCGTCGCCTGGGAATACTGGAACGGCCGGGAATGGGCCAGGGTGCCGAACTTCACCGCCGACCTCAGGTCCGCCCCCGCCGACCTTGACCCCACCGACCCAGCCAAAGCCTCCGTATCCGTTTCGCTCACCGTGCCCGAGGACATCGCGCCGACCAAGGTCGCCGATATCGAGGCTCGCTGGATGCGGGTCCGACTGGTCAGTGGTGGTTTCGGCGTCAGGCAAGAGGTCACCTGGACCGACTCGGCTGGGAATTCCAACACGTTCAGCTACATCGTCAGCAAGCCTCCTGCGCTGAGTGAGTTCAAGCTGGGCTACACCTGGACGCATGGCCCGTTCACCCCTGAGCGGGTGCTGACCTACAACGATTTCCGCTACGCCGACCGCACCGACGAGGCGATCTGGCCCGGCCGGATTTTCCGGCCCTTCACCCCGCCCGTAGACCTCACGCCGGCGCTATATCTCGGCTTCGACAAACCACTGCCAGCCGATGAGGTTGGCATCCTGATCGACATCGCCGAAGACCCGACGGATTCACGCGGTCCCACCCTGGTGTGGGAGTACTGGGACGGCGGCAGCTGGCGCCCGGTGCGGGTGGAGGACGGGACCCGCGGACTTCGGCTGCCTGGCCTGGTCAGCCTGATCGGTCCGCGCAACAGCGTGCCGTTGGACCGTTTCGGCAGCCCCCGCTCGTGGCTGCGCGCCCGCCTGGCCGAGGACGGGCCCCCGGGCGAGCCGACGATCCGCGCGATCTTCCCGAACGCGACGTGGGCCGTGCAACAGCAGACGATCCTCGACGATCCGATCGGGGCCGGTACCGGGTTGCCCGACCAGGTTCTCGTCATGCGGCAGGTCCCGGTCCTGCCCGGGGAGCAGATCGAGGTCCGCGAACTGGCAGGCTCACGCGCGGGCGTCGAGTGGCGGATCGTCGCACTGGAACTGTTCGGCGGTGACCAGCGCGCAGTCCGCGAGATCGAGGGACTGCTCGGTCAGGAGAGCACACGCGACATCGTCTACGGTCCGCTGCGGCTGCGCCGGGACCGCGCCAAGCAGGTCACCGAGGTCTGGGTGCGCTGGTACCCGGTCGAGCATCTGGTGCGCTCTGGGCCGAATGACCGGCACTACGCGCTGGAGCCTTCGCGGGGCCGACTGCAGTTCGGTGATGGCGCCACCGGTAAGGCTCCGCCTGCAGGTGCGGCGATCCTCGCGCGGCGCTATCAGACCGGTGGAGGCAGCATCGGCAATGTCGCGGCCGGGGCCATCTCGCAGCTCCAGGCATCCATCGGCGGCGTCGAGGCTGTCACCAACCCGATGCCCGCAGAGGGCGGCGCCGACGGAGAGACACTTGACGCGCTGCGCGTGCGCGGACCGCAGACGCTGCGGCACCGCGGCCGTGGGCTGTCGGTGACCGACCTGGTCACCCTCGCCCGGGAAGCCTCCCCGGCGGTCGCGGTGGCCACCGCGCTGGCCGGACGCTCGGCCGACGGGCGGCGGCGGCCCGGCTACGTGACACTGATCGTCATCCCGGCGACCGCCGATCCGAGGCCGTTCCCGTCGTTCGGTCTGCGCGAGCAGGTCCGCCGCTACGTCGAGGCGCGGGCGGAGGCGACCCTCGCCGCGCTCGGCCGCATCGAGGTGACCGGCCCGCAGTACCTGCCCATCGACGTCGAAGTGACAGTCGTCCCACACGACCCAGCCGAAGCCGGGCCCGTCGAAAAGCGGGCTACCGCAGCGCTGACGCGGCTGCTGCACCCCGTGCACGGCGGGCCCGACGGTAGCGGCTGGCCGCCGGGCCGCACCGTGTACCTCGCCGACGTCGCCGCCGTCCTCGAGCGCGTCGACGGTGTCGATTTCGTCGAGCAGCTGACCATCTCCACCGGCGGGCAGATCGGCGGCGAGCGCATCGCGGTGGCGCCCCACCGCACCGTGGTCGCAGGCGAGCTGCGGATCAGACCCGCACGAGCGGAAGGGTAGCCAGCACGTGATATCGACCGCACTACCACTGCAGAACCTCGACGACCGGCGCTGGATCGACCTGGTCGAGGAGGCACGAGCGCTGATCCCGTTCCACGCCCCGGGCTGGACCGACCACAACGCCCACGACCCGGGCATCACGCTCGTCGAGCTGTTCGCCTTCATCGTGGAGATGGACCTCTACCGCGTCAACCGAATCACCGATGCCCACCGCCGCAAATTCCTCGCCCTCGCCGGGATCACCCCGGCGCCGCCGCGCCCGGCCACGACCATCCTCGGGCTGCGGCTCGCCCCCGGCGAGGCCCCGCTCCCGCTGCCAGCCGGGCTGGAATTCACCGGGCACGACCCGTTCGGGACACCGATACGCTTCCGCGCCCGACACGACCTGACGGTGCAGCCCGGTCGCCTCGCGGCAGTCTTGGCCGAAGACCCGCACTCGGCCGCCCCCCGGGACCTGACCACAGCGTGGCTGCGCGGCGAGCCGATCCTGCCCTTCGGACCGGACCCGCGGCCCGGCGCGGCCCTGTACCTCGGGTTCGACTTGCCCGCACCATGGACACCCGGCACCCTCATCAGCCTCGGTATAGCCATCGGGGACCCGGACGGCCGATCAGGAAACGCCGAGCGGCAAAGGATCTCGGCCGAGACAGCCGCCGCAACCGCAGACTGCGTCCCGCCCTGGAAGATCCTGCACTGCGATGAGCAGGAGAAAGAAACCACCGAACCGCGCCGAGCCGTCCACCACAGTGCCGTGCTGTCGTGGGAACTGCGCAACGGTGCCGGGCACTGGACCCGGCTCGCCCCCGAGGAAGTCGACGACGACACCCGGGCCATGACCCTCGACGGGCGGGTTGTCCTCCGCATACCCGGACCGGTACCAGCAGGAAGCCTCGGCGCCCACCCAGAGGCTCTGGTCTGGCTGCGAGCCCGGCTGATCCACGGCGGATTCGACGCCCCACCTGTCTTGCAAGGGCTGACCGACAACCCTGTAGAGGTGGAGCAGGCCGTCCCTGCGACCACCCGGCTGCAGCTCGCCCAAGGCGCGCAGGTGAGCGGCGAGGAGCCGGTCCCGGGAGAGTTCGTCGAACTGGACGTGGACCTGGACCGCCGCGGTCAGGTGCGGCGGATCCGGTTCGGGCCGCCCCGCGCCGGCATCCCCGCTGTCCGGCTGCTGGCCCTCGACAGGGTGAAACGCTCGCTGATCGTCGAAGCCGCGGCGGTGGCCCGCGGCACCGGCGGGCCCGGGCAGCGCATCGACGTGCCCGACGCGCCACTGGTCGCGGCGTCCCTGCGGGTCACCGGACTGGAGGACGGAACGTGGCGGATCTGGTCTGCCCGGCCCGACTTCGACGCCTCCACCCGCTCCGACGCACACCTCACCGCCGACCCGACCGCTGGAACGATTTTGCTCGGCGACGGCGAGCACGGCCGTACCGCCCCCGCAGGGACGACGCTGCTGGTGACCGCGGACATCACCCGCGCCGCCGACGGCAACCTCGCGACGCGGACGATCGACCGGCTGGCCGACTCGGCACACAACCGGGCCGTCGCCGGTGACCTGAAGGCACTTGCCGGTCGGCTGGTGTGGATCGCGAACATCACGCCCGCCGCGGATGGCGCCGCCGCCGAGTCGGTGTCGGCCGCGATCGCGCGGGCCCGCGATGAACGGGAGGACGCCGCGCGCGCCGTCACGCTGGACGACTACGCCGCGCTGGCCCGGCAGACGCCGGGGGTCCGTCTCGCCCGCGCCGAAGCCCGAGCCAACACACACCCCGGATTCCCGTTCCAGACCGCGCCCGGTGTCGTCACGGTGCTAGTCCTCCCGCACCTGCCCGCCGACCGCCCGGTACCCACTCCCGGCCTGCGGAGGGCGGTGGCCGCCTACCTGAACCGGCGACGCATGATCGGCACCCGGGTCGAGGTGGCTGAGCCAGAGTACGTCCACGTCACCGTCCGGGCCACGGTCCAGGCCACAGCGGGCACCCCGACCGCGGGACTTGCGACCGCCGTCCGTGCCGCCCTCGATGGCTTCCTGCACCCGCTGACCGGCGGCCCCGACGGCGCCGGGTGGCCGTTCGGCCGCGACGTCCACCACTCGGAGGTACTGACCGTCATCGGCAAGGTGCCGGGGATCGCTCATGTCCTCGCCCTCGAACTGGTGTCCGACGGGCAAGTGAGCTGCGCCGACGTCTGCATCGGCCCCCTCGGACTGGTCGACGCCGGCCCACACGAAATCGAAGTGAGGTGAACCCGCCGATGACCGACCCCTTGCATCCGGTCGATCCGCTCCGCCTGCGGCACATCCACGGCGAGGCGCTGCTCGGATGCGACTTCACCGATCAGTCCGCTCTGGACGAGCAGCTGCGTTGGTGGCACAACCGTGCGCTGCACCGGGCGTACGGGATCGTGTCGGGCCTGGAGGTCATGCCGCCCGAGGACGGCGTCGCCACTGTCGCACCTGGGCTGGCCTACGACCGTCGCGGACGCGAACTGAAGCTCGACCAGCCAGTTGATGTCCCTGCGGACACGAGTGGCCGCTACCTAGTGCTCGCGAGCAAACCCGGTGAATCGGGTGCAGTCACGCTGTGCTGGCTGCCGCCCGACGCAGCGGCCCACAGCGACGGTGTGAGACTGCTCGTCGGTGACGCCGAGGTGTCCGCCGCGCAGGTCCGACCATTCTCCCGCTCCCGGATCGGCCGCGGAGCGACAATTCCAGGTGCCACTGCCTGGACGCCGTGGACCGAGGTGATCAACAAAGCGGAGTGGCACCTTGGACTCCAGGTCGAGGTTGACACGTCGGCGGCCGGGTTCACCGACGTGCCCTGCTACTTCACCCAGATCACGGGATCCATATCTCATCCAGAGCACGAACTGAAGCTGCTCGTTCTGTTCGACCACATCGCCCAGGCGGACAAGGACGGCTTCACCGTCCGGTTGTTGATGCCGCGGCTCAACTGGCTCAAACTGACCCAGCCGTTCTCCGTACTCGCTCCCGTGCCCGACTCCATATCCGCTCTCGTAGAGAAGTTGTGCAGCCTGGCCAGCACCACCGTGGCCGTTACCTGGATCGGTATCGAGCATCGAAGTGAGGGACACCCATGAGCTCACCCCATGAGACCCGCTCGATCGAGCGGCAGCGGTTCTTCGACGGTCAGCGTCTCTTCGCCGACGACCTGCAGCAGATCGAGGAGTTCAACCGGGAGATGCGCTGGTTGCACAACCAGAGTCTGCACCAGCCGGGGATCGGCAACGGCTTCTCCGTGACCGGCCGCAAAGGCGACCGGGAGGTAGGAATCGAGCCGGGCTACGCCATCGACGACTTGGGCCGCGAAATCGTGCTGACCAGCTCCCGCATGGTCCCGGTGCCACCGGTGGCCGACGACGGGGTCGGGCAGCCGCAACGCTACGTGCTGACCGTCCAGTACCCGAGCGACGAGGACCTGGAAGAGTTCGAGCGCCGCGAAGGGATCTGTGACACGCGGGGGGCCGTGCGCCTGCGCGAGGAACCGATCTTCTGCTGGGTGCCGCTGAATCCGGATGGCAGCCCGGCGCAGGATCCCGCCGACATACTGAGCGGGCGGAAGCTGGTGCTCGCCGATATCGCGGTGCATCACTGCACGCTGGCCAAAGACATCAGCATTGCCCAGCGGCGCAACGCCCGTCCGCCCACGCAGCCGCACATCGCCTGCGGCATCCAAGAACCGGACAACTGGGAGGAATGGATCCTGGGGGACGACACCACCACTAATGGGTGGAGAATGTTCTACCAAATCGTTGGCGGGCTCCAAGCCGAGATCCACACCCGCTCGGGCGGGTTCCGAACGGTGCCCGGCTACTTCGCCCGAATCGACGGCCGACGGGACCTCCCGATCCCGATCGATGAGCCGCCAACCCGGACCATCATCCTCGACGGGCAGCTCAGCATCGTCGAACCGACGGCCGTCGGTTTCCGGGTTCAAGTCATTGTCCTGCAGTTCCGCGCCGACGACGGTGAGCCCGCACAGCTGTCCCCGGAGGAGCTGGTCAAGCTAGCCGAGCGTCATTGGCGAGTCGGCTGGATGGGTGTCGAGGGATGAACGGCTCCGCGAATCATTCACCGCGCCCCGCGCGGCGACAGCCGGACGGTCGCGAGGAAGCCCGATGAGCGAACCCACTTTCGTTCATCTCAACCGCGACAACGTGTGGCGCGACTTTCACCGACGCGGCCTGGATCCCACCCAGACCACGCTTCGGCTCGCCACATTGCCGGCGGCGACCACACCACCCCCAACCGGGCCCCCCTCTGGCCCAGACGCGTCGGCCGGGCTCGCCGTCGGCCCGGACGGAACGATCTTCTTCACCGACGGACACACCATCGGTCGCGTCGACGGCTGCGACGGATCCTCGGAAGCATTCAGCTGTGTCGGCGGCGAGGGATCAGAACCGACCGAGCTGCGCGGACCCACCGGCCTGCTGGTACACCGCAACCGGGGCGCGCTGATCGTGGCCGACACCGGCAACGACCGGATCCAACTGTTCGACCTGCGCACCCACCAACTGCTCGACGTGTGGGACGGGTTCGACCGGCCCTCGGGCTTGGCCGCCGATCCGGCAGGCCGGATCTATGTCGCCGAGCATGGGCGGGTTCGGCAGCTCACCGCGGGCGGGGCGGAAAATCGCGCATTCGCCGACACACTGGCTGCCGAGGCGGTCCTGCGGGACCCGGTCGCCATCGCCGTCCGGCCGGGACCGGAGATATGCGTCCTCGACCGGAGCCGTCGCGCGCTGCTCGTCCTCGACCCGGCCGGGCACCTGCTCACGGAGCACAACCTCGACCTCACCGACGACCCGCTCGGGCTAGCGGCAACGTCGGACGCCTTCTACATCGGTGCGGGCGGTTCGGTCGTCACATTCGATCGCAACGGTACCCGACTGGGGATCGCGGCCGGTTGGTCCGCTCCGGTCGCGGCGCTGGCCCTGGACGGGCGCGGCGGGCTCATCGTCCATCCCGGCGGGTCCGGACCGCCGGTCCGGTTGGCGCTGCACGGGGCGTTCGTCCGGCACGGCATCGCCTGGGGTGGACCCTTCGGCGGCTTCACCGACCGCCCGAAGACCTGGCACCGCCTCGTCACGACGATGGTCACGCTGCCCGCCGATGCCCACGTGCAGTTCTTCGTGCACACCACCAACGACCCAGCAAGCGAACCCGCGGTCGAGGAGACCGCAGCGGACCCATTCCCTGCGCCCGCCTGGTCGCCCGGGCCACCCGAACTGGGAGAATTCCTGATCGACCGGCCCGCGACGAGGTTCGCCTGGGTCGGCATACGATTCACCGGCGACGGAACCAGCACAGCCGAACTGCAGCAGATCCGCCTTGAGTTCGACCATGCGGGATACCTGCAGCACCTGCCCGCAATCTACCGCGACGAGCAGCCCCACACGTTCCTGCGGCGCTACCTCGCGCTCGTTGAAAGCCTATTTGGGGAGGTGCAGGACGCGACGACAGGCCTATCCCGGCTGTTGGACCCGGCCGTGGCGGAGCCGTTCCTCACCACGCTGGCGCGTTGGCTCGCCGTCGACCGGGCGCCGCAGTGGGACACCGGCGCGCTGCGCGAGGCGGTCACCCACTCCTACGCCGAGTCCGCGCACCGTGGCACCCCCGCCGGGCTGCGCCAAGCATTGCGCCGCCACACCGGTGTCGACGCCTGGATCGAGGAGCCGATCGTCACCGGCGCCTGGTGGGCACTGGCCGCGGGGGAAACGAGCCCGGCGGCCGAGCGGGAGACCTCGGTCCTGGGCGTCACGACCATGCTCGCCGCCGCCGAACCCCAAGGTGCGGTGCTCGGGTCGACCGCCACCGTCGACCGCTCCCACCTGATCGACAACGCGGAGTACGGAATGCCGCTGTTCGACACCGTCGCCCACCGCTTCACCGTGCGCCTCTACCAAGGCGCGAACTACAGCGCGGAGCGTGCAGCAGCGGTCGAGGCGCTCCTGGAGCGAGAACGACCGGCACACACCGACTACGTGATCTGCCGGGTCGATCCCGGCCTCGCGGTCGGGACGGCACGGGTCGGGATCGACACCGTGATCGGCGGCGACGCACCCCCCGCCCGGCTGGACGGCGAGGCGGTGCTCGGTGCCGGCTTCGTCCTTGGCGGCGCGCCGCCGGGAAGGATCGGAGAGTCCTCGCAGCTCGGTGTGACGACACTCCTCGGCTCGGGTTCACTGCGGGACCACTGACGACACGCCACAAGACACGATCAGGAGGAGCCATGAACGGAACACCCGCAACGGCGCAACGGACGGGGCTCACGGCGCCCCGGCGCAACCGTTTCTTCCACGGCAAGATGATGGACGTTCACCACTTCGAGATGGAGACGGCCTACGGCATTGGGATGCGGCGGCTGCTGAACCGGCTGGTCACCGGCAGTGGTGTCGTGTGCGGTCTCGACGTGGTCCCAAGCAGTGGCTGCGCGGTCGAGATCACCTCCGGGGTGGCGATCGATCGCTGGGGACGCGAGATCGTCATCCCGACCCGCACCCCACCGATCCCGATCCCGCCCGCGCTCATCGACCGCGTGTGCGGGCAACAGGAGATCATCCCTACGGAAGAGGACCGCCGCGACAAGCCCCCGCCCGCTCACACCGACGACGAGTACGAGCCGACCGCCTGCGTCACGGTGGTGCTCTGCTACCACGAATGCGAGACGGACCCGGTCGCGGTGCTCGCCGGGGACTGCTCGACCTCAACCCCGTGCGCCCCAGGCGCGATCCGCGAGCAGTACCGGATCGAATTCGAGCCGGGCGCGGCAGACCCCATCGAGCTGAGCTGCCGATTCCCCGACGTCCTCGCCCACGGGGAACTCGACTACGCGGCACTGGCGAAATGGATCACCCGCGACTGCCCGAACCCGCCCCGCAACCCCTGCATCCCGCTGGCGAACATCCACCTGAACTGCCGCGACGACGCCTGCGACATCGACGACGTCGACATCACGATCCGCCCGATCGTGTTCGGCAACGACATCCTCATCGACATCCTGACCCGGATCGTCGAGGAGGAACGCGCGGGCAGCCACGACCGGCGGTAACCGAAGGTGCGAGATCCCCACACCCCGACAGGAGCAAGCATGCAACACCAGACAACACCACTGGAACGTCCCCGGTACTTTCCGCGGCAACTCATGACCCCCGACGATCTCACACTGGAGGCGGAGTACTTTCGCAACCGACTGCGGCGGCACAATATCTATCTCCACGGCTGGGGCGTCGTGTGCGGAGCGCTGGTATGCCCTGTTCGCACCATCGAAGGCAGCGACCCGACACCATGGGTCGTGCAGGTGCAGCCCGGATACATCCTCGGTCCATTCGGCGACGAAATCGTCATCGAGCGGCCCTATGAGGTGTCTTTGCACGCCGGTACGGCCGGGCACACCGACGAGTTCGCCGACCCGTGGTGCACGGAAACCTACGCAGAAAAGCCAGACGGCCCACGCTATATTGCGGTTCGTTACCGGGAGATACCGACACGACCAGTCCGAGCCCAGCCCGCCGGCTGCGGATGCGACGAAACCCAGTGCGAGTACTCGCGTTACCGGGACGGCTACGAGATCGGCGTCCTCGACGCCTGCCCGACCTCACACAAGGGGGACCCAGACGCGGCATCCGGCAACCCCACCTGCCCCACCATCCCGGACAGCCCCTGGGTGGTGCTCGCCGAAGTAAGCGTCGACGACGACGGGGCGATCACGACAATCAAGAACTGCGCGTGCCGACGGATTGTCACGTCGGCCCGGGATAGCTGGACACACTGCACCTCGGCGGAATCCGATTATCCGCAGCCGCCCGCATAACCCGCACCGGGGGATCGGCGATGACATAATCTCGCAGTCGACCATAAATTGCCGTCGCCTCCAAGGAAGGGAATCGGCACCCCGTGCAATTGTCTGCTGCGCCGCCAGCCATCGGAACGGCGGAATTTCCGAGATTGAGTCTTCCAACCAGTAGAAGCAGTCTGGAGCATTGAAATGGCGCACCTCACACACGTCCCGGCCCGTAGTACCTCGGAACCGAGCACTCGGAAGGCCGCGTACCAGGCGCAGACGATCAGACAGTCGCCAATCGCGATGCTAAAAGCAACTCGCGGTAACCAGGCGACACTGCACATACTCGACGGCACCGCGGAACCGAAGGGGGCCACACCTCCACTTTGGCACACGACGAGTCCCGCCCTAGTGCTGCGGCAAACGGCCGTGCCCGCCGGCGGAGGCGCAAACGGTCGCGATCCGTGCCTGGATTTGTTGCAGGCTATCGTCTACTGGCTCGATGAGGTCGCCAAGCGCTTCAGGGATGCTCAGGAAGATGAAAACGAGCTGTTCAAATTTCACCGCCACCGTAACGAGGCGCACCATAAACACGGTTCATGGGACGGGCACCGCGATAGGTATTACAAGGACCAACGCGAGTTGCGTCGCAAACTATCGGAATGGGACGACAGTTGCGGACCGTTCCGCCTGTCTGAACTGCAGCGCGAAGATTTACGAGAGGCACAAGAATTCGGCGGGAAAGACTACCCGACCAAACCAGTACGCACCATGCGCGAGGCTGAGGAATCTGAGCAGGAATCCATCTGGGACAAGCTACGCAAGCCACTGCCAGATTGGGTGGTGAACGCCCTCATCGCACTGGGGGCGCTTGCTTTGGCAGTTGTGCTGGTGGTTGCCTTCGCTACGGGAGCCGGAGAAATCGCCGCAGCGGTAGCCGGGGTGGGATTGGTGCTCGGACTGGCCATCAGGTCCGCAATGCGTGCCGCCGGAGTACGCGACACGTCGAACGAAGCCTGATCGTGGCCCGGCCACAAGCGGCCGCACCTGGTTTGCCGAAACCCGTTTGGCGCAAGCGCTACAACCCGGCCGGCCGTAGCCAAGTTGGCACGGGAGCAGCTCACGCGGGAGATCCCGTCGTTGTGTCCGGCGTGGCGCAGAGTGCGGCTGACGGCGCGGTCGGTCGCTGTGACGGTTGCGGACAGGTGGCGCGGACAGACCGACCCACAGCCCGAGCACGTCACGGGCACCGTCGAGACCGATGCCGCCAGCGACGTCGATCGGGCGTGAGGCGACCTGGCCATCGCGGATCTCGACGCCGGATACAGTCGATCACCACCACCGCGTACACGCGATCCATGGACTGCCATTCGGCTAGCTCGGCGGCCACTGCGTCGGTGAGCTTCGAGATCGTCTTCCTCGAGACATCTGCACCGTAGAGCTCGGCGAGGTGATCGCGGATCTCGCCGGTGGTCAAGCCCTTGGCGCACAAACTGATCACGGCCTCGTCAAAACCGCTGACACGGCGGCCGTGCTTGGGCACGATCCGCGGCTCGAACTGACCAGCCACCGGGGAACATCAAGGGGGCCGGGCCGATATCGGTGTGCACGGTTTTGCGGCTGGTGCCATTGCGGTGGTTGTCGCCACCGGCCTCGGCCGCCGCAGCCCGGTCACCCTGGCATACCCGAGATGCTCGGTCGTCTCCGCATCCAGGGCAGCCTGGATGACGTTGCGGGTGACTGCCGTCAGCAGCCCGTTCGTCGGTTCGGTTTCGATATCCCAGTAGTGCGCGACGATCACCACTTTGGCGGGGAGCCCCTTGTTGATCTCCCGGGCGATTCGGGTCGGTGACCAGCCGTCGACGTGGTGATGCGCCAACACCTGTGCGACCAACTGAGGGTCGCGGCGACGGGACGGGTCGCGTGCGCACGGCAGCACTGCCAAGTCCATGAACTTCCGGTCGCCGCGCTGCTGTGTAGGAGGGCGTGGGTGGCGTTGCCGGTGATGCTGACGGCGGCCGCCGCAGCGAGCACGGTCCAGAAGAAGGCGTGCGCACGCGGCTTCCGCGCGCGGTGAGTGCAGGCTGTGCGGGGTGCACGCTGTTGAGGGTGGGTGGATCGATGGTCTCGGTCATGGACGGTCCTTGTGCGACGTGGTCAGCATGCGGACGACAGATGTGCGCTCGGCTGGTGTGTGGGCACGAGTGGGTGCGGTTCGCCGGTGAGCACGGACAGGGCGGCGGCGACTTCCTGAGGTGGGACTTGACGTACGTAGCGGTCGCGCCAGCGGTTTTGCCTTGGTGTGCGGCGTATTCGCGGCGACGGCGCAGTTGAAGGTGCGCGCCACCCAGGTGAAGGTGGTGTGGCGCAGCCAGTGCATGCTGATGCCTTGGGCGGCGACCCAGGGCAAGGTGTCGCCGATGCGGTTCCAGAGGTAGTCGAAACGCCGTGCGGTGAAGGGTGTTCCGTTGCGGTAGCGCATTAGTTGCCCCGACCGCAGGCTATTGCGTTGGGTGGCGTGATCGAGCAGGTGCTGCATCAGGGTTGGGCAGACTGATTGCCAGCGGTCGGTGCCGTCCTTCTCTCGCAGGTAGAGACTGTCGGCACGGCGCGCCGTCCGGGCCGTCGGCAGCGGCCCGTGGATGAGTTCCTGCAGCGGGGACTGGGGCGGGATGACGGCCGGATCATCGGCGATCACTCCCGCCAGCAAACTTTTCCGAGCGGTCGGATGTGTCGTGGTCTGGCAGATGTGCCAGGAATCGGTGCAGGTCAGATCGTGTTTTCACTGGTCGGCCTGCGCGTGTGCGAGTGCACTCCAACACGCGGCACGAAAAAGTGTCACGAACGACGGGAATCTGTGCGCGAGAGGGGACTTGCGCACAGAATCCCGACAGAGCTGACACCAAAGGGTGCTGGAGTGACGTCTAATCTAGTTCGCTAATCGTTGGCAGTCAACCCGGTTTTCGCGTAACTCCTTGCAGAGAAGGACTTTCGAGCAGTCAGGCCAGTTAGCTGTCTGAGTGGATGGTTCTGGTGGCTCTCTCTGCGTGCGCCGATCTCCGACTTCGTGTGACATCGGTTCCACCTACAGCCGCTTCCGTATTGCACAGACCCGAGCTGATAGAGGCACACCCGCAGCGTGATGTGCATTTTCGCTCTCCGTCATCGTTTGGGCATCACCATGACTTCGGACTTGTTCGTCTAGGCTGCCAGCGTCGTAGCGCATCCTGAAGAATTCCTGCCGCTGGCCGGTGCGGCGGCACGTGAGGAGTTGGCGTGAGTGGATTGGTATCTCGTTGGGTAGCTTCGGTGGACAGTGATATCCCGCGTACCGAGCACGGTCTTGTGGATTCGAGGACGCTGGCCCGCGACTGGTACAATGGTGATCGACCCGAGCGGGCCGAAGACCTTGTCGGTACGCACAGGTCGTATGTGCTGCTCGCGCCGGGTGGAGCAGGCAAGTCCACACTGATCGAGGATTTGAAGGTCCGCGAGCCTGATAGCCGGTCGGTCGACCTTAAGTTGGAAGGTCGACAGGCTCTCATCAATTTGGTGAACTCGCTGTCGTCCCGCGATGTTGCTCCGTCCGGCGGTCCGAGCGGCAGTGTCTTCATTGATGCTGTAGACGAAGCGCTCCAGACCGATCCCGACATCGGTTATGTCCTGATCAGGGTTCTGAGTCGTCCTGAAGCCAAGCAGCTGTCGTGGCGGCTGGCTTGTCGCCCCGCGTCGTGGACGGTTGATTTGGCGGACGGGCTGCGGACGGCACTATCCGGTTTCGAGCGGCTGGAGCTTCTTCCCTTGAGCGTGGCGGGGATCGGCGAGCTGGCCGGCTCGGATACCGACGGGTTCTTGAAGGCGGTCGCGGAGGCTCGTCTCACACGTCTGCTCGCCTACCCTCTATCGGCAGGAAACCTGCTGAGGCAGTGGCGGGAATCCGGTGAGCTTCCCGCCAGCCGGTCCGAGGCGATGGGGCACGCCGTCGCCGACAGGCTGACCGAGACCAGTATCACTCGCCAGCCCGGCAAGGTCGACGATTACCGCCGACGTCTCGTAGCCGAGCGCTTGGCGGCGATATCGATGTTCTGCGGTGTCAGCAACTTCGCGCTCCGGCCAGCCACAGGGCCGCTCCCCAGCTCGGGGCAGACCATCACCGCCGCGAGTTCTCAAACGCCGGTTCTCGCGGTGAACGCTGTGCCGACCCAGACAGAACCCGCCCTGTCCGGGACGTTGCTCACTGTCGATGATGTGCGCGAAGTGCTCGATACCGCATTGTTTACGGCGGGGGTGCCAGGCACGGTGATCTTCGTTCACCAGTCCTACTCGGAGTATCTTGCGGCGCATTATCTTATGCGCCGCGGTGTTATTGGACAGCGACTGGTGTCGCTGCTGGGGGCCGATGTCAATGGTCTGGTTCCCGGTCCGATGATCGAGGTGCTCGGCTGGCTTCTCGCTTCGGGAGCGCCGGTTCCTGACACGTTGCTCGCCGACAACGCCAAATATTTGCTGAGCACGACCGGTGTGGAACTGGTCAGCGATCGGATTCGTCGGCGCCTCGTCGAGGCACTACTGCACGGAGCGGCGTCCGGCACGATCGACGAAGGCTGGCAAATCGACACCTCTGTGCTGGGTCACCCCGAACTGGCCGCCCAGCTCCACGAGGCCGCGGCAGACGTATCGAATCATTGGGTCGCCTTCTGGGTTTGTCGTATCGCCCGTCAGTGCGTTGTGCGCGAGTCCGCCGACGATCTACTCGAAATCGCCGTTGGTTCGACTTGGCCCGATCCCATGCGAGCCGAAGCTGTGAAGGCGTTCGCCGCGGTCGCGCCACACGAGCGGATGGCGGAGTTGGTGCCGCTGCTGGAGCTGAGCTCCGACGAGGATCCTCACGACGAGATTCTCGCAGCGGTGCTGCGAGCGGTGCTGCCTGATGCGGTGGAGTTCGGTCTCATTCGAAAGGCGTTTAGGCCCCGTCGCACACGGAACTACATCGGTGGCTATCACCGGCTACTGGGCGAATTGGCCGAGCTCGTCCCCAGCCAGGGTGTCGTCCCCGCGTTGATCCATGCAGTGAACCACCGGCCCGAGTGGACCGACTCCGCTTTCGACCAGCTGATCGGCGGCTTGCTGCACCGTGCGTGGGTGATGAGAGATTCAGCGATCGCCGCAGAAATCGGCGCGGCGCTGGGCAATGGGCGACTGCCCAGACGGCACATGCTCGACACCGAACGTCTGCTCCCATGGCAGAGCGACGACGATCCGGATCTACGTCGCGTGATGGCCGCTACCGCATTGGTAACCAACGAGCACGCCTTCGTCGCTGTCCTCGACCTGAACTTGCTCACACCTGCGGACATCGAGTGGCTCATCGATTGGATGACAACGGCGCCACCCGAAACACTCGCCCCCGCACGAGTGACACTGCGAAGTCTGCTGTGGAGTCCTCCGCTCAGATCGGCAGACAGCCTTCCCGCTACCGACGAGGACCATCCAGCGCATGCCGAACTCGAAAGATACCGCCAGCACCAGGAGATCTCCTCACAGCAACTACCCGAGCAGAGTAGCCAGCCCGAGGTCGAGGTCGAGGTCGAGGAGGACCCTTCACCGACGGCGCCAGAACTCGAAACAGTACTGCGTAATGCCATCACGCGCGCAGGCGACGACCTTGGCGAGTGGTGGAATATTGTCCTCGCGCTCGCCGGTGATTGGCGCACAGACCCGGAAGTGCTCACACACTGGGACCTGACGAGCGGACCGATGTGGTCCATCCTGGCAATCGAGGAGCAGCAAGCACTCCTACGGCTCGGGATGGATTATCTCGCAGTCAGACAGCCCGACGTCGGCCGCTGGGCGGGCCGTAAACAGTTCAGCGTCGATGACGCGGTGCCCGATTGGGCCGGAGTATTCCTGCTCGCGACGCTGGCCGAACATCACCCGAACCTTCTGGCCGAGGTCGAGCCGGCTACGTGGACGGTCTGGGCGCCGGTGCTCACTGTGACCTTCCCCTACACGGGCACCACCAATTGGCATCGCGGGATCCGAGACGCGGCGCCGCAGGCGGGCCGCGAGGCGATCGATGCAGCGCTGCGCGAGCAGGTGCAGAAGGCGGACGGATTCTCCTTCGCTCACCACCCGCTGGCCGACTTCGCCGATCCCAGCCTTATCGCGGTCGTCGAACAGGTGGCGCGCGACACCGACGGCTCCGCAGCTCGTCGCGACGAGGCTTTCGAAGTGCTTGTTGAACACGCGCCTGATACGGCCCTCGATGTCGCACACTCAGCATTGGACGAAGACACTGCCCCTGCCTCAGCCCTCGCCGTCCTCGCGAGGCTGGCACCTGACGAGTTGGTGACGACATGGAACGCGCGGGGTCACCTCGACCCTGTGGAGCCTATGGGCGACGTCGATCCCGCCCGTCTGTCCGACGAATCACTCATCACACTGACCCGCATGCTTCTCGACGAGTTCCCCTTCGCCGAGGACCCACCCCAAACCATCGACTTCACCGAAAGCACTCCGCAATCGGCAGCGCGTCGACTGCGTATGTCCCTGCTGCAAACGATGGCCGGGCGTGGCATGGCTCCTCTCCTGGCCGCGCTCGCGCTCGACCGCCCAGCACCAGATCTCGAGTTGATTCGGCACCTGTTGCAGGAGGCTCGCATTCGTGAGGCGCTGGCGAGCTGGCGACCGGTGCAGCCCGGGATGCTCATGGGCTTGTTGACAAGCGGTGACGCTCGATTGGTTCGCGACAGCGCCGGACTGCTCACCGTTCTGCTCGAACAACTCGACCGAATCCAACACGACATCCGCGAACGCGGCACCTTTCGAAGCCTGTGGGACGGAGACCCTGGTACCGCAGGCGCGAAACCGAAGGGCGAGGACACTATCTCCGACTGGTTGGCCGAGCAACTGTCACTGCGGCTTCAACCCCACATTGTTGTAGACCGCGAGATACAGGTGACTCGCCGCAAACCCAAAGGCGTCGGCACCCGGATCGACCTCACCGCTACATCCGGGGGCGCTCCTGTCGGGCGGGTCGCCTTCGAAGCCAAACTCGTCACCAACACTTCATTGCTGACCGCGATCGATGATCAACTCGTCGGCCAGTACATGGACTCGGCTCTGTTCACTCACGGCATCTACATCATCTACTGGACCGCAACCAAATTCAGGAGATCAAAGAAACATCCCGACGCCGATGCACTTGCCGAACAACTCCGCACCCAGGCAAGGCGTCATATTCCGAGACGACATGTCGAGGTCGTTGTCTTCGACATCGGCCCGAAAACCTGAGAAAAGCATCCGCGTCGCGCCCTCGTAGAAGTGGATCAAGTAGACATCACGGTCGCCGCGGCACTCTCCCGCCTCTGACCCGAAGCCGTCGCACCCACCATCAGCGGCTCAACTCTTCGGGCAACGCTTCGGCGAACTTCTCGGCTTCGTCCGGGACGGCGGCACCGTCCTGGTCCCACCCTATGGACTGGCTCGCCCTCAACCTCGACGATCTCCTGTGCCTTGTGCGGTTGTTGACAGGAAGGGGCGGCGGGTCGAGTTCGTCACCCTATTTCTCGTACGCCGTCACTGATTGAAGGTGGACATAATCTTGCTGGGCCGCGCGGCGGTTGGGCCGCGGGGCGGTCAGAGTAGGGCACAGGCGGTGAGGAGCGCGAGCAGCAGGGTGAGGGTGCTGCCGAAGCCGATGGCGCCAGCGCGGATGGCGGCGGGCACGGTGGCGCCGTCGGCGTGGGCCAGGTGCCCGGTGGCGTAGCCGGTGATGATCGCCAGCAGGACGAATCCGGCGAGGATCAAGATCTTGGTGGAGATCGGCATGGGGGTTCCGTTCGCTGTCGTAGTGGGCGGTACGGGAACCAGTGCAGTCGATCGGTGGTGACAGAGCACAGCATGATCGCGGGTAAAGTGCTCGTATGCAGGCGGAATGGTTTTGCGAGTCGCTGCGAGTCGCTGGATGTCGGGCGGGGGGCCGCTCGGGGGCGCTCGGGTGGTGAGTCAGCGTAGGCCGGGTTCGGACGTCGATCCTTACCGGCAGTTCACCGAGTCGCTGGATCGCTTGTACACGGAGGCTGGCAGGCCCACGCCTGCGCGGCTTGCGAAGCAGACGCCGGTCAAGGCGAAAACTCTCGAAGGCTGGCTCGGGGTGACAGAGCCACGGCGTATTCCCCGTGATGTCCGCGGTTTCGGCGCTCTGGTCGAGAGATTGCTGATCGACTCGGGCACCAAGTCCCATCTGATCGAGGGAAAGAAGGCCAGTTGGGAAGAATTGCGAGCAAAAGCTCGGCAATGGCGTGGTTCTAAAAGGGGGATGCGATCCAGCCAGCAAGAATCCGGCGAACAACTGTCCGCCGCGTTCGCCCAGACCGAAGAGACGAGCGACACCGGACGGCCGTGGCGAGGTTTGCACGGAGACGACGAGTCCGCAGCGTATGTCCACCCGACTGGCTGGAGTCGACTCCTCGCCCTGGATCACGAAGCCCGCAGGGCGGTGTCTCGGGAGGTGATCCCGGCCGAGGGCGGAGCGGCGTTACGCCTGCCCCGAGATTTTGAGCGTCGTGAGCTGCTGGCGGCAGTATTGGGCGATGGTCACGTGGTGGTGACCGGAGAATCCGGCGTCGGTAAGAGCGCGCTGGTCTTGGACATCATCGAACCGGCGGCGCTGGATGTGAATCAACGAGCGATCGCTGTCAACCTGCGCCAGTTGCCGGACAACCAACTTGCCTTGGCGGCGCATCTCGATAGTCCGTTGGAACAGCTGTTCGGCGAACACGCAGCCTCGGAATGGCTGTTCGTTGTCGACGGGGCAGACGCCGTTGCCGAAGGTCACGGTGCTGTCTTTGCCTATCTCGTACGGTGCGCGCACGATGCTGGGATGAGGGTGGTCGCTGTCACAGCGGCCGAGAATGCTTCAGTTGTGTCGGGAATGCTGACCTTCGACGGTGTCGCTCCGCGGGAACACAGGGTTCCGGGACTGACCGACGATGACGTGATGATTGCCGCTCGCCGCTTCCCCGGCCTTCAGCGGTTGGCAGACGATTCCCGCGCCCGCGAGCTGCTCAAGCGGCCGATCATCATCGATCTGCTCAGCAGGGTCAGCGATCTCGGCTTGCCGCTGAGTGAGTCGGAGGCGCTCGGTCATGTGTGGCGCCACCTCGTCTTCAACGGTGGACAGCCTGGCGGTGGGGCCGCTGGTGCTCGCGAGCAGGTCATGTTGAAACTCGCCGCTCAGGCCGTCAGCCCAGGTGACATCGATGAGGTTGCTGGCAGCCTCGACCAGACGGCTGTTGAGGGCTTGCGCCGCACTGGGCTTTTGCAGCCTGCGAGCGGCTTACCATGGGATCTTCTTCCCGAATTCAAACATGATCTGGTGCGCACCTATTCGATCGCGAGGTATCTGCTCAAGTCGCTTGATCTGAGCGCGGCGTTGATCTCGGCAGGGACACCACGGTGGACATTGCCTGCCGCTCGCATCGCCTGCGAGATCGTTCTGTCGGCACCGGAGGCTCCGAAGCATCCACGCGCTGGGCGGTTCGCCGCCCTTCAAATAGGATTCGACCAATTGGCCACCGGCGGACACAGCGAACGTTGGGCCGACGTCCCCACAGAAGCGCTGCTCGCCTTGCCGGGATCCGAACCACTTCTAGACGAAGCGTGGACAACGATGGAGCCGGGTATGCCCCCCGCGCTCACCAGAACGTTACGAATTCTCGATACGAGATTTCGGCGGGCTGGACAACTCGCCCCAGAGATCGCCGAGCCCATTGTGCAGCGGTTGGTCGACCAATGGCAGTCGTATGTTTCGGTCGTGGCGACCTCGAATCTGGTTCGTGACTGGCTTCGTGCGCATGTCGCGCGACGGACCGAATCGGGGCAATCGACCCGCCTGTCGATCCGCACGGCGATTTTGAAGCGGTGCTCGGAGGACGCGCGGGGATCGACTCGATTGGAGCGCCGCCGAGCGAGTGAATGGATCAGCCCACTTGAGGTCGAACTTCTCGCGCTATCGGGCCCGGATCTCGGGGCCGACGCTGCGGTCCTGTTGGCGTGCATCGCGGCCGACGAGCCGGAATCTATCGGGCCCGTCATCGAGGCGGACTGTGTCGCCGAAAGTCTGGCCTCCTACGACCCGCGTTTGCTAGTAGAACTAGCGGACGCCTACTACATCGACACGGATGGTTTCGGCTCACTGAGCCCCCTCGAAGACGGCATTCGCGATCACACCATCGGAGTATCCCCGTTTCCGGCCTTCGACCGAGGCCCCTTCGTGGCGATGTTACGCAGCGACTACCGCGGCGGCGTCGGCCTCGTCAATGCGATGCTGAACCACGCAGTCGAACACCGCATGCTCAAGGACGTTGCCCTTCAACGTGATTCCGTCGATGAGGAGGAGCGGTCATCACGTCATCCGTTGTCTATCACTGGCGCTGAGAAACTTTATATCGGCGATGAAGCTGTATGGAGGTGGTACCGCAACACCGCAGTCGGTCCGGTGCCGTGTATCAGTGCGTTGCAAGCCCTGGAGTATGTGACCGAAGAACGCGTTCGAGCCGGGGTCGGGATCGCCGAGATCACGTCGATACTTCTCGAAGACGCGGAGAGCCTCGCCATGCTGGCTCTGGTGTTTGGCATGCTGGTGCGCCACCTCGAATTGGTGGGCGAGACGATCGAGCCGTTCTTGTCTGAGCCGTTGGTGTGGGAAATGGAGAATCAGCGTGTTGGACACGAATCAAGTGGATTGGCAGCGCAAGTTCCTGAGTTATCCAACCTGGACCGTCGCACATGGAGCTTATGGCAAGTCGCCGCGTATCTCACTCACGGTGTATCGGAGGGCCGCAGCCGACAGTTGAAGTTGCTCGGTGAACAGCTGCTGGCCAGGGCTATAGCTCGAATCGACGACCCATCCACGCAGCAGGGACGAGAGCAACTTGCGATCGGCCAGAAGCGTGCCGCGGCACTCGATAGCGGTCGCTATGAAGCGGTTCAAGCGGGCGGCCTGATCTGGTGGCGTCCGATCGTAGATCGTGCACTCGATGATGTCTTCGAAACTTCGGACGCTGACCTACGTCGAGTGAATGACGTCGTCGGCCTGACCGTTCGTCATGCGCATGCCCGTGCGCAGAACGGCGGCCGTGCGCCGGACATGAGTGCTGAGGATCTCGCTGCTGATCTCGTATCAGCGAGAGATCTGCTGACTAATCCTCCACGGGCAGTGATGATTCCGACGGCTGACGGGCCGGTTGCGGTCGCAGCGACGGCCATCGAGCTTGCGTTGACCGGCCGAACCGACGTCTCGGTGGAGGACCTGCAATGGAGTGTCAGGACTGTCCTCGGCGTGGCAGAACACATCGCGGCGCATCCGACTGATGGATGGGACGACTCGTTTTTCAGTCAAGGCGTCGACCGGTCCGCAGCTGGAGTTCTGCCATATCTCCTACTTCCCGAAGCCATAGACCTCAGACGAGCTGTCGGTATCAATTCATCCGAACGGGTGCAGAAGTTCAATGATGTGATCGCGACCGTGGCGTCCTGGGCAGCGGACGAAGCCCGCCTGTTTCTTGCCCAAGCACTCGATGTGATCTGGTCGACGCCGTGCGATCCGGATCATCTGGACGGGCGCTGTCACCACCAGGTCGCAATAGAAATAGTGCAGGAGTCTTGCGCGGACTCTATCGTCGTCTCCACCGGCGAGGGGACAGATCGGCACGAGCGCCGTCTTGCCCGCCTCGGATCGCCGGTGATCGAGTCGCTCGACAACGCCGACGCCGAAACGATTCTGGTGGCGCGGCTCACTCCTGCTATCCGTGCGGTCGGTTCGGCCGCAGTGGGTAGCGTGTGCCACCAAGATGAGATCCGCAAGATGCTTGATGTGCTTCTGTCAGCACATCAACGCGCGAGGCTGGCAGGTGGACTGAACCGGCGTCGAGGCCGTTGGGACACGCTTGTGGCCGCACGTGCGGCGGTTAGGCAAGCCTTCGACGAAAATGGTGAAACCATACTGGATTTCGTGCAGCGCTATCTGAACGACGGTGAACTGCTTGCGGAATCCTTGATGGCCATTGCGGCCGCCGCCGGAGAAAACAGTACGATTGGCAGAAATGTCAGTCGACTCTGGCCCGATCTCATGGATCGTATTCTCGATGCCGCGCAGAATGATTCAGGAATACTGTCAAAACGCGGCTGGAAGGAAGTAGCACCATATCTGATCCCCGACCGGTCTCCTGGACTGGGCTATGCAACGTCAGAGAATGAAATTATATCGAGCAATTGGACCAACCTTCTCGGTTGGTCGGCGCAGGTCGAGCGCTGGCTAGAGGTCACCCCGTGCACGTCGAATAGTCTGGATCGTCTGGTCAGCGCCATTATGCAACTTGACGGCCCAGACCAAGCCGAAACTGGAATGATTTGGGTGGAGAGGCTTCTCGATCGTTGTGCGGCAATCCGTGCCCAGAGCCATGCGCTGCCGAGTTGGCTTCGGGAACGTCGCGACGATCTATCGACCGAGGATCAGACCAGACGCTGGCAACGAATGGTCGATATGCTTCTCGTGGCAGGCGACAGACGAGTAGCCGCCCTCGCCGACTAGCGGCAGGATATGTTCCCTTACATTTGTGGTCGGGTAGCGACTGCTTCGTCGGGTGGCGGCGTACGTCGCGGTACAGCCGAGAGCTTCTACGAAGACTATGAGGAAGCGGTATGGTGGTGCGACTACGTCGCCCGCCACGGCCTGGACCAAGCACGGCTGATCCTCGACGCCAAACGCGGCGGATCCGGCGATGGCACGCTGCTGGCGGACTGGCTCAACGACCACGCCGACCGGCTACTGAAGGTCGGCAGCATCGACGCGCCCACGCATCGCCACTACCTGGCTACGTCCGCAACGACATAACCCCGTTCTTCGGGGAAACCGCGCGCCTGGACGCGGTCACCCAGGACACCGACGCCACGGATCGTGTTCCTCAGCCAGGACAAGGGCAACGCGCCCAAGACGATCAAGAACAAGCACGGCTTCCTGTCCAGCGGCATGCGCGCGGCGGTCGAGCAGCGTCCGGTGCCGTTGTTGCCGTTCAACCCATGCTCCGGGGTGCGGCTGCCCGCCGATCGCGGCACCGAGCACGACATCTTCGACAACGACGAAAGAGAGTTGTTCGAGGAGCTGATTATTGCTCGGTGGCGTCCGCAGGCCGAGTTCGGTCTGGTGTCGATGGCACGGCCCTCGGAGGTCGGGGCGCTGCTGGTGCGTGACGTGCACCCCGTGACCGGCGCGGTGCGGATCACCAAGGCGTGGAAGGACGCCGGGTCGCGTCTGGTTCTGGGCGCCCCCAAGACCGCGCGCGGTACCCGCACCGTCAACATCCCGGTGCAAACCCTGGAGCGGCTGGATCTTTCTCGTCCAGCGGACGAGTTTGTTCCACACCCGCCACGACACGCCGATCCGGGCGTCCTACTTCTACGAGAAGGCATGGCAACCGGCGCTGCGGCGCCTCGACGCGCTCGCCTCTGCGGCTGCGGCGTTCGAGTGTGGTGAGAACATCCGCGCGCGGGCCCAGCTGAGCCCGTTCACGAAGAAGGCGCAATGGCGTGGCGCCGACCCCGAGGCGCTGATCGCGCAGTACGGCACGGCGGTGAAGACTCTGCGGATCAAGCACCTGCCGCCGTACACGTTGCGCCACACTGGCATCTCGTGGAAGTTGCAGGACGGTGTGCCCATCTTCGTGGTATCTCGTGACGCGGGGCACGAATCGGTTGCCGTGACCGACCGCATCTACGGTCACAACGACCGCCGTGCCAGCGAATCCGCTGCCCAGGTCATCGCGCACCGGCTTCCTCGGGTCCGCGCGAACATGCTCGCGCTGGCTGCCTGACCGGCAGCCGGCCGCAACCCCCCGATCGATCCGAGCGAAATCCATTGCATTGCAGTTTATATCACCGTGAACGGAATGAATTGGAATGCAATGCAATTTACGTACTTAGTTGTGATAGCCGCGTATTCGAATCCCTGGAGTTGTAGCTGCGCGGTTTCGTGCCATCATTGCGGGTTCCGAGGGGCTCGGGCAGCCTCGTGGCCGACCGTACTGCGACACGTTGCTGAGATCAGAGATGTCCGAGCTAACCCCCGCTCGAGCGTCCCCAATGAGTGAAATCCATTGCATGCGAATCATTCCCAGCGGGCAGAATGACAAACGGGTCGGAACGGAATTCCCATGCTGACAGACTCAGGAGCAAGAACCTGATCAGCGTGCTGGGCCGCTGCGAGTTCCGGACCGCGCCGCTGGCGGCACGGTCCGGCTGCCGACAAGTGCGGTGCGGCGCATGAATTACCAAAACCTCGTTCGTATTGATCCACGCTCGGCTCGGAACCTCAAGCGCGACGAAGTCACCAGGAGGGTTCCGAACCAGTGACCAGGGAGAACAACATCTGATGACCAATGCATCGCGATGCAATCTGTATGCTTCCGGTGAAAAGCCCAGGTCATCGAGCCCAGCGCCGAGCGTTCGCGCTCGGCGAGAATCTCAACTCCGAAGGAAGGTTCGATGGCGGTGTGAGCCCCTATGCCAGCGCCGAGCGTTCGCGCTCGGCGAGAATCTCAACCCGGCCCTGAGCTGGTCCGCACCCTCCCCCGAAGAGCCAGCGCCGAGCGTTCGCGCTCGGCGAGAATCTCAACCAGTGCGGCGGATCGCAATACATCCGCTCGACCCGGACCAGCGCCGAGCGTTCGCGCTCGGCGAGAATCTCAACGCGCAGCAGCGCGCGCTCGAACAGCTCGCGCTTTGTCCAGCGCCGAGCGTTCGCGCTCGGCGAGAATCTCAACATTGAGGAGCCGGCGCCGCTGCCGTGGCTGTCCGAACCAGCGCCGAGCGTTCGCGCTCGGCGAGAATCTCAACACCGACCGATGCGACGACTGCGGCGACTACTCGACCCAGCGCCGAGCGTTCGCGCTCGGCGAGAATCTCAACGTCGGCCACATCGATGCGTGAGTGCGGGAAGTCGACGCACCAGCGCCGAGCGTTCGCGCTCGGCGAGAATCTCAACAATGTGACCGACGTCGATGAGGCACTGCGCAAGTACACCAGCGCCGAGCGTTCGCGCTCGGCGAGAATCTCAACTTCACGCCGTTGATGTAGACGCTGTAGACGTTGTTCCAGCGCCGAGCGTTCGCGCTCGGCGAGAATCTCAACATCAACGATCTTGGGGTGCCCGAGCGGCTGTTTCCGCCAGCGCCGAGCGTTCGCGCTCGGCGAGAATCTCAACATCCGGGCGATGAAGGTGACATCGCCGAGTACTCCCCGCCAGCGCCGAGCGTTCGCGCTCGACGAGAATCTCAACAGAAGGAGCAGGCCCAGAAACTGGAGCAGAACCTGCCAGCGCCGAGCGTTCGCGCTCGGCGAGAATCTCAACAGGCTGGCCGTCTGCACAGTCAACAGACCGACGTCGGTCCAGCGCCGAGCGTTCGCGCTCGGCGAGAATCTCAACTGCCACTGGTTCGACACGGCGCCACTGTTCTGGACCAGCGCCGAGCGTCCGCGCTCGGCGAGAATCTCAACAGCACGGTCAGCTCCCGTTGCGCTCCGGTGGCGCACCCAGCGCCGAGCGTCCGCGCTCGGCGAGACTCTCCACGGTCGCGGAAACGTCTACACCCGTGGGTTTGCCATCGCCAACGCCGAGCGTCGCGCTGCCTAGTCGTTGGTCGGATGAACGGTCGGTGCTCGGGGATAGATTGGCGGAATGGTTCTTTGGGCGCACAGCCGGAGTGCGGTGTCGGGAGTTCGCCACGGGCTCGATGAGCATTGCAGGTCGACTGCGCTGTGGGCGTCTCGCTTCGCTTCGGTGTTCGGCGCGGGGGAGTTGGCGTATGTGTTGGGGTTGTTTCATGATGCGGGGAAGGCGTCGTGTGCTTGGCAGCAGCGGTTGTTGGAGGTGGAGGGCACCGCGAACCGGGTGGGGGTTGCGCATAAGCAGTTGGGTGCGCGGTTGGTCTTCGATGTTTGTGGTTTGGCAGCGATGGCGGTGTTGGGTCATCACGGAGGTTTGACGAATCCCTCACAGCTGAGGGATGTCCTGACCAGTTTGCTCAGCGATGACGATGATGAGGCTGCGGCTCGGTTCTTGTTCGCTGTGCCAGAGGCTTCTGGTGTGTTCGCTGGGCGGCGGTTGTATCCGGGTAGGTGGCGGGGGGTGTCGGAGAAGCTGGTGTGGGAGATGCGGCTGCGGATGGTGTTTTCGGCGTTGGTGGATGCCGATCATCTGGATACCGCAGCACACCAACGTGGCCTGCCGGGCCCGCAGGTCGCGCCGCCGACGGATATGCGGATGCTTGTGCAGCGGTTCGAACGCCGTCGTGCGGCGCTGATTGATGATCGGGGCGACGAGATCGGTCAGTTGCGTTCGCAGGTGTATGAGGCCGCGGTGGCGGCTGCCGCTGGCGAACCCGGCCTGTACCGGCTGGCGGCACCGACGGGCTTGGGAAAGACGTTCGCGCAGGGGGCGTTCGGGCTGCATCATGCAGCGCAATGGGGCAAATCGCGGGTGATTGTGGCGGTGCCTTTCATCACGATCACCGAGCAGAACGCTGATGTCTACCGGCGATTGCTCGATGACAGTGACGAGCCGGTGGTACTGGAGCATCATTCGAGCGTCCGCTTCGATGAACGCGACGACAGCCAAGACCCGGCCGTGACCAGTACCCGTGATCGGTGGGCGCGGTTGGCGGCGGAGAACTGGGACGCGCCGTTCGTGGTGACCACCACGGTGCAGCTGTTCGAGTCATTGTTCGGCCGCAGACCTTCTGAGGTCCGCAAGGTGCACCGGTTGGCGAACGCGGTTGTGATCCTGGATGAGGTGCAAGCACTGCCGACGCGGCTGTTGCTGCCGATCTTGAGTGGATTGCGGATTCTCGCGGAGGCTTTCGGTACGACAGTGTTGTTGACCTCGGCGACGCAGCCGCAGTTTCAGGCGCTGTCGGTGTGGAAGGCGTCCGAGACCTACGACGAGGTTCGTATCAGAGAGATCATCGCAGATCCGCAACCGCTGTTTCATCGAGCCCGCCGAGTGCGCTACGAGTGGCGGCTGGATCCGAAACCGACCTGGCAGGAGATCGCCGATGCGGTGATCGGGCAAGCCCAAGCAATGGTGGTTGTCAACTCCGTTGCTGATGCTCGAGGCCTGTTCCGGTTGGTTTCGCGGCATCGGAACGATGTGTGGCACCTGTCGACTCGAATGTGCCCCATTCACCGCCGCGCTGTTCTGGCGAAGGTGACCGAGCGGTTACGGGCGGGTCGGCCGACAGTCCTCGTCGCGACGCAGTTGGTGGAGGCCGGTGTTGATCTCAGCTTCCCGACGGTGTGGCGCGCGTTGGCTCCGGCTGACTCGCTGCAACAGGCTGCCGGCCGCGCCAACCGCCACGGCGAACACGACGAAGGTGGGCTGGTTGTTGTCTTCGACCCCGCAGAGGGTCGTCGCCCTACCGAGTATGAGCTGGCGTGCTCGCTGACGGTGACGCATTTCGGGCCTGACGGAGCCGCACTGGACGATCAACGGGCGTTGGCTCGCTACTACGAAGAGCTATACGCCGATCTGCAGCTCGACCAGCATCGGGTGGATTCATCGAACGCGCCCGTAGGTCAAGTTGTTCAACGTAATCGAGAAGGGCTGGACTTCATCGCGGTGTCCGATGGTCCGCTCGTGGACGCCGGTGGTTCGAAGCGGCGCGATCGGAAAAGAGCGTTCCGGATGATCACTGACGAGTCGATGCCGGTGGCCGTCCTTGATCACGAGGACGCCGCACGGGTAGAAGCGATGCTGGCTGACCTCGCTGCGGGCACCGTGCGGGCTGGCGCTGCGCTTCGACAGTTGCAACCGTGGATCGTCCAGTTGCGCACGAGCATCACTCAACGGCCTGAAGTGGCGGCCCTGATCGATGCTGTTGTCGGTGATCTTGGTGTATGGAAGGGCGCTTACGACTGGGATCCCCGAACTGCCCGCGGCGTCGGGCTCGATGAGGGCAGTATTTCAACAGTTTTCTGACCGGAAGCCGGAGCTGCCTGGCTGTCGCATAAGAGGGCCTGCTGACGCGGTTCGAGCAGTACCTGTCGAATGCTCGACATTTCACGCCGAACAGTTCTTTTCGGATGACGTTTTCCGGCTCGTTTAAAGCGACTGGTCGGTTGAATTCTCCCTCCTCTGGTGGCTCGAGGGGCGACATGGTGCGGCTGATGGCGTAGATCCGTCAATCGCTGCGAACTTGTCGGTGCCATAAGGCATGATCCCGCAACGGGTTCGAGGGCATACGTGATCTACCACCGCGATCACGTCTTGCTCAATGGGTTCCGGAAGGATGGGGTGGTTCATGGTTTTGGTTATTCAAGTTCACGGTCCGGGCGCGTTGTTCACGCAGCCGGGGTTGACTGCTGAGCGGTTGACGTATTCGGTGATGACGCCGACTGCAGCGACTGGGGTGTTGACGGCGATTTACTGGAAACCGGAGTTCCGGTATCGGATACAGAAGATCGAGGTTCTTAGTCCGATCAGGACGTTTACGTTGCGCCGTAACGAGACCACGGACCTGGCTTCGCTGACCGATGCGGTGTCCGCGGGTCGGACGGTCGACACCGTTGCACATCGCGTGCAACGGAATGCGTTGTGCTTGAAGGATGTCGCTTACCGTATCCATGCGCAAATCGAGTTGATGCCGCATGCGGACAAGCCCGAGGCGGCGTATCGGGATCAGCTGCGGCGGCGGGTGGCCCGCGGGCAGTGCTTCAGCCAGCCGTACCTGGGTACGCGGGAGTTCCCCGCGGCGTTCGAGGAACCGGACGATCGCGCACCGATTGAGGTATCGGCCGATCTGGGGATGATGCTGCACAGCATCGACTACTCGACTACGCCGCGTCGGTCCATGTGGTTTCGTGCCCGCCTTATGCATGGTGTGTTGGAGGTCCCCAGGCGCGGGATCGGAGACGATGCGGTGGGGGTGTCCTGAATGTTGTTGGAACGTTTGACCTCCTATGCGAGGGAGAATCGCAGCGCAGTGCCGGCGTTTCACCGAGATCGAGAGTTTCGGTGGAAGTTGGATATCCGCACCAACGTTGCGCCGACTTTGCAGCCGCTGCGCGATCAGGACAGGCCGAAGCGAGGGGTCGTGCACACTGTGCCGGCGTCGACTCGCACCGTGGGAATATCGCCGAATCTCGCGGCCGACGATGCTCAGTACGTTCTGGGTTGGGGAGATGACAGTACCGACGAGTCGCGGGTCGCCGACTGTCACAGCGCGTTCGTCGCTTTGATCGATGACTGGGCTGCCGAGGTACCCGCCGAGCAGGACCGGATACCGCACCTCTTGGCCGATCTATATCGTTCCGGCGCCTTGGCAGCGCTGGCGCGTCCAGAGGAGGTGCGCGCGAAGGACGGCGTGGTAATCGCGGTCGACGGCCGGTATGCCTACCGCAGTCCGAGCGCGGCGGAGTTCTGGCGGACCCGTGTCGGCCTGACGAAAGGCAGTGGGCGCAGGGGGGTATGCATGGTATGCCGACGTCTGGCCCCGCTGGCGAACACGATCCCGGGCAAAGTCCCTGCGACGCTGGTACCCGGCGCCAGCAACGACACGGCGCTGGTCAGCATCAACGAGCGGATGTTCGGCTACGACTTGGCCCCTCAACTGACCCACACTCCGATCTGCTTGACGTGCGCCGACGATGTGATGGTCGGGCTGACCGGTGTTTTATCTTCTGACCACGCGCTGACCTACTCAGGACAGGACACGCGAGTTGCGTGGTGGGTCGCCGAGACCGACGAACCCGACCGCATGCAACTGATGCTCGAACCCGATCCGGCCGAGGTCGACGCGTTCTTCGAATCGGTACACCAGGCTCGCGAACGCACCCAGCGTCTCCACGGCCGGTTCTGCTGGTTGGCTGTCGGCGGCAACGTCGCCCGGATCATGGTCCGCGAATGGCTCGATATCGCCCTGACCAGCAAAGACGATGGCGTCGTCAACCACGACACCAACATCCTGGCATGGTTCACCGATCACAAGAACACCCCACGGAGGACCCAGCCGCTACGGCGGCGGGACGGGACCGAAATTCCCGCTGGCAAGTGGGTGCACAGCCCAACTGCTCTCGCGGCGTGTCTGGGCCGCTGGGATGAGAACAGTAAGCGCTACCGACCGTTCGGCGCTAAGAACGCCGACCGACCCGACCATGCTCTGCATCAGCTCTTACGGGTGGCGGTGCTCAACGAGCCGTTACCGGTGGCAATGCGCTCACACCTGATCCACCGCATCCGCAGCGACAGCCGGATCGACGACCACCGCGCCGCGCTTGTGCGGCTCGCCTTATCCCGAAACCCGCACCGACCGAAGGACGACACGGTACCGATGTCCCTGGACGAAACCTGCACCGATCCCGCTTATATCGCTGGCCGGCTGTTCGCCGCCTTGGAGGACACTCAACGAGCCGCACACCGCAAACCCAAGAGCGAGCCGGACAGCTCGACCGAGCCGGACCAAGAGGCGGCAGGCGATGTCGCGCGGCGCGAGGTCAACAGCACTTTCGGTGACCGCTTTCTGCGCCGCGCCGTCGATACGCCCAGACCCGTTCTGGTGCAGGGGCGCAAAGAAGCCGCTGCGTGGCTGACTAAGATCCGCCGCCGCGACAGCTCCAGACGCGCTGGCTGGTACAAGAACCGGTTGACCGAGCTGTATGACCTGCTCGAACAGGCAGGGGGCGTTCCGATGCGCAACAACTTGCGCCAGCAGGAGCAATTCATTCTCGGCTACCACCATCAGCTCGCCCACCGGACCATCCCCACGAGCACAGCCACCGACCAGGCGTGACAACTCGACACCCTTCAGGAAGGACTCCCACTCCGATGACTGCTCACCCTGCCGCACACCTGAACCCTGCGGTGCGTCACGACATGGTTTTTCTGTTCGATGTCACCGACGGCAACCCCAACGGCGACCCCGACGCAGGCAACCAGCCACGCGTCGACCTCGAATCCGGCCACGGACTGGTCACCGACGTGTGCTTGAAACGTAAGATCCGCGACGGCCTGGCCTTGGCCGCAGCGGGCAATCCGCGCTACGGCATCTTCGTCGAGGCCGGTCACGCGCTGAACACCCGGCTCAAAGAATCCCTGACAGCCACCGGGGTCGAGACACCCGCAAGCAACACTCGGAAGAGTGGCAGAGAGAAAGCGAAACTGACGGCAGACCAAGCTGCGGCGGCGAGGATCTGGCTGTGCGACCGGTATGCCGATATCCGATTGTTCGGGGCGGTGTTGTCCACCGGCGAGACCAACGCGCTGGGCAGCATCCGTGGCCCGCTGCAGTTCGGGATGGCCCGCTCACTCGACCCGGTCATCCCCACCGAACACGCCATTACTCGTGTCACCCAAACCCGCCAAGAAGACATCGACAACGGGGAAAGCACAGAGATGGGCTCCAAATGGACTGTGCCCTACGGACTGTACCGGGTCGAGATCACCTACTCCGCCGCCCGCGGCGGCCAGACAGGCGTCGACACCAAAGATTTCGAACTGCTTTACCAAGTGATGGAAATGATGTTCGATCACGATGCCTCGGCAACTCGCGGCCGTATGAGCGCGCGCGGACTGCACGTATTCAGCCACGACAACGTCTTCGGCAACGCTCCCGCCCACAAACTTTTCGCCCACGTCAAGATCGACGCGAACCGAGACCCACAGCAACGTGAGACTGCTGACTGGAGCCCACGCCAGTTCAGCGACTACACCGTGACACCGGTAGACACCGGTGCCCTGCCGTCCGGTGTCACCTACACCGAAGTGTTCAGCTGACCGGTGATGCCGGAGCAGTCTCTCACCAACGACCGATGGAGTGTGCCGATCTCGGCGATCGAGCATCACGCCTACTGCCCCAGGCAGGCGGTGCTGATCTGGCAGGAAACCTATTTCGAGTCCAACACCGACACCGTCCGCGGCGACCTTGCGCATGAGGCAGTCGACCGCGGCGGCACACTGACCGGACGCACAGGCGCACGCATATGGCGTGCGCTGCCCGTGCACAACCACGAACTGGGGATCCACGGCATCTGCGACACAGTTCACCGCACACCGGGCGGTCCGATACCAGTCGAACACAAATCCGGCCGCTACACCCCCGGCGGCCCAGCCGACCTACAGGTGGCAGCGCAGGTCTTGTGTCTGCGAGAAATGTTCGACCAACCCGTGCCGCACGGAGAGTTGTTCGCGGGAAAGAGCCGCCGACACTACCGCATCGCCGTCGACAGCGCCCTCGAAGCTGCAGTGCGAGACGCAATTGAGCAGTTGCGGCGACGCATCACCGAATTCACACCGCCGCCACCGGCGAACGACCACCGCTGCACGCGATGCTCGCTACGCCCGGGCTGCCTACCAGAAACAGCACGGCGAAACTCGATCGACTTGTTCACACCGCGACCAATCCGAAACCACGATGACTGAGCTGCTCAAAACCCTCTACGTCACCACACCAGGCACCAGCCTGCACCTCGACGGGGACGCGCTGCGCGTCTATCACCCGGACAAGCCGGGTCGACATCTGCTGCCTCTCATCCGCCTCGATCACATCGTTGCCTTCAACGGCGTAACCATTACCGACGACCTCATGCACCGATGCGCCGCCGACGCACGCGGCGTGACGTGGCTGACACGCAACGGCAAGTTCCTCGCGCGAGTCAGCGGACCTCTGACCGGCAACCCACACCTGCGCATCCAGCAAATCCACGCCCACCACAACCCGGACCTGCGGTTGGCCATCGCCCGATCGATGGTCGCAGGCAAGCTGCACAACTACCGTCAGCTACTGCTGCGGTCAGCGCGCGATCTCACCAGAGACCGGCAAACCACACTTCGCGCCATCGCAGACCGCCACGGCACATCACTGATCACCCTGCGAGATGCCGCCACGCTGGACGAGATACGCGGCATCGAAGGCCGCGCCGCCCGCGACTACTTCCAAGCAATGCCCACCCTGGTGCCTGGCGCCAAAGTCGGCAGAAACAAACGACCAGCCACCGACCCGGTCAACTGCCTACTGTCATTCGGCTACGGCATGCTCCGTGCCGCTGTCCACGGCGCCCTCGAACAAGTCGGGCTCGACCCCTACATCGGATACCTTCACGGTATCCGTCCGGCCAAACCCGCACTTGCACTCGACCTTATGGAAGAATTCCGGCCGCTGCTGGTCGACCGCCTCGTGCTCACTTTGCTCAACCGAACACAAATCAAACCAACCTATATGCAACAACTCCCAGGCGGACAGATCCACCTGACTGACGAAGGCCGCAAATTCTTCCTCGAACAATGGTCCACAGCACGCGAACGTACGTGGCCCCACGCCTATCTCGACCGCGAGATCCCCGCTGCGCTTCTCCCACTCGTCCAAGCGCGACTACTGGCCCGCCACCTACGTGGCGACACCGATACGTACATCCCCTGGACAGTGTCCTGATGGAACTTCTCATCACCTACGACGTAGACACCACCACCCCAGCGGGCACCCGCAGACTCCGTCACGTCGCGAAGACTTGCGAAGGATACGGACACCGCGTCCAAAAATCCGTCTTTGAAGTCACATGTACCCCAACAACCCGCCTACTGCTAGAAGCTGCCCTCGCCAGAATCATCGACTCGGCACACGACAGCATCCGCATCTACCAACTCGACCGCGGCGCCTTTCGGACAGCCCGACACCTCGGTGCCGCGGTGCAACCGCCGCACTCCACGCCCCTGGTCCTGTAACGACTCGGTTCGGAACCCCAAACGCAACCACAACAACAGGAACGTTCTCAACCCGCGACCAGGGCAAGCGATAGTTCGATAAGCCGAAAGCACCATCTGTTCCATATGCTGAGGCGAAAATTCGCAGCTCATCCAGGGCAGCGCCCGGCCGAAGCGCCCGGCGAGAATCTCAACAACGAGGCCAAGGCGGCAGCGGCAGCCGCGCGGGTGGCAGCGCCGGGCCGAAGCGCCCGGCGAGAATCTCAACCCCGACGGGGTGACGTGGGGGCCGGTGGACGGCAGCAGCGCCGGGCCGAAGCGCCCGGCGAGAATCTCAACACCAACGTAACCCCGTAATGCATGAACGGGGCCCCGCAGCGCCGGGCCGAAGCGCCCGGCGAGAATCTCAACAACCAGATCGCGGGTGTCGTCGGGCACGCCCTGCGCAGCGCCGGGCCGAAGCGCCCGGCGAGAATCTCAACTTGAGCAGATGACCACCATTCGCAGCGCCCGAGCTGGCAGCGCCGGGCCGAAGCGCCCGGCGAGAATCTCAACCACACCATCGCTGCCAAAATGACCGCGCATCGGGCAGCGCCGGGCCGAAGCGCCCGGCGAGAATCTCAACGCGAGCATGGTCACTTGGTTGTTGAAGTGCACCACGCAGCGCCGGGCCGAAGCGCCCGGCGAGAATCTCAACGGCATCGTGTGGTTCGTGGTGCTCGCATGGTCGAGACTGCGTCGGGCTGAAGTGCCCGGCGAGAATCAACGCCTTTCGCTTCGGGAGTGCGTGACTGCATCGCCCTCGCAGCGCTGGGTCGGAACTTCCGTGTCGACGCTCTTCGAAATGTAGGCCGGTGGCGCTCGTTGAAGATCGGCCACTTGGTGGTTGTTTAGTCTGCCGTGTTGTCTGTCCGCATGGACGGGAGTGTGTCGATTTCGGTGTTGCGGAGTCGGTAGCTGTTTCCTTTCAAGGTCAGGACGTCGGCGTGGTGGACGATTCGGTCGATCATCGCCGCGGCAACGACGTGGTCGGAGAACACGTCGCCCCAGCGGGAGAACGGCAGGTTCGAGGTCAGGATCAGCGAGGCGTGTTCGTAGCGGCTGGAGACCAGTTGGAAGAACAGGTTCGCTGCGTCTTGTTCGAAGGGGATGTATCCGACCTCGTCGACGATCAGTAGTCCGTAGCGGCGGAGTTTGGCCAGTTCGGCGGCGAGGCGGCCGTGCTGGTGGGCGGTTTGTAGGCGGGTGACCCATTCGACGGCGGTGGCGAACAGGACGCGGTGGCCGTGGTGGGCGGCGGCGATACCCAGCCCGATCGACAGGTGGGTTTTGCCGGTTCCCGGTGGCCCGAGTAGCACCACGTTCTGGGCTTTGGTGATGAACTGGCCGGTGCCCAGATGTGCGATGGTGTCGCGCTTGAGGGCGGGCTGGTGGTCGAAGTTGAATTCCTCGATCGCTTTGCGGGCGGGGAATCCTGCTGCGCGGATCCGGATTTCGGCGCCGGAGGACTCTCGGGATGCCACTTCGCGGGACAGGACCGCGGCGAGGTATTCCTCATGCGTCCAGCCGGCGTCGCGGGCTTGGTCGGCCAGGCGGGCGGCGCTGTCGCGGATGCGGGGGGCCTTCAACGCGTTGGCGTAGTACTCGATCTGCTTGGCGGTATCGGCGGGTGCGGCCATCACGCGACACCCTCGCCGCCGAAGTCGACGCCGAAACAGGTGTCGTAGTCCGCGAGGTTACGCACCAACCCGCCGTCATCGACGCTGACGGTCCGAGATTGTTTGTGTCCGAATGCTTCCCGCAATTGCGCAGCGGTGTGGACATGGGTGGGGTCGGTGATGGTGACCGCTTTCGACCAGGCTCTGCGGTGGGTGGCCACCAGCAGCCCGTCGCAGCGGGCGGTGACGGTATCCAGATCGGCACGAATGTCGATAAACCGTCCGATCACCGTCGGGTCGATCGAGTAGTCGTTGCCCAAGACACGCAGGTAGTAGTCACGCGGCAGCCTCGCGCGGCTGGTGAACCCGACCGCCGGGGCGATCGGCGGCAGTGTCGTCATCGCGGCCCGGTCGATGCCGACCAGCTCCGCTGGGGAACCCGCGATGCGCCGGACGTGTCGAGCGTTGGCGATCGGCAGCCACTCGGCGAGCTGGGTGTTGAAATCTCCTGGTGAACTGAACGACCGGCCGGGCAGGAACGAGGTCTCGAGATAGCCGTTCACGCGTTCGACGATGCCCTTGGACTCCGGGTCGAACGGCTTGCACTGGACGATGCGGGTGGCCAGCATCCCGGTGAACGCCACCACCCCAACGGCCAGGTGTCCGCCCTTGCCGATCCCTGATTCGTTGTCCCACAACAGCCTGCGCGGGACTTTCCCCAACTGCCCCGACAGCAGCGACCACATCCCGGCCAGCAGATCCGCGGTGGTCCGGGTCGGAATCATCATCGCAGTGATGAACCTCGAGAACGAAGCCACCATCACCAGCACCGGGGGTGTCCCGACCTGCCCGGCGCCCAACGGGATCGGTGTCGGTGGGAACCACAGATCGCACTGCGCCTGATCCCCGGGCCGATACTCCAGCCGGTCCGCCGGATCCTTCGGTGCGTACTGCGGCCGCAGGGCCGCGACTTTCTTACGGAACCACGACGGTGACCCCGCCCAGCCCACCCGCTCGGCGATCACCGACGCCGGCATCGCCGGGAACTGCGCCAGCAGCTCCCGCACCAGCGGCTCGAACTCGTCGAACGCCGAGGGACCCGACACCCGCTGGTATCGCGGCGGCGACTCCGAGGCAATCGCCCTCGAGACCGTGTCCCGCGAGATGCCCAACCGGGACGCGATCGCCCGCATCGACAGGCCCTCACTCGCATGGAGATACCTGATCTGCGCCCATTCCTGCACTGAGATCACCCTTCCGATCGTGGATGGGTGGCCGATTTTCAAAGAGCGCCGGTGGCCGGATTTTCGAAGAGCGCTGACATTCCGGACCGGTCTTGGTGAGATAGGTCTGGTCGAGACCTTCGGTGAGGCGCGCTTGGACGTTAGATTGCGAGGGGGTGCGGTTCGCCAGTGAGTGCGGTTACGGCTGATGCGACTTCTTCGATGGATGCTCGGACGTATGTGAGGGTGGCGCCGTCTTGGCCGGTTGGTCCGGCGTGGGCCGCGAATGCGCGGGCGGTGGCGTATCCGAAGTTGCGTTCGACCCAGGTCAGGGTGGTGTGTCGGAGCCAGTGGGTTGTTATCTGCTGGGTGGCGACCCAGGGTAGGTGGCGGCCGATTCGATTCCAGAGGTGGTCGTACCGGCGTCGGGTGATCGGACGGCCGTGTTGGTATCGCAACAGTTGGAGTCCTGGATCGGGGCTTCGTTCACCGTGTGCGATCAATCGGGTCATCAAGGTGGGGGAGACCGGCTGCCAGTGCAGGGTTCCGCCCTTGCCGGACAGTCGGATCAAGCATTGCTCGGGGTCGAGGTCTTCTTGGCGAAGTTTGAGGGCGCCACCTGTGCGGCAGGCGGTTTCGAGGTGTAGTCGCAGGAGGAGGGTGTCGAGTTCGGGGTCGTCTCCTGTGGTTGCGGCGGCATGGTTGATTTGTTCGAGTTGGCGGGTGGACAGTGCGCGACGTGTGCCGGGAAGTCGTGGTGGCTTCTCCAGATGCGCGGACGGGTTGGTGGAGGCGGAAATGTGCCCGTCGTTGCTGGCGTATCGGTAGAGGCAGCGAATGGCGCAGACCATGTGTTCGGCGGCGGATCGCCCTCCGCGGTTATTGCGGCGCACGACGGCGGTACGTCGAGCCTGCTCAACGAAACCCTGTAGTTCGAGGTGTGTTGGTTGGTCGATTGGGCGGTCCGGCCAACGCCGACTGAGTTGACGCCAGTAGGGAAGGTAGGTGCGTCGGGCTCCGGCGGGAACCGCTTCGGCGACTCGCGGTACGTACTCAGCGAAGGTTGGCGTTTTGCTGGCGGGGGTTGTCGTGTGCAGTAGTTCTTCCGGGCGGATTCCCAACCGCTCCAGAAACAGCCGGGCAACCTCGTGGTCGTCGGGGATCATGCCGCACCGTGGAGGAGTGCTAAAGCAGATGACAGGGCCTCGTACACGATCGGCGCCGGGACGATGGCGACGACATCGGCATTGGGTATGGCGATGAGGAGGAGGGGATCGCCGAGAACGATGCCGGTGGCGCGCCGTGTCGCTGCGGGCAGTCGTATCTGTCCTAGTCGGCTGATCCTATGGCGGGTTGCGTGGGGATGGGCCGACCGGATGGCGATGAGATGTCCAGCGACGGTATAGGTGATGGGTTGGCCTGCTGGCCAACGTAGTTCAGCGAATATGCGGCGGCCGGATAGTCGCGCACGGTCGTTGATGATGGATACCGCGATCGTCGAAGGCCCTATATGGCGCTTGCGTGTGGCGAGGGCCGGATCTGCGGGCAGAGGGAGGCCTGCACGTGGCTGAATAGACATGGACACTTTCTTTCTCGGTCCAGTCTGCCGATTCTCCCTATCTCCATGAAAGCTGATCATCGACAATCGCGCCACCGCAGCTCGAGAAGAGATCGCCCCTCGCGGAGCGTGGGTCGGCACTACCGTGGTGTCGACTGAGCTGGTCACTGTGGCGCCGGTGCGTGTGAACCGGATGGCGGTGGCGTCGATCTGTCGCGGACCCTGCCAACTGCCGTGCTGGCTCTCCACCGACATATTTGGGGTGGCGGCTGCCCGGACCCTCGGGTTGCGGTGGGTCGGCGATGTCAGCTGCCTTGTGTTCGGTACTGGCTCCACTGTGTCGTTCGGTTGCCTGCGCGGATGTCGTCTAGTCGTTGGCGTAGTCGCTGGGCGTATGCGGGTGAACTCGTAGCTCGGCGAAGGGGGCCGGTTAGTTGTACGAGGTCTCGCATGTCCAGCAGCAAGTTGTAGCCGGACCAGGCGGACAGGTCGTAGCCGTATTCGTCGATGAAGTTGCGGACCCAGGTGTGGTCGCGTCCGTAGCGGACCGAAGCGTGCCATGTAGGGATCAAGTCGACTTCGCGCGGGCCGACGCTCACCCAGTCCCAGTCGCCGAGGATTGCCGTCTTGGGATCGGCTCCGTTGTCCCACAGTAGGTTTCCTGCCCATGCATCGCCGTGGATGAGACCGAGTCCGAGGGGCCAGTCGAGCTCACTCAGCTCTTTGCGGATCTCGTCGATGCGTTCGAGAAGCCAGGACTGTTCGTCGTGTGTGATCGAGTCGAGAGCATGCTGTTCCAGTAGTGCCCCGTGCAGCGACTCCAGGGGCGTCCACGTCGGCAACTCCAGGGCCGACGGTGCGGGGAGGTCATGCAGGGTGCGCAGCAGCCGTCCGAGTTCTGTGGAGGTCGGCGCCGGGGTGTCGTCTGTCTGTGGATAGTAGGTCCAGAATCCGATGGTGTGTCCGGCGATCTCGATCGGTTCCACCCCAGGAAGTGGAGCTGTGGCATCGAAATTGTATGCGGTGGTCAGCCATTGTGTTACGGCGTATGTGCGGATCTGTCGGTCTGGATCCGCCTCTGTCCGGCTGACCCGTGCGACTGCGTCATGGCGTGGTAGCACATAGACGGCGTTGCTCGAATGATGAATAAGGACTGCGTCTGTCGGGTCCAGCCCACGAGCTTCGCATCCTTGGCGCAGCACGGTTCCGATCGTTGATGACATGTTTCAGCCTTATCCCACTAACGCAACGGAGGTCTGGAACTCGTGTTCGACCTGTTGAACTGCAGGCATGCTCGCGAAGGGCGCGAGTCGGCGCCGAACGAGGTTGATCGACTCGATCGCACGGGAGCTGGTCAGTCCGCGCGCCGCAGGAAGCGTGTCCAGTAGTACCTGGCACGCCTGCTCGACATCGACGTCTGATTTGCACACGCGCTCTCCATCCTCAGGCACGAAGGAGGCTGCCAGCGTTGCGGCGACCAGGACCTTCCTTCGCTCCATCCCTACCGAGTCCGCCAGAACAATAGGTGCCTGTTCGCGTACGTCTGTCGGACGTCGCCCATCGTGAGCGACATACATGAACTCGGCCGACAGCTGGCGGTCGGTGAAGAACCGAATCCAGTCCGGTTCGTCATCTGGCCGAGCACGGCCGAGATGCCGTTCGGCGTCGTGCATCGCTCTCGCGCTCACGCTGGCATCGTTATTGAGCGCATGTGCACGCGCCAGGAGCGCGTTGCAGCGTGCGGCGGTACTGGGGGAGCCTGACTGCTCGGCGGCCTGCACTGCGGCGGTACCGCATCGCACGGCCTCGGTAGGTCGGCTGAGGTAGTGGGCCTGCATGGACATATCGGTAAGGATGTGTGCGCCCAAGGCGGTGTTTCTGGCCGCTTTGGCGAGTTGGAGGGCCTGCTGAAAGTACTGCTGTCCAAGACCCTGCTGCGCAGAGTCGAAGCACATGAAGCCGCTCAAGTTGCATAACCGGGCGGAGACGGCATACAGCTGCGAGGCTGTCTGGTCGTCGTAGGAACCGCGCAACGCTGGTGTGACAACGTCATCGATGAGCCTTGCCAGAGTCGCGCGAGCGTAGCCTCCGCCGAGGTGATGATCTGCGTTGGCGAATACGCTGCACATCGACCACATCACCGCGACATCGGTGCTTCCTACACGCCGATGGCCTGTGCCGCGGCCGAACGTAGGAACGGCTGACTCCAACCATTCGCGGACAGGGTCGAAGGCTTCCAGGCCGACCCAGGGCGCAGCGGTTTCTGCGGCCACCAAGGGTGGAGATGTACTCATCTCTGCTGCGGCAGAATTCATGTCGAGCCACATGCGTTGGAGGATGCCGTCGGTGTCCAGCGCTCTATCCATTCGCGCGGCGAACGCTTGTGTCGGACGGCGTTGAGCTTTCTCGATTTTGCCGATCAGCGAACCGCTGTCGTGGCTGATTGCCCCGAGCTGGTTCAGAGACAGTTTCCGTAGCAGCCGCCAGTGCCGCAGCTCGGCGCCGAAGAACTGTCGCGCCGACTCCATGGCGGCCAGTTCACGCGGTTGTTGGGCCATCGCTACATCCTCTGTGACCTGGTCGGATGCGACCACTACCGGGACAGCCTCGAACGGTGTCAGCGCTCTTCGAAAATCCGGCCACCGGCGCTCTTTGAAAATCGGCCACCCATCCACGATCGGAAGGGTGATCTCAGTGCAGGAATGGGCGCAGATCAGGTATCTCCATGCGAGTGAGGGCCTGTCGATGCGGGCGATCGCGTCCCGGTTGGGCATCTCGCGGGACACGGTGTCGAGGGCGATTGCCTCGGAGTCGCCGCCGCGATACCAGCGGGTGTCGGGTCCCTCGGCGTTCGACGAGTTCGAGCCGCTGGTGCGGGAGCTGCTGGCGCAGTTCCCGGCGATGCCGGCGTCGGTGATCGCCGAGCGGGTGGGCTGGGCGGGGTCACCGTCGTGGTTCCGTAAGAAAGTCGCGGCCCTGCGGCCGCAGTACGCACCGAAGGATCCGGCGGACCGGCTGGAGTATCGGCCCGGGGATCAGGCGCAGTGCGATCTGTGGTTCCCACCGACACCGATCCCGTTGGGCGCCGGGCAGGTCGGGACACCCCCGGTGCTGGTGATGGTGGCTTCGTTCTCGAGGTTCATCACTGCGATGATGATTCCGACCCGGACCACCGCGGATCTGCTGGCCGGGATGTGGTCGCTGCTGTCGGGGCAGTTGGGGAAAGTCCCGCGCAGGCTGTTGTGGGACAACGAATCAGGGATCGGCAAGGGCGGACACCTGGCCGTTGGGGTGGTGGCGTTCACCGGGATGCTGGCCACCCGCATCGTCCAGTGCAAGCCGTTCGACCCGGAGTCCAAGGGCATCGTCGAACGCGTGAACGGCTATCTCGAGACCTCGTTCCTGCCCGGCCGGTCGTTCAGTTCACCAGGAGATTTCAACACCCAGCTCGCCGAGTGGCTGCCGATCGCCAACGCTCGACACGTCCGGCGCATCGCGGGTTCCCCAGCGGAGCTGGTCGGCATCGACCGGGCCGCGATGACGACACTGCCGCCGATCGCCCCGGCGGTCGGGTTCACCAGCCGCGCGAGGCTGCCGCGTGACTACTACCTGCGTGTCTTGGGCAACGACTACTCGATCGACCCGACGGTGATCGGACGGTTTATCGACATTCGTGCCGATCTGGATACCGTCACCGCCCGCTGCGACGGGCTGCTGGTGGCCACCCACCGCAGAGCCTGGTCGAAAGCGGTCACCATCACCGACCCCACCCATGTCCACACCGCTGCGCAATTGCGGGAAGCATTCGGACACAAACAATCTCGGACCGTCAGCGTCGATGACGGCGGGTTGGTGCGTAACCTCGCGGACTACGACACCTGTTTCGGCGTCGACTTCGGCGGCGAGGGTGTCGCGTGATGGCCGCACCCGCCGATACCGCCAAGCAGATCGAGTACTACGCCAACGCGTTGAAGGCCCCCCGCATCCGCGACAGCGCCGCCCGCCTGGCCGACCAAGCCCGCGACGCCGGCTGGACGCATGAGGAATACCTCGCCGCGGTCCTGTCCCGCGAAGTGGCATCCCGAGAGTCCTCCGGCGCCGAAATCCGGATCCGCGCAGCAGGATTCCCCGCCCGCAAAGCGATCGAGGAATTCAACTTCGACCACCAGCCCGCCCTCAAGCGCGACACCATCGCACATCTGGGCACCGGCCAGTTCATCACCAAAGCCCAGAACGTGGTGCTACTCGGGCCACCGGGAACCGGCAAAACCCACCTGTCGATCGGGCTGGGTATCGCCGCCGCCCACCACGGCCACCGCGTCCTGTTCGCCACCGCCGTCGAATGGGTCACCCGCCTACAAACCGCCCACCAGCACGGCCGCCTCGCCGCCGAACTGGCCAAACTCCGCCGCTACGGACTACTGATCGTCGACGAGGTCGGATACATCCCCTTCGAACAAGACGCAGCGAACCTGTTCTTCCAACTGGTCTCCAGCCGCTACGAACACGCCTCGCTGATCCTGACCTCGAACCTGCCGTTCTCCCGCTGGGGCGACGTGTTCTCCGACCACGTCGTTGCCGCGGCGATGATCGACCGAATCGTCCACCACGCCGACGTCCTGACCTTGAAAGGAAACAGCTACCGACTCCGCAACACCGAAATCGACACACTCCCGTCCATGCGGACAGACAACACGGCAGACTAAACAACCACCAAGTGGCCGATCTTCAACGAGCGCCACCGGCCTACATTTCGAAGAGCGTCGACAAACGGGGACAGTTTCTTGTCCGCATCCAAGATATACCGGCTTCCGTTGCCTCCGTCACAGACTGAAGTCGCGTCCGACGCCGGGTCGATGCCGATCTTCTTCTCGGCACACCGACCCGCAATGCCGCTGGCTGGTGGCGTAAGCCCCCGGCGTCGGGCGCGATTCGAAATCTCAGGGAGGCAGAGCATGGTTTCGCATAACAGTGCAGGAAGATTCGCTGGCGAGGGTGCGTCGTCAGTCCGCGGCGTGGGCAGGGGCCGCCGAACTGTCGCTGAACACGAGTCGCCCGATGTGCGGGTCGGCGAGTCAGCCGAACAGCGCTGCGCCTTCTACCGGCGAGTGTGTGGCTTACCGACTCGAGTCGATCCGGCCCTCGGCCGGATCGAATTGGTGGCCGGATCGGTCGGCGCCGTGACGATGCCTGCACATATCGGCGCTGGCGTGCGGCATCACATGCAGGTCAGGCAGCACCCATTGGGGCCGATCTTCACTCACCCGCGGTCCGGGACATGGACGTTCTTGATTCGTCCCGACTTTCCGGACGACCCGCGGCTGTTCGCGATGTTGTTCCGTCACCAGGTCAAGGTCATCCGTAGTGGCGGACTGATCGCTCTGCCATCTCCAGTAGGCATGCCCGCAGGAGTCCGCCGGTGGATCGAGCCGGCGCGCGATACCTACCGCCCGCTGGGCGCCGTGGTGATTTCCTCGGTGCGGGCGTGCGTCGGCCCGCGCTGGTCTTCCGGCCAGTCCCGCAGTCGCGCCTCGTGACCGGTCCGGGAGGGTCCCCGCGGCCGATGGAACGGGATGTCCATCTGTCGATCTACCTGAACGACGTGCGCTTGGACTTCGCCGCCTGCCTGACGGCCGCGCTGCTGTTCGTCCAGGATTTCCACGCCCACAACCATCACAACGCCATCCATGTGATCTCGGACGATCCCCGGCACCTGCCCCGGCTCCCCAATGAACGCCTCTACCTCGAGCCTTAGCCACATCCGGGTCGACCGCCCGAAACCACGTAACGACCATCACTGGTGCGCAATGATCGGAACAACTAACCCCTTCGCTTCCGAGCGAAAAGCGGAGCGGACCTATCTCGATATCGCAGCCAACGACCACGGCCACGAGAAAGGCATGCTCGTGCACCGCGCTCTGTCGCGCGTAGCAGGCACCGAGCCGCACATCATCGAGATCGGCCCTGGTGGCGGTGCTGCGGTCGAGTTTCTCGCTTCTCAGCTCCGTGACCAGCCCCGCGACGTGCGATTGACTCTGATAGAGGCGCCCGGAATCGCATCTCAGTCGCTGACGCAGGCTATCGACCAGTTCAACGCAGTCGGTACCTGCGAGCTGATTCATGGATGGGCCCAGAACATCGGATCAATGGTCAGCGAACCCGTCGATGTGATCAGCGCATCGGCACTGCTGCACGAGGTGTACTCCTACGGTGGTGCATACAGTGGCCTGCACAGCTTGATGCGGACCTTTCCGACGGTACTGAAGCCTTATGGATTCTTCGTCTACCGTGACGTCTACGCAGTCGATGCCGTATCGCTGCACGAGCGCGTCGTCCAGTCCTACAACGCCCAGTCGTGGCTGCAGTTTCTTCGTCTGTTCGTGCCGCACTATCTACGGGAAGGCACGCATCCCTACCATCGCCACGACGACGACTTGGTCATTCGCCAGAACTCCTGCATCGTGGCGGCAGAAGAGCTGGACACTCGGGTCTGCGCGGTCATCCATGCGCCGATCGGGCTTTTTCGCGAACTGCAGCGTCACTACATCACGCTGCGCGATCACGTTTGGAGGTCGGGAGTCCTCGGATTCACGCCGACTCTCGACGGCCAACTGTCGGGCGACTGGATCGACTTCCGCGCTGGACACAAACGTGTGCACTTCTCATTCACCGGTTACGGATGGTTATCGCAGAATGACCGCGCCGCGATCGAGGCGGTCAGCGAACGCTACGGCCATCACCACGTCATCGACAGCGACATCTTTGACACTGTCACCGACGTAGCGCTCAGTCTGTTCCTCGCCGCGGCGGAGCGCGGCGACGGCGACTGCAGCCACGTATGGGGTACTTGGCTCGAGCGGGAGGGCCGAGAGACCTATGCCTATCTCACAGCAGATGAGCTTCTGACTGCGTTCGCCACCAACTCCGTAGAGGCAGAATCCAGTCCGTCCGTGCTTGTTCCTGTGCAAGCCACCGACGTGCTCGTCCGAGAGCGCCACTACTACAACCGATTTCTGCGCAAGAGTCTTGCGAACCCCTTGATCGACGCCAAGCAGATGGTTCTGTTCCAGAACGTTCCTGTCGCCGACTCCGAAGTTCTGCAACAGGCGCTGGGAACGATCCGTCGACACTGCTCCAAACCGAACCTGGCCCGCGTGCACACCGCCATCCATGCGAGAGGATGATCCAGCACATGCACTTGATCGAGGTCGAGCGTAAACGGGAACTTCCCGACCCTCATGTCCTTCGGCAGCGCCTCACCGAACTCGGATATCGAGAGGCCGGACACCTCACCGAGGTCGACATCTACTACAGCCGACCCGACGTCGACTACATGAAGACTGTTGAATGCCTTCGTATCCGGCGTCGCGATGGCTTCGCTGAGATGACCTACAAGCCGCCGTCCAATGCTGCCACCCACAGCGACACCGACGTGATCGCCAAGCGTGAAACCAACGTCACCCTCAGCGGGCCGGAGCAAGCCGAGTCGGCCAGCCGGCTACTGGACGCGATCGGCATGGTCGAACTCGTCCGTGTCGAGAAGCGCAGAACCATCTACCAGCACCCGGAGCGTGACGACATCATCGTCAGCATCGATGCCGTCACCGATGCTGGAACATTCGTCGAGACGGAAATCACGGCGGCCGACACGGACGTGGCAACCATTCACCTCGGTCAGGTCGAAGGAGAACTTGGCATCGCCGATAATCCGATCATCAGGCTGCCCTACCGGGACCTGGTACTAGCGGCGGCCAATTGAGACGACGATCTCATGCCAGCAGTCGCTCCGTGGCGATAGCCGACGTACAGGCTGTCGGGCGCGATTGGGTCCGCCCGACAACCCGTTTGGGCACGGGGGCTGGAATCTTGGAGCCGACTGATTTGCCTGCAATGCGACGCCGTCATAGCCCGAGATCGGTGTCATGTTCCCGATCGAAGATGCCCATCGACTTGTCGGCGTCAGAGGCGTATTCACCGGGTCGTGCAACGCGATGCCGTACTTGTTCTTCGACGGCGCGCTCAGCTGCGCTGAGCGTGCTGCGGCGGCGCTGTTCGGCGCGGTATTCGCCGAGTTGCTCTCGGATGTAGGCGGTGTGCTCGGTGGCTTCTTCGTCGATGAGGGCTGTGTCGAGTTGGGGAAGTTCGTTGGCCGAAGGCTCCGGGTGGCTGGTGAGTATGCGGCCCCAGTCTTGTTCCGGCCCGGCGAGCAAAGCCGCGTGTCGGTGGGCACTGCGCGTGGAGTCGTGGGCGGAGTTGCATTCCCGATCACGGATGTTGCGTTCTACGACGAGTGTGTTGATACGAGCTTGTAGTCGGCGACGGTGGCCGCGGCGGTAGCGGGGAGCCGCGTCGAGTTCCGCTCGGGCAGAGTGAAGATCGTTAGCAACGTTGTCCGCTGCTCGGATCGCTGTTTGAAGCTGTTGGTCCGCGTGGCGGGCGTGGCGGATCGCTTCTTGGGCAGCGTGGTGACGGTGGGCGGCGTCTCCAAGGTCAGATTCAAGGGGCTTGTAGGTGGCAGGATTGAAGATGAACGTGTCGGTGTCGACCAGCGCGAGTCCCAGCTCGAGTTCGCCGATGTGCCGGTCGAGTTCCTCGTCGGTGAGCATCACCAACGCGTTGGTTTCGGGACTTGAGTGCAGAGCATCCCCAGCTGCATCACGGGGTGCCGGACGGTCGCCGAGGCCGATCTCGAGGTCGGGTATCGAGCACTCCAGGCGTGACCACAGCGCTGCGGCGGGCATCTCGTCGGGCAGCGGGCGATTGCTTGCGGCGTCGGTGAGCAGGCCGACGATGTTGATTTCGGCGCGTTCGGCGGCCTCGAGCTTGGTCGCGAGGGTGGGCCAGTACGGGTCGGTGGTGATGCGCGGGTCGAGGTGTCGAACAACCGGCGCCCATTTGTTGACCGGCAGGTCGAGGTCTTCGTGCTCGGCTGTGAGGCGGTCCCGCAGGCGTTGTTGATACTCGCCTTCGATGGTGGCGTACCGGGGTGGTCCAGTCGGGCGTGGGTCGTGGTCGGGGATGTGAAGGCTGGCTCGCCACACGGCGAGGTCGGCAACCAGTTGCGGGTCGGCTTCGCGGAGTGGGCGTGCCCAGTGGGGCGTGGTGGTGAGTGTCCAGGTGCGGGTGTGGTCGTGGATTTGGTGGGCGAGGTCGGTGATGATGCGTTGGCGTGCGAGCAGCTGGTCGGCGAGGGGATGGGTGTCGAGTGCGTCGGGTATCCCGCGGATCCACGGGAGTGGTCCGATTCCACTGGAGTGGGTTCCCGTGGTGTCGAGGCGCCAGTCGAGTACGGCGGCGGGGTCGTGTGCGGTGTCGAGTTCGCGTGCTGCGGCTGCGGTGTGTAGTGCGGTGAGGGGGTCGCGGCCGGTCATCGCGATGACCGCGAGGTGCTGGCGCAAGATTGGGTAGGCAGGGCTGTCGGTGAGATGCGGGTGCACGATGTCGGCGCCAGCATCGAGACGAGCAAGACCCGCAGGACCGAGGGCGTCTTCGGCGGCGAGGCCGATGGTGTCGAGGTAGATGTCGACCGCACGGCCGAGTCGAGCGAATGGGTCGAGTGCGTCGCGCACCTGGGTGTGCGCAGATTTCTGCGTACCGTCTCGGTCGAGGATGCACACCAAAACTTCGACAGCCGTATGCGGAGACACCGCGGGTTCGCTCCATAAAGAGGCTTCGCTGCCGTCGACCGCGGTCGGAACATACACGTAGTTCCCGTGGACGCCGCGGGTCATGGCGACGTACAGCTGCTGTCGCGATTCGGCTCCGGTGAGCGCGATATGGCAGGTGTCGGCGGTGATTCCTTGGGCGGAATCGATCGTTGTGGCGTATCCGAGACGCACATGCGCGCGCACATAGTCGGCGGGGAACCGCACGCTGTCGTTGTGCTTTCCGTCGCGCGGATGCAGGTGTGTGGCGGTGAGGCTGCCGTCGTTGTGGACGGCAGTAATGAGCCAGGTGTAGCCGTTGCGCACCCAATCGTGTGCGCCGAGACGTAGTCGCGGGTTGTTGCGGCGGGTCCGAATCACGTCACCCACCGAAGCGCGCAGTCCATCGGCGAGTACACATTCTGGCCCTGTGTCCGCCTCGGTGCGGGCGATGCGGTCGGCTCGGGCGCGTGAGTTCAAGGCGGTGACGACGTCGTGCGTTGCGGCGAGCATGATGCTGTCGCGGCCGCTGAGGTGGTCGGTGATCCACCCGGTGTAGGCGTCGTCGTGGGTGGCGCCGTGATGCCCGGCGTTTACGCGGCCGTTGTCCAGATACCAGCCCAGTGCGGCGGGATCCCCGCTGCGCAACTGGAGGCTGGCGGTGGCTTCGGCGGTAGAGGCGAAACGTACGACGTGGGGCAGGGTCAGGGTGTGGTCCGGAGCGGCGGAGTTCATGTCGGCATCGGCGCCGCCGGCTTCGATCGCGGGCAGCTGGTGGTCGTCGCCGATGCAGCGGATCGTCGCGCCGCGCTCGGTCAGAAACTTCAGCAGGCGTAACCGTTTGGCGTTGCCGAGTTTGACGTGCTCATCAACGATCACCAAGGTGTCGGTGTTGATCTCTACGACCCACTGCGGCAGCGATCCGGGCTCCAGCACGCCGTCGTCGAGAGTAAGTGAGTGGCGGTCGAGGATGGTGAGTAGCCGGTCGACGGTCTCCACTCGGGTACCGATCGCGTCGCTCAACACTGCGGCCGCGGCTGCGGTGGGTGCGAATCCGAGCACGTAGCCGCCGCTGCGATGCCAGGCATCGGTGAGCACACGCATCGCGGTGGTCTTGCCCGATCCGGCTGGGGCGTTGGCCGTGTGTACGCGCAATCCCGACTGGGCGAAGCGATCGATCACCGTGATCTGACCCGGGTTCAGCGGCCGATCCGGATGTTTTTGGTTGTAGGCATGCACTGCTTCGGTGACCAGGTGGCGTGGCAGTTGGCGTTCGCCGGGTTGCACCGACAGGTCAATCAGTTGCCGCTCGACTGCCAACGTATGCGCGGAGGTGTACACCTGTGCACCCGCGGTGGCGTAGACGCTGCTGCCGTCTCTGCGGCGCAGCAGCTGGGGCACCGCGCCCAGTACGGGCTCGTCGCTGATGTCGGGATCGTGTTGTGAGATCACGTTTCTGGGTGAAAGTGCTTCTGCGAGGATGGCTTCCGTGACGTGTTCCCAGTGCTCGCCTTGTACCTGGCCTCGGGTCTGGCGTTCGATTTCCGCTCGCACGTGGTGTCGCCGCCAGGTCGAACGCTGCTCCGAGACCACCGCGAGGACCTGCTCGGCCGTGCGAGTGATCCACTCGCTGGACACTATCGGCGGCGGCGTTCGGGGCGGATCCAGTGCTGCGGCCACCATCCGAGAGAGTGCCGTTCGGCCACCGAACAGCGCGATCGCATCGGCGCGCCAAGTGGCGCGTTGTTCGGCGAGGGTACGTAGTTCGTGCTTTCGGGGACGTGTCTGAACAGTCGCGAGATCGGCAAGCTCGTACACCTCACCGGGAGTGGGTTCGCGTCCGAGTTGCTGTTGGAACTGCGCGGCCAGTTCATCCAACCGTCCTGTGATCGCGGCGTCGCGCTGCGACCACATCTGAATCAATGATTCTGGGATTCCGACGATCTCTCGGATCGGACGTTTCGACACGTCCGCGGATGAGCGTTCGGCGAATTCGACGCCGATGAGGTATCGCAGGTGGTGCTCCAGGCGGGTGTTGTAGATTTCCGAGACCGTGACCACTGACTGGTAGATCGCCGTCCCGTCGAGGGTGCGCCAGCGCCCGTCCAGAGTGCGGACCCGGTTGGCGATCAGCATGTGAGTATGCAGGTCCGGGTCGCCGGCGCGACTGTCCCGGTGGGTGAACCGGGCCGCCACAACGCCTTCCACGTCGACCTGACGGACGCCGTTGCGGCCCAGCCGGGTGAAGGTCGCGTGGCGCTCCAGCCACTCGATCGCGTCGTCGACCGCGGCATGATGGGCGGCTTCCATCTTCTCCGCGACGGCCCTCGGGGCCAGTGTCCACAGCGCCGACACACTTTTCACTGGGGAGAACGTGAGGTCGAAACCCGCGACCGCAGTCGTGTTGGGGCGTGAGTTGCGTGCCACCCAGCCGGACAATTCCCGTACATCCAAGGGTGCGCGACCGTATTCTTCGGTGAACATTTCCGTCGCCACAACGGTGCGGATGCGCGCTCTTTCGGCATCGGGGATAGCAGTATGTGGGTCATATCCACGCGCGTAATTGTGTTCCTCGAAGGCGGTCGCGCACCGTTTCCGGAACTCCGACACCTCCGCATAAACCCGGAACGGGTTGCCCAACCGAGATGCTTTGTCTGCGGCACGGTCGGCGTCCTTCAGCTTGGCGCCACGCCAGATCTGCTCATCGATCACCGCGGCTTCGATCACGTCTGCATTCGGGTGACGACCCAGCCCGAACAGCGATTTCATCTGCTCCTCGGTCACTTCGTCCCCGACAGCGATGCCGAGAGCAGCCAGGCCGGCGCCGTGCCAGTGGCCCGGAGTCTCCCCTTTGGCGGAGTAGTAGTCTGCCAGGCTCGACCGGCCACGCGAGGTGGCATCCTGCGCGGCAACATCACGTAGGTAGTACTGGAAGCCATTGCCTGCAACGACTTTATGGATGGTCGCGGTCATGTATCTATGAAGACATGCAGTGCGCCATCTCGCCTAGGGGTAAATTTGTCTGTTCGCACGAAAATGCAACTATAGCCTCGCTGGTACTTAATTGTAACGGGGAGGACGGTATTCGAGGCGCCAATATCCAACCGGAACGCGCCGACAGCGAACCTGGTGCTCTGGGTGTGGACTTTTAGGCCGGCTGGCCCTGCCATCGCCTGCGCTGCCATCGCGGGTGTGTCCATGGCCGAATCTTGCGTAGACTCTTGCCGTCTGGTCGATCGGCGTTGCCTGTCGCCTGACTCTCGCGTGCGTGCGTACTCGGCGTGCGGCGGGTGAGTCACTCTGCTAGGTGGGGTGGCTTCAACCGAGTCCTGCTGTGCAGGTCGGCTGAAGCCACCACCGCTCGGTGGTGGTTCCGTTGAGAGTCAGGGAGGTGAAGTGACAACTGAGAAACCAGATCCGTCGCGGCACGAAAGTCGCCGTAGCGGGGCTCGACGCTGGTTGGAGTCCATCCTGTGGGCGCGTACTGCCGTAACGATCGTTGATCTGGTGGTGCGTACCCTGCCGAGGAGGGCGGGTGATAGCCCCCCTAGCTCGGTGGGAGAGATTCCCACCGAGCTAGGGGCGTGGCTGCTGCATGTGATTCGAAGCTTGGAGGGCTAGATCACAGGCGGCAGTGACTGAGGAGGTCCGGGTCGCTGCTGAGATGGCGGCTCGGACCTGTTCGGCTGGTGTCTCTAATCATTGAGTCTTACGCACCTTACCCCCAAATGGGGACAAGGTTGTAGCGCACTCTCGTGAATGTAGTGAAGTCACTAGTTCCGTTCTCGGATCAAACTTGCAGGTCATGGTCTGTTTGTGTGGCTGATCCATGGTGGTCAGGATTGGCCAGTGTTGCCCGGAGGATGACGACTGTTGGGCTGGGTTCACTCGTGTTTGAGGTTGTTGTGGGCGGAGGGCGGTGTAGTGGTTCCAGGCTCGACAGCAAGTTTGCCCCAGCGGTTGTCGGTGATGGTGCTGAGTCCCAGGAGGTCGGCGAGGACTGGGGTGGGCATTTCGGCGGAGAGGTGGAAACAGGCGGCTTTCCGGGCGTGGGACGGTTGGATGCCGCAGGCGACGAGTTCGGGCTAATGTCTCTGGTCACCAGTTGTTTTCAGGTTGTTGGCCGACGGAGAGCCAGCGTCCGGTGTTGGCGTAGGAGGTGGGCGCGCCGTGGGCGAGATGGTCGCGTAGGAGTGGTTCGGGCATCTCGATGGGGTCGGTATTGAAGGACTGTGCTGTTGTCATGGGGTGTGACTTGCTCGGGGTGCGTGCGGCAGATGCGGGACAGTGGTTGCGCGAACAGCAGTAGGAATAGTCCGGCGATGTGGGTATAGAGGCGAATGGTGTTGTCGTGCAGTGAACCGCCCCCGCTTTTCTGCCGCCCCGTTATGGGGTAGCAGGAAGGATATGGGCCATGCCCAAAAAGATCGACCCAGTGCTTCGGAGCCAGGCCGTCAGGCTTGTGCGGGAGCACCGCTCGGAGTACTCGACCGAGCGTGCCGTGCATGTCCAGGTCGCCGAGTCCCTCGGCGTGTCCCGGGAATCGGTGCGGCGCTGGGTGATGCAGGAAGAGATCGACGCGGGCCAGGTGCCGGGTGTGACCAGCGACGAACGCGACGAGTTGCGCCGGTTGCGGGCGGAGAACAAGCGGCTGCGTGAGGTCAACGACATCCTGAAATCGGCGACAATTTTCTTCGCGGGGGAACTCGACCCCCGAAACCGCTGATCGTGGCATTCACCGACCAGATGCGCGCTGCTGGTCACGCCGTCGAGTCGATCTTGATCGCCCTCAGCACCGCTGGGCTCAAGATCGCGGCACGAACCTTGCGGGCCTGGTGTGCCCCGGCTGGACCCGGGAACAGGCCGGCGGCCAGGACCGTGACCGACGCCCTGATCCAGGACGCGATCCGGACCCTGGCGTTCACCACCACCGCAGCCGGGCAGCGTGTGCTGACCCCGGAAGGGCTCTATGGCCGGCGCAAGATGCTGGCTCTCATCCGCCGGACCCTGTTCCCCGACGCCGGGTTCGGGGCCGTCGACCGAGCCATGCGCTCGCTCGGCTTGACCGGTGTCGTGCGTGGTAAACGAGCCAGGACCACGATCTCGAACCCGGCCGACACCAGAGCACCTGATCTACTTGACCGGGACTTCACCGCGGTCGCGCCGGACCGGAAGTGGGTGACAGATTTCACGTATGTGCGGACGTATCAGTCGTTTTCGTATGTCGCGTTCATTGTGGACTGCTTCTCCCAGAAGATCGTGGGCTGGCATGCCTCGATCAAACGGGACGTCGAGCTGGTCGATGTGCCGTTACGGATGGCGCTGTGGCGCCGTGGCCATGAAGGTAATCCGGTCGAAAGAGGTCAGTTGACATGCCATTCCGATGCGGGGTCTCAATACACCAGTATCCGCTTCACCGAGCATCTGCGGATCGAGGGCATCAGCCCATCGATCGGCAGCGTCGGCGACGCCTACGACAACGCCCTGATGGAGACCATAAACGGCCTCTATAAGGCCGAATGCATCCGCACGGCGGTGTTCCACGACGGTCCGTGGAAGACGATCGCCGATGTCGAGTACGCGACCGCGGCATGGGTCGAGTGGTACAACAACCGGCGCTTGCATTCGAGTCTGGGCATGATCTCACCGACCGAGTACGAGGCAGCGCACTACGCTGACACAGACCGATGGGCCGAGTGACTATCGGCTCGTAAAACACCGGCAGGAAAGCCGGGGCGGTTCACAGCAGTGTTTCGACGTGGCGCCAACGTCCGGTGTCGGAGAGGGCGGCCTGTGGTTCGGGGCGTTTCGGAGCCAGGATCGTGAAGGACTGCGTTAGTTCGGTATTGCTGGGCCAGTCGAGGAAAGGGCGAGGCTTGGGCCTGTTTCGGGGTGGTCGATGAGACAGTGGTCGAGGATGCTCTGGGTGAGATCGGGCATTGCGATGTTGTGCTCCTCGAGCCAGGTCAGGAAGCGGATCGAAGCGAGAATGGTGGCGGGGGCATGCTGGACCGCGCCTCGGGTGACGTTGCCGTGTGCTTCGAGTTTGCTCAGGCGGCGTAGGAGGTTCCAGCGTGTGAAGCGGCCGAGTAGGTCGGCATGCGGTTTCGGCAGAGGTGCGAGGGTCTCTCGCACCAGGGATGGATACGTTCGACCGCCGGCCGGTATGGCGGGAGGACATCGGCGGCGGCGAGCAGGTCGCGGACGGACCTGATTGCGCGGCTGGCTGGGAGTCGTCGAAGGCGGCGTGTGAGATTCCACGCCAATGCTGCTTGGCCGTAGCGGCATCGCGGCCCTCGCAAACGGGTTCGGGGCAACAAATTTTTGATCAGTCACACCCTCGCGATAGTCCACCTGCGCGACCTCGAAGTTGTCGTGTTTTAGGAGTGAGTCCGGAAAGTTATCCTCGATGCAAGAGGTCTGCTTGAGAAAAGGGATGTGGATGAAAGGGGGTGGATGGATGTAGATGGTGGGTGGTGAGGTGGGATTGTGGATGGCTGGGGAGAGATTGGGAGCGGTGTGCGGGTGATCGGTGAGTGCGTGGGCATGGGGAGGTAGGAACTGGAGCGGGTTGATCCGGTTCCTACCGTGATGACGGCTGTCGGGTGTCTGACGGCCGTGCGGTCACGTTCGCCTGCGCTGCTGGATCCGGACGGCCGCGAGCGGGTCGAGGTCGGGATCGAGGCTCAGTGCGCTGAGGGTGTGGCCGTGGCAGGGTTTGGGTGCGCTCCAGCAGCCGAGGACATGCCCGGCGAGTGCGCCGCGTCGCAGGCGGGTGAGCAGGTCGACACGGCGGGGGATGTGGTGGGCGTGGGCGGTGATGACGTCGTCGCGGTTGCCGTGGCGGCCGATGATGTAGGGGTTGCCCCAGTCGCTGGCCCGGTCGATGCGCACGAATAGGTTGTGGCGTCGCGCCCAGTCGATCAGGTGCGTGTGTCCGGCCTCGGCGCGGATGGACACCACGACCGGCGTGCCAGCGGCGAGGTGCTGTTGGAGTTCGGTGGTGTCCAGCTGTACAGGATCGATGTAGTGAACCATGGTGGCGTCTTCCTCCGGTTCGGGTGCTGGGAACGGCGCGGTGCTGCGCGGGCTGCGTTGGGAGATCTGTCTCGGCTGGGGCCGCGGTGGCGACGGGTGAGTCAGACGGGTGGGGTGGGAACGGGCGACCATCCGGTCGACGCGCAGGCGTAGTGACGGTCGTCGAGTCCGACGAGGTCGCCGACCGACAGTGACCGCAGTCCTGTGACACCCTGTATCCCTTTCGCGTACCAGGTGTCGGTGTGGATCTGGTCGTCGGCGTGTTCGGGATGATCGTTGAACGCGGCGAAGACACGTTCGAGCACAACCGCGTCGGTGTCGGTGACCGGGTCGACGCGCAGCAGGTAGGTGTAGGCCAGCGTGACCGGTGCGTCGGGCCGGTATCCGGTCAGCAGCGCGGTCGGGTCGGTGTTGAGGTAGACCCGCACCCGGACCTCGCCCGGGTGCGGTGCGGGTGCGGACACGGCGTCGCGGAGGGCGCGCAGTGCGCGGCGGGCTCGGTTCGGGAGTCGACGCACGAGGGGGGCTCCTGTCGGTTGGGGGATGGTGGACCGGTCCGCCGCAGGGGTCGACACCGCGGCGGACCGGCGAACACGGGAGAGGAGATTCGTGCAGGGTCGGTCAGGCCACCGCGCTGGTGCGGCGGGCAGTGGGAACGAGGCCGAGGTCGATGCGGCAGTCGGTGCAGTAGTTGTCGGCGTGCACGACACCGTTGCGGGCGCAGGCGTCGCAGCGCCCGATCCGCTGCCCGGCCCCGAGCGCGGACGCGCCCCGCCGCGGCCGACGCGCGGCGTGGCGGGGTGCGCGTTCGGGCTGTTCGAGGTTCATGGCCATCCACCGGGTGATCAGCCGCCAGGTCGGCCCGGTGTTCGCCGAGGCGGCGCGCACCCGGTCCAGCAACACCCGCACCTGGACGGGATGCGCGGCGGCGATGTGGGCGCAGCGGGAGTCGATGAAGGTGCGCATCCCGAATCCGGTGGGCAGTTCGGGGATTCCGGGGTGGCCGTCGGCGCGGCAGACATCGCAGAGTCCGTCGTCGCTGACCACCACCCCGTCGCGGGTGTGGAAGGGACGGCGGTCGGCGGCGGGCCGGTCGATCCAGCAGCCCACGCACGGCCACCCGAGATACGGGGTCATCGCGGCCAGGTCGTAGTCCAACCCCGAGCCCTGCCAGGTGGACTCGCGGACATCGAGTTCGCTGTAGGGCAGATACTCGTCACGGTCGCTGGGGACCGCGAGCCCGGTGCGCCGGGCCGCGAAGCGGGACTGGTCGGCCGGAGTGATTCGTGGCGGGAACTGCGGGCGGGTCCGTCGGGCACGCGTGCCGCGCGTGCGTCCCGAAGGTTCGGGTTCGGTGCCGTGCTCGCGCAGGAACTTCCGGGTCGCGTCCTCGAGCCCGGCGTGAGGACGCTCGGTCGCGATGTGGCGTTCGGGCAGCTCGGGAGCGAGCAGGTGCCGGTCGGCTTCGGTGTAGCACTGCGCGACGTGCAGGAAGTAGGAACGCTCCCACAACTCGGCCTGCACGTGCGCCCACACCTGCCCGGCCTTCTTCCGGGGCTCGGGCACCGGCGGGGCGCGATCCTCGTCTGCGGCGGTGTCGATCGCGTAGAGCCGCTGCGCGGCATAGGCCGCGTACTCGCGGTCGCGGCGCTTGGCCACGGCCAGATCCCGTGCACGGTGACGCAGGCTGACCGCACCGAGGGTCGGCGCGGGAATACGGGCACGGCGGGCGGCGACCTTCTCCGGTTGGTAGCGGGCGGCGTCGGTGGCCGCCGACGGGGTGGCGGTGTCACGGTCGCGGGAGCGGCGATCCCGGATGGAGCGACGCACCCATTCGGACGCCTCGATCGACACCTCGGAGGGCTGGGGCAGTTCGGGCCGGTACAGGCCCGGGTCTCCCTCGGCGGTGTGGTCGATGATCAGCGATCGGAGTTCGGGGCGGCTTTTGGCCATCCATCCCAGCTGCCGCGCTGCGGTCTTCCACGGGGAGCGGGTCAACATCTCGGCGGCGCGGTCGAGGAATTCACGCTCGGCCGGGGAGGCGAGGGCCAGCACGGCGGTGAAGCGTTCCCGTGCGGCGTCGGGATCGGTGTTCAGGAGGTATTCGATCTCGCCGAGTGCGGCGGCGAACGGAGAAGCGGTCTCAGCGACTTCGATGACAGTGCCGGTGGTCTCGGGTGCGTTCAACGTTGCGGTCATCACTGGGTCCTGTTCTGTCGTTGGAAACAGCTCGGCCCCGTGCCGGACGCCACGTACGTAACCCCGGCACGGGGCTGGGCGGCTGGTCGTCTGACCCGCCTGAGTGCGATCGACCAGGGTGGGAGTCCGACACGGCGGAGGGAACGCGCCGGAACGGTCGGCGGCGAATTCGCTGCGCACACCACCGGTCTGCCGGATTCGAGAGAGGCGGCGCGCCGGGCGAATTCGGTGACGGCCGGGCGCGGGCCCGCAGCCGTGGCGGGTTCACGTCCTGGTAGCACTCAGAAGGGCGGGGCCGACGGCCAGACACCCAGCCCTCACCAACCGCCACACCCGCTCAGCACCTGCGGTGGGTCACCGTCTCGGTCGAGCGGGCCGGTAGCCGACCAGGGCAGCGACGGTGGGCCGCACGTTTCCTGGATGGGCGGGAGTCGGCATCAGATGTGCGGGTCGTCGGGCCGGTCGAGGGGCCGCCCACGCCTGTTGCCAGGCGTGGGCGAAGCTGGTCCCGTTCTCCGCGGCGCTGATGCCCCGCGATTGGCTCGGTGCGCGCCGCCGACGCTGGATGCCCGGATGTCGAGTGAGACAGTGGGTGGATACACCCGATCGGGGGCGGGTATATCCAGCCACCGCGACGAGCTGCTCGTGATCGCTACGGGGGCGGGGAGGTCGGCGTCACGCGGGACGGGTTTCTAGAACCCGGGCTCCTCGTTGCCGCCGAATCCGCCGCCGAATCCGCTGCTGGTGGTCGCCCAGGGATTGTCGTCACCGCCGCGGCTGCCGGTGGCTGCCCCGACGAGGTCGCGGGAGCGGTCACGTTGCTCGCCGAAGCCCCCGGTGCCGCCGCTGCGGCTGGTGCGGTTGACTTTCGCGGTGGCGAACCGAAGCGATGGCCCGATCTCGTCGACCTCGAGTTCGACCCGGCTGCGCTTTTCACCTTCGGTGGTCTGCCAGCTGCGCTGCTTCAACCGGCCCGAGACGATGACCCTTGCACCGCGGGTGAGCGATTCGGCGACGTTCTCGGCGGCCTCACGCCAGATGCTGCACGGCATGAACAACGCCTCGGCGTCTTTCCACTCGTTGGCGTTGCGGTCGAAATACCGTGGGGTGGAGGCGACGGTGAAATTCGCGACCGCGTGACCGGCGGGGGTGAACCTCAACTCTGGATCAGCGGTCAGGTTCCCGATCACCGTCAGCGGGGTGTCTGCGGCCATGAGCATGCTCCTTCACAAGGTGTAGACAGGTGGGGATGAATCGGCGATCGGGCTGCCACCGAGGTGGTGGCCTCGGTGGCAGCAGCACGAACAGCGGAGTGCCTCCGGGCAGATCAGAGGTGGTGGTCAGGAGGCGAGGTCGATGTCGCGGTAGTCGATGTCTCCGGCGGCGGCCTGTTCGACATCGACCAGCGCGAAGTCCAGCTCGGTTCCGGCTACGGCGTCGGCGAGGAAATGCAGATACCGTTTCGTCGCCGCGGAGCTGTCGCGCCAGAAGCTCTTGCCGATCGGCGCCTCGGCGGCGGCGACCTGCATGGCCAGCACGATCATCCACGCCCGCGACGGTGCCGCGGCATGGATCGCTGCGACCAGCTGCTGGGTAGAACCACCGACCCCGAGCAGCTTGGTCACCTTCTGCAACACGCTCGGATCCAGGGAATGGGCCATGGATTCGGCGACGAACGCCGCGGCCTGCCGCGGCGGGGTGCGCCCGGCCAGCAGGCGCGGCAGGAACTCCTGCCGTCGCGCGTTGGCCGCGTCCCCGCGTTTGTTCAGCTCGATCACCCGCCGCCGGTCCTGGCGCGCTTGCTCCCGCTCAGCCGCCGCCTTCGCGGCGGCCTCTTCGGAGCTCTCACCGGTATCGGGGATGAGTCGTTGCAGGCCGCTGTCGGCGAGTCCGCTGGCGGGCAGGAAGTAGATGGGGATCCAGCGGTCGCGCCACTGCACCTGCTCAGCGTGCACCCGCCCGTCGGCGGGCTCGGCGGACAGATCGCCGCGGGTACTCCAGTCGACGGTGCCCGGGTCGATGATCGCGCCGGTGTCCTTGTCCACCAGCAGCCCGTTGTCCTGCACCTCGAGATACACCACCCACTGGCCCGGGTCGGCGTAGATGAGCTCCTCGCTGACCGGCTCACTCGCGGCGGTGACCAGATCGCTGGCCGGGATGTAGTCCGGGTCCGGTTCGCTGGTGTTGGGTTCGGTGGCGAGGATGCCGAACCCGTACGCGCCGTAGGGCAGCGATTCCTGGAGGCGGGCGCGGGTTTCGGCGCGGTCGTGCTCGATCCGTTTCGCGGTGGAGGCGAAGCTCCACCGGCCCGCCGTCGCCAGGCGTTCGACTGCGTCGGTGTCGCCCAGGTTCTCGTAGTGGGCGATCACTGCGAGTTGATCGAGGCCGTACTGGCGCTGCTCGAGCAGCTGCTTGGCGGTATCGGAGGCGCCGACCGCGGCAGTCTTCTGGATCTCTGAGCGTTTGCGCTGCAATCCTTTCGCGATCCGGGTGGCCGACGCGCCGAGGTCGAGCATCAACGCGATGCCGGTGGCGCGGTCGGTGTCGGTGAGCGGGATACGGCGGTCGTTGAGGTTCATCTGGGTCAACGTCCGCGCGATCCGGCGTTCCTTGGCGTCGATGTCGGTGGGGGCGTCGGTGACCCACACCGGCACTCGCGTCAGGCCGACTTCGCGGGCGATCAGTGTGCGGATCTGCCCGTCGACGACATGCACGGAGCCGTCGGGCTCGCGTTCGGCGCGGATCGGGTTGCCGACACCGAACTCGCGAATCGACGCGGCCTCGTCGGGGTGGGCGGTGAGATCGAAACTCTTGCGGACGTTTTCGGCGATTACCAACTGCGCCGGATCCAGGTACTCCGCCTTGGCCTCGGGCAGGTCGAGCACCGGCGGCTCCTCGATGACGGTCGGCTCTTCGACCGGAGGGGCGGGCTGTTCGGCGGCAACGGAGGGGGTCTCTTCGACAGCCACCGGGTCGGTGTCAGGGCCGGGATCGGTGGTCGGGTCGGCAACGGCGGTCAGGGTGGAAGTAGTCAACACGGCTCCTCAGTGCAAGCGGCGCGACGACCCCACCAGTCACAGGTGAGGCCGCCGCGCCGGAGGACGGAAACGGGAACGACAGGGCACGGGCGAGCACCCGCGTGGATGAGAGGTCAGGCGGCTGGCTGGGCGCTGTGGCGGGCGACGTTGATCGGGCGCAGTCGCAGCACGCCGTGCTCGCCGTCGTCGAGGAACGCCCAGTAGCGACCCCGCCAGGCCGGGTGTTCGCCGCGCCAGCGGTCCAGCACGGCCGAGTCGGTGATAGCGGGGGTGGCTCCGGCGTAGCCGAGGTGCTCGAGACGCTCGAACTCGCCCCGGGGCAGGGACTGCACGGCAACGGTGGACGCGGACATGAGGAAACCTCCTGTGATGGGTCGGCGGACGATTGCCGCCGGAGCGGGGAAGTGAAGCAGGGGCGAACCGCGATCGGGCCGCCCGGATGAGCCGACGAGCGCCGGATGGTTATGCGATGGGCCGGTCACCGCTGTGCGGCGGGGCGGGGGTGGATGTGATGTCGTCGATGACCTGTTGGGCATCGGTGACCAGGCGGGCATGACCAGCGCGGATCAGCTCGTGGCAGCCGGTCGAGGCCGCGGAGTAGATCGGTCCGGGGACCGCGAGCACCGGGCGGTTGAGCTGACGCGCCCAGTTGGCGGTATTGCGGGTGTCGCCCCGGAAGACGCATTCGGGAATGACGACGGCGCTCGACAGCGCGGCGACGAGCCGATTGCGTTGCAGGAACCGGTGTTTGGCCGCCGGGGTATCGGGCGGATACTCGGAGATGAGCATCCCGGACTCGGCGATCCGGTCGAACAACTCGCGATGCGCGGCCGGGTAGGCGCGACCCAGCCCGGTCGCGACAACGGCGATCGTGCGACCACCACGGGTGAGCGCCGCGCGATGAGCGGCGGCATCGATCCCGAACGCGCCGCCACTGATAACCGTCCAACCACGCTCAGCCAAATCACCGGCCAGGTCATGAGTAACACGCACCCCGTAGCCGGAGGCGGCACGGGCACCGACGACCGCGACGGTGAACTGCGACAGCGGGGCCTGCCGCGGTGCCCCGCGCACCCACAACGCCACCGGACTCCCACCGCTGATGCCGGGTGCGTCCAGGTCGGACAGTCCCGCATTCCCTGGCCACTCGGCATCGTCACGGGTGAGCAGCCGAACGCCGAGCGCATCCGCGCGGTCCAGATCCCGCGCGGCCAGCCCCCGCAGATCCCGCGGAAGATCGGCCGCGACATCCTGGCCGGTGGTGAGCCGTGCGGCGGCCTCCTCGACCTCGAGGGTGTGCAGCAGCTCGCGCACGACCGGCGCCGCAGTCAGCGCAGCGCGCGCGAGGATCGCCCACGCCAGCCGGCGCGAGGGGGACTGCGATGCGGGAATCATGAAGCCTCCACGAAGGGTCGATGCGGGTGGGGAGTTTCAGTCGATGTCGATGCCGAGTTGAGCGGTGCCGGCGCGTCCGGCACCCAGCGCGGCGCGAAACAGCGCGACCGGGACGGTGCGGTGGATTCCGGCGGCCATCGCCTGCACCGTCGGGTTGTCGGGGTCGTCGGCCACCGCGATCCCGATCGCCGCACGCGCCCGGTCACGGTCACCGTCGACATAGGCGGTGACCGCACACAACATCGCCGCCGCAGTGCGGTGGGGTGAGGGCAACGCCCGCACCAGCAACGCCCACAACCGATGTCCGCGTGGTCGTTTCGGGCCGGCGGCGAAGGCGTACAGGCTGTCGCGGACCAGGCCGTCGCTCAGTGCGTCGGCGAGCTCGGCGATCTCCGCGGCCGACAGAACACCCCCGGCGTGGACCGCCTCGACCTGTATCAGGGTCAGTCGCAGCCGTTGCCGCGACAGCTCACGGTCCCCGTCACGCACCGTCACCAGTGCGGCGACCTCGGCCGCCAGCTCGGCATCCGGCACCAGATCGGGGGGAAGGTTCTCGACGCTGCCGCCGCGTGGTGGTGGGTAGGGCAGCAGACCGTGCTCGCTGCCGACCAGGTCGGCCCAGGGGTGGCCCGGGTCGCGGCCGGTGACCGACCACGCCGCGAACACACCGACTCCCAGTGCGGTGAGTTGATCGTGAAACCGGGCCATGAGCTCGCGATATTCGTCGCGGGGAAACGGTGTGCCAGGGGTCGGGCCGTCGACCACGACCACGGCGACGACCTCCGGGCGGTGCCGGGCGCACCACCGGCGGGTGCGGTCCAGGATCGGACTCGTGGCCAGGTAGTGGCGCGTCCTGTGCAGGTCTTCGTGGCGGATGCGTTCTACGGCGATATATCCGTCCGGTCCGGACGCCGGTTCCCGCAAGGTCATCACCACCAGTGACCGCTGCGGTGGTTCCGGCAACGTAGCCAACGCCTCGGCGATGAACCGGCCGGGATCATCAACGAACGACACGACAAGCCTCCTCGATCACTAGGACAGGGGCATCCCTCACCCACAGCGGGTGAGGCACAGCAGGGAAGACACGCGCACCGAGTGGCGCGGTCTCGTGTGACGGTGGCGGATCACCAGAGGGCGCGGGATAGTGATCGTGTCCTGGAAGGGGACGGGCATATCCACGATCGCGCCTCGGCGTCGGGTGAAGCAGCGCGCAATAGCTCAGCGCGGGCAGCAAAGGGCGGAGGCAGGCCGCCCAAGAGGCCACAGGCAAACCGCACTTGGTGGTGCGCTCGGCGTTCTGCAGCAGCCCCACCGATGGGGGCGAGCGTCTTGCGCGAGGCCGTCACAGCCGCATGCCTTTGAGGCCGAATAGTTTCGCGAAGGCCGCGTAAGAGGGCAGCAGATCGATCGGAAGGGATGACCCGTCAACAGCCGCCGCGGCGTCGCGGACCTTGCGGATCTTCAGCAGCATGACTCCGCGTAGGTTGATGCCGATGCCGGGTGGGGCGGTGTCGGTTCCGGGGTCGTGGACGACGATGTAGTCCGAGATCGGGATCCACACCTCGTACCAGGCGTCGGCGGGCTGGCCTTCGCGCGGCGCCTCGCGGGGATCCCGCTCGTTGGGCTGCCACCGCCAGCAGTGGCAGGCCGGGTCCTCGCAGCGGGCGAACTTCGCGGGCGGGTGCGGGTTGTAGCGGGTCTGCCGTCCCGCCAGCATCGGGCACGCGCGGCGGGAGTAGTGGCCGCATTCGGGATGCACGCCCGGTTCCGGGGTGATACCGCGCAGGTGGTCGGCGGGGCGGATGTAGAGCAGGACCCGGTCCTCCAGCGGCTGCCCGCAGACCTGGCACAGCTTGCGCGCCAGCGTGTCTCGCAGTCGTCGCTGGTCGAGTTTGCCCCAGACTGGGCGGGTGCGGTCGCGGTGGGCGAGGGTGATGTAGGGGACCACCAGCCCCTGCGCCAGCGGTGCGTGTGCCAACCGCACAGGGATCGGCGGTCGCGCCGGTAGTGCGGGTTCAGTCAACGAAGATCACCTCGAATCGATCGGAGGATGGGCCCACCTGAAGTGGCAGACGGGCGGAGTGTCAGGACTGGGTGGGCTGGGTCGGTGCGGCCGAGACCTCGAGGCGGAGCACCCGCTCGGTGACGCCGGGGGCGTGGATGCGGATCTCGATCACCGCGCGTAGCGCGCCCGGGACCGGAGGTTCGACGACCCAGGGCTCGAACCGGTCGGGGTCGAGGTGGGGAAGGTTGGTTTCGATCCAGGCCACCAGTTCGGTGGCGTTGGTGATCACCACGGCCAGCGGCGGCCGGTGTGCGGGTCGAGGTCGTGCACCGCGACCGCGACGGGTGCGCCGGGCACCTGGATGCTGACCGACCGCGGCAGCAACGCCTGGAGGCCGCTGGCTGCGAGGTTGCCGCGCGCGATCAGCCACCGGCCACGCTCATCGAGCTGGGCAGGCAGCAGCCGCCACCCGTACCCGGTCGGCAACCGATCGAACAGCTGTTGCTGCCAGATGTCTCGGCTGCCGCCGTCCGCATCGACGGTGACTCGGGTTGCGTATTCGATGCGCACCAACGCCATGACGACCGCCGCCCCTGCTCTGGCCGCGTCAGGGTCTACGCCGGGGAACACGCCGATCGGGGCGCCCGGCCGCGGCGGGGTCGCGAACGCGGCGTGATAGCCCGCTACGAGCACCCGTGCGGTGGGGGCGAGGTTGGGCAGGACCGACCGGTATTGAGGATCGGTCTGGAGACGGGCGAGGTAATGGGTGGAGTCGATTCCCGCCACGATCACCTCACTCCGCGGGAGGGGCGCTGGTCAGCGCTGCGCAGCGGAGTGGTGGGCGCGGTGGGGCTGAACATCAGTGTGAAGCGTTTGGTTGAGACGGTGATGGACAGCCAGCCGTTCATCGCGGCGTAGGTGCGGATGAGTTCGATGAGCGTGTGGCCGTCGAAGTTCTCGGTGAGATGGAGGTATTCGACGAAGTCGTCACCGAGCGGGTCACCGTGGATCCAGTGGGTTCCGGGGCCGTGGTGGAGGGCGTAGACCACGTGCGCCTGGTAGTCGGGGCTGTCGGGTTCGCCGGGCTGGTGGGGGATGCCGTTGCTCATCAGGTAGATGCCGTGGTCTTTGACCCAGATCAGGGACGGCACCGCTGGGCCGGGATCGGCATACGGGGAGCGGGAATGCTGCGAAGCGGCCATCGCGTGCTCGGCGAGGTCGATCACCTTCGACAGCGGGAACCACAGTGCGACCGAAGCCAATGCTCAGCACTCCTTCCGGTGGGAGAACACGGCGGACACAGCGTCGGCCGTGCCCCCGCTGAGCGGGGTGACGGATTCGATGAACGTCAGCGGCAGCAGCACCCCGGCCTGCTCGCCGGCGCGGGAGAGCACGGTGTGGTGGCGGTGCACCGCATGGACGCGGACGTGGTCGTGGACGTGGCCGCCGCGGGTGATGACCGTGGCCGTCACCCGGGTTCGGCGAAGCCGATGCAGTTCGGTCGCGATGAGGGCGACCACTGGATCACCGCGGTCGCTGTCGTCAGCGGCAGCGACGGCCGCGATGGTGCTGGCCAGGCGCTGGCGCAGCAGGTCGCGGGCGGCATGGAGGTCGTCGGGGTTGGCGTCGTCGAACCAGCGGTCGATTCGAGCGAGGACCTGGTGAAGGAACTCGGGCTCGGATGCGTCAGCATGCGGTGCCGGTGGCAGGTGGTGGTCGGTCATCAGCGACCGCCTCCCAGGCGCCGCCACCACCCGCCACGCCGTTGCGGGCGAGGTCGGGCGTGGCCGGACAGTACGGTGGCGAGGGCGTCGGCGGTGTGAGCGTCGAGATCGGCGTAGCGCCAGTCGTCGTCGGGTTCATCGCGGTCGCGCAGCAGCACCCGCAGGTGCTGGCCGTCGGTGCTGACGATGATGGCGTGGCCGTCGACGTCGCGGGTGTGGATGAGGATCGTGGCCAGATTCGGGTAGTAGGGCACGGCAGGATCTGCCTTTCTCGAAGTGGGTTCGCGGCCGTTGGACGGCGATCAGAGCCAGGTGTGCGCGGTCAGGCGTTCTCGAGTTCGATGAGGTCGGCGTAGCGGTCCAGACCGTCGAACGCGGCGCAGGCACTCGGCGCAGAATCCGCACGTGGTGCAGTGCGGTCCGGGCTGTTCGGGGTCGATTTCGCCGCAGCCCAGGCAGTACTCCCAGTCCACGGCGCCGGTGTAGCCCCAGGTGTGCGGCAGGTAGGTGCGGTTGGAGTACCAGATCCCGCCGTCCCAGTGCCCGTAGCCTTCGTTGAAGATGTAGGCCGAATGCTTGTAGGCGGGGTCGATGGTCAGCAGCACCATCTTGTCGCTGCCCAGCCACCGCTCCAGCCGCTCCCGTCCCGCCCACGAATCCAGCGACCCGAACGGTTGGGTCGGCAGGAAATCCTCGGCGGCGATACGGGTGTCGCTGCGCTGATCGCCTCTGGTCGGGTGGACGTTGTCCGGCAGGATCCCGTTGTGCGCGAGCACGGTTCGCTCGTCGGCGCCGACGAGGAAGGGATGACAGTTGGCGACGGTGCGAAGACCGTGGGTGGCCAACCGGGAATGGAACAACGCCGCACCCTCCGGATGACGCTGACGCACGGCGGCGAACTCGGTGATCACCTTCTCGGCATTCATGCCGCGCCCGACAAGGATGCCGGTGTCGGTGAGCACGGCGTAGCCGTGGCCGTGCGGGTTGGCCAACGCACCGTTGGCCAAGGCGTCGAGGTCGGGGCTGATACCGGGTTTGACGAATGTCAGGATGCACATGCGAGGGCCTCCATTTCGGCCAGCAGCGGGGAGTAGACCGGGCGCGAGCGCACCCAGGTGGTGAAGGCGGTCCATTCCCAGCCGCGTCGGCGCGCGATATCGGCCGCCGACAGCGCGCGGGTGTATTCGACCGACGCCGCGGCGAACGCCAACGCGGCTTGGACCTGCTGGGGGTGTAGGGAACTGGCGAAGACCCGCAGCTCGAAAGTGTCTTCCGGGCAGACGTTGATCGCCTGATACCGGCCGTATCCGGCTTGGCCTCCCTTGGCGTATTCCAACGCGCTGGAACGCTGTTGCGGGGAGAACTGCGCCCAGGTCGAGGACCGCCGCGCCAGCGTCGTGACCGACTCCTCGTTCCGGTACACGAATTTCAGCCACCGGTAGGCATGCGCGGGGGAGGAGAACCCGGCGCGGGAGACGTGGACGTGGATGCCGACGCCGTCGTCGGTGTAGCAGCCCAGCAACCGCAGCCTGTTGAGCAGCTGCCACGGAAACCGCTCGAGGGCGTACTCATACGACATCGGATGCGTGACGAGCTCGAACCCGCAGGAGATCGAGCCGTCTTCCTTCAGATACGCCAGATCCCGGACGTGCGCGACGGCGGTGTCGACCGCATCGCGGTAACTGCGGTCGGGGGTTTTGATCTCCAGTTCCATCCCGAGGAACAGCGGTCCGTTACCGTGGAACCGCAGTTCAGGGGTGTAGTAGGAGTCGTGGACGGCGGCGTGATGGGCGGTGGAGTAGGTGTCGGCGCAGTTGTCGCAGTAGGTGGTGTCGACCGGGACGAGGGTGAAGCAGTCGCAGCATTCGTGGTAGTCCTGGTCCGCGCATCGCTCGCACACCCGGTTGCCGCTGTCGACGGAATAGAGTTCCTGGGCGAGGCTGTCGCAGTCGTCGCAGCTCTCGTAACCAGACGCGCACTCGGCGCAGACTTCGATGTCGGTGCCGACGACACCGCGGAGGACGCGGGTGTAGACATCGCATTCCCCGCACCGCTGCCAGCCGGTCAGGCATTCACCGCACAGCAAGGTGTCCTCGATCGTGCGGGCGAGGGTGTCGGCGCGGGCGTGGGTCGCGCAGCTGTCGCAGCGCGACAGTCCGGCCGCGCAACCCGGGCACACCCGATCGCCGTCGGCGATGGTGATCAGGTCCTCGCCGCGGACGGGGCTGGAGCATTCCTCGCACGAGGCGGCGGGGAGTGTGGAGGCGGGCATGACGAATCAGGTCCCTTCTCGTGGAATGGAAAGAACCCCGCACCCAGCCCAAGAGGAAGGCAGTGTGCGGGGTTCTGTATCGGAGGCAAGCCGTGGTGGCGCGCTGGTAGTTCAGGGAGCGCTGGCTTGCTGGTGGGGATGGTGATGCGCCGACGGCAGTGCGCGCGGCCCCCGATGGCGTGACGTGGCGGTGGTTGAGGCGGTGTGGCAGGTGCAGTCGGGGAATGCGGTTTCGCAGTCGAAGCACCAGCCGCAGTCACCGCAGTAGCGGCTGGTGCGGTGCAGGTCGAATTTCTGGCAGTACCCACACAGGTATCGGCGTCGCTTCGGCCAGCGCAGCGCCAGGGGTAGGTAGCTGTTGTTGGAGTACCAGATTTCGTCCTGCCAGTACCCGTTGTGGTGGCCGAACAGGTAGGCGTGATGGGCGTAGGCCGGGTCGACGGTGAGGATCAGCAGTTTGCTCGACCCCAGCCACGACGCCAGACCTCGTGCCCCGCGATGGGTGTCGATCGACCCGAACGGCTGCTTGGGCAGGTACTCCTCCGCCGCGATCCGGGTGTCCGAACGCGGGTCATAGGGTCCGGGGTGCACCCGTTTGGGCAGTGTCCCGTTGTGCGCCAGCACCGTTCGAGCGTCGCCACCCAATCGGAACGGGTGACAGTTGCGGATGCCGATGCTGCCGTGGGTGGCGTAGCGGGAATGAAACAACGCCGGACCGGTCGGATGCTCGCCGCGCGCTTTGATGAACTCGGTGATCACCCGGTCGGCGTTCATCCCACGCCCGACCAGAATCCGGCCTCCGGCCACGATCGCGAACCCGTGACCGTGCGGGTTGGCTCGCGCCCCGTAGGCCAATGCGTCGGGATCGGGAGCGACTTGGGCGGGCAGGTATGTCAGCAGGCACATGCGAGGTCCTCCATCTCCGCCCACAGGGGCTGGTAGTCGGGGTGGTCAGCGACCCAGGCGGCGAAGCGCGACCACTCCCAACCGCCCGTGCGGACATCGGCGATGCGCAGGCCGCGGGTGTAGTGGATGGACGCGGTCGTGAACGCCAGCGCCGCCTGCACCCGCTGGACATCCAGGGAGCTGGCGAACACCCGCAACTCGAGGGTTTTGCGCGGGTAGGGGTTGATCGCCTGATACCGCTCCAGACCCAGGGCGTGCTGCGGGCCTTTGGCGGTGTCCTTCGCGCGTGCCCGCGCCATGCGGTCGAACGGCGCGTACCGGGAACGGCGCCGGGCAATGGTGGAGACGGCGGATTCGTTGCGGTACAACAACTTCATCCACCGGTAGATGTGGGCGGGGGAGTCGAACCCGTCACGGCTGGCATGCACATGCAGCCCCACAGAAGAGTCGGTGTCGCAGTCGAGATCTTCCAGCGCTTCCAGCAGCGGCCACGGGAACCGGTCGATCGCATACCGGTAGGACATGGGGTGGGTGACGAGTTCGAATCCGGCTGGCCGGATCGAGGAATCCTGCTTCAAGTAGCCGAGCCGCCCGAGGTGTTCGGTGGCGAGGGAGGCGCATTCGCTGTAGCGGTAGTTCGGGACGATGATCTCCAGCTCCAAACCCAGGAATAGGGGTCCGTCGCCGTCGAAGCGGGGGTCGGGTTTGTAGCTGTAGTGCCAGACGTGGTCCCGGCCTGTCCGGCAGTCACAGGCGTAGCCGCGACGGGTCAGGGTGCCGCACTGCGGGCACGCGGGGAACCGGCCGACACAGGAGGGGCAGGCGCGGTGCCCGCCAGCGACGTAACGGCCGTCGCCGCTGTAGCGGCTGCACCCGAAGCAGATGTCGAACAGCACTGTCGCGCAGCGCAGGCACACCGGCTCGTCACTGTCGGTGCGCACCGCGGGGCTGGTGGGTTTGCGACACGACACGCACGGCCGCCAACCGGAAACACACCGGGCGCAGAGTTGCTGTTCGTCGGCGGTTTCGGTCAGCGCGAGCGAGGGCTCGCGGCAGTGATCGCATAGGGAGATCTGTCCTGCACAGCAAGGGCAGACGAACTGTTCCTCGACCGGGTATCGGTCACCGGGATCACCACTGCCGCAGACCGCGCACAGCGCGACAAGGAGGGTATCGGGCATGACGGGGCCACCTTCCGGAAATGACAGAACGCCAGACGTTCCCGGTCTGGCGTTCAGGGGCAACAGGATGTTGGTGATGTGGTGAATTGCAAAGCCGCAGGTCGGCGGGCTCGCGCGGGCGAGTGGTCACCGCATTCGTCGGTGAAGTCAAGTCTCCCGACCAGTCGGGGAGACTGTTGCTATGCCGCGTCGCGGACGGTCACGGCGGCGTGGGCGGTGTGTTCGAGAGCGAGCAGGAGGTCGTCGGCGTGGCCGTGCCAACGGGCTTCGAACCCCGCCCGCTGTTTGGGTCTCACGGAATCGGGTGCGGCGACGAAGAACTCCTTCAACCGCGGATACGTCGCCGCGTGGTCGGTCAGCCACACCCGGGTGTGGTCACCGTCGAGCGCGCACGGGACCTGCAACCCTGCGGCGATCCGGTGCAGGATCTCCCGGTTTCGGCGCGGCTGCCATGGGCGACGGTGTCGACGGCCCGCCTGGCGCGCGCGGGTGCGGTGTAGCAGCGCCGCACCCGGTAGACCGCCCACCGGCAGCGATCCAGCTCCGCTTCGGCCAGCGCGAGGACGTCGTGGGCGCCGTCGCGGCGCAGCCGATCGGTCAGCGACTTACCGGGCCCGAACAGCCCGGAGTTGCGGTTGAGCGCGACAGCGACATACTCGTCCACCACATGCTTGAACGCCTCCGCCGGCGCCGCCTCAAACCGCGCCAGCTGCTCAGGCCACCCGGGCCGGGAAACGAAGCAGCATTGGCGGCAGCAGGATTTCGGCCACCACACCCCGAACAACCCGAACAGATATCCCTGGCAGCGAGCCAGGGACCAGCCAGCGGCGTGCAGCGGGGAGATCGGCGACGGCGCCCACCCAAGGTCACCGACGAATCCATCGCGATCCGCCGGGTCTCCTCGGCGTTGTAGCCGACCGCATGCACATACGGCGCGCAACCCAGATGGGTGGCCCGCCAACTGTCGAGGGGCACCCCTTTCGCCTTGGCCGAACTTCACTGCACTCCGTAGAGTCGGAACTCCGCAGCACTCGGTCGCGGAATCCGGCGCGAGGTTCTTCTTGGCAGCCAACGGCCATCAGCACTTTCGCCGAGGCTGGCTATCGTCCTCCTCGGCAGTGCCCTGGTCATGTGGTGCAGCCATTCGACCTTCCGGCTCCGAACTGCCTGGTTTGTTCCTCTTTCGTTCGGGGCTGAGTCTACCGATCGCGGACCGCGGCTTCCCCGGAAGCGCAGAACCGCTGCAATTGCCGTGTAGCGAACAATTACTAATGTCGGTAACCTGAGTCCAGGACATGATGACAGACACGAAATGGGGGCCAATGATCAAGACCGTCGCAGAGCTTCTTCGTCAGCTCATGGAAAATGAGCGGAAATTGTTGGACGCGGTCCCTCTGAAGCACGGACCCACGATTGGTGAAATGTATGAGGGACTATCTCAAGATCTGCTACGACGAGCGATACCGTCAGGACTTGATCTACGACTGATCGGCGGATTCATAGTTGATGGACTTGGCAACACATCGGGCCAGATCGACTGTATGCTTGTCCGGGGCGAAGGTTTGCCGATCCCGTATACAAGGGCTTACGCTTGGCATGTCAAAGACGTCATAGCTGTATTTGAGATTAAGAAGTCGCTTTATGGCAGTCAGTTGCGGGAAGCGTTCCAGCATTTGAATGAGGTTCGGGGAATCGAACGCTCATATCGACGATCAGCCGAGAGTGACGACGATCCAGTAGATCTTGAGTGTGTTGCGCGTTCGTTTGCGGAGACAACTCGTAGTGCCGTACCCTCCTACGATTCTATCGAGTCTCTTCCATTCCACCTGAATGTTCTTTTTCATACGCTGGTCGTCGAGCATATAAGTCCGCTACGGATTATTATCGGGTACCACGGGTTCAAGTCCGAACACCGTTTTCGCGCGGCCCTTTATGAGTACCTCGAAGAAAATCTCGGGCAGGATGGCTTCGGCGTCGCAGGGTTCCCGCATTTGATTGTCTCCGGAAACTTCTCATTGGTAAAGGCGAACGGAGAGCCGTTCTCAGCGCAACTGATAGACGATGACTGGTGGCCATTCTACTTCTCCACGACGGTGAATCCAGTTCTCATGATTCTCGAACTTATATGGACACGGCTCGATTGCCGATATGAGATTGGCGGATTATGGGGTGAGGATTTGGAACTGGAGGTTCCTCACGCTTTTCTACTCGCCAAAGCTGGTGAGAGTGTGGAGGGGCGTTCCGGCTGGAACTATGCGTTTGTGAACAATACTGCAGCCTCCCTGTCGAAGCTAGGTGACCACGAGGAGTGGTCACCTTGTTATCTTTCGGTACCGCAGTGGGTCATTGTGAATATGCTCTGTCACGGCGAGAAAGTCAGGTTTGATGATGAACGGTTGATTGAATATCTGACTGGCGAAGGAGTGATAGATCTGGATCGTTTCTGGTCCGACCTACTGAGCACAACGCTCGTTGCGCGATCGAGCGATTCCATGGAGTTGGTGCTAATCACCATCGACTGTCACATGGCAATTCTTCCGGGCGGACAACTCGTGGCGGCTGAAAACAATACCGGTCGGCTTTTTCGATGGATTGAGAAGAACTCCGGTATATCATCGAGCGGAGCCGCCCTGGAATTGGACAAGGAATCGGGACCTAATTACGGCGTAGACCGCGATAGTCAACGGACGGGAGATGGTGCAGTTAACTGAGCAGGTGCGGTTGCCGCCGAGGGTGGGCAACACGCCGTTGCCGCGGTGCTCGTCGCTGAGCGCGTAGAAGCCGGACTTCTCCGGGTCAGGGTGTAACTGCACTGGTTGCCGGGTGTCCTGCAACACCACGATGCCGTCCGCGGCCGAGGGGCCCTTGCGGGCCACTTCGACGAGGCGAACCGAATGCTGCCGCAGTAACGGCAGGACGTGGGCGGCGACCAGGTCGCAGGTGCTGGTCCACTCGTCACCGGTCTGGGCGACCAACACGATTCGACAGGTCGCCTCGCAGTTCCGTGGGCCGGAATTGTGGCTCGAGCAGCGTGCGTACTACTCCGCAGGTGCTTTCCACCCCCATGCCGTAGGACCAGCACACGGCCACCGCGCCGCCGAAAAGGTCCGGCACGGCGAACAAGCCCTCGGTGGCATCAGCCATACGTGAAGTCCTCTCAGACGAAGGGGCGGGACGAGGTGGTGTCATCGATGCGCCGGGTGCGTCGGCGAGATTCACCCAGGGTGCAGACAATCGAGGCCGGTAAAATCGTCGGCGGAGAATCAGCAGGCGGGCCCAGAATTAGGAGGCCGGCCATGTCGTCGCGTCGCCCCCCGCGCTCCCCGCGCACGGCTCGATCCCCCGAAGTTGTCGCGCGACTGGAACGCGCACGCGCACGTAACAAACGACGCCGCGAACTGGCACGCCAGCGGGAGCGCACCATCCATGAGGCGGTGCAGCGGTACCTCACCGACTGGGCGGCGATCACCGCGTGCGAAACCACACGCGATCAACACATCGCGGCGCTACACAAGCAGATCAGCAACGTCGAGGCAGCCGCCGCGCAGGAGATCGCCCGGTACCGCGCCGACCAAGCCGAGGCCGCCGCCGTGATCCGTGACCACGGGGCCTCCGACGACGAGTTGGCGGACCTGCTCGAAATCAGCGCCAAGCAAGTCCGGCAACTGATCACCACCGCCCGCGCCCACCGCGACACGACCTCACCGGAGGCAGTACCAGCGCCGACGGTCGCGCCAACCGGGCGGCTCGAGCGTGCTCGACACGGCACCACGGATTCCGGTCACTCGACAGAACAGATCACCGATGCAGTCGATACCGTCGAGTCACCTACGGCGGACCGCTCCACGAAGGACGGCGAGCACGCGAGCTGATCCGGCGGCACCGAGGGGAAAAGGGGAGTGCGCTGCTACGGATGTTCGGCGGGCACGGCGTAGGCGAGATCGGTCGGGAACGGGTAGGTCCCGGGAGTGTCGGCGACCGCTTGCACGAGAGCTTTGCTCGGATCCCCGTCGACGCCTACCTCGATGATGCGGAACACACTCACCCCGCCTGCGACCAGGTGAATGAGGGAGCCTTCCTCGAACTGCACAGCTGCGAGACTATCGAACAACACCCACAGGTCGGTATTTGCTCTATGTACGCTGACTGATGTGTCCGTGCCTGCGCCGATGCTGGCGACGCCTGGTCGGCCGCCCGATGCGCCAGGCCGGTGGGCGATCGAGATGAAGTGGGATGGGATGCGCGCCATTTGCGGCATCACCGGTGGTCGGGTGGAACTGTATAGCCGCAACCGCAACAACGTCACCGCGTCCTACCCGGAACTGAGCGCCGCGCTCGCGGAGTGCGCCCACGGCACCGACATGATCCTCGATGGCGGGATCGTCGCCCCCGACCCGGCCACCGGCGCGCCGTCGTTCGCCCGGCTCCAGCAGCGCATGCACCTGACCCGGCCCACCCGTGAACTGGTCGCGGTGGTGCCCGTGCAACTGTTCGTGTTCGACCTGCTCGAACTCGACGGTGCCGGCACCATGGCTCTGCCCTATGTCGATCGACGCGCCCGCTTGGGCGAACTCGACCTCACCGGGGCCGGGGTGCGCGTCCCGCCGTTCTGGACCGACATCCCGGTCGCCACCATGCTCGATACCGCCGCTTCCCACCGTCTCGAAGGTGTGGTGAGCAAGCGTATCGACTCCGTTTACCGCCCTGGGACGCGCTCGCGCCTGTGGTTGAAGACGGCGATCCGGCAGACGACGGACGTGATCATCGCAGGCTGGGTTCCCGGCAGCAGTGGTGGAGAGCGCGGAGCGCTCGGCTCCCTGATCCTGGGTGCCTACGACGAGTCGGGCCGGTTGGTCTACGTCGGGCACGTCGGCACGGGCTTCACCACGGCAGTGCGCCGGGCACTGCTCGAGCGGCTGATGGACTTGACCACAACCGACAGCCCGTTCGACCGACCGGCACCATCCTGGCGGGTGAGGGCGGCGCGCTGGGTGAAACCGCAGCTGGTGGGCACGGTCGAATATCGAGAGTTCGTCGGCGCGCTGCGGCATCCGAGCTGGCGAGGATTGCGGACCGAGATCAACCCCAGCGAGGTCAAAGCACCGAAATAGCATGAGCCCCCGCTGAGTTCGTCGAACTCAGGCGTTCGCGTAGCCACCGGCAGTCCACACGAACCAACGGAAGTGCTGCGGCGCGAAACCCTGCCGAGCGGGAACCCCCGGCGTCGGAGAGCGCGGCCAGAACGCAAGACCGCAGCGATGGCAATAGAAGGCAGCCCGCCATAGTGTGTACGCGGCGTGACGCCCTCGGGCGATCTTGCTGTTACGGCGTGCTCGCTGGATCGCAACCGTCACGACAAGCAGTCCTGGGGTGGCGATCGCGGTGGAGACGAAGAGAATCCCCAGTATCGCGGCCAAATCTTGCGACTCGGATTCGATGGTGCGGTAGGCGGCGAAAGCTGGAGCCAAAGCGAACAACGCTGGAAGCAACAGCAGGAAACCAACCAAAAGCAGGCGCCCGACCGGTCGCTGGACAGGTTCCCAGGCGAGGCTTCGGGCGAGTGCTGTGGTGTGGGTGCTTTCTGTGGTGGAGGTGCCGAACACCGGTATCAGGCCAGTCGAAGCTATCCCTACGCCGGAATAGACGTTCGTCCCAAAAGCGGTCGACACGCCGTCGGATCGGACAGCGGGCACACTCTGGACCAGATCGAGTTGATGGCAGTGTGGACAAGCCAGGTCGATGTCCATGCGGGAAACCCCCTCCCAAGCCGTTGCGCTGGAGCGGCGCGCCTGTGGTGCTGGTACCTGCAACGAAAGCCTTGTCGGGTATCCAACACCGTCAACTACTTCCTGTCGAGGGGGATTCGAGAGCTTCTGCATCGGGTGATCCTTCCCTGTTGCTGCTAGTTGGGTGACTCTGCTGCCAGTGGCTCGGCAGCGGCGTCATCGTCCACATTTGCTTCGGCATTGCGATCAGACGGATCTCGAAGCAGCCCAGACTGACACAGTTCCACGCGAACTCGTTCGGCCGCCAAGTCGGGCTGGTGAGCTGCGGGTGGCACCGGCCCTGTGAAGATCTGCACTCCGCTCCGCCCGCTCCGGTGATGACGCCGTCATCACCGGAGCATCGAATCGTTGCGTTCACCTGGTGATGACCGTGTCATCACCACAAGTGGTATGGTCTGTCGTGAAATGTAGTGACGCGTCGTGAAACGGCAGTTGAGCGGCCGTATTACGCAAGGATCAGCTCGCTGAACTGGTGTAACGCCGAGTGTCCCGACGAGGTTCAAGTCCTCTTGGGCCGAGGCCCTTAATGCCAGATCAGGCATCTTTCCGGTACGCCCGAGCCGATTCCGAGTTATTGTCGCGGTCATCAGTTGGTCGTCGCGAACGGTTCGGCGCGCGATCTCCGCAGCCCACGTCGTTGCCGACCGAGGTGCCCGTTAGGTCTCGTTCTCCTGCAGTGAGACTCGGGTACTACCGGGCTGGGTCCGGCTGGGAAAGAGAACAGTCCGCTGTTCCGGGTGAACGTTCCAATCCTGGGCCCGGCCGTCGTGGTGGGTCAGGCCGCGATGATCAAGGAGGTCTACACCGCGCCTGCTGAGTCTCGGTCAGGCCTCCAACCTCGGGCTGGTTTTCGGACCGGGTTCCACTTTCAGCCTCGACGGGGAGTGCATCGCGCCAGACGGAATCGCATCCATGGATGCGGTGGCCGCTGGCCTGACAAGTCGGAGTGCATGGCACTGGAATCCCAGGATCGGCGTGCGCGTGCGGGTTAGGCGGCTCACGACACCTATCCGCGTTCCAGCCGTTTGGTTGTGCCGGTATCCACCCTGCCCGCTGTGCAGAGCTAAACGCGCATGCCCGACAGTGCCAGTTCTCGAAGGGCGGCGAGACATTAGGCTCGACGAGATGCAGGACCAGACCATCTTCAAGGCTCGCGTCAGAGCAGGCTTTAGATCAAACGACAAAAGTGAATGAAAATTGCCTTATCCGGCTAGGAAGTCGCTGGTCAACAAGTGTGCTCCCGCGCCTGCGGGGATGAGCCCCGGCGCGGCCGGTTTGCGGACGTGGTTTGCAAGTGCTCCCCGCGCCTGCGGGGATGAGCCCCGCGCATCCGCCAGCGGATCACCCGGCAGCTCGTGCTCCCCGCGCCCGCGGGGATGAGCCCTGCGACCCGGCGAATCCGCGGCATCGGTTCCTGTGCTCCCCGCGCCCGCGGGGATGAGCCCACCTCGGCGAACGCGTCGTCGATGCCGATCTCGTGCTCCCCGCGTCCGCGGGGATGAGCCCGGTCCGGCGGACTGGGCAAGGTCGAAGCGGTGTGCTCCCGCGTCTGCGGGGATGAGCCCTCGAAAGGCACTGGCGTCCAGCGCGGACGTGGTGCTCCCTGCGCACGCGGGATGAGCGCGGAGCGCTGAGCGACCAAGTGATTGATGCAGAGGCCCCCGCGCACGCGGGGTTTAACGTTTAGCTGAATTCCGACCCAGTCCGTCCGCGAGGAACCGGAGGGTCAATACCCAACCGGATGGGCCACGGGAATGGGCCCAACCGGGACGCATCGAACTCACCATCCATAGGGTTACTCGGGCCAGGTTAGATGCGGAGTTTCGGTGGCTGATGACAAGGTGATGACGCCGTCATCACCTATGCCTGTGATCCGCGTGTTTCATCTGGTGATGACCGTGTCATCGACTGGGGTGGTACATTTCGTACTGAAATGTAGCGACACGTCGTGAAACGGCAGTTGAGCGGCGGCGATGCAGTAAGGTCAGCTCGCTGACCAGGCCGTGTGCGGTGGTTCGCTCGGGGGTTAGATTCCCCCAAGCGGTAGTGGCCCCTTGTTCGCATTCCTCGTAAAACAGCCGTGGGGCGCGTGGTCTTCACCGTATTGCCGGGCGGGTGACCAACTCTGGAGCACCACCTCATCAGGGCCGGGGTGCAGCCGACGGAGAACCCGGTCCGGCCCGCCGCGGTGAAATCATGCAGTCCGTCGATGAGTCTAGGTCCACAACTGGATCAGCTTCCCACGCCTGCTGTTGTGAGCCCTATTGAGGCGCATCCCAATTGCATTGGCCTACGTGGAACGGAATGCATTTCGCGTGGTTTCCGGTCGTTCGCAACGCGGAGTTGATCAGTCCGAGCCGCTACGCCCCTGGACTGGGGCGGCTCGCTGCCTAGGGAGTGGGTGTCGCGGTCACGTCACTGTGCGCGGTCATGGCGGGCGTACTGATGACAGACTTCGGCTGCCACACTGCGGTCGAAAAGAACGGTGCTGCAGGAGGTTCGAACCGCCTCCGGATGGGTGGTCGTGGCATCAGGGACCGGTCGAGGGTTTAATGGTTGTCGGGTACGTCTGCTGCCAGGGGACTGGAGAGAGGTACCTCGTCATGTCCGAAAAGTCCCCGGCATCCCGTCCTACACCATCGCGGCCGACCCACAGGGGCGACGCAAGTTCCCGGTCCGAGCCCGTGCCTGCGGGTGACGATGTCTGGTTGAGTACGCGGGAAGTTTCGGAGCGGTTGAAGATTCCGCTCAAGACGTTGGCGTCGTGGGCATCCGCTGGTCGCGGCCCACGGTACGCGCGGATGGGACGCTACCGACGCTACCGACTCAGCGACTTGCTGGCCTGGGAGCAAGACCGACTCGATCGCGGTGGCGGAGCCGCCGGTTCTACGCACGGTTGAGCCACGCTCGGGCGGGCCGCTGCTGCATGAGCCTAGCGAGCTGTAAGCGTCAATCCGCATGCAGGCTATCTTCTAGCTACTTTTCACCTCTTGAGGCTCATGTGGTCGTCTGCCCATGCTTCCGCTGTGCGTTCACCTACGACTCGGCGTTTCCAGCGGTGCGGCAGCGCCGCCGATCGGGCCGTGGGCTGCGCCTGTGAATCGATGGTTATCCAGGTGTGGGGAAGGGTGTAATGGGTGGGAGGTTGCCGAAGCCGGTCGGGACGTTCGGGACACCGACGAGGCCGAAGAAGCAGAAGAACGGGCGGTACAGGACCACCGTCCGCTATTACGGTGCGGGTGGGTCGCAGCAGCTGGAACGGATGGGTGTCAGTGCCGACGACGCGAGAAACCGGTTGGCCGAGGCGATGCGGGATTTTCGTGAACAGCTCGGGCACGATCGGATCACCCGCAACACCAAGCTGGTCCAACTGGCGAAGGAGTTGCTCGACGAACTCGAGGCCGACGACGCCTACACCGCGGGCAACGTCGAGGACTACCGCCGCGAGATCTACGTCTCCAAGGACCGGCGCGCCAAGCGGGACACGATCAAGATCGAGAACTCGATCGGGAACCTGCAGATCTGGCAGGCCACCGCAGGCGAGCTCGACCGACACCTGAAACGACTGGTGTCGCTGGGGCTGCGGCGTAAGGCCAAGCAGCACAAGATCATCCTGCGGGCGATGATGCAGATCGCGGTCCGCCACGGCGTCCTCGACGCCAACCCGATCGACGGCGTGAGTGCCTTCACCCGCCGCCGCGTACCCGCGCGCGGCAAGGTCCAAGACCACGCTGCGCTGCCGGCGTTCCGGGCCCAGGTGCGAGCGTGGGCGCGTGGGGAAGCTATCCCGGGGACTCCGGCGTACAAGAGTGGTCCGCCGCGGGATTGGACGGTGGTGTGGGTGGTGGACGTGATCACCGGGACCGGGATGCGCCCGCATGAGGTCTTCGCCCTGCTGCTCGACGACATCGACCTCGACGCCAGCGATCCGTACCTGGACGTGACCGGCACACTGGTCGAAGAGAAGGGCGCCGGAGCCGGAGGGTGGGTGCGCAAGCCGGCGCCCAAGTCGGAGAACGGCTGGCGGCGGATCCTGCTGCCCGAACACGCCGTCGAAGCGATCCGGGAGGCGATCAAAGACCTCGAGGTCACCGACCGCCCGAACCCTATGGGCTTGTTGTTCCCGGCACGCAACGGGTCGCTGCGCAACCCGAACAACTTCGGGCGCACCTGGCGGGCCGCGCGCGGTGAGGACTTCGCCTGGGTTACCCCGCGAACCTTCCGCAAGGGCGTGGCGACCGCGGTCGATCACGCCTTCGACGACCCCGAACGGGCAGCCCGCCAGCTCGGCAACACCCGCGAGGTCGCCAAGACCCACTACATCGACGTGCCTGAGACCGTGCCCGACAACCGTGCTGTCCTGGAAGCCTGGGCGCGTGGGCAGAGCCCGAAAACGTGAGATTTCTGTGAGATGGGTCGAATCCCGGCACCCCTCCACGGAACGAGAAAACCCCTTCCGACGCTGGTCGGAAGGGGTTTTCTGTGTCGGGCTGACAGGATTTGAACCTGCGACCACTTGACCCCCAGTCAAGTGCGCTACCAAACTGCGCCACAGCCCGTCGCGTCCGCTGTGCGGGCGCTCGAAGAGATTACCGCACGAGGGTGGGGCGGTGCTAATCGCCTAGTCAGAGTGGGTTGTGGTGCCTGGCGGGGTGGGCGGTGGCTTGGGCTCGCCGGTGCGGGCGGGGGCCGTGGCGCGGGGGCTGAAGGCGGGGCGCTCAGCGATAGTCGTCCACGTGGTCTACCGCCCACTGGGCGAAGGTGCGGGCGGGGGTGCCGGTGATCGATTCGGAAGTGGGGCCGACGGGGCTCGGTTCCGTTCCGGCCTTCGCCCACAGGTCGAGGACCGGGCGGTAGTAGATGTCGGCCGCTTCCTCGTAGCTCAGTTCGATCAGGTTGATTCGCTCGCCCAGGGCAGCGGCGATGGCGGCGACCTGTTGGCGATGCGAGAGGGATTCCGGGCCGGTCAGCGGGTAGATTTTGCCCGCGTGGGAGGGGTCGTCGAGCGCTGTGATAGCCGCGGCGGCGATGTCGGCCTCATGGATCGGGGTCAGTTGCAGGTCCGGGAAGGGGACGCGGACGACGCGGTCGGCCTTGATGGTGGAGAACCAGAAGCGGGCGTTGGCCGCGAAGGCGCCGGGCCGCAGGACGGTCAACGGCAGGCCGGACGCGCGTAGCGGGTTCTCGACCGCGAGATGCCTTGCGCCGATGGGGTTGTGGTCGTTCTCGGCCGCGATGGAGGACAGCAACACGATGTGGGCGACTCCGGCGGCCTTCGCGGCGTCGACGAAGTTGTCGATGCCCTCGGCGGCGGCGTAGCAGAAGATTTTATCGACACCCGTGAGGGCGGCGGTGACCGATCCGGGGTCGGTCAGGTCGAGCCCGACGAGGTCGACGCCGTCCGGCACGGTGGTTTCGGCCGGTTGGGAACTGGCCGCCCGCACCGGCTTTCCGGCTTCGCGCAGTTGATCGACGACGGCGCGGCCGACGATGCCGCGAACGCCGGTGACGAGGTAGGTCATGGGGTTTCTCCTTCGGAAGGGGAATCGGTGAGATGGGCGAGAATGCGGCGCAACTGTGCGCCGTAGCGGTGCTCGAACTCGGCGGACTGGGCATCCACGCCGAACAGTTCGCGAACCTGCACCGGTAGCAGCAGGGGGGCGATGACCATCCCCATCACCGCGAGCTGGAAGGCGGCGGGGTCGAGGTCGGCGGCGACCTCGCCGTCCTCTTGCCTGCGCCTGGTCGCGGCGAGATCGCTCCGTGATATCGGGTGCTCGCCGGGCGGTGCGGCATCCGACAGTCCGCGCCACATGAGCAGGCGGATGCCGCGCGGGTCGCGCAACCCGTCGCGCAGATAGTTCGTGACCACCTCCGCCAACGGCAGCGCCGGATCGCTGAATGCGGCCTCGCGCTCCAGCCAGCTCTGCTGGAGCGCCCGGTACAGGCCTTCCTTGCCGCCGAAGTAGTAGGTGATCAGCTGCTTGTTGACGCCGGCTCGTTCGGCGATGTCGCCGACTCGGGCGCCGGCGTAGCCCTTTGCGGCGAACTCGTCCAAGGCCGCTTCGAGCAGACAGCGTTTCGTCCGTTCGGCGTCGCGGACGCGGTGGGCGGGATCCGGGGTGCGATGACTCGGCACCTCCCCAGAGTAGGGCGTTATTTTACAGATGGGTAATTGTTTTAGACATTCAGGTGATTCGTAACAAGCCTCTCGCTCGCCGCGGGGCACCGGCACCCACCTGTGGGTCTCAGAGCAGAGCGAGGGGCGGCGACTCCGGAAAAGTGACCGGGACGGTGGCCGGTGCCCGGTGGAAGGAGCTCGGCAGCCACTTCACTTCCGCGGCGGGGATCGCGAGCCGGATCTCCGGTAGCGCGTCGAGCAGCTGGTCGAGCGCCTCTTGGACGATGACCATGGCGACCGACTGGGCGGGACAGGTGTGCGGACCGGCGCCCCAGGCCAGGTGGGAGCGGTTGCCCTGGCGGTCGCCCGCTACCGCCGTGGGATCGTTGTTGCAGGCCGCCAAACCGATCAGTACCGGTTGATGTTGCGGCAGCCACACGTTCCCGACGATCTGCGGCTGATTCGGGTATCGCACACACGAATTCGCCGTCGGGGGATCGGTGAACAGCACCTCGTCGATGGCGTCGCGGGTGGACAATGCTCCGCCGAGGAGTTCGCCGCCGAATCGGTCATCGGTCATCAGCAACAGCACGGTGACCGCGATGAGGTTCCAGGTCGGCTCGGCCCCCGTGGTGTACAGCGAGGCCATCTGATGGACGAGTTCGGTTTCGCTGAGCCGAGCCGGATGCTGGACCAGCCAGGACGCCACGTCTCCGGCAGGCGCTGCCCGCTTGGCCGCGATCACCTCGAGCATGGCCGCGTTGAGCGTTCGCCGGTTCTCGTCCACCGAGCCGGGGTCGACGGCGTCGCGCAGGTTCATCATCGCTGTGTAGGCGTCTTCGCGGATTTCCGGTGGGAATCCGAGTACTTCCTCGAGCACGCGGACGGTGAGCGGAATCGCGTACTCGTTGAGCAGATCTGCCGCACCGGCCGCGCAGAAACCGTTGATCAGCGACACGGCGGTGCGTTCCACTGTGTCGCGCAGCCGGTGCAGATCGATCCGGTCGAGGCTGCCGGTGACCGCGTTCCGGTAGCGGGCATGCTCGTCTCCCGCTGCGCGCGAGGCGTCCGGCCGCCACCGCATCGTCCACGGCACCGGGCACTCCGGCGGCACATGCTGTTCCCATTCGCTCGGATCGGCGGAGAAACGCGCCGAGTCGGTGAGGACGTCCAATGCTGTTCGGTAATCGATGATCAGAGTCGCCGACACATCCGGCGCTACTTCGACCGGGACGAGCGGGCCGTGATCGCTTCGCATCTGCCGGTACGCGGCATGGGGGTCGGCGGCGAACTCGTCCGAATACAGCTTCACGTGTGCGCACCGGAGGGCTCGAAGGGCAGCGAAAAGGAAGGGGGAATAGTCACAACGGACTCCTGGAGGAGGAATGCGAGATCGACGGCAGACTCCGCACGGCTTCTCTGGCGTAGGCGGATCCGGCCGGCGTGGACAGCCGGTCGGCTACCGAAGGAATGCGTGTGCGAGAAGCCGCTGAGGCGCCGCGGGGGAGAATGGTCGCAGGCCTGCTGGGCGGGTCGTGTATCCCGACGATCCGTGTGCCCGGTGCCACCTCGACACGTCTGAACTCCCCTGCTTACGTCGCCGGCAATTGGCGCTGCGGCCGGACCCTGCCGTCATACCGACCGGTCTACCAAAAGTGTTCTACCGCAGCATAATTCGACTTACGTCGCGGAAGCATACCCAACTCTGTCTGGATCCGCAGCGCGAACTGTCCGAGACGGCAAACGTCGGTGGACCGGCGCGCAGTGCTTCAGCGCCGGTCGGTTGTCTGTCGAACTGATCGTCCGTCGGATATGCGCTGGATTCAGCGCATCTGTATCGAATTCGGCCACCGCGCTCTGTGGAACGCCCGTCCCGGGCCGTCGAAAAGGAGTGATCGAACTCTCAGTGGCAACCAGCCGGCACGCGTCAGCGCAGGGCACTGCCGAACGACGTCGGCGCCTGCACGACCGTCAATTTCGAGCGTCTGCGCAGCGTGAAGCCCAGCGTCTCGTACAGACCGATCGCTGTCGTATTGCGGGCCAGCGCGTGCAGGAACGGGGTCTCGCCGCGCGCGCGGATGCCTGCGCCGACCGCGCGGATCAGGCGGGTGGCGAACCCGCGGCCCCGGAATTCCGCGTCGGTGCACACGGCGCTGATCTCGGTCCAACCCGGCGGGTGCAGGCGCTCTCCGGCCATCGCGACCAGTCTGCCGCCGACCCGCAGGCCCAGATAGGTGCCCATTTCGATGGTCCGCGGCGCGTAGGGGCCCGGTTCGGTGCGGGCGATCAGTTCCAGGATCTCGGGCACATCGGCCGCGGTGAGAACTTCCAATTCCGGGTCCTGGGCGACGCGCAGCGCGGCGCCGTCCATTTGTACCGAGTCCATCTCCTCCAGCACTGTCCAGCCGTCCGGCGGCACGTGGCCGTGGCCGCGCAAGGCGGTACTGCCGCCCGGTCCGAGCAGTGTGGCCAAGTCGGCCCAGTCCTGCGCGTTCAGCACCGGCGGATGGCCTACGAACCTGGCGACCTGCGGGTCGTAACGGCCGATCCGTCCCACCCAGCCGGCGAACCGGCGGTGCGCGCCACGCAGCGACGCCCTGACCGGGTCGTCGAGCGGGTGTAGTGCGGTATCGGCGTCGATGGTCGACTCAGTGGTCACCGCGCGCTCCTCCGTAACAGCGTCCTGCCGGGAAGGTTAGCCGGGCGCATGACCGACGGGCATCGTTGCGCTCAGCGCGATCCGATAGCGCCACTGGCCACGGAAACGGCCACCGACTTTGTTGACCCAAAGGTCTAAAACCGTTACTGTTCCGGTCATGGGCAGGCCGCGCAACTTCGACCCCGACACGGTGGTGGAACGGGCCATGGAGGCGTTCTGGACCCATGGGTACGCCAACACCTCTCCCGCGCAGTTGGCCGATGCCACCGGTATCGGGAAGGGCAGTCTCTACCACGCTTTCGGCAGCAAGCGCGCGTTGTTCGACCGGGCTCTGGACCGCTACGACCGGCTGGGGGTCGAGCTGGCCGCCGACATCCTGACCCGCCCGGGCACCACCCGTGAGTGCGTGGCCGCCTTCCTGCGCGGAATGGTCGACGCCGATCTCGCGCAGCCGGTTCGGCGCGGCTGCCTGGCGGTGAACACGGCCATGGAATTGGCCGGGCACGATGCGGAGATCACCCGGGCGGTGCGCACCATGCAGGACCACGTGATGGCGGCGTTGGAGGCCCGAATCGACCAGGGGCGGCGCGACGGTGACGTGCGCGCGGACACCGACCCGCGGGAGATGGCCGAATTCCTGATGAACACCATCGTCGGCCTTCGCGTGATGGCGAAGACCTACGACGCGCCCACCTTGCATCGCATCATCGACACCGCTCTGACCGGCCTCTGAATTCCGCTTTCCACCGCCGCCGCGCTTGCTGCCCATATTTTTGACCTGTAGTTCAAGAAAAGAGAGGATCAATCATGGATCTCGAACTGTCCGGCAAGACCGCCGTCGTCACCGGCGCCAGTCGCGGCATCGGCCTGGCCGTCGCCGAAGCGTTGTCCGCCGAAGGTGTCCGAGTGGTCGGCGCCGCGCGCACCATCACCCCCGAACTCGAAAAATCCAGTGTCGCTGCGATTTCCGTCGATCTTGCCACCTCGGCGGGAGCGGCCCGGCTGATCGGCGCCGCACTGGACGAATTGGGCGGCATCGACATCCTCGTCAACAACGTCGGCGCCGTGAACGCCGCTCGTCTGGAATTGGGCGGCTTCCTCGACGTCGAGGACGAGCAATGGCGAGAACTCTTGGATCTGAATTTGTTCAGCGCCATCTGGATCACCCGCGCGGCCCTGCCCAGCCTGCTGGAGCGGCGCGGCTCGATCGTCACCGTCTCATCGATCAACAAGCATCTCCCGGCCGCTGGACCGGTCGGTTACAGCGAGGCCAAGGCCGCGTTGACCGCGCTCACCAAGCGGCTCAGCGAGGAGTACGGCCCGCGCGGGGTGCGGGTCAACACCGTCTCTCCCGGTGTGGTGGGCACGCCGATGTGGCGCGGACCGCACGGCGTCGGCGCCAAGTTCGCCGCGGCGCAGGGCGTTTCGCAGGAGGAATTGCTCGCGGCCGTCCCCGAGCAGTTCGGCATCGCGTCCGGCCGGATCAGCGAACCGGAGGAGGTCGCCGCCCTCGTCGCCTTCCTCGCGTCGCCGAAAGCCGCCAATATCGTCGGTGCGGACTACGTCATCGATGGCGGCACCTTGAAGATCGCCTGATATCGGTCGAGGAGGCGGCGAACGGCGCGCCGAACCTGTTCGCGCACTGCCGTTTCGGGTCACAAGCATGCTCGGCGTCTGTCGCGCGCGACGACACGGGCGAGTAGGGTGGCTGACCGGACGGCGCGGATAGGAGCGGACTGGTGCGTGTCCATCATTTGGATGCCGGGGGGACACGTCCTTTCGGAGGCCGTTTGTTCGACGGCCGGCCGGGGGTTCGGCGCAGGGCCGTCGGCGCGTGTCACTGCTTGTTGATCGAGCACTCCGCCGGATTGGCCCTGATCGACACCGGATACGGCGAACAGGCGCTGATCCGGCCGGAGGCCTGGGTCGGGCGGCAGCTCATCCGGCAATCTAACCCGGCCCTCGACCACCCGATCGCCCGGCAGATCGAGGCGCTGGGCTTCGCCCGCGACGACGTCCGGGACATCATCGTGACGCACCTCGATCTCGACCACGCGGGCGGCCTAGCCGATTTCCCCGCGGCCACCGTGCACGTCCACCGTGCGGAGTTGGACGCCGCCGAAGGGGCCTACGGCCGTCGTGAAGAATTCCGCTACCGCCGAGCGCAATTCGAGCACGGACCCAAGTGGTCGGTTTACGACGAATCCGACAGCAGTATGTCGAGCTGGTTCGATTTCCGGGCGGTCCGCGAACTGCGGGGCCTGCCTCCGGAAATACTCCTCGTTCCCCTGGCCGGACATACGCGCGGTCATGTCGGTGTCGCTGTCGACACGGGAAACGGTTGGTTGTTGCACGCCGGCGACGCCTACACCTATCACGGACAAATGTGTGCCGAGCCGTTCATGCCTTTGGGCACGCGAATTTTCCAGTGGTATGTGGACACCGAGCGGCAGTCTCGGATCGAGAATCAGCAGCGGCTGCGCGAACTCGTCCGTGACCACGGCGACGTGGTGACCGTGTTCTCCGCGCATTGTGCGACCGAATTCGAGCGGCTGAGCCTCTGACGCCGGACCGCCGATCCACCCGACGGTCGGACGATCCGACCCGCCGGTTCAGCGGCGGGCCATCGCCTTGGCCACACTCCGGAAGAGTTGGTGCCGCAAGGCCGCTCGCGCCCTGGTGAGCAGCGGTGGCTCCGGCGTCGGCGCGGCGTCGCCGAACTTCGGAAACAACGCTAGGGCATTGTCGCGCTGTATATTTCGCCGCGTGGTGTCGTCACATCCGGAAAAGGTGTCGAGCCCGGCGTTGAAATAATGGACCGCGGGCTCCGGGGCGAAGGGCCAGTCGCTGCCGTAGAGCACGTGCCCGGGTTCAGCGAACGCGAGCAGGCTCGGTAACGTCGCGGCGCCGGCTGACAACGCTGTGTCGAAATAGAATCCGGCGAAATCGTCGAGGATGTCCAACGGGCTGCGCCCGGTGTCGTTGACGATGGCCAGCGCCATGCGGTGCGCGGCGTACGGGACGAACCCACCGGCGTGACTCAGGATGAAACGGATGTTGGGATACCGGCGCCGGATGCCGTTGCGCACGAGGAGGAAGGCGGCCCGGGTGGTGTCGAGGAGGAAATCCGCGGCGAACGGCGGAACACCCGGCACGGCGGGCGCGGGCAGGTCGGCCGGATGGACGAACGCGACGGCCGCTCTCCGGTCCAGCACCTGGAAGAGGGCGTCCTGCCCTTCTTCGCCCAAATAGGTCCCCGCCGCGTTGCCGAGCAGCACGACACCGTCGGCGCCCAGGTCGTCGAGGGCGCGCTCGGCCTCGGTGGCGGCCGCGTCGACGTCCGGCATGGCGAGGGTGGCGAGGAAACCGAACCGGTCGGGGTCGGCGTGCGCCAGCGCGGCGGTGTCGTCGTTGAGCGCGCGGGCGAGCGCGGCCGCCTGGGCCGGATCGGCCAGGAAGGTGGTGCCGGGAGTCGACACCGACAGCACCGCCGCCGCGATCCCGGCTTGCGTCATCAACGCCCGCGCCCCTTCGGCGCTCCACTCGGGCAGCGCACGTCCACCGGGAGCGGTGAGACCGTGCTCCCGGAGCGCGTCGGCGTAGCTCGGAGGGATCAGGTGCTGATGCACATCGATGCGGTTCATTGAGCAGTCCTTTCTCCGGACGCGCCGGGTCCGATGGGTGCCCGAAGGGTCCGAACCCTCACTCTGGCGCACCCCGGAGCGTCACGCAACCGATTCTGATGATTTCATCATTTTTGCTTGACAGAGTATTTCCGCATAACTGATGATTGCATCAGATCAGTGAATCGGAGGCAGTGATGACAATCGACAACGCCGCCGAGACCGGGCGGACTGTCCGGGTCGGCGCTCGGGACATCTTCTACAGCGAGGCCGGCGCCGGCGATGCGGTGGTGCTCTTGCACGGGGGTGGGCCGGGCGCGAGCGGCATGTCGAACTACGCCCGCAATGTCGCGGCGTTGGCCCGGCGTTTCCGGGTGATCGTGCCGGATATGCCCGGCTACGGGCGTTCGACGAAACACATCGATCAGTCCGACCCGTTCGGTGACTTGGCCGCGGCTATCGGTGGCCTGCTGGACGCCCTCGGCATCGGCTCGGCACACCTGATCGGGAATTCCTACGGGGGAGCGGCGGCGCTGCGTTTGGCGATGGACCGGCCCGAGAAGGTACGCAAGCTGATCCTCATGGGCCCCGGTGGCGTGGGCACCACGCGCTCGTTGCCGACCAAGGGCCTGCAGTCGCTGCTGTCCTACTACGACGGCGATGGGCCCAGCCGCGCCAAACTGGCCGAGTTCGTCCGCGAATACCTGGTCTACGATGCAGGCGACGTCGGCGAAGACGTCATCGACGAGCGTTACCGAGCCAGTCTCGATCCGGACGTGGTGGCCGACCCGCCCTTGCGGCGTCCCTCGGGCCCGTCGGCATTGCGGACGCTGTGGCGGATGGATTTCACCCGCGACCCCCGGCTGTCGCGAGTGCAGCATCCGACCCTGGTGATCTGGGGCGCCGAAGACAAGGTGAACCGGCCCGCGGGCGGGCGCATGCTCGCCGAGCGGATGCCGCACTGCGATCTGTACCTGGCGGCCGAGACCGGCCATTGGGTGCAGTGGGAGCGCGCGGAGCTGTTCAACGAGTTGGCCGGCGCGTTCCTGGGAGCGGTCTGATGCGCTCGGGCTCGGTGTTCGGTGCGGTGCACCTGGGCTACGTGGTGGTGCACTCCCAGCGGCAGGCCGACTGGCGCCGGTTCGGCGCGTCGGCGATCGGGATGCACGTCGACGAACTCGACACCGACGTGCTGCGCTTCCGATTGGACGACCACGCTTGCCGTTTCCTCATCCGGCGCGGCCCGGCCGAGGACGTCACCGCGCTGGGCTGGCAGGTCGACGACCACGAGACCTTCGAACGCATCCTCGCGCGGGTCAGCGACCGCGGCGTGCCGATCGAGGAAGGCACCGCCGAGCAGGCGGCCGCACGCGGCGTGCAGCGGCTGTGGCGCTTCCCGGGCCCCAAAGGCATCGCCACCGAAATCTTCGCCACCCCGGTGACGACTCCGGAGCCGCTGGAGATGATCGGTTCCGGCTGGGTCACGGGGGAGGCGGGGATGGGTCACGTGGCGATCGTTTCCCGCCAACCGGAGTCGATGCGCAGCTACTACGACACGGTGTTCGACGCGCGGTTGACCGACTACATCGATGAGAACGTCTCCGGCCTGAAGATGAAGATCCGGTTTCTCAGGGTGAACGAGCGCCATCACTCGATCGCGATCGCGAACCTGCGCGGGGTGAAGATCGATCCGCTGCGCACGCGCGTGCAGCACATCAACATCCAGTCCGCGAGCCTGGACGACATGCTGGCCGCGTACGGGCGGGTCACCGATCTGGGTTTCCGTATGGCGTGGTCGGTCGGCCAGCACACCAACGATCGTGAGCTGTCGTTCTATTGCGTGACGCCGTCGGGCTTCGAGCTGGAGGTCGGCTGGAATCCGGTGGTGATCGGTCCGGAACTGGAATCGACCTGGGAACCGAGCACCTATCACGGCATCAGCGTCTGGGGCCACACGACGGTGGGGGAGACGGTGCTGGACAAGTTCGCCCAATTCCGGCACGCCCTGCGGACCGTGCGCACACCGGAACCCACTGTTCCCCAACTGGCGGGAGGACCATCGCGATGAGCGTTTTCGATGTGGATGTCGTAGTGGTCGGCCTCGGCCCGACCGGGTTGACCTTGGCCAACCTGCTGGGACGGCGTGGGGTGCGGGTGCTGGCGCTGGAACGCGAACCGGAGTACTACGGGCTGGCTCGTGCGGTCTACACCGACGACGAAGGTATGCGAATCTTCCAGACCGCGGGCGCCGCGGACGAATTGGCGGCGGACATGAACATCGATTCGACCGTGCAGTGGGTGCGCGCGGACGGCTCGGTGCTGGCGCAGTTCCATCAGACCGATCGGCCGCTGGGCTGGCCGGTGGTCAATTTCCTGTACCAGCCGTATCTGGAGAACACCCTGGAACGGGCGCTCGGCCGCTATCCGCACGTCACGGTGCGGCGCGGCCGCGCGGTCGTCGATTTCGAGCAGGACGCCGACGGCGTGAGCGTCGAGCACGTCGAATGCCGGGGCACCGGATACGGCAAGCATCCGGCGGACACCGATCCGCGCACTGCCGAACGGGTGCGGGCCGAGTTCCTGGTCGGCTGCGACGGCGGGCGCAGTGTGGTGCGCACCAAGCTCGGTATCGAGATGTCCGGCACCAGTTTTCCGGAACGGTGGCTGGTGGTCGATCTGCGCGCCCGCGACGGTGTCGATGCCTTCCGGCATCTGCCGTACTTCGACTTCGTGTGCGATCCCGAACTGCCGATCGTGTCCTGCCCGCAGCCGGATCGGCATCACCGCTTCGAGTTCATGCTGTCGCCGTCGCAGACGAAGGAGGAGATGGAGGACCCGGACACGGTGCGCCGCTACATCGCCCGGTTCGTCGATCCGGACGAAGTGGAGGTGCTGCGCAAGCTGGTCTACACCTTCAACGCGGTCGTCGCCGACCGCTGGCGCGACCGGCGAATCCTCGTCGCGGGCGACGCCGCGCACATGACCCCGCAGTTCATCGGGCAGGGCATGAACTCCGGGGTGCGCGACGCGGACAACCTGTCCTGGAAGCTGGCCGCGATCCTGGAACACGGTGCGGCGCTGGAGATCCTGGACAGCTACGAGTCGGAACGACGGCCGCACGCCAAGGCGATGATCGATCTGTCCGTGCTGAACAAGAAGCTCGTCTCGATCGACAACAAGATGATCGCGGCGGGCAGGGACGTCGGTCTCACCACCGCCTTGCGGGTGCCCGGGCTCGGCGGCTGGATCCGCGGCGCGAAGATGAAACCGCGGCCGCGTTTCCGCCGCGGCGCATACCTCGGTCTACCCCGGCGCCGCCTGCGCGGTGTGGAAGGAACGTTGGCCCCGCAGCCGGACGTCCGCGACTACGACGGACGCCATCGGCGCCTGGACGACGTATTGGGGGTCGGGTTCGCGGTGCTGGGTTATGGGACCGATCCCCGCCGGGTTCTGGGGCCGGAGGATTCGGCGGTGCTGAGTTGTCTCGGCGCCGCTTTCGTAACCGTGTACCCGATCGGCGGACGCCCGCAGGGCAAACCGGGCGACGGACGTGACGACGTCATCGATGTCGAAGACCACACCGGCACGCTGACCCGATGGTTCGCCAAGGCGGGACTGCGCACCGGCGGCGTGGTCGTCCTGCGCCCCGACCGGTTCGTCTTCGGTGTCGCCGCCCCCGGTCGCGGCGGGCCGTTGGTCGCCGAATTGCGCCGGCAACTGGGCATATCCGCACTTCCAGGACGGCTCACGGTCGACCAGCCGGTCACCGGCGCCGACGGAACGCCGCAATACGAGGAGACTCGATGACCACCGGCGTGATCGGGGTAACGCCGCGCGCCGAACGCCTTCACAACGGCGGCTGGGGAGGAAGCGGCGCGGACACCAACTTGCGGGCCGAGCGTTTCGGCATCCCGAACATGCGCAGGACGTGGAAGGTCATCTCGTCCGACAGCGCCCCGGCATCGGCGTCGGGGCGCTGCTCGAGCAGCTGTAACAACCCCAGCAGCGCGCCGCCCGCGGCCATCACCGCCATCTCCGGATCCATCTCCTCGAACCGGCCCGCATCTTGGGCGGCGAGGATGTCGCGGCGCGCTCGAGGGGCCAGACCCTCGTCACGGGAGAGCACCGACATGCCCGAATGCAGGATGACCCGCACCATCTCGGGCACCTGCCGCTGCAACCGGCCGGTCATCCGGAAACTCACCGCGAACACCTCGGCCGGATCGTCGTAGAGCCGGACGATCTCGTCGCGCATCTGGGCGTAGACCTCCAGCGCCGAGCTCACCGCCTCGTCGAACAGCTGCTCTTTGGTCTGGAAGTGGTTGTAGAACGAGCCGAAACCGACGTCGGCGGCGTCGGTGATCTCTTGGATGCTCACCGCCGACCTGCCTTCCGACAGGAACTTCCGTGCGGCCGCCAGCAGCGCGTTGCGGGTGCGTTCCCGGCGTCGATCGGTCCGAGTACGTACTACCGGCTCCGCAGTCATCGACCTCTCCCACCTTCCCCATCGGTACGGGAATCATACCTGATCAAATGATCAGATCAGGAGTGGTCGTGCGCACGCCCCGACGTTCAGGGCGCCGCTTGTGATCGGGTGCCGAGCACCTGCCGAAAGGTCCCGCCCGCGAGCCGTGACAACGTCGTCACGGCGGCGTGCCGCACTCCGCGCCGAGTGGTGACCGATCCGTCCGAGGCCGGGCGGCAGGTGCTGGATGCGATATGAGGCAAATGTAGCTATCCGAGGGCATCCTGACCCGAGTAGTGCGCTACCTGACCTGTGCTGCCTTCCGCGCCCCGAGCGCACTTGCCCACGCGGGTACGCGCGGTCCTATGGCGGGGGCGAGGCCCGAGATCGCCCAGCGGTCGGGTGGCATGGTGGCGCCGTGTGTTTGCTGATCTGGCCGGTTACGAGAACAGGTTCTCGGGTGTCGAGGTAGCGTGAAGGAGTGCCGGCCGAGGTCCGGACACGTCGGCGACGTTGCTGTCGGCGCGGGAGTCCTCGTCGGCAGCGAGTGGTCGGTGCGTCTACGGACATCGTCGTCGCATCCGGCTGGAAGCCGTCACGGCCCGGCGGCTCCCGCTGAACAGCAGTGCTGGTTTGCGAGAAAGTTCCGCCGTCATGAGTGTTCAAGCCCCTCTCTACCGCGAATTCCTCTGCCGGGAAGAGCTGCCGGACGAGTTCTTCGGACTGTTCCTCGACCCGACCCGGACCTACAGTTGCGCGCTGTGGACCCACTCCGACGACACCCTGGAAAAAGCCCAGATGGCGAAGATCGATCTCGCCTTGGCCAAATGCGATCTGCAGCCGGGGATGACCTTGCTGGACGTCGGCTGCGGATGGGGTTCGACCATGCTGCGCGCCATGGACACCTACGGGGTGAACACGATCGGGTTGACCCGAAGCCGTAATCAGTACCGTTACGTGCGGGACATGCTCGTCGACCGGCTGATCCGTGGGCGCCCGTACGGCGGGGTGCGCGTGCAGGGCTGGGAGGACTTCGACCGGCGCGCCGACCGGATCGTGTGCATCGGAGCGCTGGAACACCTGCCGGTGGACCGCTACGGGGAGTTCTTCGATTTCGCCTACCGGATCATGCCCGCGGACGGGGTGCTGCTGCTGCAGACCGTGGTGAGTCACAGCCGCGACCATCTGCGGGCGCACGGAGGCCGGATCACCAGCGACGATTTCGCGTTCTTGCGGTTCCTGCGCGAGACCATCTTCCCCGGTGGCCAGCTTCCGCTACCGACCGGCCACCACCCCAAAGGGATCACCGAATACGCGGAGGACGCCGGATTCACCGTCGCCGACGTGCAGGCACTGGGTCCGCACTACACCACCACCCTGGACCGCTGGGCCGACGCCCTGCGTGAGCACCGGGATCAGGCGGTCCGGCTCGCCGGGCAGGACACCTACAACGCCTACCTGCGGTATCTGACCGGGTCCGCGGAGTACTTCCGCCGTGGACACACCGACGTCATGCAGTTCACCTGCCGCAAACCCGATGCTCGGCACCGATCCGCGCTGTTGTGAGCCCCGAGGTTCGGCTGCGGAGGGCTTGCTCCGCAGGAGGTGGCGTCACCGATTCGCCTCGGTTGGGAACCAGTCCTCGTCGGTGTCGGTGGACGGGTTCGAGCTGTGGGCGCGCGGGCTCGCATCCGTCGGCGCTTCCGCACGCGGACGCCGGATCGGCAGGACGAGCCTGCGCCTGTGGGGCTTGGTGTTGACCAGCGTGAGGTCGCCGTTGTAGTGGTCCAGGACGCGGTGGTCCATGACCGCGCGCCACAGCGGCGGGATCGCGGCGAGCACGACCATGGTGGCGTAGCCCGCAGGTAGCTGGGGCGCCACGTCGCAGCTACGGAGGGTTTGGTAACGGCGACCGGGATTGGCGTGGTGGTCGCTGTGGCGTTGCAGGTGGAACAGGAAGATGTTGGTGACCAAGCGGTCGCTGTTCCAGCTGTCGCGCGGCGAGCAGCGGGCGTACCGGCCGTCCGGACGCCGGGTGCGCAGCAGTCCGTAGTGCTCGACGTAGTTGACGGTCTCGAGTAGCCCCGCGCCGATGACCGCCTGAATGGCGAGATACGGGATCGTGCCGGGGCCGAAAACCACGATCAGGGTGGTGAACAGCGCCGCGCTCATCGCCCACGCTTGCAGGAGATGATTGCTGGGGCTGAGCCAGCGTTTGCCGTTGCGCGCCAGCCGCTTGCGCTCCAGGTCGAGAGCGGAGCGGAATCCCCCCGTTATCGTGCGCGGCAGGAATTGCCACAGCGATTCGCCGAAGCGGGCGCTGGCCGGGTCCTCGGGCGTGGCGACGCGGACGTGATGGCCGCGGTTGTGCTCCACGAAGAAGTGCCCGTACCCGGACTGCGCGAGCGCGATCTTGGCCAGCCACCGCTCGAGACGTTCGGAGCGGTGGCCGAGTTCGTGTGCCGCGTTGATGCCGATCCCCGAGACGAAGCCGAGGGTGACGGCCAAGCCGAGCTTGTCGGCCAGGCTCAGCTCATGGCTGGCCCACAAGTAGCAGGCGATGAGCAGGCCGATGAACTGCAGCGGCAGGAAGAGAAAGGTGCACCACCGGTAGTAACGGTCGTTGGACAACGCCTCGTAGTCTTCGTCGCGAGGGTTGCTTCCGTCGTCGCCGATGGTCCAATCCAGCAGCGGGATGATCACCAGCACGATGATCGGCCCGATCCACCAGAACACCTCCAGCCCGGTGTGTACCACCAGCTGAGAGGGAAGAAGCGCGCAACCCGGGGCGATCAGACCCAGAACCCACAGATAGCGTTTGGGGTCGCGGGCTTGCGTGTGCTCGAAGATCGTCATAGTCATCTCGCCGATCCGTGAGGACAACACTCAACCGACAGTTCCGACTGCGGAGAACACCTACACCGTGCACGCGATTCAAGAATAGCTAGAAGTTCGCTGGCTGGTGGCGATCCGTCGAAACCGTCGGCTGAGCGGGCAGTGCGCGCCGGTCCGCGCCGCCATGTCGGGGACGAGTCGATCCGGGCCGGATCTCCGAGAGTCACCGCTGTGCGCCCCTGAGCGGCTCAGGCCGGTGGGGATGAGCCAACTCCGACATTCGAACCTTTCTGTACCGAAATCGATCTAGCTGACGAACGGTGGAACAGCGACACGGCTGACTCGGTGCACATCATCCGCCGACTCCGGCGGGTTTATGAACGATTGCGGGTGAAGCTACTCGCCGCCTGGGGATTCGCGCGTCCCGGGCAGCAAGTCGGCCGCGGCTCGGTCGTGGGACCGAACCGCGGCCGACCACTGTGCGAAGAGATCACGGCGCTACGGGTGGAACCGCTGCGCGAGGCGCTGCGCCGAGACTCCGATCGAGATACCGACGGTATCCGACTGTTCGGTGTTTCCGCAAATCAGGGCAGTGCCCCGCAATTGGACGGTGCCGGCTGGTCGGCGAGCCGCTGTGTCATCCAGTCCTGTGATGCCACCAGGGACGGGAAGAACGCCAGCACGTGGGTGGCCCGCAACCCGCTGATGACGCTGGGAAGTTCGCCGTTCGCGTTCAATTGGACCGGCGCGCCGCCGCCGCACCATCCGGCGGCCAGTTCACGGACGGGCACGTAGGGCGCACCCTCGTCGATCGGGCTCGAGGCGATGAGGACGGGCACCCGCGGGGTGAGCGTTCCGACGCGCTGATCGTTGAACGCCGCCTTCAGGACCGGGGACTGATCGATCACCGCGGTGAGCGGCTGCCCGCTGGTGGTCCACTGCGAGGTGTTCGGGAACTGCTGGGCCAGTCCGAGCGGTACGGCGCACTTGTCCGCCGACTCGCGCAGGATCGCCTTACCGGTGTCGTTGAGTTCGGCGTCGAGCACCGGGCGCGTTTCGGGATAGTTCGCGGCGATGCCGTTGAGAATCCACGCGAAGGCGGGTCCGAGCGGAGCCCGGCCGTCGTTGAATCCGATGAAGTATTCGTCGTCCACGACCGGTCCGCCAGCGTAGGCGCCCCGCACGTTCAACTCGGGGGCGTAGCTCGGCTGCAGTTCGGCCGCGCCGGCGGAGGCCATGCCACCCTGGGAGTACCCGTACAGGATGACGGGCGAGCCGGGATGGAGGCTGGTGCCGGGCAATTGCAGCGCCGCACGCGCCGCGTCGAGCAGTGCGTACGCCTGTGATTTCCGGTTGAGATAGTCGTGCACCGCCGGTGTGCCCAGACCGTGGTAATCGGTCACCATCACCGCCATGCCCCGGGCCAGCAGTGTGTACAGCGCCAGCACGTCGTATTCGACGATGACGTCGAACGGGGGCTGGTATTGGATGAATTGCGCGAGCAGTTTCGAGGGCGCGCACTGATCGCCCTGCCCCTTCGTGCCGACCGCGTACGCGATCAGCGGGCGGTCGCCCGGACCGGTCCATGGCTGAGCCGGCTCCAGATAGGTGCCCACCACCGCCGCCCGCTCGCCGTGGGTATCACTGCTGGCATACATGATCCGCGTCGACGTCGCGGGGATCTGCCCCGGTTGTCCGGGGACCGAAATCGCCAGGCGCGACGCTTCGGCGCGGATGATGGAGCCCGGCGCGCCCGCCGGTGACGCGGGCGGAATGTAGAAATCGTCGCCGGCCACGGTCTCCGCGGCCGGTTCCGTCCATGCTTGCGGGGCGGCGATCGCCCCGCCCCCGACCACGAGGAAAGTTCCCGTCAAAGCTGTGGCCAATCTGAGTATTCGGCTCCTCACGATGCGATCCTTCCTGCGATTGGGATACCCAGGGCATCTAGAATCGGATACTGAGAGTATCTGTAAGGGGTAGAGATTGTCCGGGAATAGCGATGAGTGTCGGCCGCTTCGGGGGACAGGGCGTTCGCGGCCGACACGAGCGCAAAGTCAAGCGCGGACGCGCACCGTATTGATCGCGACCGCCAAACGGCTTTTTCTGGCGGACGGCTATCAGGCGACGACTCTGGAGAAGGTCGCGAAAGCGGCCGGTTTCACCAAAGGGGCGGTGTATTCGAACTTCCGCACCAAAGACGAGTTGTGTCTGGCCGTGCTCGACGAAATCCACGGCGAGCGGGCGGCGGAAGTCGCCGCGATCATCGCCGCGCCTACGGCCGCCGAGCGGCTCGAGCGGATGACGGAATGGGCCGAACGGGTGGTCGGTGATCCCGACTGGACGCGATTGGAACTGGAGTTCGGCGTCCAGGCGCGGCGCGACGAACACCTCCGCGCCGAACTCGCGACCCGGCTCGGCAACATCACGGGCATGGTCGGGGCGGCGTTGACGGCGACCGGCGATCACCCCGCGCCGATGCCGCAGGCGGAAGCCGCTGTCGCGGTGCTGGCGCTCGGCGTCGGGCTGGGCTTGTTCCGATCCATCGACCCCGGCATCCCGGTCGCGGGCATGATCTCCGCGCTGCGCGCCATCGCGGGGGTGTCCCCGAGCGGCTGATCGGCCGGCAGTTCGTCGGATCCATGGCCCGCATGCCGCGGCCGGATGCGGTCGGGTGCTTGCGCGCTCGCTGTCGCTCGCTAATATAAGTTAAAACTTATCAAGGAGGAGCTCATGCCGTTGTTGTCCGATCCCGCCGCCGTCGCCGGGCTCGTCACCCGTGAAGTCCGCACCGGATCGCGCGACGGCGCGCCGACCCGGATCGCCGTCGCCCGCCGCCGTTACCCGACCGATCAGGCGGATCTGTGGGACGCGCTCACCGATATCGACCGGATCCCGCGCTGGTTCCTGCCCGTCAGCGGTGACCTGCGGGTCGGCGGCCGCTATCAGCTCGAGGGCAATGCCAACGGTGTCGTCGAACACTGCGATGCGCCGGAACGGTTCGCCGTGACCTGGGAGATGGGTCCGCAGATCTCATGGGTGACGGTCACCCTCACGCCGATCGAGGACGGCACCGAGCTGGAGCTGCGGCACGAGGCCCCGGTCGCTCCGGAGTTCTGGGACCAGTACGGACCCGGCGCGGTCGGCGTCGGGTGGGATCTCGCTCTGGTGGGCCTCGGGCTGCATCTTTCGAGCGGAGCGCCGGTGGACGCGGCCGAGGCCCTTGCGTTCCCGACGACCCCCGAGGGCGTGACGTTCGTCCGGACGGCGGCGCTGGGCTGGGCGGAGGCTGCCGTCGGCGACGGTGACGAACCGGCCGCGGCGAACGCGGCGGCGCTGCGGACCGTCGACTTCTACACGGTCGTTCCCGAGGACGGCACCGAGTCCTGATGGATCGGGCTCCCGCACAGATCTTCGAGGCGCTCGGCGACCCGGTCCGCCGGTTCATCCTCGAATTGGTGGCGACCGAGGAACAGCCCGCGGGCGCGGTGGTCGCCGCCGTGCAACAGCACACGCGGATCTCGCAGCCCGGCGTCTCCCAGCACCTCAAGGTGCTCCGCGACGCCGGGCTGGTGCTCGTCCGCGCCGAGGGCACGCGACGGTGGTACGCCCTCGACCCCTCGGGCCTCGACGCCGCCCGAGCCTGGCTGACCGAGCTGGCGGACCCGTTGCACCGGTTCGCGCAACCGCTCGACGCGCTGGCGACGGAGATCGCGCGCGGAAAGCGCGCCCGTCGAAGCTCCGGAAGCGATCGAAGCGGCGAAGAGGAGTCCGGCCGCCGCGCCCGCCACGCGTGACCCTGCGGGTGACGGCTCTCCGGTCAGCAGCGGCCGAAGACGACCGCCGCGTTGTGGCCGCCGAAACCGTACGAGTTGTTCAGCGCGTACTCGATGTTCTGGGTGCGCGCGCTGCCGTGGACGATGTCGAGCTCGATCTCCGGGTCCTGGTTGTCCAGGTTCAGCGTGGGCGGCACCACTCCGTCCCGGATGCTGAGCACGGTCAAGGCGGCTTCGACCGCGCCGACCGCGCCGACCGAGTGACCCAACGCGGACTTGGGCGCGTAGACCGAGGCGTGATCGCCCACCGCCGCGCGGATGCCCTTGGCTTCCGCCAGGTCGCCGAACGGGGTGGCCGTGGCGTGGGCATTGACGTGGTCGATGTCGGTGGGGCTCACGCCCGCCGTTTCGATCGCGCGGCGCATCGCCCGGATGTTGCCCGCGCCCTCCGGATGCGGGAGGACCATGTGGTAGCCGTCGGCGGTCAGGCCCGCGCCCATCAGTCGTGCCAGCGGCTTGGCCCCGCGCGCCCGTGCGTGGTCCTCCGACTCCAGCACGAACAGCGCGGCGGCTTCGCCGAACACGAAACCGTCGCGGTCCCGGTCGAACGGGCGGGAGGCGCGCTCGGGCTCGTCGATCCGGGTGCTCAACGCCCGCATCATCGAGAATCCGGCCACGGCCAGCGGGTTGATCCGGCCTTCCACGCCGCCCGCGACGATGATGTCGGCCTCGCCCAGGATGATCGAACGCCACGCGTGCACCAGCGCCTCGCATCCCGACGCGCACGCCGAGACGGGGGTGATCACGCTGGCGCGCGCGCCGAGTTCCAACCCGACCACCGCGGCGGCGCCGTTGGGCATGGCCATCGGCACCGCGAAGGGGGACACCTTGCGGTAGCCCGCGTTCTGCATCTGGTCGTTGGACTCGATGATCGTGTCGGCGCCGCCGAGGCCGGTGCCGATGCAGACGCCGAGCCGATCGAGATCGACCTCGGGGCGGCCCGCGGTGTCCCAGATCCGGTTGCCCATGACATAGGCGATCTGCTGGACGTAGGACATGCGACGCTTCTGGACTCGGCTGAGTTCGTCGGTCGGATCGAGCTTGAACTGGCCGCCGATGTCGACGGGGACTTGGAAGCGCTCGAAGTCGGGGTCCTGCACCTTGGCGATCCCGGTCTCCCCGGCGAGCAGTCCTTTCCATGTCGCATCGGTGTCGGCGCCGACAGCGGTCGACATCTCCACGGCGGTCACGACCACACCCCGGAACCCTCCGTTGCTGGTGGAGAAGTCCGTCAAATCGGACATCAAACCCCTTCTTTCGGCTTGTCGGCTCGGATGCTCCAGCGAGGCTATGTGCGCGCCGGAAGGCCGGGGTAGTAGCCCGAGTGCCGATCACCGCTACGATCGGGCCATGCAATCGGATGGGGGCGCGCGCCGGGTGACCGTGGTCATCCCCGACGAAGTAGTCGTTCTGGATGCCGCGATCCCGATCGACGTGTTCGGCTCCGACCCCCACTACCGGCTGGAGGTGTGCACGGTCTCGCCGACGGCGCCGACGTCGGTGCCGGGGTTGTCCTGTGTGGCGGTGGCCGGGCTGGAGGCTCTGCGGCACGCGGAAACGGTGGTGGTGCCCGGCTACGCCTCCTACGCGACGCCGCCGCCGGAACCGGTGCTCCGCGCGCTTCGCGACGCCCACGGCCGAGGCGCGCGCATGCTGTCGATCTGCACCGGCGCGTTCGCGCTGGCCGCCGCGGGGCTGCTGGCCCACCGGCCCGCGACGACGCACTGGCGGGCCGCGGCGTTGCTGCAGAGCCGGTATCCCGACGTCGAGGTCCATGCCGATCGTCTGTTCGTGGACGACGGCGACGTGCTGACCTCCGCCGGCGTGACCAGCGGGATCGACCTGTGCCTGCACGTGGTGCGCAAGGACATCGGTGCGGCCGCCGCCAACGAACGTGCCCGCGACCTGGTGGCGCCACCGGTCCGCGAGGGCGGTCAAGCCCAGTACACCCGGCAGTTCCCCAAGCAGACCTCCGCGGGTGTGCTCTCCGAGACACGCGCGTGGATCCTCGCGAACCTCGACCGCAGGCATTCGCTCGAGGACCTGGCGAGGCGGTCGAATCTCTCGCGCCGCAGTTTCATCCGCCGATTCCGGGAAGAGACCGGAACCTCCACGCACGTCTGGATCACCAGCGCGCGCCTGAACCAGGCGCGAGAGCTGCTGGAGACGACCGAGCTGCCCATCGACCAGATCGGTTACCGCGTCGGCCTGGGCAACCCGGCCAATACCCGGGCGGTGTTCAAGCGCCATCTCGGTGTCAGTCCGGGGCAGTATCGGCGCACGTTCACGATCCGCGACTGACGGGTGCCCCCGGTCTAGCCGGGCAGCCGCCGCGCCGGATAGCCGCGCAGCCGCGGATCGGCGTCGCCGACGACGACGGGATGGCCGACCAGCTCGAACATCGCGATGTCGGAGTGGTGGTCGCCGAACGCCGCGCAAGACGACAGATCGATGACCGCCTCCTCGGCGTACCGGAGCAAGGCCGCGGATTTGTCGGCGCCGACCATCGTCGCGAGGACCTCGCCGGTGTACTGCCCTGCCGTCGTCGCCAAGGTCGTACACAGCACCGACGTCGCGCCGACTGCCTCGGCGATCGGGCGCAGCGCCGGGGTGAACGAGCCCGACACCAGGACGATCCGGCTCCCGGAGCGGGACAACACCTCCAGCCGCTGTCGCACCGCGATATTGAAGAACGCCGGGTCCGCGGCGCGGGACGCGAACCATGCACGGCCGACGCGCCGGACCTCGGCGACCTCGCGGCCGGCCCACTGCCGATAGAACCACCGATGGGATTCGCCGCGGCTCATTCCCGCCGCCCGCAGCGCCCGGAACTCCTCGATCACGGCGTCGGCCACGGCGCCGCGCCCGCGTTGCCGCGCGTCGAAGGAGAACAAGGACAAGAAGGTGACATCACGCACCAACGTTTCGTCGACATCGACGAAAGCGGCTGGCACAGCGCAGCTCTCGGCTCCCAGCGGCGCACCTGCCCCCGTGGATTCCGGAATGCCCCGTTGGGTCATGGGGCCGTGACCTCGGTGTGCACGGCGGAATCGGTGCGCGGCCCTTTCGCCCCGGTTACCCGGTCGCCGTCGGGCAGGGCGCGCGGGACACCGAAGAGTTTCAGCAGCGGCGCCGTCATCGCGGTGGTGATCAACGCCATCATGACCAGCAGCGAGTACAGCCGCTGGTCGATAACGCCGATCGTCAGTCCGATGTTGAGGATGACCAGTTCGGTCAAGCCTCGGGTGTTCATCAGCGCGGCGAGTGCCGCGGACTCGGTCCGGTCGGTGCGGCTGAGGCGAGCCGCCAGGTAGGTGCCGCCGAGTTTGCCCGCGAGTGCGGCGCCCATGATCGCGGCGAACTCGGCGATACTGGCGCGGTCGAGTCCGCCCAGGTTCACCTGGAGGCCGGCCACGACGAAAAACGCGGGCAGGAAGATGCTGCTGAGCAGTTGGGCGCCGCTGTCGACGGCCGCGCGCAGTCGTCGGGGGAAGACGACGCCGAACAGGAACGCGCCGAAGATCAGATGCAACCCGATCCATTCGGTGGCGGCTCCGAGCAGCAGAGCGCCGGAGACGCCGATGAAGACCATATTGGCGGTGTTCTTCTCGGATCCGGTGCCCGCGAGGCGGTCCAGGGCGGGACGTACCGCCCACCACATCATCATGACCAGCGGAACGAACAGCAGCAATCGCCAGTGGTGGCCGAGGCCGGGTCGGGCGATGCCGATGACCACCGCCAGGACACACCAGGCGAGGATGTCGTCGAGTGCGGCGCAGGTCATGGCGGACTGGCCGAGTCGGGTGCCGAGCAATTTGCGGTCGTGCAGGATGCGCGCCAGCACCGGGAACGCGGTGACGGCGAGCGCGCAACCGATGAAGAGCGCGAAGCTGAGCTGGTTGCCGCCGTCGTGCCGGGCCAGCGCCCACAGCGCGATGACCGAACCGAGCGCGAACGGCGTGAGATAGGCCGACAGCGCGATCGCCGTGACCGACCGCCGCCGCCCGGCGACCGACCGGAGATCCATCTCGAGTCCGGCCGAGAACATGAAGATCATCACGCCGACGTTCGCGAACGCCGTGAGATACGAACGCGTGTCGTGCGGGAAGATCGTCTCCGACAGATGGACTCCGAGAACCGTGGGGCCCGCGAGTATGCCTGCCACGATCTCGCCGATCACCGGGGGCTGGCCCACCCTCGCGGCGAGCCAGCCCAGCAGGCGCGCGGCGGCCACGATCAGGACGAGATCCAGAAGCAAGAAGATCATTTGGTCGCTCGGCAAGGCCTCGACTCCGTTCGACATCGAGGACATCGCGGAAGCGGATTCGACACGGGCACGGGGCATCCGCCTACCGCATCGATCGCAGCGCGGAACCCCCGAAACATGGACTGTCTGTTCTGCGACGATATCGCACCCGACCGGCCGGCGAGAGCGGACAGTGAGCTACGCCACCCTCACCGTGACCGCGCGCGCCTGCTGGCGCAAAGGAGTGCATCTCTGTCGCGGATCGTACTGGCTGGTCGCTCTTTTCGGCGGGAATACTTCCATCCATGGCTTGTGCCGGTCGGAGGGCGCAGCCGAGGGGAGTCGACGTTGTTCGAAGGTAAGACAGTACTCATAACCGGTGCGGCGACCATCATCGGCGCTGAAGTAGCCCGGGTCTTCGCTGAATATTCCGCGAATGTCGTCCTGGGAGACATCGATACGGACGGGGGAGAGGAGGCGGCCGCGGCGATCGGCGACCGAGCCGTCTTCGTCCCCCTCGACCTGCGCAGCGACCCGTCGGTCAGGTCGTTCGTCGCAGCCGCGATCGACCGGCACGGACGGATCGACACGCTGGTCAACATCGCGTGCGTCTACGGTGACGACGGTCCCGGCACGGACGCGCGGGCCGAGTGGCTCGAGGTCCTGAACACCAACGTCGCCGGTACGGCGATGTTGTGCGCGGAGGCGCGCAGCGCCTTGCGCGACACGTCCGGGTCCATCGTCACCTTCACCTCGCCCAGCGGACGCGTCGCTCAGGCCGGGCGGATTCGATATCCGGTCAGCAAGGCCGCCCTGCTGCAACTGACCCGCAGTCTCGCATTGGAATACGCGGCCGACGGGATCCGGGTGAACAGTGTCTCGCCGGGCTGGACCTGGTCTCGCGTGATGAACGAGATCACCGAGGGGGACCGGGCCCGCACCGACGCGGTGGCGTCCCGGTTCCACATGCTGGGCCGGGCGGGCGACGCGCGCGAGATCGGCGAAGTGGCCGCCTTCCTCGCTTCGCCCAAGGCGAGTTTCGTGACCGGCGCCGAGTGGACCGTGGACGGCGGCTACTCGGCTCTCGGGCCCGAGCAGACCACTTCGGCGATCGAGCTTCTGCTGCGTGAGCGGCCGCCATCGCACGCACCTTCTCTGGCTTAGGAGTTCGGACAATGACTGCAGCAACAATCTCGGCGACATCCCTGCTGACCGCAGTGCGTTCGCTGACCCCCGACCTGGCGGCGCGTCGCAGCGAGATCGATGCCGAGCGCAAGCTCCCGATGGACATCGTCGAACGGCTCCGCGACATCGGCGTCTACCGCATGTGTTTCAGCGCGGAGATCGGCGGTCCCGGCTTGACTTCGCTCGAGCAATTGGAAGTCGTCGAGGCACTGTCCTACGGCGACACCGCCACCGGCTGGTGCGCCATGATCGGCGCCGCCACCGGCATCTACGCCGGATATCTCGACGAGCGGGCCATCGCGGAGCTGATGCCGACGCAGGATCTGATCACCGCGGGACTGATCTTTCCGGCCGGCCGCGCCGAACGGGTGGCAGGCGGTTACCGGTTGACGGGACGGTGGAAGTTCGGCAGTGCGATCACGCACGCCGATCTGGTCATCGGCGGCGCTTTCGTGACCTCGGGGGGCCGCATGGAGGAGACCGCGGAAGGCGGGCCGCTCGTCCGGCTCTTCTTCATGCGCCGTGATCAGGTGGCCGTATTCGACACCTGGGATACCACGGGCCTGCGCGGTAGCGGCAGTAACGATTACGCCGTCGAGGATCTGTTCGTTCCCGAACACCATTCCTTCGCGTTCAGCGAACGCAAGAGCTGTCGCGGGAGGCTCTCCGAGCCGGAGGCCCTGGCCCGGATCATGCCGGGTGTGCCGCTGGGAACCGCCCGTGCGGCGCTGGACTACGTGCGCGGCCTCGCGGACGGGAAGATCGTGACCGCGACCCGACAGAAGTGGGCCGACAACTATCGTGCCCAGTACCTGCTCGGCGAGTGCGAGATGGAGTACATCGTCGCGCGCGGCGCCGTCGTGAACACGGTGGCGGAACTGTGGGACGCGCTGGACGGCAAGCGTTTCGCCGACCTGCCCACCGACCTGCGGATCGCGACCGCGCTGGCCAGAACGAACGCCTTCCGTGCCGCGCAACGGATCGTCACCCGGCTGTGCGAACTCGTCGGCACCGATTCGATCTACCGGCCCAATCCGCTCGACATCTGGTTGCGTGACACGAACACCATGGCACGGCACATCATCGCGCACGACCAGGTGATCCAGTCCACCGGAGCCTTCGTCCTGGGCGGCAGGCCGGAATTCCCCTTCGTCGTGGGTCTGGGTTGATCGCGATGGACATCGACAACCGCAAGCGGCTGCCGTCGTTGACCGGGCTGCGGTTCTTCGCGGCGTTCTCCGTCTTCGTCTTCCACGTGATGCTGCCCAACTCGCCGATACCGCCCTACAAGCCGGTGAATCTCTTCGCCGACCCGGATATCGCGTACGACGCGGCGTGGGTGGTCGGCAAGGCCGGTTTCCTGGGGGTCTCGTTCTTCTTCATCCTGAGCGGCTTCGTGTTGACCTGGTCGTGGAAACCGGGATCGAGCAAGCTGCAGTTCATCCGGCGGCGCGTGGTCAAGATATTTCCCAACCACCTGACGCTCTGGGTGGCGTCGATGGTGCTGTTCGCGGCGGCGATCACGCCGTGGAAGGCATGGCTGCCGAATTTCTTCCTGCTGCATGCCTGGTTCCCGCAGAACTATATCAATGCGGGTGTCAACACGCCGTCGTGGACATTGTCGTGCGAGTTGCTCTTCTACGTTCTGTTTCCGTTCCTGATTCCGCTGGTGCTGCGTATCGACGGAAAGTATCTGTGGTACGGAGCCGCGGCGATGGTGGTCGGCATGGGCGTGATCGTACTGCTGACCGTATTCGTCATCCCGGGTTCCGAGAAATCGGAACTCACGCCCATACCGGTGCTGCAGCTATGGTTCGGATATCTCTTTCCGCCGACGCGTCTCTTCGAATTCTTTCTCGGCGTGTTCATGGCGAGAATAGTGGCGGAGGGCCGGTGGATACGGATTCCGTTGTGGGCGGCCGTGGCCGCGGTCGGCGCGGGATACGTGGTGGCGACGTACACGCCGTTCTACATCGGCTTCATCCTGGCAACCGCTGTTCCGCTCGCGCTGCTGATCGCGTCGGCGGCACAGTCGGACCTCGACGGTACCTCGAAATTCCTGTCCAGCCGGCTCTCCGTGCGGCTCGGCGAGATCTCGTTCGCCTTCTACATCTGTCAGGGCGTGACGCTGTTCTACGTCCGCCGGTTGATGAACGCCGCCACGTTCGGTGCTCCGGTCGCGGTGCTGTTGATTGTCGGCCTGTTCTGCCTGAATATTTTCGCCGCATGGTTGTTGTTCACCTTCGTGGAATCTCCGGCAATGCGCCGCTTTGCCCGGCCGAAACGACCTGCGGTCGCCGGAGAAAGGATGGCAGGCCAGACGCTCCGGAGTACATGATCGGCGGAGATCGAAATGCCTGTTCGGAGGCCCGTGGCGTTGCCACGGGCCTCCGATTCATTTGTATCCCCATGCCTGGCAATATGGTTGCCCTACCGTCCGGGCAGCGGTATCCTGATGGTGTTATAAACCACAGTTTAGATTGTGAATACGGGGGTTGTTTCATCGAATGGGCCACGTGATTCGGATTCGGCTGTGAGCATCGGGGCTCGCCGATCCTGGATATCGGATGAAATCCGGGATCCGAATCCGTGTCCTACTACGACGTTCTGATCGCAGGCAGCTACCGACGGCTCTTTTCGCGCTGATGGCGGAATTGTCACCGTGCGGTCCGTTGCGTGCGCTCGTTTGTGTGTCCGGAAGGTAGTAATGAGCACGACTGTCGACAACGGCTCCGAGCGCGTCCAGGAGCTCGGACGACCACGACTACACCACAGACCCGGCGACGACGTCGGATCCGTTGCTACGCAGATACTTCGCATCGTCTTCGCGCGCCGGCGCAGCGCGGAATCGAAGTCCTTGTGCGACCTGGCCCCGTGTGCGGACTGTTTCGCACCGCACCTGGGCAAGGTGATCCGATACCTCGAGGCCGGCGTGCCGGTCCACTTCATCATCCCCGCGTTCCCGGCGAAGTCGCGAAACCGCCGGAAGACGCTGGGGCGCTTGCCCGATAGGGCGGAGACCCTGGCGATCGAGTCACTGCAAGGGTTCTGCGATCAGATCTCGGCCGTCTACCGGCCGGGCGCCATCGTCACGATCTGCTCCGACGGCCACGTCTTCAGTGACGCGTTGGGGATTCCGGACGGTCACGTCGACGACTACGGCGACGAACTGCGCCGCATCATCCGGTCGACCGGCGGGGGTTCCATCGGTCTGTACGGCCTGCGCGACGCCATGCCGGAGATGACCTGGGACGAACGCAGGCAGCGGTTGCTGAAGGAATACTCCGACGGCATCGACGTGCTGCGTGAGGCGGTCCGGACCGATCCGGCGGCCCGGCGGATGTTCAACGGGATCCATCGCTTCATGGTCGAGGACAACGCCGTGCTGCTGCCCGAGTTGTCCGCCACGCAGCGGCGGAACCGATCGAAGGAGACGGCTTACGAGGTGGTGCAACGCAGTCAAGCGTGGAGCAGCCTGATGGCGGAGATCTTCACGGACGCGGTCCGGCTGTCGATCCATCCGCAGGCAAACCACTCCGAGAAGATCGGCTTCCATCTGCTGCGCACCCAGGACAGCTGGCTGACGCCGTGGCACGGCGTGGTGCTCGACGACGGAGCGAATTACACGCTGGTCAAGCGGATGCATGCCGAGGAACTGGGGGCGCGTGTGGTGTGGCGCAACAGCCGTCCCAGTCATTTCGTCCTCGGACGGATGCCCGAGACCGAAGCACAGCGAGGGTGAGGAGACCCATGACGAAAAGCGTGAACAAGGTCCTGCTGGACAGCGAGCCGCTGCGGCCCTTCGGCCGTCTGGTGGCGTCCGATACGGAGGGGCGCACCCTCGCCGACGTGCCGATCGAGGAGCTGCTCGCGCTGACGCTCCAGGCGAAAGTGGTGGTACTCCGCGGATTCGGCCTGCTCGACAAGCCGGAACTGGAAACCTATTGCCGCGCTGCGGGAGAGATCCTGCAGTGGAACTTCGGTTCGATCCTCGATCTGGTGGTCCGGGACACTGCCGAGAACTACCTGTTCGACAAAGGCGACGTCCCGTTCCACTGGGACGGCGCGTTCGCCGAGCAAGTGCCGCGGTTCTTCCTCTTCCAATGCGTGCGAGGAGAGGGCGCGGGCGGCGAGACCGTGTTCTGCGACAGTGTCCAGGCCTATCGGGACGCGCCGGAAGACCTGAGGCAACTGTGGGCACGAACCACGATCACGTACCGCACCGACAAGCTGGCGCACTATGGCGGCCTGGCCGAATGGCCATTGCTCGGCACCCATCCGGCGACCGGTGAGACGACGATCCGATATGCCGAACCACTGGATCCCGCGCGCTACGCCAATCCGCTGTTCTTGACCGTGGACGGCATCTCGGCCGAGGACGGCGTCCGGGTCATGGAGGACTTGCGCGAGCGGCTGCACGACGCTCGCTACTGCTACGCCCACGAGTGGCGGACCGGCGACATCGTGGTGGCCGAGAACCACGCGCTGCTGCACGGCAGGAATGCGTTCACCGGCTCGGTTACCCGGCATCTGCAACGCATCCAGATCATCTGAGCAATCGGCCATCAGAGAGGAATGTCAATGGCTACCCCAATCTCCAGACCGGCGGACGAGTACGACGTGGTGATCATGGGCGGTGGTCCCGCCGGGTCCACGCTCGCCGCGATGCTCTGCCGCGACACCGATCTTCGTGTGGCGATCTTCGATCGCGAGGTGTTCCCCCGGGAGCACATCGGCGAATCGGGTGCGCACCCTTTGGTCCCCGTTCTGCAAGCGAGCGGCGCGCTGGAGAAGGTACTCGCGAGTGAGTGCTGGATCCAGAAATTCGGCGGAATCTACCAGTGGGACACCGCCCGGCCGTTCGTCGGCTTCTTCGAGCACGCCGACTACCTGGTCGACGGCGTCTACCGGTGGTCGGTGCACGTCAATCGCGCCGAATTCGACACGGTGCTGCTCGAGCACGCCGAAGCCTGCGGCGCCCACGTCTTCCAGGGCGTGCGGGTCGTGCGGTTCCTCCCCGGCGACGGCAAGGCCACGGTGGTGCTGGAAGACGGAACCGAGGTCGCGGCGGGCTATTTCGTCGACGCGTCCGGCCGGGCGAATCAGGTCGCCGCCCGCGGTTCACAGCGCGACAAGCAATGGCTGTCGGATTACCGCAACGTGGCCGTCTGGTCGCACTACCGCAACTGCGTGCCCGCACAGCGGGCAGCGGGCGACTGGAACGTCTTCCGCGACGACGACTTGTCACCGATCTACGCGGTGGCCTTCGAGCACGGATGGGTGTGGTACATCCCGACGCCTCGGTTGGTCGACGGCACCCGGGAAACCGTGTGGTCCATCGGCATCGTCACCAACCCGGAGTCGATCGCCCGCGTGGACCTGCGTGACCCGGACATCTTCCTGAAGACGATCAAGTCGATTCCGGTGCTGCAGGATCTGGTGGCGAACGCGGAGCCGATTCGTGCCGAGATGCTGACGGCCACCAACTATTCCCGGGTGAGCGAATGCTTCGGCTCGTACGAGGATCGGTGGATGGCGGTCGGGGACGCGTCGTACTTCGTCGATCCGCTGTTCTCCTCCGGAATGTCCTTCGCCGTCACCCAAGCCTGGGCGGCCGCGTTGGTCCTGCGCAAGACGTTCGACAAGGACCTGGACGAGCGATCGAAGGAAGACCTCTGGTGTGATTACGACGTCGAGTGGCGCGGCATGGCGCAGACCTGGGCACTGAGCATCGACCAGTGGTATCACGAGATCTCACGCTCGCATCCGGACAGCCCCTACTGGAGCGCGGAAGGCCGGCGAGTGGAGGCCGACAACGCCACCGAGGGGACGTTCCAGGCGTTGCTGAACACCGCGCTGGTGCCCGACCTGCTGAACATCATGACCAAGGGCTCCCGCGACCCGCGTGACCTGGCCACCGAGGGGCCCTACCTGCGAGCCTTCACCGCCGCCGACGCGGTCGACCTGGCGGCCGGCGACATCGTGGCGCTGTCGCCGGACGCGCGCATCCGCGCAGGCGTGGCAGCGGACATTCCGGGCTTCAAGGGGATGTCGCCGCCGTTCGAGATCCCGCAGGAGGCGCGCGACGGGCTGGCCATGTACTGGCGCGACCCCATCGCGAACAGCGATGCGGCGCCGTCGCCGCTCGCCGACACCGTTCCCTGCCACCGGATCTACTCCGCGGCCGACCCGGGCGTCGAGGTGCGGTGCCTGGAGCGGGATGGGGGTGAAGAGCTGTGGGAAACGCTGAACCGTGGTCCCGCCCGGTGGTCGGAGCTGGCGCCCCGGTTGACGGTGCTGCAGGGACGAGCCTTGAAGCGCTTGATTCGCGCCGGATTGGTGGTGGCCGGGCCGGAAGCGGAACAGCGGGTCGGCTAGGTCCGAGGCATGAGGTCATTGGCTGTTCTGGCCGTCGACGACGTGATTCCGTTCGATCTCGCGGTCCCGCTGGAAATCTTCGGCCGGACCCGGCAGGAGGACGGAACCGCGGCGTACGAGGTCCAGGTCTGCGGGGTGAACTCCGACGTTCCGTCGAAGTTCTTCGGGATCTCATGTCTGGGCGACATCGAATATCTCGAGGAGAAGGCCGAGACCATCGTCGTGCCGGGAGCGATGAGTTACCGGTCGCGGCCGTCGGATCGGCTGTGCAAGGCGTTGGTGCGGGCCCACGAACGTGGCGCGAGGGTGGCATCGATCTGCTTGGGGGCGTTCACCCTCGCCGCCGTCGGGTTGCTCGACGGACGGCGGGCGACCACGCATTGGATGGCCGCCACCGAACTGTCGCGAAGCTATCCGCGGGTCCGCGTGGATCCCACGGTGCTGTATGTGGACAACGGGGGCATCCTGACCTCGGCCGGTGCCGCGGCTGGGCTCGATCTGTGCCTCCATATGGTGCGGCAGGACTACGGGACCGCCGTGGCGGCGGCTACCGCCCGGCTCTCGGTCATGCCACTGACCCGGGACGGGGGGCAGGCGCAGTTCATCGCGGAACGTCCGCGATCGGAGGCGGACAGCAAGTCCATCAATCCGACCTTGGAGTGGGCGGAAACGATGCTCGGTGAGAAGATCACCGTGCTGGATCTCGCGGATCGAGCCGGAGTCAGCAAGCGCACGCTGATCCGGCGCTTCCACGAGCAGGTCCGGATGACACCGAACGAGTGGCTCCAGACCGCCCGGGTGCGCAAGGCCCAAGTGCTGCTCGAGACGACCATCCTCACGATGGAATGCATCACCGATCGAACGGGGTTCGCCTCGGTGGCCGCATTCCGGAAAGTCTTCCGCAAGACCGTGGGGGTGACGCCTCAGGCGTACCGGCGGGCCTTCCGCTGACCGGTCGCGCGGCCTGGTAACCGGTGCTCGCCGTGGATTCGCGAAGAGAATCCGAATCCGCGGCGAGAACACCTGGGTACCGGTCGTTTTCGAAGACCCGCCCAGGCGCCGCGGTGTCCGGGTGTTTTCGTGGTTGCCGGAACGTGGTTCATAGTTGGTGCTCGGGTCCCCACGGCGAAGGAGATCATGGTGCCAACCGCGAATTTCGGTACGAAGGACGATCCCGGTTTCGAGTTGCGGCAGAGTCCCGATCTGATCGCGGTGCGCACGCACAGCGGTCGGGGGATCCGGCGGCAGTCGGGATCGGTGCGCACGCCGCTCAGCGGTGAACTCGACGACGCGACACTGGTACAGGCCTACCCGGAGGCAGGGGTCGAGGTCTATCGGCTCCCCGCGGGTTCACGGTCGGTGGAGGAACGCAAGGAGGCGCTCGACGCCGCGCCGGAGGTGCGCTTCGCCGGACATGTGCTGGTGGACCCGGCCACCGGCGAACCGGTGCTCTATACGGAGAACATCTTCGTGAAATTCGTCGACCGCGTCGACCATGAGCACTGCCTCGCCGTCCTGAACGCGGCGGAACTGACTGTGCGGCGGGCGGTGTCGTATGCGACCAACGCGTATTTCACGGCCGCGCCCGAGGGCACCGGCCAGCGGGTCTTCGACATCGCCACCTCGCTGCTGACGCGCGAGGACGTCGAATACTGCCATCCGGAGCTGATCCGGCACCGGGCCAGGAAGACGATCTTCCCCCAGCAGTGGCATCTGAAGAAGACCACCATCGGCGGTGTCGTGGTCGACGCGCACGCGGCGGTGGAAGCCGCGCACGCGGTCACCCGGGGGGCCGGGGTGACGATCGCCGTCATCGACGACGGCGTCGACATCGACCACCCCGAATTCGCCGGCGCCGCCAAAATCGTCGCGCCCCGGGATGTCACGGCGAACAGCAGCGATCCGCGTCCGAAGGACACCTACGGCACCGGCCCGGACAACGGGGACAACCACGGCACCGCGTGCGCCGGCGTCGCGTGCGCCAACGGCACGGCCGGTGCCTCCGGGGTCGCGCCGGAAGCGGCACTGATGCCGATCCGGCTCGCCTCCGGGCTCGGCTCACAGGCCGAGGCGGAGGCTTTCGGGTGGGCCGCCGAGCACGGGGCCGACGTCATCTCGTGCAGCTGGGGCCCAGCCGACGGCAAGTGGTTCCAGCCGGACGATCCGGTGCACAACCGCGTCGCTGCGCTGCCCGCGAGCACCAGGCTGGCGATCGAACACGCCGTCACCACCGGACGCGGCGGCAAGGGCTGCGTGGTGCTGTTCGCGGCGGGCAACGGCAACGAATCCGTCGACAACGACGGCTATGCCAGTTTCGCGAAGGTGATCGCGGTCGCGGCGTGCAACGACACCGGCAAACGCAGCGTCTACAGCGATTTCGGCAAGGCGGTGTGGTGCGCGTTCCCCAGCAGCGACTTCGGGCACCGGCCTTTCGGGCATCCCGACGCCCTGACGCCCGGGATCTGGACGGTGGATCGGCACGGCGCGAGCGGCTACAACCCCGGCACGGTGGCGGCGGGTGACGCGGCGGGCGACTACACCAACGACTTCGGCGGAACCTCCAGCGCGTGCCCCGGCGCGGCCGGTGTAGTGGCCCTGATGCTGTCGGTGAACCCGGATCTCACCTGGGAGGCGGTGAAGAACCTGCTCAAAGGCGCCTGCGACAAGATCGACCCGCAGGGCGGCGGCTACGGGACCGACGGGCACAGCGACAAATACGGGTACGGCAGGCTGAACGCGCTCGCCGCCGTGCGGGCGGCCGGGCCCGGCGCCGCCGAGCCCTCGGCGGGTGCGGTGCTCACCGTGGGAGGAGACTGAGCGGGTGGCGGCCAACGGTGTTCGGCTGATCGTGGTGGACGCCGCGAACGTCGTCGGTTCGCGGCCCGACGGGTGGTGGCGGGATCGCTCCGGCGCCACCCGGCGACTGCTCGAGCGAATGACCGGGCTGCGCGCGCGTCTGGCGGAAACGGCCGAGGTGGTCGTGGTGCTCGAGGGGGCGGCGAAGGCCGCGGTCGACGCGGGGGAACCTTCGTCCGGCGGCGTGTGCGTGGTGTGCGCGGACGGGTCGGGGGACGACGCGATCGTCGGGGTTGTGGCCGCTGCGCGGGCGGAGGATAGCAGCCGTCCGGTGACGGTGGTGACGGCTGATCGGGGACTGCGTGATCGCGTCGCGGCCGCCGGTGCGGAGACGGTGGGTCCGACCTGGCTCCTGGACCGCCTGGGGTCGTGATCGGCGGGCGCCCGGAGCTCGGTATCGCATTGGTACACCTCCGGCGTTTCACCCATTTGTCCAGTCCGTTTTGCGGCACTCTGAGCGGTATGACCGCCTCCGACGCCGTGGGGATGCCGTTGCTCTACCTGGTCGAGATCTCCGAGCCGGGCTACTTCAACCGGCCGTGGTGGAAGATCGCCAGCACCGGCGCGCCGAGTCAGGTGCACGCCGCGCTCAGTGAACTCGCCGTCCGGGTCGAGCGCGACATCCAGCGCGCCGGCGGGGCGCGCCGGTGCTGGTACCGCTACGACGTGCGATGGCCCGACGGAGCGGTGCTCGAGTGTTTCCAGGGTGCGATTCGATCGGTGCTGATTCCTGGCGAATTGCGCTGCCTGGCCGTCGCCGTGACCTCGGCGACGACCGTGGCCGCGCGCACGGGCGAGCGTCCGCGGTACTGATCTCGCGACGCATCCTGGCGAGACGGGCGGAGCCCCGAGGGCTTCTCGGGGCTCCGCGCGTGCGGCGTGACTCAGTCGAGCAGCGCCGGTTGTTTGGGGCCTTCCGTCCGGGCCGCGGTGCCTGCCTCGGCCTGCATCGGGTCGAGGGCGGGATCGATGTCGATCGTGCGACGCAACGGCCGGTTCGGCAGCAGCGCTGCCGCGATGAGCGCGACGACCGTCGCGGCCGCGGCGATGAGGAAGATCCGCCCGGTCGCGTCGCCGTAGGCGGCGCGGATGATGGTCGCGATCGGCGCGGGCAGGGCGTCGAGATCCAGGTTGCTGCCGCCGGAGGACTTGGTCTGGATACCGAGCTCGGCGAATCCCTCCGCCGATAGTTCGCCGACCCGGGTGGCCAGCACCGAACCCAGCACCGAGACCCCGATCGCGCCGCCGAAGGTACGGAAGAAGGCGACACTGCTCGACGCGGCGCCGATGTTGTGCACGCTCACGGTGTTCTGCACGGCCAGGACCAGGTTCTGCATCATCATGCCGACACCGAACCCGACGACGGTGATGTATCCGCCGACCAGCCACAGGCTCGTCGCGTGATCAATGGTCGACAGCAGGGCGAATCCGGCCACCAGCAGCGCGGCGCCTGCGACCACGAAACCCTTCCACTTACCGCGCCGGGTGATCAGCTGGCCGGAGCCGACCGAGGCGATCAGCATGCCGGCGACGAGCGGGATGGTCAGCACGCCGGCCGCGGTCGGGGAGTAGCCGCGCGCGGTCTGGAAGTACTGGCCCAGGAAGGTGGTCGCGCCGAACATGCCGACGCCGACCGCGATGGAGGCGATGATCGCGAGGCCGGTGGTGCGTTCGGTGACGATCGGCAGTGGGATGATCGGCGACGCGGCGCGCGACTCCACCCACACGGTCGCGAGCAGCAGCAGCACACCGGAACCGACATAGATCGCCGATTCCCGCGACATCCACTCGTAGTAGCCGGCCTTGCCGGCGAACGACACCCAGATGAGCAGCACCGAGACACCTCCGGTCAGCAGCGCCGCGCCGAGCCAGTCGATCGACACGCCCTCCTTGCGGTCGGTGGGCAGCCGCAGCGTCCGCTGCAGCAGCACCAGCGCGATCACGGCCAGTGGCACGCACACGAAGAAGCACCAGCGCCAGCCCAGCGGGCTGTCGACGATGACACCGCCGAGGACGGGTCCGCCGGACATCGAGACCGCCATGACGGCGCCCATGTACCCGGAGTAGCGCCCGCGTTCGCGCGGCGCGACGATGGAGCCGATGATCGCGACGACGAGCGCGGTCAAGCCGCCCATGCCGATGCCCTGGATGACGCGCGCGACCAGCAGCAGGGCGACGTTGCCCGCGAATCCGGCGATCACCGAGCCGAGGACGAAGACGACGATGGCCGACTGGACCAGTGCCTTCTTGTTGAACAGGTCGGCGAACTTCCCCCAGATCGGCGTGGAGGCCGCGTTGGCCAGCAGCGCCGAGGTGATGACCCACGCGTAGGCGGTCTGCGAGCCCTGCAGGTCGCCGATGATGGTGGGCAGCGCGGTCGCGACGATCGTCGTGCTCAGTAGCGCTGTGAACAACGCCGCGAGCAGTCCGGTCATCGCTTCCAGGACTTCGCGGTGGGTCATCGCGTACGGGTCGCGTCGCGTCACCGACTCGACTGAACTAGACATCTACTTCCTGACTCTCTTTCGAAACCGGCTGGTGGGCGTGCACGGCGCCGCTCTGCGCGTGCGCGGTCAATGCGTTGCGGAGCTTCTGCACGGCGGTGCAGGCGGCCTCGGCGTCGTCTTCGCTCCAGTCGGCGAGGACGTTCTGCAGGCCCCGCGCCCGTGAACCGCGAACGCGGTAGAGCAGATCGCGGCCCTCGTCCGTCACTCGGATGAGGGTGGCCCGCCCGTCGGTGGGATCGGCGTGCCTGCTGATGTAGCCCGCACCGACGAGTTCGGTGACGTGCCTGCTCAGCGCGCTCGGGCTGATGCACAGGTCCATGGCGAGGTCCACCTGCCTGCACGGGCCTTTCGACTCGAGGGTGCCGAGCACCCCGATGCCACCCGGGAGAAGGTGTCCTTCCTCCGGGTGCGCGAGTGCGACGCGGATTGCCCGGCCCATCAGATAGAGCTCTTTGATCAGGCTCTGAGCCGTATCGGGTGAGACCGCCATGTCCCCCTCCAGACGAGATAAGTTGCTTGCGCTATGCAACTATATAGTAATTGCTTGTGCTAAGCAAATAGTGGTCCGGAGTGGTGTGGTTCATGGAGCCGGGGGGTAGCAGCCGCGTAGCTAACGCAGGCACAGCAACGCACCCCAGGGTGGGCCCATGCCCACCCACAGGTTTGCCGGATCCTCCCTGAGGTCCCTGGTTCTGCGGACATAGGCGGCGAAAAGTAGTAGCCGACCCCAGACGCCGACCCCTACCGAGGAACCACGAGATGCAGCCGACTTACGTTCACCACGTCAGGCAGCAAATTTCTGATTATGGGACGACCAGGTCGTACACCTACCTGCACGAGGCAGGGCGCGAGCTACGCGAAGAGGTCCTCACCTACCTCGAGCTCGACCACGACGCGCGAGCCGTCGCCGCCTGGCTGGCCGACCGCCCGGAGGCGGCGCAACCGGTCGTGCTGCTCTATCACGACGGGCTGGCCTTTCTGCGGGCGTTTCTCGGCTGCCTGTACGCGGGCGTGATCGCCGTACCCGCTCCCTTGCCGCACGACGAGCGCAGCGCCCACCGCGTCGCGGGCATCGTGTCGGACTCCGGCGCGGAGCTGGTGCTCACCACCGGTGATGTGCGACCGCTCCTCGAGACCGCGCTCAGCGCGGCCGTCGTCGCCACCGATGGCCCGCTGGGCGACCCCGGCGAGTGGCGTATGCCGGATATCGGCCCGGAAACGATCGCGTTCCTCCAGTACACGTCGGGTTCGACCGGCGACCCGAAGGGTGTTGTCGTGACGCATCGCAACCTGATGCACAACGAAGCGGCCATCACCGCGATCGGGTTCGACGACGAGTCGGTCGCCGTCAGCTGGATCCCGCACTTCCACGACATGGGCCTGATCGGCATGCTGCTCGGATCGTTGTATATCGGGGCGGATCTGGTGTTCATGGCGCCGACCACCTTCCTCAAGCACCCGGTGCGCTGGCTGCGGGCCATCGGCGACTACCGCGCGACTTTGACCGCCGCACCGAACTTCGCCTACGACCTGATCGCGCGCCGGGTGACCGACGAACAGCTGGCAGAACTCGACCTGACCACCCTCGAGATCGCGATGAGCGGTGCGGAGCCGATCCGCGAAAAAACCATCGCGGCCGTCACCGAGCGTTTGGCACCCGCGGGGCTGCGGCCGACGGCGTTGCTGCCCGCCTACGGGCTGGCCGAGGTGACACTGCTGGCGGCCGTCGGGTCCATCGACGCGGAGCCGGTGTACCTCGACGTCGGCCGCGAAGCGCGGCTGGTCGGCTGCGGCCGGCCGGCCCATGGCCTCGACATCCGCATCATCGACCCGGATACCCGGCGGCAGCTGCCGGAGGACACCGTCGGAGAGATCTGGATCGGCGGCGGGAGTGTCGCCGCGGGCTACTGGAACCGCCCGGAGGAATCCCGCGAGACATTCGAGGCGTACCTCGGAGCCGACGGGCCCTTCTTGCGCACCGGCGACCTCGGCCTGCTGCACGGGGGTGAGCTGTTCGTCACCGGGCGGCGCAAGGACCTTCTGATCGTCAACGGCCGCAACCTGTATCCGCAGGACGTCGAGGAACTGGTGCGCGGCCTGCATCCAGCGCTCGGCGCCGCCGGTGTCGCCGTCTCCGTCGACGCGGGCGGCCGGGAACGGCTTGTCGTGGTGCAGGGCGTCAAGACGGCACGCCAGGGCGCCACCACGCTCGCCGAGCTGGCTTCCGCGATCAAGATCGCGGTCGCCCGCGGGTTCGACGTGGCGGCACCGAACGTGGTGCTCGTCGAGCCCCACTCCGTACCGCGCACCACCAGCGGGAAGGTCCAGCGCAGTGCGGCGCGGGAGGCGTTCTCGGCGCATCGCGTCGAGGGCGTCCTGCACGACGACCTCGAACCGGCGCTGCGCCGGGCCATGACCGCCTGACCGACCGAAATCCGCCGAGGAGCCCAAACATGTTCAGCAGCACGATTACCCGTTCGACCACGATCCAGGATTGGCTCGTCGAGCGCGTGGCCGACTACACCGAACGCGCCCCCCGCGAGGTGGATCCGGTCGTCCCGCTCGCCGAGCTGGGCTTGGATTCCGTTTCGGCGGTGACACTGTGCGGCGAGATCGAGGACCGGTGGTCGCTCGAGGTCGACCCGGTGCTGGTCTTCGAGTACCCCACCATCGCCGACATCGCCGCCTACCTCGCCGCCGAGTTCACCCTGGCCGCATGACCGACATCGCTATCGTCGGCATCGACTGCCGATTCCCCCAAGCGCCTGATCCGGCCGCGCTGTGGCGGCTGCTGATGGATGGACGTGACGCGATCTCCGAGGTCCCCTCGAGCCGCTGGAACGCCGCCGACTTCCACGATCCGGCCGGTGCCCCCGGCACGATCAACACCCGCAGCGGCGGCTTCCTCGACGACGCGGACGCGTTCGACGCCGAGTTCTTCGGTATCGCCCCGCGGGAAGCCGAGGCGATGGATCCGCAACAGCGGCTGCTGCTGCAAGCCACCTGGCGGGCTTTCGAGGACGCCACACTCGACCCGCGCGGCGAGGCGGGTTCGCGAACCGGCGTTTTCGTCGGCGTGATGGCCAACGAATGGGCCAACCTGCAGATGAGCGACTACGCCGCGATCACGCCGCAGCACGGCTCCGGCAACGGGTACTTCATGACCGCCAACCGGCTGTCCTACCAGTTCGATCTCGAGGGGCCGAGTGTCGCGGTCGATACGGCCTGCTCGTCGTCGCTGGTCGCGGTCCATCTCGCCTGCGGCGCACTGGCTTCCGGCGAGTGCGACCAGGCGGTCGCCGGTGGGGTCAACCTCGTGCTCACGCCCGCGGTCGGGGTCTTCTACACCCAGGCGGGTCTGTCCGCGCCGGACGCGCGGTGCAAGCCGTTCAGCGGCAGCGCCGACGGAATCGTGCGCGGGGAGGGCGTGGCGGTGCTCGTGCTGCGGCGGCTCGCCGACGCCCAGGCGGCGGGCCTGCCGATCTACGCGGTGATCAAGGGCAGCGCGGTCAATTCCGACGGGCGCAGCAACGGCATCACGGCGCCGAACCGGTGGGCGCAGCAGCAGGTGATCGGCGAGGCGTGCGAGCGCGCCGGGGTGCGGCCCGAGCAGGTGGACTTCCTCGAGGCACACGGCACCGGAACAGTGCTCGGTGACATGATCGAGGTCAAGGCGCTGGGACAGCTGCACGGGCGGGACCGGACACGGCCGTGTGGAATCGGTTCGATCAAGGGCAATCTCGGCCACACCGAGGGCGCCGCGGGCGTGGCGGGCCTGATCAAGGTCGCCCTCGGCCTGTGGCACGGCGTCGTACCGCCGTCGCGGTTCGCCGATCAGGAGAACCCGCGCCTGCGCATGGCGCAGCAGGGGCTGCGGCTGCTCGCCGAGCCCATGCCGCTGGCGGGTCCCGGCTACGGCGGAGTCAGCAGCTTCGGTATCGGCGGCACGAACGCCCATGTCGTGCTGGGCAGCGCCCCCGCCGCCGCAACGCCGACGGCGTCCGGCGGGGGAGTGCTGACGGTCTCGGCGAACGACGCCGAAGGGTTGCGGCGCAATGCTCATCGCCTCGCCGATGCCTTGGCCGCCTGCTCGCCGGACCATTTCGCGCAACTCTGCTGGACGAGCAACCACGTCAAGGCGTCCGGGCGCGCCCGGCTCGCCGTGGTCGCCGCCGATCGTGACACCGCGATCGCGCGGTTGCGCGACGGCACCGAAACCGGGGTGGTGCGCCCGCTCGGCGTCGGCTGGATGTTCACCGGGCAAGGATCGCAATTCGCGGGCATGGCGCGTGCGCTGAACGCGGCCAGTCCGTTGTTCCGGCGCGCGCTGGAACTGGTCGACCAGGCCATGCGGGCCCCGCTCGGTCGCTCCGTGCGCGAGCTGATGCTCGACGAGCACATCGAGCTCGACCGCACCGATCTCGCGCAACCTGCGATCTTCGCGATGGAGTACGCCGTGGCGAAATCGCTCGCCGACGCCGGCGTTCGTCCCGCCTGGGTGCTCGGGCACAGCATCGGCGAGTTCGCGGCCGCGGCGGTGGCGGGCGTGTTCGACCTGGACGACGCCTGCCGTCTCGTCGTCGCGCGCGGCGAGCTGATGCAGCGGTTGCCCGCGGGCGGTGCGATGCTCGCCGTGCGGGCGGACGCGGACGACCTCGCCGACCTGCTCGCCGATCGTTCCGGGGTCGCGATCGCCGCGATCAACGGACCGAAGGAGATCGTGTTGTCCGGCGCCGCCGAGGCGATCGACCGGGTGCGGGAGGCACTCGCGGCGCGCGGGGTGGGCGCCAAGGCGCTCACCGTGTCCCACGCCTTCCACAGTCCGCTGATGGATCCCATGCTCGAGCGGTTCGAGGCCGTCGCCCGCGAATGCGTCTATCGCACGCCGGCTCTGCCCCTCTACTCGACCGTGCGCGGGCGCCTGCTCGAGGCCGACGAGCCGATGGACGCCGCGTACTGGACCGAGCACGTCCGTGCCACCGTCCGATTCGGCGCGGCCGTCGAGGCCGCGCTCGGCACCGATCCAAGCCATGTCGTCGAGATCGGGCCGCGTCGCATCCTCACCGGGCTGGTCGGCCGCGTCCGCCCGGATCTCGCGGCGCGCTGCCTGACACCCAGCCCGGGGCCGGGCGCGACCGGCGACGAGCTCGCCGCCACCGTCGCGGCCCTGTATCGCGACGGCCTAGACCCCGAGTGGGACCGGCTCTACGAACCCGAACAGCGCGTCCGGCGTCGGCTGCCCGGCTACGAGTTCGCCACCGGCCAGCGCTTCTGGCTCGAACCGAGCACTACGCCTGCGCCCTCCGCAGCACCAGAGGAAACTTCGATGGACCAGTTGATCGCACTCTTCCGTGAACAGAACGCCGTACTGGCGAGCCTGGTGGGCGCTCCGCCCGCTGGGCGCGTCCCGCAGGTGGGTAGCGCTGCGCCGGCGGCACAAGCGGCCGCGGCGCGGACCACCGCCGCGGACCGGCCGGTCGACGCGGAAGCCGTCGCGGGTGTCGTCCGCGCCGAGTTCGCCAGGGTGAGCGGGTTCCCGGCCGATCGGCTCCGCGAGGCCCAAACCCTCGGCGACGACCTGGGCTTCGACTCGCTCATGCTGACCGATCTGATCGCCGCGCTCGTTCGCAAGCTGCCCGCGGTGACCATCGACCCGGCCCGGTTCACGCCCACGACGACGCTCGGTGACGTCCTCGCCTACGTCACCGGACAGGCGGGCGCGCCCGCGCCGCGGCAACCCGAACCCGTCCCTGCCGAAGCGCCCGAACCCCAGCGCACGGCGGTCGAGCCGGAGTACCGGATCGCGGACTTCGCGGAGGTGAAGGCGCTCGCCGAGCGGGTCTCCGGCGCGGAAGCGCTCGGCTTGCGCAACCCCTACTTCTTGATCAACGACGGCGTCACCCGGGACACCTCCGTGGTCGACGGCGCGCCCGCGATCAACTTCTCCAGCTACAACTACCTCGGATTGTCCGGCCATCCGGCGGTCGTCGCCGCCGTGCAAGACGCGGTGGCGCGCTACGGCAGCTCGTGCTCGGCCAGCCGGATCCTCTCCGGCGAGAAGCCGGTGCACCGCGAACTCGAGGCGGAACTCGCGGGCCTGCTCGGCACCGAGGACGCCATCGCGCTGGTCGGCGGCCACTCCACGAACGTCACGATCATCGGGCACCTGGTCGGGCCGGAGGACCTGGTGATCCACGACAGCCTCGCCCACGACAGCATCATGCAGGGCTGCAAGCTGTCGGGCGCGACGCGCCGTCCGTTCCCGCACAACGACCACGCCGCCCTCGACGAACTGCTGACCGAGATCCGCCACCAGTACCGGCGGGTGCTGATCCTGATCGAGGGCGTCTACAGCCAGGACGGCGACATCCCGGACCTGCCCGCGATCATCGCGGTGAAGAAGAAGCACAAGGCGCTGTTGATGATCGACGAGGCGCACAGCGTCGGCGTGCTTGGCGCGGGCGGCGGCGGCATCGGCGAGCACTTCGGCGTCGATCGCGATGATGTCGAATTGTGGTCCGGGACCACGTCGAAAGCGCTGGCCGGGTGCGGCGGCTACGTCGCGGGCAGCGCGGAGCTGATCCGCTTCTTGAAGTACACGACGCCGGGCTTCGTCTACAGCGTCGGCATGACGCCGATGAACGCGGCCGCCTCGGCCGCGGCCATCCGGCAGCTGCGGTCCGAGGGCGAACCGCTGGAACGTTTGCGCCGCAACTCCCGGCTGTTCCTGCGGCTGGCCAGGGAGGCGGGCATCGACACGGGCGACAGCCACGACACGCCGATCATCCCGTGCATCGTGGGTGACTCGCTGAAGACGCTGAAACTGTCGAACGCCCTGCTGCGCCGCGGCGTCAACGTCAACCCGATCCTGTACCCGGCGGTACCGGAGCACCTCGCGCGCCTGCGGTTCTTCGTCACCGCCTGCCATACCGAGGATCAGATCCGCGAAACGATCAAGATCCTCACCGAGGAATTGGCTGTGCTCACCGAGAACTGACGCCCGATCCGGCTCTCGCGATCGGACCGGAACACGCGGCGATGCCGACTGGGGCGATCCGAACAGTTGCGTCATGTCCCGCGCCGCGCACCGGACCGCTGTAGCATCACCCGAGGTGCTATCGCTCCAGCTCAGATGGGTTGCGGGGACGTCATGGAGTGAGCGGACGATGAGGGCCGGGCGCGATGTCCGCTGCCCCGGGCAGGGATTCGGACATCGTCGGCGGAGTGGGACCGGAGTCTACGGGCGCCGTGCGTGTGATCCACCGGATGAGGGTTGCAGCGACGATTCGGCTTCCGTCGCGTGCGGCCGGTCGACTGCCGATCCGGCAGCGCGCCGCGACGCCGAGCCGATCGGGCTACCGCGGCGGACGAGGCCGGAAGCCCCGCCGCCGACCGCAGCGACCGCATCGGAGGTATGGGGCAGCGATGATTCGTTGGATCGTGCGAACCGTGATCGCCCTGACGGTCGTCACCGGTTCGTGGTTCGCGGGTATCCCGGCGTCCGTGGTCGCGTCGGCGCCGCTGGAGGTGCTGGTGACCGGCGGCTCGATCTCCGGTCGCGTCGCCGACGGAACCGTCGAATACCTGGGCATCCCGTTCGCCGCGCCCACCGGAGGCTCAGCGCGGTTCGGCCCGCCGCGTCCGGTTCCGCCGTGGCCCGGCGTGCGCCCCGCGCGCGACCACGGGCCGCAGTGTTCGCAGAACGGATACCTGCCCGGTCTACCGCCGCTCGGCCCCACCAGCGAAGATTGCCTGACCATCGACGTATACGCGCCGGACCGCGCCCGGGAGCGCCCGCTGCCCGTCATGGTGTTCCTCCACGGTGGCGGCTATATCAACGGCTCCAACAGCGAATACGACGGACCCACCCGGATGGCCGCCGACGGCGACGTCATCGTGGCCATCCCCAATTACCGCCTCGGACCGTTCGGCTTCCTGTCGCTGCCCGAACTCACGGCCGAATCCGGCGGCGCCACCGGAACGGCCGGTATCCAGGACCAGCAAGCCGCTCTGCGGTGGGTGCGCGACAACGCGCCCGCCTTCGGCGGCGATCCGGGCAATGTCACGATATTCGGTGAGTCGGCCGGCGGCGTGAGCGTCTGCACGCATTTCGCCGCACCCGGGTCCGACGCCCTGTTCGCCAAAGCGATCGTGCAGAGCGGCGCCTGCGCGCAAGCGCCCCTGGCCCCCATCGATCCGGCTGACGCCTTCGCGCGCTCGCGGCGCTATGCGGAGCGCGTCGGATGCGCCGACGCCGCAACCCGGCTGGCCTGCCTGCGCGCGCTGCCCCCGGCGACCCTCCTGGACGCGCCGAACGTCGAGTCCGACGGGCAGACTCCCATCTGGGTGCCGAGTATCGACGGTGTCGTCATCACTCGGACACTCGACGCCGCCCTGACGGGAGACGTGAGGAAGGCGCCGCTGATCGTCGGGAGCACCAGCGCGGAAGGCGCACTGAGCGTCGCCGAAACCGACTATGCCGTCGGCCATGTCCCGGACGCGGCAAGCTATGAACGTTACGTGCGCGAGTCTTTCGGCGCCGACGCCGACCAGGTGCTGGCTCGATATCCGCTCGCCCGGTACCCCTCACCGGCGGCTGCCCAGATCGCCGTGATCACCGACAGCCGATTCGCCTGTCCGGCGCTGATCACCAGCCGGACGGCGCGCGAGGCCGGCCATCCGCTGTGGCAGTACGAATTCGATCAGGCGCCCCTCGGTGCGGCCGATCCGATTCTGCCCGGGGCCTTCCACTCCTCCGAGTTGTTGTATCTGTTCACCAGATTCATGGGACTGCCGATTCCCTGGACCGGAGCGTCCGCCGCGTTCGCCGCGCAGATGCAACGATGGTGGACCACCTTCGCTCATACCGGCGACCCGAACGCTCCCGGCTCGCCGCAATGGTCGGCCTGGCCGGAATCGGCCGGGCAGGGCACCGACGGGCCCGCGCTGACCATGCGCGCGACCGGCAGTTTCATGACGGACGATTTCGCCGCCCGCCACGACTGCGCGTTCTGGTCCGGACGTTCGCGCTGACGCGCTCTCACACCCGCGGGAGGACGTCTCGGGAGCGCGAAAATCGCTTTCCGACCGTACTTTTCGCTGCTTTCCGAATTTCGTCCTTGTTCCATGGCGACGCGCTGGGTTATGGTCGTCGCGATGACTGCCGGGTCGGCGACACGCCGCACACAGAACGGTTACCCGGCCGCGCTGTGATCTTCCGGCAGGCCAGGGGCCCGCCCGCCTTCTTCGCGAAATCCCATGAACTACAGGGACATCGGAAGGAGGTGAACACATGTCCCCTTCGGAATCATCGCCGCAGCGCGGCTGGCCGGATTTCGTCGCCGCGCACGCGCAGGGCTCCGTGCTCGAGGCTGCCGTCGTCCACATCGCCCCGTTCGGCGCGTTCTTGGAGGTCGCTCCGGGCATTCACGGGTTGCTGCACCGAACCGAGTGGTCTACCGAGCCGCAGATCGGTGCCACTCTGACGGTGCGCGTTCTCGATATCGATGCCGAGAGGCAGCGGGTCTCTCTGGCGCACGCTGACTGACGCTCGGCACGGGTGTGCCGGGGCAGACTCCACCTGCCCCGGCACACACCCAAGACTATCCGCACCCACGCAGGCGCGGCAGCCGTCCCTCTCCGTTCGGCGTGCGGGGAACCGGCTGTCCGGAGCCCCGGCGGCCTGCGTGTCGCTGCGCGAACCCGTTTCGCCAATCCGGGCGTGGCTCCATCGCGCCGCGTGAAGACGAGGTGCGCTTCCTCTGTCATAGGCAGTTCGCATACCAGAGGTCTGTTCTGACGACGGCGGGGGATGGCGGTGTCGCCGAGCATCCCCGGCCGTGCCGGAAACTCGCTTCGATCGGCCTAAGATGATGTCGTCACCGCAGGTCGGGACGGCTGTCTCGACCGAAGGGATGCACGGTACGACGCTGCAGGCAGGAGCATACGGACGCGATGAACGAATCGGGCGGCCGAATCGTGGACACGGCCGAGGGAACGGTGGCCCGGGTGGTGGGCGCCGGGACGCCGCAGACCACGGGAAGCTTCCGGTTCTGGTTCGCCGATCAGCGGTGGGAGTGGTCGGACGAGGTTGCCGCGATGCACGGATACGCGCCCGACACGGTGACGCCGACGACCGAGTTGCTTCTCGCGCACAAGCATCCGGAGGACCGGGATCACGTCGCCGAGGCGATCGAGAAGTCGGTCCGCAACGCCGAACCGTTCTGCAGCCGCCACCGCATCATCGACACCGCCGGTGTGCCGCACCATGTCCTCGTGCTGGGCGACACCATGACCGACAAGGACGGCATCGTGGTCGGCACGGCGGGCTACTACGTCGACCTGACGGCCACCATCGCCGAGGAACGCCAGGATCTGCTCGACGGCACGCTGCCGAGACTGTTCGAGGCGCGCGCGCTGATCGAGCAGGCCAAGGGCGTGCTGATGCGGGTCTACCGGATCAACGCCGACCAGGCGTTCCACGTCCTGCAGTGGCGTTCGCAGGAGACCAACGTCAAATTGCGCGACCTCGCCGCCCAGCTCATCGCCGAACTCGATTGTCTGCCGCAGGCTCCGCCCGCGGTGCAGACCGCCTTCGACCACATGCTGCTCACGCTGCACGAGCGCGTGCCGAAGTCGTGAGGTCGCCGCGCCTGGAGTCCTAGCGGTCCCGCAGCACGGCGCCGACCCCGTCGCGCAGGGCGGCGACGGCCTCGACCAGCATGACCTCGGCCCCGATCGCCAGGGCGGCCACCGGGAGGGCTTCGTCGGCGCGGCGCATCTCCCCGGCCGAGCTGTGCACGGCCGGGCCGAGCAGCGGGTTCGGCGCGGTCCCGGCCAGCACCAGGCGGTCGCCCAGCGCCCCCGGGTCGAGCAGCAGCCGCTCCACGGCGGCGGCGCGCAACGCGGTCGTGGTCGCGGCCAGTCCGGCCACCGCCAAGCCGTCCGGCAGCCGGATCTCGGTGGCGAAGCGATCGAGCACCCGGCGGCGGCGCTGCGCCACCACCCGATGCAGGATCTCGCGGATCTCCGCGTCGAGTGCCTTCGGGTCCGAACCCGGTGCCAGCGGACCGGCTTCGGCCTCGACGACGTCGCGGCCCTTCGCGTCGAACGCCGCGCGCAATTCCGAACGGGCTCGCGCTTCCCCGGCGAGCACGACGACCTCCGCGCGCACGGTCTCGGCCAGCCGGTCCAGCTCGTCGGCGAACTCGCGGATGTTGCGCCGCGTGGTATCCGCGACCCGCTGCCGGAGCGTGCGATGCGACCAGTCGTCGTGCCGGATCGGCTGCGCCGGGTGGGCGGGACCGCGCAGGGCTTCCCGCGCTTCGCTGCCGTGGCCGTCCAGCGAGTAGAGTTCCGAGCCCACCCGGTCCACGAGCGCGACGACGTGCGGCACCTTCTCCGCCTGCGCTTCCAGGAGCGGCAGCAGATAGGGCAGCGGTGACACCCGGACGATCCGGGTGGCCGGCGGGCTCGGCAAGCGTTCGTCGGCGAGCACTTCGGTCTCGTCGGCGATGAGCAGTCTGCCGCAGCGGCCCCGCGGTGGTGGGTGCAGCGCGATCGCCTGGGCCAGCAGCCGCCGCAGGCGCGGCCGGGCTCCGCTGCGTTCCAGTTCGGTGTCGATCGAGTGCCAGCGCAGTTCGCTTTCCCGCGCCGCGTCCTCGGTGTCCTGCGAACTGTCGAAGCAGACCGAGGCGAAGGGACCGTGCTTTCGGATTATCCGGCGGAGGTCGGCCATCGGTATCACCTGGTTTCGTCGGCCATGGACGCCCGCGCCGATCGTCTTCGGCAACCATCGGGCGCCACCCGGTCCGTGGGCCTCGGCGCCCGGGTGACTCCGTCGTGTGTGCCAACGGCTTCGGTTCGGCGAACCATAATCGGCGGATACCCGGGTGGCTCGAGCCGAATCAGTCGACGCAAAACTTCGCGTGGTGCCCGGGGCTGTCCGGTCGATAGTCGAATGGTTTGTGACCGTGGGATTTTCGATGGCTCCTGTCCGCCGACCGGCGGCTCGGGCCGCACCCGGGTGGCATCACCCCTCGCCGAGGGGTACGCGGGCCACCGGGCGCGCATTCGGCCGGGTTCGGCCAACGATGAGCAGGCGTGGCTCTGCGGCGAGCCGGGTGCCGAGAGCCGTCGGGAAGCGCGATTCCGCCGGTCCGCGTGCCGTCCGTCGGCGGGGCGCGGCGGCCGGGTGCGTTTCGCCACCCGGGCCCTTTTTCGGTTTCGTGTAAGAAAGCTGGTCCAGCGGCTATTTTCACTGTTCAGCGGGCAGAAATGTTACCAAGTGACCAGTTGGTGTCCGGATCGTAAACCGAAAAGATCGGTTTGTTTCATGGCGGCTGTGGTAAATGTGGGATGTATCGGATCGACAGCGCGGTCATCCGATAAAAGGGGCGAGGAACCCGCGCTGCTCGATGTTCAGCCGTTTCGAAGCGCTCTGTCGCGGACTACCGGCGCGCACGAACACGAGGGCTCTCCGCAAGTATGTGTACGGCTACGTGCACCAGCGCAGAGGAATGTCATCGTGATCGAGAAGCCCGAAGCGCCCGTCGCGGACGACGACGAACGAGATCGGATCGTATGGCCCGACCCCAGCCCGCTCAGCGGCTGGTGGGCCGAGGTCATGGCCCATCGCCGGATCACCCGGCCCCACTCCTCCGCCGACCCGCGCCACAACTGAGCGAACCGGCGGCGTCCTCCGGTCCTGCGTGACGTCCGGACGGATGGATTCCGATACCGTGCGCGGCCCTGCCCAGGGTCGCGACGGTGGCGCCGTAATTGTGGACCCGGCGTCCCGCTCGCGAATGCACGTGCAAAAGTACTTTCACATGGAGCCGATGACACCGGTAAACGCGACGGCGGCGGGTGAATAGCCGGTCGCGGCTCGAACACCGAACTGGACGCGCCGCGAATTCGCCGGCCGCTCCCGTGAAACACACTCCGAGCCGTATGAAATCGCAGGCTCGTTTCGAGTTCCGCTGAACTGTACGCCCCCTCCCGGCCGTGCTCTCCCGCGTATCCCGGGCTTGTGCGCCGTGCCTGCTGCCCGGTTGCCGCGCTCTCCTGCCGCTGCCTCCAGCCAACCTCTGTGGCTGTCAAAGACTTTGGCTTCTGCTTCAATGGGTGGTCACATTCGGCGGAGGACACGGGGGCGTCATGTCCGGCACCAGAGCTGTCTCCTTTCGGGGAGTCGATGTGCTCGAGGATCTGCTGCGCTGGTTGGTACGACGGCCGTCGCGGGGTGAGCTGACGCTGCCGATGGTGGTCCTGTGCGGCGATCTCACCAACGTCGACGCCTGTCTGGACATGTTCGGGACGGCACTGGGCGGCGCCTTGCACGTGGCCGTGGACGTCGATGCTCTCGACCCTTTGCCCGAGGGCAGTTCGGTAGTCGACGACACCACGCCGGGGCTCACCGATCTTCGCCGACTGCTCTACAACCTCTGCAAAGGATTGTCCGCCGACCGCTTCGGACGATCGAGCCCGTTGCTGTTCCGGCGCTACCGGCTGGCCGAGTGGTTGATGGCCCGCAGGCTGAGTTCCGACAACGAGCTCGACGAACTGGCGTCGCTGCTGCGCAGAGACTTCGGCCGCTGGGGTGAGGAGTTGCTCGGCGAAGCCGAGGCCACCGTGGGTGTGGTGCAGCGGCTCGTGCTGGGATTGCTGCGCATCGTGCTCCCGACGGCGGTGTTCCGGGCGCGCACCGGCGGCCGGATACCCGGGGTGGGGCGCGAGTTCCGCTGGTTCATGCGCCAGCAGTACCTGGCGCCGGAACAGTCCAGCCAGTTCCTCGGCTTCGCCCACCGGCTCACCGAGGGCGCCCGCCGTCGCGAGAACGGCGACCAGCTGGCCAAGCTGCTGGTGCACGCGTTCGTCGAAGACCTGCGGGTCGCCTACCAACGGCGTTGGTTGGGCATCGGCGCCGCGCGGCGCACCACCTATCCGGTCGCGATCCTGCGCGCTCTCGACGGTGAAGCCGGTCCCCGGCTGCTGGATCTGATCAACGACGTCCGCAACGAGACCGGCAAGGACGATCCGCTGCTGGTGGTGGCGGGCACGCGGACCCCGCCGCTGGGCGTCACCGCGCGACCGGCGTACCGGGTGCGGCGGTTGTACGAGATCTGGCTGGACGAATTGCCCGTCGCGCGGCAGCGGCAGCGGCAGCGGGCGTGGCAGCTGTGGTTCGGGGTCCCCGCGACCGGCCCGAACGACGACGAACCGGACCCGTTCCGTCGCATCGATCCGCCCGCGCCGCCGTGGTGGGCGCGGCGGGCGGTGACGGTGACCGCGATGGTGCTGGTGGTCGTGCTGGCACTGGCCGCGGCCGGCTTCGCGACGTGGCGACCGTGGCGTGCGGGCGCACCCGCGTGCGCGACCGGTACGGCCGACCGGTGGGTGCGCGTCGTTTCCGGCGCGGACGGCAACTGCGTCGGTTTCAGCGCCTACGATCCGGACGATCCCGCGGCGGGCGGCCGGGGCTTCCTGTTCGCGAGCGACGAGCCCGGCAGCCACCGCCTGGTGGACGTGCAGCGACGGGTGTACAAACAGAATCTGCTGGCCGAACAGCTGGCTCGGGAGCAGCCGGCGCGGCCGCTGTTCACGCTGGTCTATTTCGGTCAGCTCACCGGCGTCCCGGGCGACTACCCGGCGCAGAGCGAGGACATCGAGGGCTTGGCCCTGGCGCAGTACAGCGGACTCGAAGCGGTCGCGCTGTCCGACGCCCGCACGCCCGACACGATCCCGTTGATCAGGTTGCTGCTCGCCAACACCGGGCCGGCCAATTTGCAGGGGGCGCAGGTCGTCGATCTGCTGGCGCCGCTCGTCCGCGCCGAGCCGAGCATCGTCGGGGCGATCGGGCTCGACCAGAGCCGCACCGCGACGCTGGGCATGATCAACGCGCTGACCGGCCTCGGCCTTCCGATCGTCGCGCCGAGCCTGTCGGCCGACGAGATGGTGAAATCGTCGCCGCTGTACTTCCAGATCGCTCCGCCGAACTCCGCGATCGCCGACATGATCGAGCAGTACCTGGATTCGCTGCCCGGGCTGGCCGGACGCGGCGTGCGGATCTACCACCGGCCCGACCCGACCGATCTCTACACCGAGAACATGGCCGCCGACCTGCACATTCTGGCCCGGGGCGGGCGCCGGATCTGGGACGGGTCCTGGGACCGGCGCGAGGCTTTCACCGGGCCGGACAACACCGACGCCTGCGACGAGGTGCTGTTCTTCGCAGGCCGGGATTCGGAGTTCCCCGACTTCCTGCAGAGCCTCAACAAGGCGTGCGGCGATCGGCGGGTGCTGTTGATCGCGGACGATTCGGTCAACCGGTTCATGGCCAGCGCGGACCGGCGTAGAGCCGCCAACAGCGCGCGCCCGCTCGTCTACGTGGCCAAAGCGAGCTTGGTGACCTGCCGGAACAAGGGGCAGGGCCGGCGCAGCCGGGTCGAGTTCTACAACCTCGCCACCACCGTGGATCCGGACATCCCGAGCTGGAACGCCTGCGCCGAGGCGGACAAACCGCTGGGCGAGCGCGCGCAGTTGCATCCGCTGGGTGAACGGGTCGCGCTGACCTACGACGCGGTGGGCTTGTTCGTGCGCGCCGTGCAAGCGCTGGCTCCGGCCGTCTCCGGCGTGTGGACCGAGCCGATCCCGATCAGCGCGGCCGCGGTGTGGGCCGCGCTGCGTGATCTCCCTCGGCATCCGGTGATCGAATCCAGTAGCGGCGTGCTGGACTTCTCGGTCAGTCAAGGCGCGCACGCGGGCCGGGTGGCGCACGACAAGTGGGTGGGCATGCTCAGCGTGGAGCAGATCTGGGATCCCTCGACCAACGCCGAACCCGTGATGATCTACGGCTGTGGCCGGGCTTCCGCCGAGGACACCGCGCAGTGCCGCCCCTATCCACTCGGCGGCGGCTGACCGGCCTCCACCCGGCTCGGCTCCGGCGTCGCGCTGAGCGGCTCGGCCAAGTCCTCCAGCGACCGGCCTTCGGCGCGCACCCCATAAGCCACTTCGACCAACCCGGCCGCGAACATGGCCAGCGCGCCGATGACGAACGCCAGGGCGGTCTTCCCCGGCTCACCGTCCGCGGTGAGCTCGGCGAACACCAACGGTCCCGCGACGCCGCCCGCGACCGTCCCGATCGCGTAGAAGAAGGCGATGGCCATGGCGCGGGTCTCCATCGGGAAGATCTCGCTGACGGTCAGATAGGCCGCGCTGGCGCCGCACGACGCGACGAACAGCACCGCGGTCCAGCACGCGGTGAGCGTCGTAGCGGTCAGGTGACCGCCCGCGAAAAGCCATGCGGTGCCCAGCAAGAGCACCGCCGACCCGAGATAACTGCCCGCGATCATCGGCTTGCGCCCGACCGTGTCGAACAGCTTGCCCAGCAGCAGCGGGCCCAGGAAGTTGCCGAAGCACAGCACCGCGAAGTAGTAGCCGACCCGGTCGTCCGGGATCTCGAACGACCTGGACAGGATGAGCGCGTAGTTGAACGTGATGGCGTTGTAGAGGAACGCCTGCCCGATGAACAACGACAGGCCGAGCACACCGCGGCGCGGATAGCGCCGCACCATCACCTCGGCGATCTCCCGGAAGGAGATCGTCCGGCGCTGCCGGACGCGGATCCGCTGATCGGACACGTCGGCCAACGCCGTGCCCGTATCCGCGCGGACGCGCTGTTCGATCGCGGTGACGGTGCGTTCCGCGTCGTCCTCGTGACCGTGGATGAACTGCCAGCGCGGACTCTCCGGGACATGCCTGCGCACCAGCAGGATGACCAGACCGAAGACCGCGCCGAGCGCGAAGGTCAACCGCCAGCCCACATTCGGCGGGAACAGGTCCGTGTTCAGCGCGACGATGGACAGCAGCGCACCGCCGACGGCCCCGAGCCAGTAGGTGCCGTTGATGACGATGTCGATGCGGCCGCGGTACTGTTTCGGAATCAGTTCGTCGATGGCGGAATTGATGGCCGCGTACTCGCCGCCGATACCGAACCCGGTGAGGAACCGGAACAAGACGAACCACCACATCGAGAACGACAGCGCCGTCATCGCGGTCGCGAAGAGGTACACCGCGAGGGTGATCAGGAACAGCTTCTTCCGCCCGAATCTGTCGGTCAGCCAACCGAAGAACAGCGCGCCGGAGCCTGCGCCCGCGACGTACATGGCGGCGGCGATGCCGGAGACCTGTGCGGCTGTGATGGTCAGGCCACTGTCCGGTTGTGACAGCCGGGCGGCCACGCTGCCGACGACGGTGACTTCGAGCCCGTCGAGGATCCACACGGATCCGAGCCCGATCACGATCATCCAGTGCCATCGCGACCAGGGCAGACGATCGAGTCTGGCCGGGATGTCGGTCGATATGGTCCGCACGGATCACCACCTTCGCAGCTTGACGGTCGGATACCCCGAGCCGCGGCGGCCAACCGCGCCGGTGGGCTAGGCTCGCACCGATAGTGAAACGTGTTCTAGAAAGTGGCCTGCGGATGAAGACCATCTTTGCGCTGTGGGGTGTCGGAGACCTGCGCGCGGACGATCTGGCGGCGCGCCTGCCGGAAGTGGCCGCCGCGCAGGCGAACATCGCGGACGCGGCGGTCGAGACGGCGATGCTGCGCATCACGACGTTCGACGCGCCGGTGCGGGCCGTCGTCAGCGTCTGGTGGGCGGGTGACCCGCGGCCGGAGGCGGCCGAGCGAGCGTTGAGCGCTGTCGCCGAGCGGGTGGCCGGCTGGCACGTCGAGGAGGTGACGCCGATCCCGCCGCCGGTCACCGCCGCGCTCGAGCGCGCGCCGGGCCTGTCGAACATCGCCTTCCTGCGCAAGCCGGACGGCCTGCCGCAGGCCGACTGGCTGGACCGCTGGCGCAACCGCCACACCGCGATCGCCATCGAGACGCAGGCGACGTTCGGCTACGTGCAG